>JBCCVD010000066.1:0-1589 GCA_039195745.1 Pseudomonadota bacterium | reverse complement strand
CGATGATGGGACTGAATATTCGTGATGGTTTGCGAATGACCGGCAAAATTCGACGACCGCGCTGAAAACGTGGTTCCATCCAAGCACTGGTCCAATTGCCGACATTTGAGCAAACGCAGCGAGTTGATGCTATGTCCCGCATTCCCTGGCATCAGGGATCAAGGATCAGAAGACCGGATTCATCGCGTTGGTGATGCCGCGTCTGCATGAAGAGGATCTGGCGGGATACCTTCTGGAGGCGTGCGGATGGCATCATCTGTCACTGCCGGCCCTTTCAGAAACCGATCTTTAGATCGTCATTGGTCAGGGACAGATCGAACACGTCCTCGAAGGTTCCGAGCGGGATATCCCGGCCCGATTGATCGACTACCCCATTTTGTCACGCGTTGACTGTGTTTTTTGCGGAAACCCATGAACGCCAAGATCCAAAGGTTTATGTGCCGATGTCTGAGGCCGTTCAGCGTGGGCCGAACAAATCGAGCGACCGTGTATCAATCTCTACCGGGTCCAAGCAAAAGCATCCACAGCGATGTCAGCTATACCGCCCATCGTCCTTAAGCGCGCTGAGAGCCCCTTTCATAAATCCGATGTTCTTGGCGCGCCTTCGCTTTGAGAACAGCATATCAGGCCCCAGCAACCTGAGCGCAGCGGCTCCCAGCGTGTTTATTTTGGGTCTGGGGTGACCGTATTTGCCAAGCGCGTAAATGCGCGAACGGGCAGAGTGGTAAGCCTTGAAAGCGGCTACCTGTGGCAAGCGTGGAGAACCGTGCCCGCTGAGGTGGACCACTTGTGCATCGTGGCAATACATCAGCGGCCCATGATCGCGCAGTCGCAACGACAGGTCATCATCCTCGTGATACATGAAGATCGCAGGATCAAAGCCGCCGATCTTTTCAAACAGAACCCTGCGACAAAAGATTGCGGACCCCGCAAGAACGGGCACTTCGACATCGTCAGTGGGCAGAGGCCCTTTCAAGCGCTCCTTGGGCCTGAGTTTGGAGCCGCGCCGAAAGCTTTGCCGACCCTTGCTGTCAAGGATTCTCGGGTTGAAGCCACTGGCACTCTGATATTTCCGAGCCGCCTTGATGAAGTCATCCAGAGCGCCGGGTTGGAGTTCAGCATCCGGATTGAGGAAGAGAAGAAACTCTGTTTTCGCTTCGGCTGCACCTTGATTGCACGCAGGGCCGAACCCGATGTTGTCTGCGTTCAACAGCAACGTTGCATCATGGTCATTCGCCAGCTCTTGCAGCACATCCGTATCAGCAGAGGCATTGTCCACCAGGACAACAGGCGTGCCCTTCGGGATGCTTTTTAACATGGTCGGGAGGACGGCAAGGCTATTATGACAAACTGTGACGATTGTGACGGTGGTGGTCAAACAGAGATCCTTCCCGCAGATTTCAGCAATGGGCTTTGAAATTGATAGCGCAGCTTGCCACGTTTTCGAAAACCCGCACGCCGGTTCTATCCTTCGGCGATCAGGCGCCGGTAAACCGCAGTGATGGCGTCGGCTTCGTGTTCAATCTGGTGCTGATCGACAACCTTGCGTCGTGCGGCTTTGGCCATGGATTGGCGCAGAGCGGTGTCGG
>JBCCVD010000065.1:0-1656 GCA_039195745.1 Pseudomonadota bacterium | reverse complement strand
GCTCCGGCTTGCTGACGCTCTTTATCCGGCACACCTCGGCCAGCCTGCTCATTCAGGAAAACGCCGATCCGGAAGTGCAGACCGATCTTGCGAATTTCTTCGCGCGGCTTGTCCCGCCGGCAGACGATCCTTCAATGGCCTATCTGACTCACACCTATGAAGGCCCCGATGATATGCCGGCACACATCAAGGCAGCGCTTCTGCCGACACACCTGTCGATTCCGGTTGTGGATGGACAAATGACCTTGGGGACCTGGCAGGGTGTCTTTCTGTTTGAACACCGCAACCGAGGTCATCAGCGTCGCGTGGCAGTGTCATTTCTCCGCAACGGCTGAGATCGCATTTCACCTACCACATGTCGGTACGCAATTCCCCTCTACCCAAAACCTAGCCTCTGACCTATAAGTATGGCCAAGTGGGGCGATGATCCCACAAAAAGAGGCAGATAGACAAAAAAGGGGGACGGCCCATGCGCTGCCCGTTTTGCGGAAACATTGACACCCAGGTGAAAGACAGCCGTCCGGCGGAAGATCATGTATCGATCCGGCGCCGCAGGTTCTGTCCGGCCTGTGGCGGGCGGTTTACGACATACGAACGTGTGCAGTTGCGCGACCTGGTCGTGATCAAATCCAATGGCAAGCGGGAAGATTTCGACCGCGACAAGCTGGAACGGTCGATCCGGATCTCGATGCAAAAGCGCCCGATTGATCCGGAACGGATCGACCAGATGATCTCGGGTATCGTGCGGCGGCTTGAAAGCATGGGCGAGACAGATATCGGCTCCAAGCAGATCGGTGAGATCGTGATGGAGGCACTGGCGCGGATCGACACTGTGGCCTATGTGCGCTTTGCCAGCGTTTACAAGAATTTCCAGGCGGCAGACGATTTTGACAAGTTTGTCAGCGAACTGCGGCCCGATGTGCCACCAGAAGAGTGAGTGCTGATGCCCGTTTCATGGCGCTTGCGCTCTCTCTCGGGCGGCGCGGGCTTGGGCGTACCTGGCCAAATCCGGCGGTGGGGTGTGTCATCGTCAAGGGCGGGCGTATCCTTGGCCGCGGGTGGACGCAGCCCGGCGGAAGACCGCATGCGGAGACCGAAGCATTGGCGCAGGCCGGATCATCCGCGCGGGGAGCTGATGTTTACGTTTCGCTGGAACCTTGTGCGCATCACGGCAAGACCCCGCCCTGCGCTCAAGCGCTCATTGATGCGGGTGTTGTTCGTGTCGTTATCGCTACGCAGGATCCCGATCCCCGAGTAAGTGGTCAGGGCAGCGAGATGCTGCGCGCCGCCGGAATTGGCGTGGATATTGGCGTGATGGAAGACGAGGCGCTTGCAGACAATGCCGGATTTTTTTCGCGGATTGAATTGGATCGGCCTTTCGTGACCTTGAAGCTGGCGAGTAGCTTTGATGGCCGTATCGCCACGGCGACCGGTGAAAGCCAGTGGATCACGGGCGCGGACACACGCAGGTATGTGCATGGTCTGCGGGCGCGTCATGACGCGATCATGGTTGGAGGCGGCACGGCCCGCAAGGATGACCCCAGCCTGACGGTGAGAGGTCTTGGCACCGCATGGCAGCCCGCGCGCATCGTTGTAAGCCGACGCCTGGATCTGCCGTTGATGAGTACGCTTGCGCGGACTGCTAAAGAAACGCCG
>JBCCVD010000064.1:0-1954 GCA_039195745.1 Pseudomonadota bacterium | reverse complement strand
TGACCGGATCCTGAACGGCGGCCTGCAACTCAGCGGGCATTCCCTGATGTTCGATCAAGCACCGCTCAGGTTCCATCGCGTCCTTTCCGCGCGCAGCACCCTCGGCGAAGCTGTGCCGGAGATACCTGTTCTGGACGAGACCTTCCAAAACAGCGTTCTTGGCGGCAGCTATCGCATTCAGACGCGAGTGGAGACGGACGTCTGACAGTATCGTCATGGTCTGGGAAACAGCCTCAACGCACAGGATGCTCTTGATGGTCATGCTGCTGCCAAGAGAACATCCCGAGCAACCGGCGCAGTACATCGCCAAGGGGCAACAGATAGGCTCGGCAGCCCTGTCGCGTCCCATCTGTGCCACCCGCGTTATCTTCAGTTGACGTCTTTCGATGATCGGTCCGGCATGACTTGGCGGTGAACGACTGTCACTTCTTGCGCCGAGACTGTTCGATAGATCGACAAGAAATAGAAACCGATACGGCCATCCAGATGGGCTGCCAGCCGGAATGGCTGGTCGTTCCTCTCAGGACCGGTCGGCTGTACGGCACGCGGCCAGCGCCGCGTCAACCTCACCACAATATGGGACTCCCCTTTCCGGTAAGCTACATAGCGTATCCCCGTCAGTGAGATCACGAACCGGTGCGTTGAGAATGACGCGTCCGGCGCCGCTTCTTCAGGTTTGGCACCGGTCTCTTGAACAAAGGCGATGTTGCCGGCGGCACCAGGGCGGTGTGCGTCGTCAGCGAAACTGCCGAAGGCGAACGCAATGATTGGAGAGGCAATCACCGAGACGCAAAGCGCCCAACTCAGCTTCGTTGTCATCCTGCCAGCCCCGCTTGGCGTTGATCCTTGCATGGCTATGAAAGACAGGGGTCGTCAAGTCGTCTCTCTCTGACGGGACGGACAGTTTCGACCGATGTTGACGTTGTCCCACCCGATGCCACACACGTATGTTGGCCGCACTTCGATCAGCAAATTGGGCTGGGGTCTTCCTATGACGGGTAGTGATACTTTTTTTCTTGGCACCGAAGCTTTTCTGCTGGGCTTATCATTAATCTGCGCAAACCTGCTAGCAGTTCGCAAAACGCACAGGCAGGTCTATCTGCCGCTGGCATTTTTCTACATTGCACAGGCGGTGAACTCTGCTCTCGTGGTTTTCACAATCGTAGCAGGCCCGGATACGGCAGCGCTTTTGATCAAGCTGTCTCATGCGCTTACGCTTCCGATTGCTATGCTGCAGGCACCTCTGCTCTGGCTCTATGTACGGGCTCTGACCGTGGAGGACGAAGAAGAGACGATTGCTCGGAAGGCACTTCACCTGCTGCCTGTCATCGCCGCGGTCGGGATATCATCGCTGTATCTGACCCTCCCGATCAGCATCTTCAATGAGCCCGGCGCCGAAACCGATGAAATCACGCCATGGGTGCAATTCGTCGCCATAGCCGCTTACGGAGGAGCTGTTCTGTTTTATCTGCAAGTCGCAGCTTACCTGGCGATGATCATCAGGCGACTGATCATCTACAACCATCGCCTCAAGGACCTTTTTGCAAGTACGGAAAGCCGTGAGTTGTTATGGATCTGGTGGATCGCAATCGTCGCCAGCATCTACTGGATTTTCAATATTGCCAATATAGTTCTGCAACTCCTGGGTCTCTGGACCTGGGATGGCCTTGCCATGTACCCCGAGATTTTTGCCCGTCTGATTACGGTCAGCCTGATTTGGACACTCGCACTATGGGGGTTGCGTCAGAAACCCGGTTTGATGCGCGAGATCGATGGCCCTGCCGCCTCGCCGCCCGTGCCCGCGCAGCCCGAGAAATACAAAAACTCCGCGCTCACTCAGGCGCATTCGAACCGCATCGCCGTGAAAATCAACAGCGCGATGGAAAGGGATTTGTTGTACCGCGACCCGAACCTCTCCCTTTGGGATCTTGCCAAGCACATCGGCGTCACCTCG
>JBCCVD010000063.1:0-2204 GCA_039195745.1 Pseudomonadota bacterium | reverse complement strand
GGGTGGCACGAAATGCCTGGCTACCTGCTGGAATTGTGCATCGCTCACCTGAAACGGATGGATGCCCGAGGCATTTCGCGCGTGCAGACGTTGCAGGCAGATTTCATCCCTTACATCCAGGAAGTGAAGCGTCGGGCGCACTCCTGCGTCCCGTCCGATGGAGACCAACCAGGCCCGGTTTTCCGGCGTATTGGCCGGAAAATCAAGAACGACAGTTGCGCCGCACTTCAACAGATCAACCACATGCGGTTTCACCACATCGCGCAGACGTCGGGAATATTGGACATAGTCTTTCAGAGATCGCATTTCTTGGGAGAAGAGGGCCGACAACCATCTGTCTTCGCTGATTACGATTCCTCCGCAAGCGGCACTCAACGACGCGGCAAAGGTGGATTTTCCTGACGCGATCTTTCCCGCCATCAAATGCAGCTCAGGTGGATTTGTTGCCATGGTTTCTTGCCTCTTGAAGGAGGTGGAAGGCCGAGTACCCGATAAAAAGGACGTCGCGCACCGGGCACTACGACACCGTAAGGCGGAGCGTGTCAATCAAATGAGCTGCAGTCTATCCCCTTGACCGCGGATATCTTTTGCGACTGCGGCAGTTCGGCTTCGATGATCATCAGCGCAAGTCGTGGATCTTTTCGCCGCATCAACTCATGCGTCCTGCTCACCCCCACGCCATCAAGCTGTCTCCACCGAACTGCTTCTTGGGTGCAGGCCACCACATTGCCTCTTGTGGTGATACTCGGACGGGCAACTGCGTCACGATCCAGATGGATGACTCGTCGATGAAGAAAACCGAGGTGAAATATGCTTGTATCAAACGATCAGGAAAGTGCCGGACAAATGAGACTAAGCGAAAAGGCAGATCAGTTCGAAGCCGCCCGCCCGCAACTGATGGGTATTGCGTTCCGACTGCTGGGCACGCTGTCCGAGGCAGAAGACGCGGTACAGGACACTGCGTTCAAATGGTTTTCCGATGACACCGTCCAGCCGGAGAAGCCAACTGCCTGGCTGAGCACCGTCTGCACCAACCGCTGCCTGGACATCCTCAAGTCAGCACAACGCAAGCGAACCCAATACGTTGGCCCATGGCTTCCCGACCAGTTCCAAATGGAGACCGTCGCCAGCGCAGAAGATCAGTTCGAGGCTTCGTCCAGCCTCAACACGGCATTCCTTTTGCTGCTGGAGCGGCTCACCCCGAAAGAACGGGCAGCCTACATTCTGCATGATATCTTTTCGATGTCGTTTGCCGAAGTATCCGCCGCCCTTGGCATCACCAATGAGAACTGCCGCAAGCTCGCCTCTCGGGCGCGGAAAATGATTGCCGCCGAACAGGTCCGCCACGTGCCGACCGAAGAGGTACAGCGGCAACTGCTGGACGGTTTCACAAGGGCGTTGTCAACCGGGGATGCTGGCCCGCTCGCAAATATCCTGACCCAGGATGCGACCCTGCGCGCCGACAGCGGCGGCAAGGTCGTTGCGATCCGCGAGGTTTTGAAGGGTCCCGCCGACGTCGTCGAATTCGTCGCCTCGACCCTGAGCAAGGCTTGGCATGGCCTGCCGCGTCAAACCATGCGGGCAAACGGTCAATGCGCCCTTCTCATCGGGACGGCGAGCGATCCGGTTGCGGTGATTTCCTTCGCCTTCTCGGACAAATCTCTTATCCGGGATGTGTTTGTCTTGCGGCATCCTGAAAAGCTGCAAAGGCTGCTGGAGACGTCGTTAACGGCCACGGCATCTACCCTGGAACGCTGATCGGTTCCGATATGCACATGGAAGGGCGGGCCGTGGGTTCAGGCTCTCCGCAATCCGGCCAAAAATGACAGATCAAGTTTCACTTGGATTTGGTCAGGATGTTGATCGCCTGCAAGAGGTCTTTGGTGTCGGTTGGCTTTCCCAGCGTCATATCCGCGCCAAGGTCGCGCGAAATCTTCAACAGATCGGACATTCCCTGATTTTGTATGGCCCCTGAAATCGCGATAATGGGCATTGTCTTCATCCACGGCTCCAAGTTCCAGCTCAAGGCACCGCGCAGTCTCGAGATCAGGGAAATACCGCCATCAGGGACCGGTTTGTCATCCTGAATGACAATGATGTCGGTGATCAGGATGTCGAACCTTTCCTGTGAGATCAGCGCAAAAGCCTCGGTCGCGGAGCGGCACGTCGTTACGGTATGGTTCTCCGCTGTCAAAAGTTCATCC
>JBCCVD010000062.1:0-2514 GCA_039195745.1 Pseudomonadota bacterium | reverse complement strand
CGCCAAATCCGCTGGCGCAGCGCTCAAGCGCGCGCTGGCCAAACGCGGGGTGGGTCTGGGGTGACTTGGAAAGACTACGACAGACCGTCCCCCATTTGCCATTCACGGGTCGTCGCGACACGCACAACATAGGAGTCGTCATGCGTATTCTCTTTGCTGGTGGAAACGGATGGCTGCCGGAAGCCAGCGGTGGCACACAGAACAGTACTGATCATCTTATCCGACAGAGCATGGCCGAGGGCCACACCGCCGCTGTCTATTGCGGGTTTTCCGGGCGCGGTGTGTTTGGGTTCCGCATGAAGATGCAGCGGAAAATCACAGGTTGGCCGTTCAGCGTCGACCGGACACAAGGCTACGAAGTCATGCGCACATGGGAGCCATTGGATCCGGTGCGGATCGAAGCCGCGGTAGCAAGACTCAGGCCGGATGTTGTTGTTGTCCAGACCCGGCGGTCAGCAGCACTTGGGCATGCTTTTGCAGCCTTGGGCATACCTGTTGTTCTTTACCTACGGAACGTGGAATTTGAAGAGAACGACGGAGATGTCAGCACCATTCCAGGCGCGCGTTTCATCGCCAATTCCGATTTCACAGCCCGGTCATATCGCAACACCTACGGCATTGATTGCATGGTGATCACCCCAACAATTGATTTTGAGAAGTATCGCTGCGATACCACGCGCGAGTTTGTGACACTGATCAATATCCACCCCAAGAAGGGCTACGAGATAGCGCGGGACATGGCCCGCGCCTGCCCCGACATCCCCTTCCTGTTCGTAGAAGCCTGGACGCTGTGGGATGAGCAGTTCAGGCAAATCATGACTGAAATCGACGCCCTTCCGAACGTCACATTCATGCGCCGAACCTCCGACATGTCCAAGGTCTACGGGCGAACAAAAATCCTTCTTGCGCCAAGCCAATGGGAAGAAGCCTGGGGCCGGGTCGCGTCCGAGGCACATTGCAGTGGCATTCCCGTGATCGGCTCCGACCGGGGCGGTCTGCCCCAGGCGATCGGGCCGGGCGGTGTGGTCTTGCCACATGATGCACCGATTGAAGATTGGGTATCAGCGCTGCAAGAGCTCTGGTCCGATACGGACGCCTACACCACCCTCTCCGAACGGGCGGTGACCTATGCGCGCCGACCCGAGCTGGATTTCGAGCAGCAGTATAGGACATTCATCCAAACACTCGAGAGTGCCCTGCCGCAACAGCCGATCCCGGACGGTGCAGTGGGATACGGAGCTCTGTCTTGAAGATCAGCTTCTGCGTCTCGAGCTTTCCGGCGCTGTCGCAGACTTTCGTGACCTCGCAGGTCCTGCATGCTGTACGCAGCGGGCATGATGTCACCGTGATCTGCAAAGCCATAGAAGCGGATACGCCCTTGTCGCCCGAGGATCGGGAGGCGCTTCGCCGGGTGCGTATCGTGATCTGGCCGTCACCAAAGTTAGGTCTTCTGACATTTCTTCCAACCGCGCTTCGTGATCGGCTCGTGGCGCGGCTGGATCGGGACACTTGGCGCCGCCAGATCGACGCTGATGTCGTCATCGCCCACTTCGGCTATCGGGGGGCTGCAGTGGCAAGGGCACAGCGCGGATGGCGACGGCGACCGCCATTGGTGACCGTTTTTCACGGTCGCGATGTCAGTGTCGAGCTGCGCCGAGACCACATGGCACGCTACCAGGACCTCTTTGCCGAAGGTGATCTTCATCTGACGGTCAACACGCCCTTCGCAAAACAGCTGATCTCCTGCGGAGCCCCTGCCGCGCGCGTGGAAAGCCATCATCTCGGGATTCCTGTTTCGCGATATCAGTTCTCGATCCCAGACCGCGCGGGCGCATTGCGGTTTCTCAGTATCTGCAGACTGGTTGAAAAGAAGGGCCTTGATGTTGCCATTGACGCACTTGCTCTTCTGCATGACCGCCATCCCGAGATTGATTGGCGTTATGACATAGGCGGCGAAGGCCCGCTGGCGGCAGCACTTAAAGCTCAGGTCGTGCTGGCAGGACTCGAGAGTCGTGTGAGTTTTGTGGGAGCCCTGCCCCATGAAGAGGTGTTGCGACGCATGTCACAAGCCGATGCGTTGCTGGCGCCAAGTGTAACCGCGGCTGATGGCGATCAAGAGGGTATCCCGGTGACGCTGATGGAAGCGATGGCGCTTGGCACGCCGGTCTGCGCGACCCGCCACTCTGGAATTCCGGAACTAGTTTCCCACTGCGAAACCGGCTTGCTTTCGGACGAGAGAGATGTGGAAGGATTTTATGCAAACATCCTTTCACTTGTTCAGACCCCGCAGACGGCCGCCACGATGGCTAGAGCTGCGCGGGGAAAGGTTGAGAGTGAATTCAATGAGGATCGACAACATGCACGTCTTATATATCGATGCGAAATGCTGATGGCTGTGCCCCAAGACGCCGCGATCAAGATGTCAATACCTGTCGTCAAGTGAATTGGAACACCTGTCACTCATGATCGCGGCGATCAATCAGGCTTTTTGCCAAATCTCGCGCGAGTTTGTCT
>JBCCVD010000061.1:0-2561 GCA_039195745.1 Pseudomonadota bacterium | reverse complement strand
GCAGTTCTTTGAAATCGAAGGACATGGCGAATTCAGTCTGGCAGCGTATGACAAATACTGCGCTGCCCCTCAGACCTGGGCGACAGCCTTGCATGACCTAAGCGCCGCTGGCGTGATGGATCGGGACCGGTTGCTGGATGCGTGCCTCGATGCACTGTCACGAGACTTCGCGCAGTTCAGGGCAGGCTGGTTTTCGCGGCTTTACGAGTCGCTGGATCCAACAATTGATGAACAGATTGCCCGCAAGAAACAGTTCCTAAGTCTGCTCAGCAGCGCCATTCCGCCAACGGTCTCCCTTGCCCTGAAGGCAATCAAGACGATTGATGCGGCCAACCCATTCGGCGGGCAGGAGCTGCTGGATGCGGTTCAACCGGTTGTGCAGGCACGGCAAAAGGGGGCTGTGTCTTCCGCGCTTCGTCTTGTCGAAGCGGCGGCAGAGCGCGCGCCTGAAATCCGGTTCCATGCCATCACGGTGGCGCAGGGAGCTCTGATCCACGACGCGGCAGATGTGCAACGCAAAGCTCTGCAGTTGATGGAAAAACTTGGTGCCGCCGACGAGCCCGAGTTGCGCCAGAACCTCTCCGGCTACGCCGATGGTATCGCACCGTCTTTGCGTGCCCAGTTTGCCACGCTTTGCGATGTTCAGGATGCGCCAAAACAATCAGACCGTACTCAGGATTTCCAGCCACCTCGGGCCATTGAGCCGATCGCGTCTTACGACGAATTTATTTCGGAATTCCTCCGGCTTCTCGAAGATACAAGTGATCCGGTGCGGATTGAGCGATTGGTGGATGGATTGGCCCGTCACGGTGCGGACATGCCGGTGGACTTTGAGCGTGCAATGGGGCCTCTGTCCAAGCGTGCGACCCAGATCCTGAACTCCGCGGGCGACACAACCCTGCGTTTTGGTCTGGCACATCTCGCACACTGCTACACGAAGCAAACACCACCTGACCTGCCAGAGCGCCTGGTTTTCGGCAGCGCGGTTTCACTTGGCTGGTCGCACCGTAAAACACCCCTGGGGCCGCAGAGCTTCATCACCGTTTTCATGAAGCGCAATGCGGACGTCCTTCGACAGGTTCAACAAGGGCAGCGGTTGCCAATGCTTTGCCGGCCAACAGATGATCGTGGCTTCATTGCGCCGGAACAACTCGTCAAACGCGTGCTGGCGTATCAAGATGCGGAAGCGGAACCTGGCCAATATGATCTTTGCCTGGCCTTGATGCGGCTGGCGCCCGAAGGTCGGGATGCTGCGAAAGGGATGCTTGCAGGACGGGGTGAAATCGCGGATGTACTGCTTTATGCCTTGGGCGGGCCTCTGGAGCCGACTGTTCTCGAGTCCGGTGCCTCGAAACCGATGTGGATAGCGGCATCGGCTGGGCGTCTGCCGCGGGAAGATGCACCAGCTATTGCCAAGCTGTCAGGTCTCACAGCGCCTGATGTTGGCTTGCGGGCCCGCATTGATGTGACTGTCTCGACGGCTTGTCAGGGCAAATATGTTTTTCCCGAGATCAACGTAACAGCGCGACCTGAGATTAAAAAACCGGTGCCGGACTCCTATCTGGCAGGCCTTTTCCACCTTACTACCGCGGGTCAAAGCGGCGGCAGTATCTGTGGGCATACTGCCGATGACATTCGTTGGTCGTCGCTTGTATGGCCTCAAAACCTTGAACCATTCTTCGCGCAGGGCATTGATGTGCTCGATCTGGATCAGAAGCTCTCAAAATCGCCATATGCGGCGTTCATCGAGCCGATGCTGATGCCGCATGTTGCCATGGGCCCACTGGCAACGCAGCTGCTCTCTCAATCCATGGCCAACGCCGATCCGGCTGTTCATCGGCTGGCGGCGGAGATCTTGATAACTGCCATCGAAGAGGATCGTTTGAGTGCGACAGCCTTTGGGGACGTGACACGCGATCTCATGGTGAAAGCGGCACTGCCGACAGGACGGTGGACACGGGCATTTTCGCAGGTTGCAGGGGTTTCACCGTCTCATGCCGCATTCCTGTGTGCCGTTGGCACCAGACTTCTTCGCTTCGATCCTGAAACGCGGCCGCGTGACTTTGGCGGGATGCTGGAACTGCTGTACGAATTGCATGTGGACACGAAGGCGCGGCTTCCGGATGAAAAGGCGCGCTCATGCCTCAGCGCAATCTCGGCGGGCGGAAAGCTTGGCAAGTTTGCCAAACGCTTGCTGGATCTGTGATCTGAGGAGGCCCGCGCGGGATTTGAGGTATTCTCACATTGGTCCGAGGCGCATCGGAATGCAAGCGGCCTCCACGTTGCCTAGTCAAGAGAGGCGGGAAAGTAAAAAGTCGTACGTCCCGCGTACGCGCAACCTGCCTCTTGAAGGTCAGTGTGACATCTCTCCCAGCGGCGCTTCAATCAGGTCGATGTTTGATCGGCGTGCGCTCACAACTGCCAGCCCTTTCCACTCGACTCTGAAGTTGATACCCTTGATGCCGGAAGCGAAGGGGATATTTGCGGTCGAAAAGGGATGACAAACAGAGGGAAAGAGCGCGTGCAAACCGGTGTTCGCATCGAAAAGCGCATCTTGAAAG
>JBCCVD010000060.1:0-2658 GCA_039195745.1 Pseudomonadota bacterium | reverse complement strand
GTGATCGGTCATGCTGCCCGCGGCGTTGACATGTGCGACCGTGAGCGGATCAAGGATGGAGCAGCATTGACCTGCCGACACGAATTGCAGAATGGGCAGAAATGTCTGGCTTTCCACCGTGGTCCTGAACGTCAGGTCACGCGCCGCAAACATCGCACGCAATTCCTGTTGGTGGGCGTGATTGGCTTGTAGCGAGCCCATCGGTTCATCGCTCAGGTCGCTCAGGGAAATCGCATCCTTTTCGGCCAGCCGATGGTTTGACGGTATCGCCAGAAAGCAATCGGCGGAGATGAACTCGGCGTCATACAAATTCTGCGCCTCGATGTTTTCGGGGGCGTCGGCAAACCCGAAATCTATGTTCTGCGCTCGGGCGAGCTCTGCGATCTGATGTGAGCTGCGCGCCAGAATGGAGACGTTGATGCGGGCGTTGCCTTCGATTTGGGAAGCGATGAAACGAGGAAACAGAACGGAAACGGGACCCGGCATCGCGGCGATGCTGAGATTGCCACTCTGCCCATCAACCAGGCTGCGCATGGTTTGACGCACCCGCGCCAACTGGCTGAGGATCGCATCCGTTTCTGTGAGGAGATAATGTGCCTCGGGGACTGGAACGAGCTTGCGGCCTTGCCTGTCAAACAATTGCAGACCCAACTGATCTTCCAGTGTTTTGATCGCTGCGCTGACGGCCGGCTGCGTGCGCCCAAGCTTCTTGGCCGCATCCGAGAGAGAAGCGGAGGTCATAACCGCCTGAAACGCTGAGATTTGAGAAATATTCATGGGCAATCATAACTCGAATCTATCGAAAGAAAAGATATTCAAATTTGCCTTTATTTTTCTCTCCAATACGATGGTGTGCATGACTCGCTGTAGAAGTCAGTTACATGGGAGAAAATAATGAAGTTATTCTCGACATTTATGGGCGTGGCCTTTGCGACGGCCCTTGGCGCTGGGACGGTCGCGGCGCAGGATCCGACTTTCTTTCGGATCGGCACAGGCAGTGCTGGCGGGACGTATTTCCCAATTGGCGGAACAATCGCCAATGGCATCTCCGCCCCTCCCGGATCGCGCGCGTGCGACGAGGGTGGCCAGTGTGGCGTTCCGGGCCTGATTGCCATTGCCCAATCGACAACCGCATCCGTATTCAACAACACCGCCGTAGAAAATGGTGAATTGGAAGCGGGCCTCGCTGCCGCGGACGTCACCCGGTCGATGTATCTGGGAGAAGGCAAATTTGAGGGCAAGCCGCACCCCAAACTGCGGATCGTGGCTAATCTTTTCCCGGAAGATCTGCATCTTGTCATGCCCAAGGGCTCGTCGATTGCAGGTCTTGGTGATCTCGCTGGCAAACGTGTCGGCATCGCTCAGGCCGGTTCCGGCACGCAGGTTGCCGTGGAGCAGATGTTGGCGGAATGGGGTGTGACCCGCGACAACATGGACGAAGCGGAATTGAACAACAGCCAATCAGCAGAACGTCTCGCGGATGGACAACTCGACGCCTATTTCTATGCTGCCGGATGGCCGGTATCTGCGATGGTGCAATTGTCCACGACAAAGGGCATGGAGCTACATAGCTTCAGCGATGAAGATCTCGCCAAGATCAATGAGATCATCCCAGCCTATATTCCGTCGAAAATTCCCGCGGGTGTCTACGAAGGGGTGGACTACGAGGTGAAAACGCCTGCCGTATCCGCATTGCTGGTTGTGTCGTCAGATCTTTCCGAAGAGCTCGTTTACGGCATCACCAAGGCGATGTGGAACGACAATACGCGCAAACTCCTCGACAATGGCCATGCCAAGGGCAAGCAGATCACGCCGGATACGGCGCTTGATGGCATTGCCGCGCTTGGCGTGCCGCTGCATGCGGGCGCGGAGAAGTTTTACCGAGAAGCCGGGCTTCTGAAGTAAGGCGCACTCTTCCAGCCTTACCAAGAACGGACGGCAGGCGAGATCTGCTTGCCGTCCGACGGATATCCCTACGACCTGATGACGGGATCGCGATATGAATGAGCCAATATCTGACACAGCGCGCAGTCTGACCAAAGAAGAGCTGGCCGCCATCGAAGAGAAATACGACGAGGGCGCCGCCACACGGTCCGTAACCCCGGGGTTCAGCAAGTTTCTGCGCTATGTGGCACTGACATTTGCGATTTATCATTACCTCACAGCAGGGTTTGCCTTGCCCCCCGACTATTGGCACATGGGGTGGCATCTGTCCGGGCTCTTCATCCTGACGTATTCGTTTTACCCGCTGATCAAGACGCAAACCTCATTCGATCTGAATACTGGCGCTTTGCGGCTGGGCGGGGTGCCCTACATCGATCTGCTGCTCATGGTCCTCGGTGTTGCATCCGCCCTTTATCTCGGTCTCGCCTGGCGCGGTATCGACCTTCTGGGGGTCGAGGAGATGACCTTCCGCATGGGTAATCCGAATGGCTATGACATGCTGTTCGGCTGCATCCTGATCTTGCTTGTGCTCGATATCGCGCGTCGTACGCTGGGTTGGATCCTGCCGCTGATCATCAGCGTTTTCATATGTTACGCCCTTCTGGGGCCGTACTTCCCCGGGCTGCACCAGCATCCGGGTGTGAAGTTCAATACATTCGTATCCTCCATGTACTTCCCGCAGGAAGGCATCTTCGGAGTGACGCTCTGGGTCGT
>JBCCVD010000059.1:0-2897 GCA_039195745.1 Pseudomonadota bacterium | reverse complement strand
CCGCCGTTGCCCGTGCCCTGCTTGTAGATCAACCCGATGCGGCTGTTGGAATTATCGTTATCTGTCAGCGCAGTATCCGACCCGGCGCCATTGTCCACGTTGATGATGCCAAGGTTGATGTGGCCGTAGAAATCCACCTCGGGGCCCGTCTGCTGAGCGGTGGCGGCCAGGGGCAGACCAAGGGTGAGAAGCCCGGCGGTGGAGAGGGCGCAAATGCGGGGAGTACGTGTCATGGGGATGCCTTTCGGGAAGCGGCGCCGGAACAGCGTCTGAATTCACCTTACGCGTGCATCGGGGCGCGCGAAACTCACGAAGGCAGGAAGCGGGTGCGCAGCTGCACAGGGGGGCGTGCGGAATTGAAGACCAATTGGTCCCTAAGTTGAACGGGCTGTAAAGGCACCGCCCGCGCAACGGGAAAATGGAAGAGGGGCGGCGCTTGGCGCGACTCGCGGGTTAATTGGGGGTTTTCAGGGCGATTCCTGGCTCTGTATCGGGTCGGTATGACGTCGGTATTGCATCGGTGTTTCGCACCGACAGGGCGGGGTTAATGGTGCGTGCGGTGGGGTTCGTTGATGGGCGGTTAAGGGTGAGGCCCGTCTCGGAAACTGTCCTGTGGACAGCTTCAGGGCCGAACGGGCGGAGCCCAAGGCCAGACTGGCAGTGATATCGTTTGACTGACGCGCGGCGTTCCAGTCTGCCACCAGCGCCCGAGCCTAGGGTGAGCGAGAAGCGCCCTCCCTTGGGGGGAGTGTCGGGCGCTGCCCAATCGCAGATTGGGCATTGTTGCCGTCATTCATCCACGTCGAAGAACCAACCGGAGATACTGCGGGCCAATTTGAGCAGCCAACTTGCTCGCTTCTCGTTCTTTTGAGCGGCATCCAGACCTCGGCCAAGCGTATTCAGCCAATTGACCAGTTTTGCGCGCCAGATGCGGGCGGGCTTTTCGGTAGAAGATACTGCCTCGATCGCATCCGAGAGCTGTTCCAGCGCAGGCGCAGTCAAATCTTCTGCGACCATCTCCGGAACTTGCAGCAAATCCTCGCGCTCCTGAAAGGTTGGCATGCGCCGCGTTTCCAGTGCGGCGAGCTTGGCAACGCGGCCGCGAATTAGCGGGTCTTGCTCACATAGCTCGTCAACGGATGTGAAAAGCGTGTTCTGAAGTGCGATCAAGGAGGCGTCATCAGGGTAGACATCTCCAATGTTGCGCTGCAATCCCATGCAGGCATTCCATAGGGAGGTCGCGACCACACTTGGGAATGCTCTGAACTCTCCACATGCCATTCGGATCAGGATTGTTTCACTAGACGTTTCCTTCAGCCCATTTCCTTGATTGGCGCTGAGTGCTGCAGTCAGAGCGATCTCAACTTGTGCAATGGCGAATTCTAATGGTTCCGCGGCAACTTCTGCATCCTGTTCCACATCCCATAATCCGCTTTCCAAACGGACCAAACGGGGCGTGACACTGGTCTTATAGTCGCGCTGGATTTCATTGATGCGTCGTGCGACGGTGGTTGGGCCATCGTCCCATTCGGCATCTGTGATCTCAAGTGCAGTGCGCACTGTCAGTTCCCATGGGAGTGGGGTGCCGTTGAGGATTGCTTCGTACCACTCGATCCAGAAAGACCAGTCATGAGGAGCCTGTTCGAGCTTGCTTCGAATGGTTTCCCACGAACGCTGCACATCATCCGGCATGCCAGCATCATGCCAAAGCTTTCCCCAGTGGTTCGGGTTTTGCATATCCAACTGAATAGCGGTCAGAACTTCTACGCCCGGGTCAAATGATCGATGTTCGTGTTGAATACCTTCCTCGAATGGCACGGGGAATGCAGTTTTAACGGCGTTGCTATTTTCAAGGCTCGGATGGGAGCCGGACCGAGTGGCTGAATAACCGATGACATCGTATGCATAGCTTGCTGCTATGGCGCGTGGATCAGACCTCCGATTCACGATGGACCTACCTGCCGAATAGGCGTTCATAAAGAATTTGTAAAATGACCTGGTCATGCAGATTGTTGGGTACGTAGACCGCACACAGTCTGCGCAGGCATACAACAGCGCACAAAACGCGATCAGCGTTTCTTTTTCTTTGAGTTCGTCGAAGGAAGACAAAGCAGTAGGTAGTGCTCTGAGCGCGCATCTCGCGGCAAACCAAGTTTTGATTTGCCTTTCCTGTCGCTTGACCCAATTTGCCACAGATTCCCGGTCCGGTATGTCGCGATCTTCGTCCACCTTGACCAACCCCCAAAACCCCTACATATCCCCAGCATGACACCGCTTTCACATATCCGCAATTTCTCCATCGTCGCGCATATCGACCACGGGAAATCGACGCTCGCTGACCGGCTCATTCAGTCCACCAACACGGTGGCGGACCGGGATATGAAGGAGCAGATGCTCGACAGTATGGATATCGAGCGCGAGCGGGGGATCACGATCAAGGCGCAGACCGTGCGGATCAATTACACCGCGGCGAATGGCGAGGCCTATGTGCTCAACCTCATCGACACGCCGGGGCATGTGGATTTCGCCTATGAGGTCTCGCGGTCGATGCGGGCGGTCGAGGGGTCCTTGCTGGTGGTGGACAGCACGCAAGGGGTCGAGGCGCAGACGCTGGCGAATGTGTATCACGCGATTGATGCGGATCACGAGATCGTGCCGGTGCTGAACAAGATCGACCTGCCGGCAAGCGATTGTGACCGGGTGGCGGAGCAGATCGAGGATGTGATCGGGATTGACGCGAGCGGGGCCATTCAGGTGTCGGCCAAGACCGGGCAGGGGATCACTGAGACGCTGGAGAGCATTGTGCAGCATCTGCCCGCGCCCAAGGGCGACCGCGATGCGCCGCTGAAGGCGATGCTGGTGGACAGCTGGTATGACAGCTACCTCGGCGTGATCGT
>JBCCVD010000058.1:0-3588 GCA_039195745.1 Pseudomonadota bacterium | reverse complement strand
CTTTGGCGGACGACACGAACACCCTCTGGCGCAATATCTTCACGATCCGTAAAAAGAACTCGGTCACAACCCGCCCCCGCCTTCAGAGCCGCCGGATTGAAAGGCTCTGGATTCCCGAAGTAACACGAATACAGGACAATAGAATTTTTTGCCGCTTTCATCGTGCGGTAATCTCCTCAGCTTGCAGGTGCACCCGGATCAATTGTTCAGCAATTGCTTAACACCACGACGGAGGTCATCCCAGCATCCAATATGATTATTTCCGCCTGGTTCTCCGATCCGCCCCAGCATTTTCGCATGACGGCACATACGCGGGAATACACCACCCCCGTTGACTCCGGCACCAGAAAGCATGACCTAGCCGATACGGGTGTCCTGACATGCAGGCAACCCGCTGCAGCAAACTAAAATGCGGAGAGGGTGAACGTGCCTCGACCTCCTTTGTGGAAAATCAAGCGGGAACTTAAACGGTTACTCACGCAACCTCTGCAATGGCCGGCAGACACGCTTAGTTATTTGTTTGGTGCGAGCTATTATGACTTTTACCTTGCCAGAAAACGTATCACTAAAAGGGGCATACAGCCTGCTTCGGCACAACACGCTGTTTATCTGATTTTCCCGGAAAAAGGGCTCTTACCCTCCCATATCCGAAGCCTTCGATATCTGGTTGGGAAAGGGGTCAGCACAACGGTTGTATCCAATTTCCCAATGTCCGAAGAAGATCGGGCGCAGGTCCTCGCCCTGTGCCACACCTACATTGAAAGGCCGAACTTCGGGTATGATTTCGGGGGGTATCGTGACGGGGTGCTTTCCCTGGAATCTGGCGCTGGCAAGCTGGACCGACTCATACTGCTAAACGATTCCGTCTGGTTTCCGGTCGAGGACAGCAGAGACTGGCTTGCAGATGTGGACGCATTGGGTGTTGATTTTTCTGCCGCGGCTTCTCACTACGGCTTTCCCCGCGTGGATCCCGAAGCATTTCGGAGCATTCAATTTGAGTATTCATCTGATCGAAACAGCTTCCATTACTGTTCTTTTGCAATCAGCTTCAGCCGTAAAGTGATCGAGCACCCCACTTTTTTCCAATTTTGGAAACGTTTTCCACTCACGAACAAAAAGAAGCGCACTGTAAGACGCGGGGAGATTGGCCTGACAGCATGGGCACTAAAGCATAATTTTTCACATGCCGAAACATCGGGAATAAACCAGCTGAAAAACCGGTTGGATCAATACGATAGCGCGCAGTTGAAAGAGATTGCACAGTCGATGATTATTCTCGGCGACAACGCCATGAAGCAGATCAAGGCGGACACAGTGACGCAACCCTGTCAAATGTCATCCTCCGAGTGGAAAAAGCTTATTCTGACTATTGTTGCACGTCAGGGGGCCAGTTACGCGTTGGCGCATTATAATGTTATCGAACAAGATTACTTCTTCCTGAAAAAATCCCCAGTGCGTCTTGATCCCGAAGCAGCGGCGGTCACCCTGCAAATTTTGGACAAGCTGGATACCCCTGCTGCACGGGAGATAAAGCAGGAGATCTGTGGAAAAGGGTAATGCTCACCTCATCTTGCTGAACTTATCTGCGCCACGCAGATCTTACTCAACAGGGAAGTGTGGGCCATGTCCGGTCTTCCTGCTTTTCAGCAAGATAGGGAATTTGTCGCAACCCAGTTTAGAATGTACCCCCTGGGACAATTCTAAAATTCGGTAAGGTTGATTATGTGTATTTATTACGCGTACACTTAATATATCTTTATACTGCGCATACAAGCGCGGACGGGCAGTCTGTAACTTCGAGACAATCTCTTCTGGCTTCGTGTCCGTCGTCAGAGTTCTCTGGAAAACTGAGCGTTTTTGCTAACCGAGGCTCTGTTTCATCATTTGGTTCATATTAGGCGGCTCCTTTTTCGGTTGCTACAATGCGGTCCGTACCAGCACAATTTACCACTCTCTACCTCGCCCGTTGTCCCGGTCCGAGGCCCCTTTCTCCGCACTCTTTTCTCGTTCCGAGGCGCAATCATCGGAACGCGCTGGACCGGTTCCGCTACGCATCGCGATGTGATCAACTATGACCTCCCGCGCCAAGGCCGCCCGTTCGGTTGTGACATCGGTCAAACCCGCGGCGAACTGCTCGGTTGCGCGCGCCAGCGCACGGTCTTCCGGATCGGGGGATCGCGCCAGGATCGCCGCGGCCGCCGAATAGGTGGTCATCACGCGATTTCGGCGCGCGATGATTGCCGTATCCCAGGGTCGATCCGGAAGCTGACCGCCATGATCTTTCACGTTCCGCCGAATTTCGCGTTGTTTTGCCTTGTCGACGGCAACCGCTTCGCCACGCTGGCGGATCTTGTAGACGGGCGTCCGCTCTCCCTTGCGGGTGACACCTAGCGCGGATGGCGGTGTGGATTCCGCCTCAATCCCGCGCTGCCGCAATTTAGCGGCGAAGGTATCGCGCAGATGTTGCAGGTCGGCCCTGCGCAGATTGCGCTTATCCCGTCATGGCCCACCGTGCGCAGGGTCAGATGTACATGCGGATGTTTTGTATCGGTGTGCAGCGCCATGACATAATCATGCCGCCCGCCAACGACGCTCGCCCATTATGATGAGATGCTTGCCGTTGGCGTTTTTCGGTTGCACTGTAATCGGCTGCAACACGCCTTGCGCCGCGATGCTTTCACTCAGCGATTGTAGCTTGCCCTCGTCGAACACACGTCGCGGCTGATCCGGATCGGCAGTGATGTCGGAAAGATCAATCTGTTGGCTGCCGACCTCGGTTGTTTCATTACCTTTGGAAAACTTGTCCAGCTTTCCCGAGACCGCCAATCTATCCAGCGTGTCTGTAAGGCTGCGCGCCATGACATGGCTCTCCCGTTACTTTTGCGTATAACCAATCAAAGAAAGCAGTGAATTCGCCGCTGCGCGTTTTGATCTCCATAAGCGACACGCCCGCATCCTGGGCCTGCACATAGGCGGGGCGGTTGCGGATCGCATGGGGTACGAGCAAGCGTTCAAAGGAGTTCGCAACGTGACAAGTGCGTCATCAGGAAATTCCTGCCAACTTCATACCTCTCTCCACCGATCTTGATCCTGCCATTTCTTTCAGAACGTTCAGACGTGGAAACCGTTCGTATTTCTTGCAGCCGACTTGAGGGCGGCAAGGTGGGCGCGTCAGACCCGCAGGATAAAAGGCTCCCGCGGCAGGATACCTTTCACGTCGAGGATCAGGGGAGAACCCGCCATCAGCGACAAGATCGCCTCAAGCCCACCCGTTCTGGTGGCGGTATGCGGCACGGCGACGACCACCGCGTCGTAGGCCCCTTGCTCTGGCTGAACCGTCTCTAATCCAAGCTCTCTTCGCGCATCTGCCGGATTGACCATCGGATCATGTACGTCGACCCTCACACCATAGTCCTGCAGCTCTGTTACAACATCTACAACGCGGGTATTGCGCAGATCGGGCACGTCTTCCTTGAACGCCAGCCCCAGCACCAGCACGCGGGCGCCCTTGATCTTGAGATCGCGGTCGATCATCGCGCGCACCAGCGCTTTAGCCATCCAGGCGCCCATACCGTCGTTGATGCGGCG
>JBCCVD010000057.1:0-3772 GCA_039195745.1 Pseudomonadota bacterium | reverse complement strand
ATCATCGCACCGGGTACCCACGCCCGCCGCGCGCTTTGACCTCACTATTTATAGCGAGGCGCATTGAGATCCGCGTTAACCTTTGCGCAATCATGAAATAAAAATTCTTATTAATTACAATTAATTGAGAGAAAATCCTAACATCAGATTTGTGGTTTACTCCTGCTTAATATCTCTGCTCCAAAACTGATTTCACTGATCGGACGGAGACCCAGATGGCCAGCGACCTGCTGTCTACCCCACCCCCCCTCGCACCCCCCAAGACATGGGACGCGACGGTCAACTGGCTCCGTCTGATCAGATCCCGCAGGGTTGGTCCTGCGACGTTTTTCAGACTTCTTGCAGAGCACGGAACCGCGGAAGCGGCTTTGGCTGCCTTACCGCAGGTCGCGGCCAATGCCGGGGTGAAGACCTATGCGCCGATGAGCTTTCAGGTCGCTGAGGCGGAGCTGCGGGCTGGCCAGCGGATTGACGCGAAACTGCTGTGTTACGGTGCGCCGGATTATCCCCACGCCCTCGTCGATATTCCCGATCCTCCGCCGGTTTTGTGGGCTTTGGGTGATGTAGCGCATTTGGCGCGCCCGATGATTGCACTTGTCGGCGCACGCAATGCCTCGTCGCTGGGCTCCCGCATGGCATCCGCGCTCGCGCGCGGACTGGGTGAGGCCGGGTTCACGATTGCATCTGGGCTCGCGCGTGGCATCGACACGGCGGCGCATCTCGCCAGCCTTGAGACAGGCACGGTCGCGGTGCAGGCGGGTGGCGTTGATGTGATCTATCCGCGCGAGAATGCCGGTTTGCACGATCAGATCGCAGAGAAGGGCGTGCGCCTGTCAGAACAACCGATTGGCCTGCAACCGATGGCACGTCACTTCCCCCGTCGCAACCGGCTGATCTCCGGCCTTGGGCGCGCCGTGGTCGTGGTTGAAGCGGCTGCGAAATCAGGGTCGCTGATTACCGCGCGGGAAGCTTTGGATCAGGGCCGCGATGTGCTGGTTGTGCCGGGCCATCCGTTCGATGCCAGATCTGCCGGATGCAATATGCTGATCCGTGACGGCGCGACACTGGTGCGCGGCACGCGCGATGTGCTGGACAGCATCGCCAAACCCGCCACCACACAAACCGTGTTTCGGCCTTCTGAGGCGCCCGAACCTGCCCCAAAGGCGCCGGTGCATGATGCAGGGGCTGCGCATGAGCAGATACTCGGGCTGCTTGGTCCCACGCCTGTCGCGGAGGATCAATTGATCCGCGATCTCAAGCTTGACCCAAGGCTGGTAACCCCGCAACTGGTCACGTTGGAGATGGAAGGCAAGATCACACGGCAGCCCGGCGGCCTTTTGGCAAGGGCCAATTAGCCGCGTTTCAAAGACCAAGCGACCCCGCCAAGCACCAATGCGCTTGCGAAAATGAAGGTCAGGGTCAGCGTTTCACCAAGGAAGATCATACCCCCGGCCAGTGCGATGATCGGCACGGTCAGTTGCGCGATCCCGGCAATACTGGCTTCAAGCTGTGGCAGGATGCGGTACCAAAGCGCATAGCCCATCGCAGAGGTTATCATGCCGGAGATCACCGCGTAGACTGTGCCTGCCTGCGTGACGGAGGGATCACCCCCCAAGGCAAGCACGCATATCCCCATCCCAAGCGTAGCCCAGACGAAATTTCCGGCTGTGGCCCCAAGCGCATCTGCCTCTACCCGGCCCGCCAGCGTATAAAACCCCCACCCGACAGCAGCAGCCCCCATCAGGAGCGCCCCCAGAAGATGCGGCGCGTTGGCACCCGGAAGGAGGAGAAAGGCCAATCCGATCAGGGCAACACCGGCCCCTTGCCAACGCGCGCGCGGCACCGCTTCGCCCCGCGCAACGATCACGGCAAAGATCGTCACTTGCACGCCGCCAAACAGGATGAGCGCGCCCACACCTGCATCAAGGGTTTGATACGCAAGCGAAAACCCGATCATATAAACCGCCAGCGACACTGCACCCGCTACACGAGACCGCTGCATCAAAGGGACGCGACGGCCGCTCAACCAGACCATCGCGCAGAGTGCCGCTGCTCCTGAGGCAAGTCGGATGAGAGCAAAGGACATCGGGTCCATCGCGCCGCCTTCCAAGCCGATCTTGTTGAGGACGGAGTTTGCAGCGAAAGCGATCATCGTGAGCGCGACGAGGAGGGTCAGTTTCATGCACTATCCCTCACAATCCCGGATCAGAAGCGCAATCCAAATTTGTCTGACTTGGCGCAATTGTGACATTGTGCTCCGCGCCGTATCCGGCCCAAATTCGGTGAAAAACAGATGCTGCTGATGGCTGTTGCAGCGCGATTGAGTGCGAACCGCAAGCCGTGGGCACACGCGTTCAGGTGAGCTTTGCGAAGGCTTTCGGATAGATCAGCGTTTCCGTGGGGACCGACATGTCCGGGCCGATAAGCAGCGTGTTCTCGGTACCGTAAGGGGATGTGAGCCGCGCAGCTCGTGTCGCGAGAAACCCGCAGCGGCGGTAGAACTTGCCATCGCCCACAACCACCATAAAGCGCTTGAGTTTCTTGCTGAATTCCTCGACAGCTTGTTCGACCATGAACTGGCCCCGTCCCTCGCCCTGCCAATCCGGATGCACAGCGACAGGCGCGAGGCAGAGCCATCCGTCGGGCGCGACAAAGCGTGAGATCGCGAGATACCCCGCCGCCTCTTCGCCCCAAGGCATAACCGTTTCCTGCCAGACCGCGCCCTCCGCGCGCAGGTTGCGCACCAGTTGCGCCTCTTGCGGGCCGCCGAAACTGGCAACCAGCAATCGATCGATCGCGGCGTGATCGGTGTGTCTCGCATCTCTGGTAAAGCTCGGGTCCATGTCAGAGGCGTAAAATGCAAACGGGGCCTTACTATGACGCCGGATGCCATGATTTTGTTGGTATTGCAGGGCCGACACGAAAAAGGGCGGCCCATACAAGGCCGCCCCAATGTCTTTGCGTGTGATGAAACGGTGTAAGCGTTCAAATCCAGAAGGATTTGATCTTACATCATGCCGCCCATGCCACCCATGCCGCCCATGTCCGGCATGCCGCCGCCGCCAGCAGCTTCTTTCGAAGGTGCATCGGCAACCATGGCTTCTGTTGTGATCAACAGAGCGGCCACGGAGGCTGCGTCTTGCAGAGCTGTGCGGACTACTTTGGCAGGGTCAATCACGCCGAAGGAGAACATGTCGCCATATTCTTCTGTTTGCGCGTTGAAGCCAAAGGCTGCGTCAGAGCTTTCGCGGATTTTGCCAGCAACGACAGCACCGTCAACGCCTGCGTTTTCAGCGATCTGGCGCAGAGGCGCTTCGATAGCCTTGCGCACGATGGAGATGCCGACATTCTGGTCGTTGTTGTCGCCTTCCAGACCGTCCAACGCTTTCGCGCCTTGGACCAGAGCAACACCACCACCCACGACGATGCCCTCTTGGACAGCAGCGCGGGTTGCGTTCAGCGCGTCATCAACGCGGTCTTTACGCTCTTTCACTTCGACTTCTGTCATGCCGCCAACGCGGATCACAGCCACACCACCGGCGAGTTTCGCAACACGCTCTTGCAGCTTCTCACGGTCGTAGTCAGACGTGGTGTCTTCGATCTGGCCGCGGATCTGAGCAACACGTGCTTCGATCTCTGCCTTCTCGCCAGCACCGTCAACGATGGTTGTCTCGTCTTTGGTGATGCCGATTTTCTTGGCGGAACCCAGCATATCGACTGTGACGTTCTCGAGCTTCATGCCCAGATCTTCGGAGATGACCTGACCACCGGT
>JBCCVD010000056.1:0-3987 GCA_039195745.1 Pseudomonadota bacterium | reverse complement strand
TTGAGCGTGCGTAGTGGACAGCAGCAAGCCGCCTGAGACAATCAATATGCTGCCTGCAAGGGCTCCCATGCTGGGATACTCGCCGAAGACAGCGATGCCCAATAGCATTGCGAAAATCAGCCATGAATAGTCAACCGGGCCGACAACGGACAGCGGCGCGATGCGATATCCCCGTATCGTACAATATTGCGCGGCCACTGACAGCGGCCCAAGCGCGAGGCAGCCAATGACGAGCGGAGCGCCGATGTCTTTCCATTCCAGAATAGCCGGGACACTCAATAGAAGGATGCCGAAACCGGAGACGTAAAGCATCATGCAGAGCGCGCTTTCGGTCTGGCTTAAGGTCCGGATCAGCAGTCCCTCTGACGCCATAAGGACAGCGCTCAGCAAAGCGATCATTGCTGGGAATGCAGCCATGTGGCTTTGAAATGCGCCCTGTGCCGTCACGACCATTGAGGCTCCTGCAAGGGAGACCAGAACAGCCAGCCAGTGCCATACACTTACACATTCCTTCAGGAACAGGATGCCGAGCAATACGGTCACGACCCCGTAGAGGATTCCAATGGCTGATGCGTCTGCCATTGGCATATGAGCGGTTGCCCAGGTGATTGCAGCCGCCGCCGAGCATCCAAAAATCGCGCGCATGAAATGCTGAAGCGGTACGTTGCTCCTACACTGGTTGAAAGAACCTGTGCGCACCACCAGCCAGGACACGGTCACAAAACCGCCAACGTACCTCAAGACGAGGATCTGAAATGTACCAATGGCGCCATCGGCAAATTTCGCTGCCGCAAATATCACGGTGAATAGCGCGGTGCTCAGCAACACCCAGAGGATCGCTTCGACATTCCTGTTGCTTGATGACATCTGGAACCCGCTTAGAAGAACATAACTACTCCTAAAAGCTGTTTTCCCCTTCTACCAAACGAGTTATATTCTCTCTGAAAGAGATTTCTTGATGCAGTCTCCAAGCTCCATATCGTTGAATGCGTTACGCGTTTTCCTGATTGCGGCCCGGCATATGAGTATCAAGTCGGCCGCAGAAGAGCTTTTGGTGACACCGGGGGCCGTGAGTCATCAGATCAGGTCGCTTGAGCAATCATTGGGCATCCAACTCTTTCACCGCAGCAACAACGCGATTGCGCTCACAGATGCGGGCACCCGATTGGTGCGGCAAGCCTCACCCGGCTTGCACCTGCTCCAGACGTCGCTTGCCGATGTCATCCGCAACACAAGCACTCTCCGTGTCCGAGCTTCCATGTCATTCGCGGTGCGATGGCTGATACCAAAGCTACATTTATTCAAGGCGAAATATCCTGACGCCAATGTAGAGGTCGAAACGTTTTTTGATGAAGATCACCAACTGCATCGCGATGCTGACGTTACCATCAGATACTTTCGGGACGCCAAACATCTGGAAGGTGCGCGCAAACTGTTCGAGGATGTCTGCCGCCCATATCTCGCCCCCGCCTTGCTGTCAAAACTCGCTGACCCACGTGATTTGGCGTCTATTCCAGCAATTCAATGTACCAAGGACAACTGGGACTGGCTTCTCTGGATGGCGGAAACGGATATACACGACGTCCAACTCAATTTCGCGGAGCGCTTTGATCTGGACGACGCAGCCTTGCGGGCTGCCTGTGCCGGACTGGGGATGATACTGTCTTCCGAATTCATGATTGAGGCAGAATTGTCTGATGGACGTCTGGTTCCGCTTCCTGACAGCAGGGAATTCAGCGCCGGATACTACGTTCTGCAGGTCGGGCGGCACGAAACAAGCCTGACCAGACAGTTTACCCTTTGGCTGCAAGGCGTTGCCGAGGCCTGCCGCTAATTTCAGCGCAGCGAAGATCTGTTTCGTCGCCGCAATGCGGACACCGACCACCGACGGCCGAACTTTCTCCGTTTCAGTGCTGCCGTTCGGATCCGAACTCATAGTCTACAGCGCCGTTGAGCTCGGTCAGAGCCCTGACTTTGATTCATGTCAAATCAAGACAGCGGAAAATCTGTCACTCTAAGTTTACACTGGGAGATTGACATGCGGATTCTGTTTGTTCACCCGAATTATCGCTCTGGCGGAGCGGAGATTGCAGGCACATGGCCCCCTGCGTGGGTCGCCTATCTCACAGGTCACCTGAGGCAAGCGGGATTTGACGACGTCCACTTTGTCGACGCCATGACCGATGGGTTGTCTGATGCCGATCTTGCCAAGAAGATGGAAGCCATCGCGCCGGACGTCGTAGGCGTCACGGCGATCACCCCTTCGATCTATCGGGCGGAAGATGTGCTCAAGATCGCCCGGGACGTCGTGCCCGATGCTGTGCGCGTCATGGGCGGTGTGCACGCGACGTTTATGTACAAGCAGGTCCTGTCAGAAGCCCCCTGGATCGATGTAATTGTCCGTGGCGAAGGTGAAGAAATCTGCACCAACCTTATGCTCGCCATCGAAGACGGGCGCTGGCCTGCGGATCGCCGGAAAATCGCAGGGCTTGCCTTCTTTGAAGGGGACGAGATTGTCGCCACGCCAGCGGCATCCACCGTCAAGGACCTCAGCAAGATCAGGCCCGATTGGTCCGTGCTGGAATGGTCGAAATACATATACATTCCCCTGGGCACACGTGTGGCCATCCCGAACCTCGCACGGGGTTGTCCCTTCACATGCTCGTTTTGCAGTCAGTGGAAATTTTGGCGTGACTATCGCGTGCGCGAGCCCAAGGATGTCGTGGATGAAATCGAGGATCTCGTCGAAAACCATGGTGTTGGGTTCTTTATCCTCGCCGATGAAGAGCCCACGATAAACAAAAAGAAATTCGTGGCTTTCTGCGAAGAGCTCATCGCGCGCGATCTGCCCCGGCGGGTCAAATGGGGGATCAACACCCGCGTAACCGACATCTATCGCGACAAGGATATGCTCAAGTTCTATCGCAAGGCAGGCCTTGTCCACGTCAGCCTCGGCACCGAAGCCGCCGCTCAGATGAAGCTGGACACCTTCAACAAGGAAACCAAGGTCGAGGAGAACAAGACCGCCATCCGGCTCTTGCGTGAAGCCGATATCCTGGTAGAGGCCCAGTTCATCGTAGGCCTCGACAACGAAACGCCCGAGACGCTGGAAGAAACCTATCGCATGGCCTGGGATTGGCAGCCCGATCTCGCCAACTGGTCGATGTACACGCCCTGGCCCTTCACACCGCTCTTTCAGGAACTGAAGGACCAGGTCGAGATCTACGACTTTGCCAAATACAACTTTGTCACGCCCATCATGAAACCCGCGTCGATGGAGCGGGGTGAATTGCTCGACGGTGTGATGAACAACTATCGCCGGTTCTATAGCAAGAAGGCCTTGTTCCACTATCCTTGGCGCGGCACCGGGTTCCGGCGACGGTATCTGTTGGGCTGCCTATACGCCTTCCTGAAAGCCGGCTTCCAGCGCACGTTCTACGATCTCGGCAAGGCAGGCTATTGGGGCCCACAGACCAAGAACTCCGTGGACTTCCAGTTTGACGAAACGCGACAATTAGCCGAAGCGCAACTGGAGGATTGGGAGGCTGCCGCTGACCGCGCCGCGCGCGCCAAGGAGCGGCGTGAAGCGGTGAAGGCGCAGACGCGCGAACGCAAAGCCTCCTTCAAGATGCCCAATGGCGCTGTTGTGCGCGCCTGCGGGGGTGGCGATCAGCAAATAGAGGATGTCTGAGAAAGCGCTTCGAACGCCTGGTCTGATCGGGCCAAATGCGATTTTGCAGCTCTTGCCGGTGCTGGATCTCAGCCTTGGATCGGAGCGGCGCGCCCAGATGCTTGCGGCCGCCGGTATCGTCGATCTGCCGGACGGTCGATCGATGATCCCCGAAGACGATGCCGCCAGGCTGCACCAACAATTGCGTTTGGAGGTGCCAGACGTAGCCCCCGCCATCGCGTCGGCGGCTGGGATTGCCACCGCCAATTACATCATGGCCCACCGCATACCACGCGCCGCGCAATGGGTCCTGAAAG
>JBCCVD010000055.1:0-4252 GCA_039195745.1 Pseudomonadota bacterium | reverse complement strand
GTTTGAAGTAGTTCATGCGGATCTCCTCTCTGGCTTTGCAACTCGAAACAGTCTTGCGTCCTGCTCTCACACTTTGGTCTTTCGGTTGTTGAGCAGCTGTGCAAAAGATGTCCAGAACGATCGCCAAAATCAATCAACATACTGTTTTTTAATATTAAAATAACAAATCATTCACGGCGAATTCATCGGATGTTCATACCTCCGTCAAGACGCGCCAAACCCGCAGGCCATCGCGGAAAGTGAGACCCCAGCGCGAACCGTTGCGCGACGTTTTGCAGGCGGTGTGACTTGACGGAAACGTCCAATATCACCCAACCCGTCCACGCCAGAAGCTGACCGCACGCCCTCATTCGCTTCCCCTGTCAGTATCCGCGAAAACATCACCAGCGTCCGTCACGTTCCCTGTGCCTCCGGCGTCGTTGATCGACACGCATCAGCATCCGGAAATTCAAAAATGACGTCTCATACCGACCAGAAAACCGCCTCGCCAATGTGGCGAGATCTTTTTCGTCCCGCGCATCTCGTACATTCCGTCATTCTGGGCGGAGGCGTCGTGTTGCATGCAACCAATGTTTTCGTCTCCGCGACCATCATGCCATCGGTCATCGAAGACATCGGCGGGTTGCCGTTTTATGCGTGGAGCACAACCGTTTTTGTCATGGCATCCATCGTCGGTGCGGCTTTAACATCATGGCTATATCAGACATGTGGAGCACGACGCGCATATCTCATGGCCCTGGGAATATTTTGCGCGGGATCTTTCCTTTGCAGCCTTGCCACCGATATCGGCATGTTCAACCTCGGTCGTGGGGTTCAGGGTTTGGGCGGCGGTTTTCTCTACGCGTTGGCCTATGCGGTCATCAGGGCTGTCTTTCCTCAACCTCTCTGGCCGCTGGCCATAGGTCTCATAACCATGATGTGGGGCTTCGCCACATTGGGTGGGCCGGCGGTTGGCGGCATGTTTGCCCAATACGGCGTCTGGCGCCATGCCTTCTGGATGCTGATTGCGATTGCGCTGTTTCTTGGTCTGCTCTGCCTTAGGGCGCTACCAGGCAAGGGGCGATCGACAATACAGCCTGCTCCCATCGCTTGGGTCCAGCTGATCCTGGCACTGGTGATCGTTGCCTTGATTTCAATTGCCAGCGCATCGCATCACGGCGCCGCTCCTGCGACAGCGCTGATCGTAAGCCTGATCTGTGTCGCTGTGCTCATCCGCGTGGAAAAGTCCGCGCGCGCTACCTTGCTGCCAAAATCCGTGTTCAGGCGGTCAGGCGCGCTTGGCTCTCTCTATGCAATCGTCGCGTTTATGCTCGTGGGCATGCAGCCGGAGGCGTTCGTCCCCTATTTCTTGCAAGAACTCAAAGGGATGTCACCTTTGGCGGCGGGCTATATGGGAGCGCTGATGGCGCTTGGGTGGACCGTCGGCTCGGGCATATCTGCAAAGTTCATGGGGCAAAAAGCCGAAGCAACGCTTCTGACCGGCGCTGTATTGAGCTTTGCAGGGCTCTGTCTGCAGATCATTTTTCTACCATCCGCCGGCAGTACGAAAACCGAATTCACTTTGTTGGGCGCAGGATTACTCCTTGTCGGGTTTGGCATCGGGTATTGCTGGCCCCATCTGACAACAAGGATTTTCCGGGAGGCTGACCCCGCAGAGCAGGACGCAGCGGCAGCCGCAGTGACGACCGTTCAGCTTCTCGCAACGGCCCTGGGTGCCGCCTTCGCCGGGCTCGTGGTCAACAACGCAGGCATGACAAGCGAAGTAGGCAGTGCCGGGGCACCAGCAGCCGCTTTTTGGCTGTTTGTCTCCTTCCTGCCTGCCCCTGCCGTGGCAGCCATGTTTGCGATGCGCATAAACCGTCTGCGCCAGCGACAGCGAGTATAACAAGCGCTTGTCGCCCGTCCTCCCAGCCAAGCTGAGACCGGCGCGCCGATTGGACAGGTCACCGTAAAGACTAAGCTGCTGCTCCAGCTGCCCTATCCTGTGCTCGGTTTGATCGGCTGAGCACATTGACTTGGGTCAGCCATCGCACACTGGAAGCATTCAGGAAAAACTGCCCCAAGCCAGATTCCCATGTCACCTCCAAAGCCTCTCAACCGTCATCCTTTTGAAAGAAATCACAAACAAGAGGACGTACCACATGACCAAAGCAACTCAGGCCATCCAGCACCAAACAACCATTTCTGATATCATGAGCCATCTTGGGCAGACCAACGCGCTCATGCACAAGCAAGGGCTTCCAACCAAGCTGTCACATCTTATCGAATTGCGCATTTCGCAGATCAATGAATGTGCCTATTGCGTCAAGATGCACAGCGGCGATGCCCGTAAAGACGGGGAGACCGACAAACGGCTCGACAGGCTTGCCGTTTGGTCCCATGTCGGCGACTTTTCCGACGCGGAGAAAGCGGCGTTTGCATGGGCTGAAGCCCTTACCCGGCTGGATCGCGGCACTGACTTTGCAGCGCTGCGGGCCAGGCTGCGGGCGCACTATTCGGACGAGATGATCTCACTGATCACAACCTGTGTCAGTATGATCAACCTGTGGAACAGGGTACAAATCTCAAACCACTGAAATCATAGTCTGGGCCGTGGGCCGACGCGAAAGCTTCCCCTTGGATTTCGCAAGGGGAAGGCGCGCTGATCCGCTACGCCAGTTGTGCTTTGCTGACGCCAATGGCTTTTCCGAAATACTCTTCGCGCTCTATGGCATCGAGCAGAAACCTAGCCAGCCCGGCGCGGGACACTGACGTACCGTTTTCCGGCAGCGCATCAATGGCTGCCCGATAGGTTATATCCGCGTTGTTGGTCAGGAACCCCGGCCGCGCGACTGTCCACTGCAGGTCCGATCCGCCAATGATGGATTCCATCAAAGCTGCGTTAGAGACAACTTTCGGAACACATCGCTTCAGCAAGACATCGCGCCAACGCTTGCTGGGAAATAGCAAGGCAGAGGAGGTCAGCAGAACACGCAGGTCAGGGATGTCGCGCGTCGCCTCGACAATAGCGCAGGCGGAAGCCGGGTAGACCGATGTGGCTGCCTTGCCGGGTGACCGGCCACCAAGGGTCGAGATGAGCGCATCCTGCCCCGTCAGGATCGATTTCAGGAATCCGACATTACAGGGATCGCCGATGTAAGTCTTCAGATTGTCGTGCTGAAACGCCGGTTTCTTCGCCTCTGTCCGCACGACGGCTGATACTTGGGCGCTCCGCTCCAGAGCCTGCCTGACAACAATCCGACCGGTCTGCCCGTTTGCACCCAATACAAGAAGTCTCACTGACTGCGCTGCTCCGGTTGCTGGTCGGGACCATGCGTGATGACATGGAAGCCCTCTGCTTCGGTGGGTGGCACGAAATGCCTGGCTACCTGCTGGAATTGTGCATCGCTCACCTGAAACGGATGAATGCCTGAGGCGTTTCGCGCGTGCAGACGTTGCAGGCAGACTTCATCACTTACATCCAGGAAGTGAAGCGTCGGGCGCACTCCTGCGTCCCGTCCGATGGAGACCAGCCAGGCCCGGTTTTCCGGCGTATTGGCCGGAAAATCCAGAACGACAGTTGCACCGCACTTCAACAGATCAACCACATGCGGTTTCACGACATCGCGCAGACGTCGGGAATATTGGACATAGTCTTTCAGAGATCGCATTTCTTGGGAGAAAAGGCCCGACAACCATCTGTCTTCGCTGATTACGATTCCTCCGCAAGCGGCACCTAACGACGCGGCAAAGCTGGATTTTCCTGACGCGATCTTTCCCGCAATCAAATGCAGCACAGGTGGATTTGTTGCCATGGTTTCTTGCCTCTTGAAGGAGGTGGGCAGCCGAGTACCCGATAGAGAGGACGTCGCGCACCGAGCACTACGACACCGTAGGACGGAGCGTGTCAATCAAGTGAGCTGCAGTCTATCCCGTTGACCGCGGATATCTTTTGCGACTGCGGCAGTTCGGCTTCGATGATCATCAGATCAAATCGTGGATCTTTTCGCCGCATCAGCTCGTGCGTCCCGCTATCCCCCCACGCCATCAAACTGTCTCCACCGAACTGCTTCTTGGGTGCAGGCCACCACATTGCCTTTTGTGGTGATACTCGGACGGGCAACCGCGTCACGATCCAGATGGATGACTCGTCGATGAAGAAAACCGAGGTGAAGTATGCTTGTATCAAACGATCAGGAAAGTGCCGGACAAATGAGACTAAGCGAAAAGGCAGATCAGTTCGAAGCCGCCCGCCCGCAACTGATGGGTATTG
>JBCCVD010000054.1:0-4983 GCA_039195745.1 Pseudomonadota bacterium | reverse complement strand
CTATTCGCGGGATCAGATGAACGCCCTGATGGATCTGGCGGAAAAGGGCGTGTCCGAACTGGCGGCCGCGCAGAAAGCCGCCACCACATGACCCGCAGGTTCGATGACAAGCGCATCCTTGTTGCCACGCATAACGCGGGCAAGCTGGACGAGATGCGGCAGTTGTTCGAACCTCATGGCGTCACGGTTGTGGGCGCGGCGGAAATGAATTTGCCCGAACCCGAGGAAACCGAGGACAGCTTTGTCGGCAATGCGCGGATCAAGGCGCATGCGGCGGTCGCCGCCACCGGCCTGCCCGCCCTCGCTGACGATTCCGGGATCGAGGTCGAAGCGCTGGACGACGCCCCGGGCGTCTATACCGCGGATTGGGCGGAAACCTCCAACGGGCGTGATTTCGTCATGGCCATGACCAAGACCCACGATCTGCTGGAAGCAAAGGGCGTGCCGCATCCCCGCAAGGCACGCTTTTGCGCGACATTCGTGCTGGCCTGGCCCGATGGGCATGAAGAGATTTTTGCCGGACGCGCAAATGGGACATTGGTCTGGCCGATGCGCGGGGAAACAGGCCATGGATACGATCCGATGTTCCAGCCCGATGGGTACGACATCACCTACGCGGAAATGGATCCTGCACGGAAAAACCGCATAAGCCACCGCGCGGATGCCTTCGCCAAGCTGATCGCGGGCTGCTTTGGCTGAGGATTGGGAAGCAGGCGGTTTCGGCCTCTACCTGCACTGGCCCTATTGCGAGGCTAAATGCCCCTACTGCGATTTCAACAGCCATGTCTCCCGGCAGATCGACCATGCTGCGTGGCGTGATGCTTATTTGCGGGAACTGGAACGGGCCGCCTCGGAAACGCCCGGCCGAATTCTGCACTCGGTGTTTTTCGGAGGCGGCACACCCAGCCTGATGCAGCCCGAAACAGTGGGCCGGATCATCGACAAAATCCGCAGCCTGTGGCCATCGGCAAACGATCTGGAGATCACGCTCGAAGCGAACCCCGGATCCGTCGAGGCTGGCAAGTTCCGCGCCTTCCGTGATGCCGGCATCAACCGGGTGTCGATGGGCGTGCAGGCGCTGAACGATGCGGATTTGAAACGTCTGGGGCGTATCCACACGGCGAAAGAAGCGATGACGGCTTTTGATATCGCCCGCAGCACCTTCGAGCGGGTGAGTTTTGACCTCATCTACGCGCGCCAGGGGCAGTCGCTGGCCGATTGGAAAGCGGAGCTGGAGCAGGCCTTGTCCATGGCCGTCGATCACCTGTCGCTTTATCAGCTGACGATCGAACAGGGCACCGCATTCGGTGATCGCTACAACGCGGGCAAGCTGCGCGGCTTACCGGACGAAGATCTGGGCGCGGATCTTTTTGCGATGACGCAAGACATCTGCGGCACAAACGGATTGCCGGCCTACGAGGTATCCAACCACGCACGGGACGGCGCGCAATCCCGGCACAATCTCATCTACTGGCGCTATGGAGATTATCTCGGGCTTGGTCCCGGCGCGCATGGTCGGCTGACCCTTGGCGGGCAACGGTGGGCAACCGAATGCTACAGCGCACCCAACCGGTGGCTGGAGACATCCGCCAATGGTGCCAGCGAAAAGCCCCGCACACCGCTGACCAGAGAAGATGAGGCCAGTGAGTTTCTCCTGATGGGGTTAAGATTGAAAGAAGGGATCAGCCTTGACAGGTATGAGGCGCTTGCTGGCAAGCCGCTGTCATCTGGTGCATTGGCCAATCTCCGCGACCTGGGTATGATTGAACCATTAGGAGACAAATTAATCGTTTCAAATCAAGGGTTTATGATCCTAAATACGATAATCGAGACGCTGCTGGCGGACTAGGACCCGCCCAGCATCCGGCAGAGCTCATCAAGCTCTTCGAGCGATTTATAGTGCAGTATCATCTGACCTGCCTCCTGACCTGGTTTGTGATTTAACACCACCTTCAACCCCAATGAGGCCGATAGATCTCCCTCCAACGCTTTGGTATCCGCGTCCTTGGCCGCTGCTTTCGGTTGTGCCTTCTTGGCTTCAAAGATGTTTTCATCATCGGCCATGTGTTTCTTCACGAGCGCCTCTGCCGCCCGCACCGACAAGCCGCCTTTGACAATCATCTGAGCTAGTTTCAATGGATCATCCGCGGGAACCAACGTCCGTGCATGTCCGGAGCTCAGATCCCCATTGCGCACCATTTCGAGCACCGCTTCGGGCAAATTCAGGAGACGCAGGAGATTGGCGATATGACTGCGGCTCTTGCCTAGCGCTTCGGCCATTTTTTCCTGCGTATGACCAAACCGATCCATCAGCTGACGGTATCCCGCCGCCTCTTCAATGGGGTTCAGGTCCGCCCGCTGGATGTTCTCGATGATCGCAACTTCCAGCACTTCGACGTCAGTGAACTCGCGGACGACAACAGGCAATTCGTGCAGCTTGGCCATCTGCGCGGCGCGCCACCGGCGCTCCCCCGCAACGATCTCGTAGCGATCCTCCCCGACGGCCCGGACGATCAGCGGTTGGATCACGCCCTTTTCCCGAATGGAAGACGCAAGATCGTCCAGGTCGCCTTCGGCAAATCGCTTGCGCGGCTGGTCCGGATTTGGCGCAATCTGTTCGATCGGGATCAACCGCTCCGCGGCTGTCGGCCCCGCGCTGGTGACCTTCTCCGTTTCAGCTACGTCCGACATGAGCGCGGACAGCCCACGCCCCAGCCCCCGTTTACGGTCTGCTCCACCTGCCATATCTGCCCCCTATGCCGCTGTTTTCTTTGATCTGTCCAATACTTCCTGCGCAAGCGCCCGATAGGCCTGTGCCCCCTTGGATGCTGTATCGTAGGTCAGCACAGGCATGGCAAAGGATGGCGCCTCGCTGACCCTGACATTCCGCGGAATCCGGGTTGCAAAGACCAGCTCCCCCAGGTTGTCTCGCGCATCCTGTTCCACTTGCAAAGACAAGTTGTTGCGTCTGTCATACATGGTCAACACAATACCTTCGATCCGCAAGTCCTTATTACCCGTTTGCCGCACTTCACGAATTGTCAGCATCAGCTGTGACAAACCTTCCAAGGCAAAGAACTCGCTTTGCAGCGGAACCAGCACAGAATCCGCAGCGATCATCGCGTTCACCGTCAACAGGTTCAGCGACGGCGGGCAGTCGATGAGGATGTAATCCAAACCAAAGGCGTCCATCGCCGTCTGGCGGAGCGCATCATTCAGAAGAAAACTGCGCTTCTCATTCGAGATCAGCTCGATATCAGCAGAGCTCAGATCAACAGTGGCTGGCACAATGAAAAGTCCCGGCGTCACCGTCGGCATCACCACAGATTGTAGGTCAATATCTTCTAACAACAACTCATAGGTGGTGTATTCACGATCTTCCTGCTCAATACCCAGGCCCGTCGACGCATTGCCTTGAGGATCGAGATCGACCACGAGGACTTTCTTACCCGCTTCCGCCAAGGCAGCCGCGAGATTGATTGTCGTCGTCGTTTTTCCGACTCCGCCCTTTTGATTGGCAACGGCAATTATCTTTGGGCCTGTGGGGCGGGACAGATCAGACACGTTGAATTTCCCTCACCTCAAGAATGGATGCCTTTGGATTGGTTTTACTTGTATGGGGCACAAGTTGAAAAGACCACGACTTGCGCGCTCTTTCGACCTCTTTTTCCCAGGTTTCACCCTTGAAGAAGAGTGCCTGCCCGTCCCGGTGCAAATGCCGATCAGCAAATGACAACAACGTATCCAGATCGGCAAGGGCACGGGCAGACAGAACACGCGCATTCTCAGGATCCGCCTCCTCCACCCTCGCAACATTCACGTCGGCAGAGAGGTCAAGTTCCCGGACAACCGTGCGCAGGAATGTCGCCTTGCGGATATCACTTTCGATCATTTTAAGATGCATCTCAGGGTGAAATTCGCGCGCAAGAATTGCAATCACCAAACTTGGCAGTCCCCCGCCACTTCCGATATCCACCCAGTTTTCATGTGTTTTTGCAAGAGGATACATCTGAGCGGAATCCCAGACATGCCGATGCCAGATGTCCGGAATGGTAGCTTTGGAAATCAGGTTTATACGCGGCGTCCATTTGATCAGGAGGTCGTGAAAGGTGGTCAACCGATCCAATGTTTCACGTGAAACATCCAAATTCGATAGCGTCACGCAGATTTCTTTCGGTTCTTCTGGCGCAACCGAGCGAGAATGAGCGTCAACGCGGCAGGCGTCATCCCATCAATTCTCGCAACTTGCGCTAATGAATGTGGGCGCGTTGCCAGCAGCTTTGTTTTCAGTTCATTCGAAAGACCATCCATGGAGGCATAGTCAAAATCTCTCGGGATCAACTGATTTTCGTCTTTCTGGAGCAGTTCGATATCTTTTTGCTGGCGTTGAATGTAATTGGCGTACAGCGCCTCTCGCTCCATTTGCCGTCGTGTTTCATCATCAACTTCCCGAAACTTGGGATCAAGATCGACGATTTCATCGAAAGTCACATCCGGAAATGCCAGGAATTGCATCGCAGTCCGCCGGGATCCATCCTGATTGACTTTGATACCCACCTCCGTCGCCTGGGAGGGTGTAAAGGTGGTTTCTGTCAAAATACCACGTGCATCGTCCAATCTCTCAGATTTCCGCGTGAAGGCCACTGCGCGCTCTCTGCCAACGCATCCAATCTGCATACCTAGGGGCGTTAAACGCTGGTCAGCGTTATCCGCCCGCAACGACAGACGGAACTCCGCACGCGATGTGAACATGCGGTAGGGTTCGCTGACGCCCCGCGTGGTCAGATCATCGATCATCACTCCGATGTAGCTGTTTGCCCGGGAGAATTGCAGGGAATCCTGCTCCAGAACGGACAGTGCGGCGTTAAGGCCGGCGACCAAACCTTGTGCGGCAGCCTCCTCATATCCTGTCGTTCCGTTGATTTGCCCCGCCAGATAGAGGCCGGGAACAGTTGGTAATGACAGCGTCGCGTCAAGAGCACG
>JBCCVD010000053.1:0-7261 GCA_039195745.1 Pseudomonadota bacterium | reverse complement strand
GCGACGAAGCGTTCAGATGCTACTCCGCCTCTGATGACCGGAGTGAGCCCTGGCTCAACAATGCTGCACCCTGCACAAGTGACCGGTTCGCTCGAATGCTCGCGCTACAAGGCCGTCACTGGCTCAGGATGCTGCAGGGCGCTCACCATGAGTGCTCCGACCGAAAATGATGGCCGATGCAATGGCAAATGTGGACGCCGAGAATATGACGGTTTGAAAGTCAGACACTTGCGCGATCAGGCCGGCAGCGGGCCCGGCAATGACAAGCGTGATCATCATCGTGTTCCAGTACATCGCCGTCGCGTAGGCGGATCGATCTTCAGACAGCGATTGCACGAAGCTGATCGCCAGTGTCGAGAACAGCCCGAAGTAGAAGCCTTCAAGAGCAGCGCCGATGAGCATGTGTGGAAGCGATTGCACCGTTGCGAGAACAAGAATGGCAACGATCACCAAGAGTGCAGTTCCGAATAACGAGGTCCGCAGTCCGAACCGTGCGATCAAGAACGGCGTAGAGAAGATCGCGAAGAGTTCTAGGAACGTCTTAAGACTGAAGGCCGCTCCTGGCGCGTAACCCGGTAGCCCGACTTCTCTCACGAAGAAAATTGGCAACGCCGAGAATGTGAGCGAGTGTGCAAGTGCCAGACAGAATACGAAAAGGATGGCCTTCCAGAGCTCGGCATTCGAGGACTTCTGCCCGGTATTGAGCTGCGCATCCAAAGCGGGTTGAACGGCGGCGTCACGTGGAGCTGTCCACCACCACAGACAAAGCCACAGGAGTGCAATTGCGGATGCGACCTGAAAGACAATCTCCGGGCCCGCTTGATCGGCCACCGTGAAACTTAGCGCGGGGCCGATCATCCAGGCTGTCGACGTTGTGGCGCGCATGTAGGCGTTAAAGGTGCTGCGCTTGATGGCCTTGCGATCTGCAATGACCCCGCCCACCGAAAACATGGTCGACATCGAACTTGATCCGATGCCAAGGCCAATCACACCGACGGTAATGACCGTCAGAAAATCTGGCGATAAAGAGAGCGCTATGGCTGCTACGACATAGCCCGCGGCTGCGAAACCGATCATTGGGAATGGATTTGCCCCCTGGTCGATCCGCTTCGCAAAGGTCCGGTTCGCTGAGATGACAGCAAGGGCGAAAAGACCCGTATAGAGGCTGATGCTCCACGGCTCCTGATCCAAGCCGTCGACTATGTAAAAGCCCATGAACGAAACCGCCATTGCGTTACAGACGGTTCCTACCAGAAGGAGCAAAAGGAAGAACATTGGGAGTGATGTGGGCATACCCCGTCAGCCTATGGAATTGGGCTACGTTGCAAAACAATACGATTTGAACTTATCGTTTCATTCATGAACGAATATCTGCTTGGCACAGAGCGTGTTCGCTGGGACGATTTGGCTGATTTTCTGGCGGTTGCGCGGGCAGGTGGGCTGGCGTCCGCGTCGAAGGACGTAGCCTCGAGCGCACCCACACTTGGACGGAGAATGCGGAGTCTTGAGCGCACCATTGGCCGTGAACTTTTTTGTGCGCCGTACGCATGGGTACGACTTGACGGACGCGGGCATCGAGTTGATGCGCGAAGTCGAAGCTGTTGCGGAACGCATCGCACGAGCGACGGCCAAACCGAGAGACGACAATCCGCCACTCGTCAAGTTGTCGGCAGGGGCGTGGACGTCCCTTGCGCTGGCGGGGCGCTAGAAGAACATCACTGGAGATCCGCCTGACATTAGATTGCGCCTTGTTTCGTCCGAGGCAGTTTTAAGCATCAAAAGGCGCGAGGCGTCGATAGCGATCCGGAACAAGCGACCAACCAAACCCGGACTTGCGGGAAGAAGGCTCGCCCGGAACGATTTCGCTGTTTATGCACTGGCCCGCGCACCATCTCGCTGGATTGTTCATACCGTGGACACGCCGTCATCGCGCTGGACCAACGAGCGCGCGGGGCAGGATGTCTGCTATGAGGTGAACCATCCGAGGCTTGCACTCGATCTTGTTTTGGCAGGCGCTGGCCAAGTCGTTTTGCCGACGTTCATCGGAGACGAGGAGCAAAGTCTCGAGAGACGGTCTGAGGCTATCCCAGAGCTATCCCATGATGCGTGGCTGGTGGCGCATGACGATGACAGACATCTTCCGGAGATACGCCGGGTCATCGACCGGGTCGTCGCGCTTCGATCATGAAGCAGCCCGACCATCGCGAGCGCCAGAGCAGACCTCAGGGGTCGCGGCTGCTTTGTCAGGTTTGCCCCTGAACTTGCCCATCCATTTGACTGATAGCATCGCCGCTACAGCGAATGTCCGGTAAGCGGGCTGCGACCGCAGCAAAACATGTGCAGGCCCAATGTCTCTTATGGGCCGCAAGCGATCAGGGCAGGGCACTTGGTCGCTCAACAATGTTCAGCAAATGGCCTTACGCCGTGAAACCGAAAGTCTGGGAGCCGTGTCTTCTTTCGGATGTTTCCAAAAGCGTGTCACAGCCGATGATCGTACTGCTGCATGCTGAGACAAGCTCGATAACCCTAGATCAGCGAAATCCACCAATATGCACGAAAACTTAAGTCGTTGAATTCTATCGGAGGCGAGTTTCAATAATTGGTCTCATTAATTACGTACTCCGACAAAGGCGTTGTATCGTATTAGTATTATTTGTAATTAGTATTATGTAATTTATGCCGAGGATGATGCCAAATAACTTCGCTTAATCCGCCACACGCAATTACCTGCTTTCCTCTGCTGGTAAGCATCCATTAAGCTGGTGTCACGTGGCCCTTGCCGGGATGAGGAGTAAAATGTCGGACCGCTACACCACAGGGACAAGGACCCGCCGCGAGGTTCTTGGGGATACACATGTCGACGCAGCGGCCGATGCGACTGACGATCTGGATGCGCAGTTTCAGACCCTGATCACCGAAGCGGCTTGGGGTACTGTCTGGGCGTCTGACGCGATCAGCCGCCGCGAGCGCTCGATGCTCACGCTGGCGCTGCTGGCCGCGACCGGCAATTTCGAAGAGATCCCCATGCATATCCGGGCAACGATGAATACCGGTGCCAGTAAAAGTGATATTGCCGAGGTTTTTCAGCATGTTGCGATATATGCTGGTGTTCCCCGCGCCAATCATGCGCTGAAGCTGGCCAAGCAGACATTTGCTGAAATGGAAGACCGGCAATGACACAAGGCTCCGGGGGCTTCAACTCGCGTGACTGGACACGTCAGCCGCCTGCGCTTGCGCCCGAGTACAAGTCCAGCCGCCTGCGCGCGCCGGAACATGCGCGGATATCCATGCCCAGTACGCCCAGCGAAGAAGCAGGTCCGGTCTTTGGGCACGATATGCTCGGACCGTTGGACAATGATCTGATCCGCAATTTTGCCGCGCCCGGCGAAATGGCGCTTGGGCCGCGACTGATCGTGCACGGACGTGTGCTTGACGAGGCGGGCCGTGGCGTGCCGGGTGCCTTGGTCGAGGTTTGGCAAGCCAACGCGGGTGGCCGATATCGCCACAAGAACGAAGGGTATCTGGCACCGCTGGATCCCAATTTCGGCGGATGCGGGCGCATGATCACGGCGCAAGATGGCAGTTACAGGTTTCGAACGGTGAAACCGGCCCCCTACCCCTGGCCCAATGGTCCCAACTCATGGCGCCCGGCGCACATCCATTTTTCTGTTTTCGGTCAAAGCTTTGCGCAACGCCTGATCACGCAGATGTACTTCGAGGGCGATCCGTTGATCTGGCACTGCCCGATCGTCGCAGCCATCCCGGATCAAGAGGCCATAAAGGGGCTGATCGCACCGCTGGACATGCAGAACACGGCCCCCATGGATGCCCGCGCGTACCGGTTTGACATTGTGTTGCGGGGGCGGCACGCGCTCCATTTCGAAAATCGACCGGAGGGCACGTGATGCGGCGGTTGAAAGAGAGCGCGTCGCAAACGGCCGGTCCCTATATCCACATCGGATGCATGCCCAATTACGCAGGCATCCCAGGTGTTTACGGGGAAGACCTGGGCGCCGGGATGATCACCGAAGAGACCGCAGGTGAGCGGATCAGCATCGTCGGAACGATCCATGACGGCGCGGGCGAGCCGCTGACAGACGCCGTGATCGAGATATGGCAAGCCGACGCGGCTGGCCGCTACGGGGTGGATGCGTCCGGCTTCACCGGTTGGGGGCGTCAAGCCGCTGATGGCGCGTCCGGTCTTTGGCGTTTTGATACCATCAAACCCGGTCCGGTCGTCCATCCCTCGGGGCCGGAAATGGCACCGCATATCACCTTCTGGATTGTCGCGCGGGGCATCAATCTGGGCCTGCACACTCGCATGTATTTCCCCGAAGACACCGGCCTTCATGCACAAGACCCTGTCCTTGCCATGATCGAGGATAAATCGCGGGTTCAGACCCTGATCGCCACCAAGAGAGACGACAATATGTATCGCTTTAATATCTACCTGCAAGGACCTGAAGAAACGGTATTTTTCGATGTCTGACCCATGTATTCTCTGTGTTGCCATCACCGGAAGTGTGCCGACCAAGGCAGCGAATCCCGCGGTGCCCATTTCCGTGTCCGAGCAGGTTGAAAGCACGCATGAAGCCTTTGAAGCCGGAGCCGCGATTTGCCACGCACATGTGCGAAACGCGGATGAGACCCCCTCGTCCGACCCAGAGAAATTCGCACGTCTCAAGGAAGGCGTCGAAAAGCATTGCCCCGGTATGATCATCCAGTTTTCGACGGGTGGCCGCTCAGGAGCGGGACAGGCGCGCGGTGGCATGCTGCCGCTGCGACCGGATATGGCGTCGCTGTCTGTCGGTTCTAACAACTTTCCGACACGTGTTTACGAAAACCCGCCTGATCTGGTGGAGTGGCTATCCGGTGAAATGCAAACCTATGAAATCACGCCGGAAATCGAAGCCTTCGATCTGTCGCACATTCTGCATGCCATCCGCCTGCACGCGGCTGGCAAGCTGTTCGGGCGGCTTTATGTGCAGTTCGTGATGGGGGTGAAAAACGCCATGCCCGCGGACAAGCAGATCTTTGACTTCTACGTGCAAACGGTCAAGTCGCGCGCGCCGGACGCGGCATGGTGTGCGGCAGGTATCGGGCCAGCGCAGATCGAGGTCAATGAATGGGCGATTGCGGCCGGGGGGCACACCCGCGCAGGGTTGGAAGACAACGTCCGACTGGACCGGGACACCCTGGCGCCGTCAAATGCGGCGCTGATCAAACGCGCGGCGGAGCTTTGTGAGAAATACGAACGTCCGGTGGCCACATGTGCGCAAGCGCGCAGCATTCTGCGCCTGAGGCCGGTTGCCTGAGGCCCCTACCCCAGCGCATAGCCAGCGCCGCGGACCGTGCGCAGCGGATCCGACCCGCCATGCTGTGTCAGCGCCTTGCGCAACCGACCGATGTGCACATCCACGGTTCGGGTATCAACGTATATGTCGCGCCCCCAGACGCGGTCCAGTAACTGTTCACGTGAAAACACACGGCCTGGTTTTTCCATGAAGGTGGACAGCAGGCGAAACTCGGTGGGCCCGAGTTTCAATTCGCTCGCCCCGCGATTGACCCGGTGACTTGTGGAGTCGAGCACGATGTCCTCATACTCCAGCCGTTCGCCCGCGGCGGCGGGCCGCACGCGGCGCAGCTGGCTGCGGACCCGGGCCATCAGTTCGATCACTGAATAGGGTTTGATCACATAGTCGTCTGCGCCGGTTTCCAACCCACGCACGCGGTCCACCTCCTCGGAGCGTGCCGACAGCATGATGATCGGGATCGACCGGGTTTCTGTCCTGATCTTGAGACGGCGGCAAACCTCGATGCCGCTCAGGTTCGGCATCATCCAGTCGAGCACAATCACATCGGGTGCGGTCTCATCCACCAGCATCAGCGCCTCTTCACCGTTTTCGGCGCGGCTGACGGCAAACCCCTCGGCTTCGAGGTTGTAGGCCAGAACTTCGCGTTGTGCAGGTTCGTCCTCGACCACGAGAACGCGGGGCTGATCGGCGGACATCGGTTTTATCCTTCTGCTACCAGGGATGTCTTATCTGCTTTGGGGCGCGCATCTTCGGGATGTTCCCCGGTGACCAAATAGACTACCTGCTCGGCGATGGAGGTGACGTGATCGCCCATCCGCTCCACGTTCTTGGCGATGAAATGCAGGTGCATACAAGCGGTGATATTGCGCGGGTCCTCCATCATGAAGGTCAGGAATTCACGGAACAACGCGTTGTACATCTGGTCGATGTCATGATCGCGATTGATCACCTCCAGGGCCAGTTCCGCATCGCGCTGGATGTAAGCATCAAGCGCGTCCTTCAGCATCCGCTCCACCTCGCGCGACATGCGGCGCAGGGCGCCGGTGCTGTCGTCCACCGGGGCCATCTGCGACAAGACCCCGGTGCGTTTGGCCATGTTTTTTGCATAATCGCCAATGCGTTCGAGGTTGGCGCTGATCTTGATGACGCTCAGGATCAGGCGCAGGTCACGCGCAGTCGGCGCCCGCAGGGCAATGACGCGGGCCGCCTCTTCATTGATCATCTCCTCGAGTTCATCGATGGTCCGGTCGTTCTTGCGGACCTTTTCAGCGAGCTCCTCGTCCCGGGTATCAAGCGATTGCGCGCCATCCCGGATCGCGGCCTCGACGAGGCCGCCCATTTTCATGATCTGCGCCTGAATAGCCTCCAGATCACGGTCGAAGGCTGAGGCAATATGTTGATCTTGCATAATATTATCCAATTCGACCTGTGATGTAGCTTTCCGTGCGTGGATCTTCGGGGTTGGTGAAGATGTTGCCCGTCTCACCATATTCCACAAGGTTACCGAGGTGGAAGAAGGCGGTTTTCTGGCTGACACGCGCCGCCTGCTGCATGGAGTGGGTCACGATCACCACGGAGTAATTCTGACGCAATTCGTCGATCAGTTCCTCGACCTGCGCCGTGGCAATCGGATCAAGTGCCGAGCAGGGTTCGTCCATCAGCAGCACTTCAGGTTCTGTCGCAACGGCGCGCGCAATGCACAGACGTTGCTGTTGTCCGCCCGACAGGCCGGTGCCCGGTGCCGCCAAGCGATCCTTGACCTCGTTCCAGATGGCGGCGCGACGCAGGGCGCGTTCGACGATCTGGTCAAGCTCCGCCTTGTTCTTGGCCAGACCGTGAATGCGCGGCCCGTAAGCGACATTGTCGTAGATTGATTTGGGAAAGGGGTTTGGTTTCTGAAACACCATACCGACCTTCGCCCGCAGCTGCACCGGATCGACCTTCTT
>JBCCVD010000052.1:0-8078 GCA_039195745.1 Pseudomonadota bacterium | reverse complement strand
GTTAGTAAGGTGGTATCGATCAGGAATAAGATGAACTTTGTGAACCATTTGGTTTTTACCTTCGGGTGGAGTTGCTGAGGATTAAATAAAGATATATGGGTCGTGTTCTCTGTCGACTGGAAACTGATGCCTTGCAATGACCGCTCTGTCCCGTTCTGAGACATTTGGCTTGGGCGTCAACGAAACCTACGGGGCCTTTCAACAACATCGCGTTTGAACGCTAAGTCAATACTATTCACCAAGCTGCATAAGCCTATTCCCATTCATGCCTCAAAGGATGATGCCAGGTAGTCAAGCACCCCTGTCGCTACGCTCCGGTTTATGGGGATGCTGCCCTTTTTATTGTCGGTTACCGGCAGAGCTTCCGCTGCAGGGACAAAGCACGAAATGCATGTTGCTAGGTTAGCCATGCTGGAAACTTCTTAATTGGAATATTCCGGCATCCCAGCAGTTAGCCGCGCCGCCGTCCAGCATGGTATTTTTCTGTCTGCGGCAGTGCGCGGCGGGGTTGCGGGCGTTGCGGAATTTCTTTCAACAGACCCCCGACACCCATCGCGGCGATATCCGCTGCGGTGACCTCCACGCCACAAATCTCCCGCTCCAGCACCCAATCCGCGCCATTGAGCGCAGGGGAGCGGGCACATCCCGGCAACCCCATCACAGGTTTACCCGCCAAACGCCCGGTAAATAACAGATTTCCGGGGTCAACGGGCATCCCGAACCGTCTGACCTTACCACCTGCCTGACGCAAAGCTTCAGGCGCGGTATCTTCCGGATCAGAGGTGGCAGAGGCCGTCAGAATCAGGATCAGGTCTTCCTCTGCCTGCGCAATCGCATCTGCTATCGGGGCCACCTGATGGGGCCGGATCACGACTGTGGACAGGTCCACACCCAGCCGGTCCAGCCGACCTCTGATCGCTGCGACCCCTTTTTCTGGATCGGTTTGCGGGCTGGTTTCGGTCACGATCAACCGCGCGGATTTGAGCTTTGGGGCGATGAGCCCAACCGTGCCGTGCATTTGCAGCGCTTGCAGGAGGGAGGCCTTGCTGACCCCGTAGGAGATGATCTTGATCGTCGCAATCAACCCGCCCGCATCGAGCCGCGTCAACGGAGCGACTGTCGCGCATGTGATCATCGGATCGCAGGCATTCAGCGCGTCAATCGCCTTAGCGTCGATGCGTGCGATGCCGGGTCCCTTGGCAATCACATTGACCCGTCCGGTAAAGGCCGATGACAGCTCAACCAACGGGTCCCCCTCCACCACGAGGCTGCGTGCGACACGCAATGCGGCGTCGTTTTCCTCCACATCGTCCGCGCCCAGAATCGCGACTGTCACGTCCGCAATCCCGGCGGCTGTCAGATCACGCAAGTCCTGGTCTGACAGAACCCGCCCTTTGCGCAACCGCGTAGGCCCAACCTGCAATGAATGCGCGAGGATACCACCCAACGCCTCCGCAACCGGAACCGCCCCGAAGGTCAAGTCGCACGTCCTTTCGGGCCACGCAGGCGTAAGGTGATCTCGGCCATGATGGAAATCGCAATCTCTGCCGGCGATTTTGCCCCGATATCGAGCCCCACAGGCGCATGAATGCGGGCGATCTGCGCTTCGGACTGGCCTGCCTCTTGCAACCGTGCGACGCGCTTTGCATGGGTGCGGGTCGAACCCAGACAGCCAAGATAGAAACAATTTGAAGCCAAGGCGCTCTCGATCGCCGGGTCGTCGATCTTGGGATCATGGCTGAGCGTGACGACAGCGCAGCGGTGGTCAGGGGCAAACGCCCGGATGGCCTCATCCGGCCAGTCATGCACCAGCATTTCGCCGGGAAATCGGCTCTCGCTGGCAAATGCACCGCGCGGGTCGATCAGCACCGGATCGAACCCTGCCAGCCGCGCCATGGTGATCAAAGGCTGCGCGATATGCACGGCGCCAACGATGGCCATGCGCAAGGGCGGGTTGTGGATGGCCACAAACTCCGCCCCCTCAAACCCGGACCTGTCGGAAGTGAACCTGTCCGCAAACGCCTCCTGCGGGCCAGTCAGGCGCCGTTGCCAGGTTTCGGTGTTCACCACATAGGCCACGGCTTCGCGCGCAGCGCGCGCCTCAACCAACTGGGCCAATAGGGGGGCCGTCATGGCAACGACTGGTTCGACCAAGATGCGGATTTTGCCGCCACAGGCGAGCCCCACGGCAAAGGCCTCATCATCACTGACGCCAAATTCCAGCAGGCGTGGCGCACCATCTTCCAGCGCCTCAAGCGCCTCCACCACCACCGCGCCCTCGACGCAGCCGCCGGAGACGGAACCCATCAAATCCCCCGCCCCGCTGATAGCCAACTGACTGCCCACGGGACGCGGCGCGGACCCCCAGGTCTCGATCACCGTGGCAAGGGCCGCGCCTGTCCCGTCGCGATGCCAGTTCAGCGCAATGGCGGGGATGTCGTCAGGGTTGGTGATCACGGGGTATCCTCGTCAGGAAGCAATTATTCGCGGCAGAGCGCACATCAATGTAGGCGACATCCGGCCGCTCGAAAAGCGTCGATGTGTAGCCTTCGACCTGATCCTTTGGCGTGATCTGGCCGGTGCCATAAATGATGCGATCCTCTGCGTTATACGCTTTGACAAGATACTGCGCGGCGCTGGTCAGAATAGGCGGCACGCCCTCTTCCTGCCACGGCACACAGTCTTTCGCGCAGAGGAAAATCGGGCCCTGCTCTGCATAGGGCTGGGGGGACGGAAAAGGGCGCGCTGCGAGGATCAACATCTCTTCGCCTTCTGGCACCGTCTTTAAACAGCAGCGGCAGGGCTTACCAACCCCGTCCGAGATCGCGCGTTCAGCGGGGTGACCATTGGCATCAGGGCCGCCTGCGCGGATGCTTGCGACGAAGGCAGGATCATATGTTTTGGCTTTCATGGGTCAGATTCCTCAGTTTGTTTCCCACGAAAGATGCCCAATCGCCCGTGACCTGCGCGACCCGAATGCTGCGAAATCAGCCAAGCATCTGCATCAGACGCCGCTTTTCCCCTGTATCATCGGGCCGACTGATCGCGTCCGCCAACCCTTCAAGAGAGGCCACGTTGTGTCCTGCGCGAAAGCTGTCGACATGCGGCAGCATGGCGGTGATACCTCTTGCTCTGGGCGCAAATTCCTGCCAGCGCAAAAGCGGGTTCAGCCAGATCACCTGCCGCGCAGACAGGTGCAACCGCTCCATCTCCTTGCGCAATACCTCCGGATCGTCGCGGTCGAGCCCATCTGTGATCAGCAAGACCACTGCTCCCTGCCCCAACACCCGTCGCGACCAGTCGCGGTTGAAACTGTGCAGGCAGGCGCCGATCCGTGTGCCGCCCTCCCAATCCTGTGCCTCCGCCCCGGCGGCGGCCAGTGCGGCATCCACATCGCGGGTCCGCAGATGGCGGGTGATGTTGGTCAGCCGCGTGCCAAAGGTAAACGCATGAACCCGCGCCCAGCCTGCCCCCTGCTGCACGGAGACGGCATGCAGAAAGTGCAGCATCGCGCGCGAATAATGCGACATGGAACCGGAGATATCGCAGAGCGCCACGAGGTTCGGCCAGCGGATGCGCGGGGCTGCGCGCTTGAGCGCGCGGATTTCGCCGCCCTGACGCATTGAGGCTCTCAGGGTTGCCTGCATGTCGATGTAGCGGCCATCCATATCTGACTTGCGGCGGCGGGACTGGAGCGGTTTGACCGGAAGGCGGAGCTTGGCCAGCATGCGCTTGGCTTCTGCCATCTCATCGGTGCTCATCTGCTCGAAATCAAGGCTGCGCAACCGCTCTTTGCCGGACATGGTGCGGGAGGCGTCAATCTCGATCTCAGTCTCGCCATCCTCATCCTCGGGGGGATTGAGCGCGCGCTCAACGCCTTGCAGCAAGGCTTCGGCTGCGCGCTTGGCGGCGGGTTTCGCTTTGCGCTCCTCCTGCACGCCACGGATCGCAGGCGACAGGGCCGCGATCATATGCTCCAGATAGCGCGGATCGCGCCAATACAGGCGGAAGATCTGCGCAAAAATCGCCAGATGTTCGGGGCGGGAGACGAAACAGGCCTGCAGCGTGTAGAAGAAGTCGCGTTTCTCGCTGAAACCGGCGGCCTCCACCGCGCGGATCGCATCAATCACACGTCCCGGCCCTACCGGCACGCCTGCCGTCCTCAATGCGCGCGCAAACCATGTGATATTCGTGGCAAGCTTGCCATCTTCAGGAATATCAAGCGGAGGATGCGGAGCCATGGCGCGTGGATCAAGCCGGGGCGAGTTCGGCGCGTACGTCGTCGAGAATACGCTTGGCCTCGGAGCCCTGGATTTTTTGAATGTCATCCTGATATTTCAGGATCGCCCCCAAAGTGTCAGCAATCACCTCCGGCGACATGGCAATCGTATCGAGCGCGAGCAGGCATTTTGCCCAGTCGATCGTTTCCGCCACGCCGGGTTTCTTGAACAGGTCTTCCAGACGCAGTTTCTGGACAAAGGCCACGACCTCACGGCTCAAGGTCTCTTGCGCCTCGGGCGCACGGGCGGCGAGGATCTGCATCTCCCGTTCGAAATCAGGATAATCCACCCAATGATAAAGGCAGCGGCGCTTCAGCGCGTCATGCACCTCCCGCGTGCGGTTTGAGGTCAGAATGACAATCGGGGGCGCGTCCGCTTTGACCGTTCCAAGCTCCGGGATCGTGACCTGAAAATCCGACAGCGCTTCGAGCAAAAACGCCTCAAACGGCTCATCTGTGCGATCCAACTCGTCGATCAGCAGCACAGGTGGGCCGCCTTCCTGCGGCTGCATCGCCTCCAGCAAGGGCCGCGCGGTCAGATAATCATCCGAAAACAGCTCTGCCTGCAGCGCTTGTTTCTCCGCGCCGCCTGACGCCTCAGCCGCGCGAATGGCCACCATCTGCGCCGGAAAGTTCCACTCATAAACGGCAGAAGCCGCGTCCAGCCCCTCATAGCATTGCAGGCGGATCAAACGACGCCCCAACCCGGCGGCGATGGCCTTTGCAATCTCCGTCTTGCCGGTGCCAGCCTCGCCTTCCAGAAACAACGGGCGCCCCAGCTTGAGCGACAGGAAAACAACGGTCGCAAGCGCCCGCCCGCAAACGTAATCCTGCCCATTGAGCAATGTGATCGTCTCATCAATGGATGTTGGCAATGTGGTCATAGAGATCCTCCGCTGCGCAATAGCTGCACCTTGCGCCCGCCGCGTCAAGTCGTGCGATTGCATGCGTGCCGCGTCAAGCGTAGAACGCTGACAAAGCGACAGCGGAGGACGCCCCATGAATGTATCCACACCGATCAAAGCCAAAGACGCCCCTGACATGGCGCGGTTCGACTGGGAAGATGCCTTCCGGCTGGAAGATCAACTGACCGAAGACGAGCGCATGTTGCGCGACGCGGCCAACAGCTTTGCGCAATCGGAACTGGCTCCGAAGGTCGTGGAAGCCTACCGCGAAGAAGCTGCCGATCCGGGCATTTTCAAGAAGTTCGGTGAGGCCGGTTTGCTGGGGCTGACAGTGCCCGAGGAATACGGTGGGCTCGGCGCCTCCTATGTCACATACGGTGTGGTCGCGCGTGAAATTGAGCGGGTCGATTCCGGTTACCGTTCCATGATGTCAGTGCAATCCTCGCTCGTGATGTATCCGATCTATGCCTATGGCAGCGAAGAGCAGCGTCAGAAATACTTGCCGGGTCTCGCTGCGGGCACGCTGATAGGTTGTTTTGGCCTGACCGAACCGGATGCCGGATCAGATCCGGCCGGCATGAAAACCGTGGCCAAAGCCAAGGGCGACGGCTACGTGATTTCCGGCTCAAAGATGTGGATTTCGAATTCCCCATTCGCCGATGTCTTCGTCGTCTGGGCAAAATCGGAGGCGCATGGCGGCAAAATCCGCGGCTTTGTGCTGGAGAAGGGCATGACCGGCCTTTCCGCGCCCAAGATCGGTGGCAAGCAAAGCTTGCGCGCCTCGACCACGGGCGAAATTGTGATGGACAATGTCGAAGTGGGCGCTGACGCGCTGCTGCCCAATGTTGAGGGGCTGAAAGGCCCATTCGGCTGCCTCAATCGCGCGCGCTATGGCATCAGCTGGGGCGTCATGGGCGCTGCGGAGTTTTGTTGGCATGCAGCGCGGCAATACGGGCTTGATCGCAAACAATTCGGCAAGCCCATCGCGCAAACCCAGCTTTTTCAGAAGAAGCTCGCCGATATGGCGACAGAGATCACGCTGGGGCTACAGGGCTCCCTGCGAGTCGGACGCTTGATGGATGAAGGCAATGCGGCACCGGAAATGATCTCGCTGATGAAGCGCAACAATTGTGGAAAGGCGCTGGACATTGCCCGCCATGCCCGCGACATGCACGGTGGCAATGGTATATCGGAAGAATTCCAGGTGATCCGCCACATGATGAACCTTGAGACGGTCAACACTTATGAGGGCACGCATGATGTGCACGCGTTGATTCTGGGGCGTGCTATCACTGGTCTACAGGCGTTTTTCTAGGGCGCGCTACATCCCGCCCATCAGCAGCGGCAATAGCAGTCCGATCAGAAGCGCTTCGGCCGGGAAACCGCCGCCGCCATCATCATCGCCGTCACCCTCCAAGGCGGCACTGTCATCCTCACCTTCGCCGGTGACATCGGACCATTCCGTCGCCTCGACGCCGGACAGGTCAGTCTCTGTGCCTTCGTGCCAGTCCGCGATCTCGGCCTTGCCTTCTTCGGTGCGCGCGAATGTCAGGCGCACGATCTCGCCGGGTTGGGTGAATTCCAGCTCCAGCGCCCCGTCATTCAGCTTTGGCGCGAATTGTTCACGAATACCAAGGGCAAATGTCTCAGCCTCCGGTGACTGATCAACGCCCGGCGTCTCCGGAATGCCAAACAATTCCTGCCAGTTTTCAGGCGTTTCAGAGGTGAGGCTTTCGCCCCAAACGGCAATCGTCTCCCCCAATCCCGTCAAGGAGAGGGAGGTCTTCATGCTGTCCCCTTCGAACTCGCCAGCGGCCAGAAAAATCACCAGCTTATCGTCACTGTCGAATCCGAAGATGGAAGTTTCTTCAGGGGATTTGTGATCATTGTCCTGATACCAGTCCAGCGCCTTGGTGCCGATCAGACTCTCAGCCATCATGTCTTGCGTGGCACCGCCTGCAAAAATATAGGGCGCGTCGTCTGTGCCATCCAGACTGGAGCGTGCGGCATGTACCGTGTCCCACCCATAGACGCCTGCAGCCTCCACGCCCAGCGGCTGATAAGAGCTGTAGAGCTGCAGCAGGTTCTCGCCGTGATCCAACCCGTGCGCGCGCGCGTCGAGCTTGTCCTGGTAGAACTGTTCAAACGCAAGATTGCTGCGTCCGTCCAGATCAACATCTTCGCCGCGATTGGTCTCAAGATATTCCTGCGCTGCTTCGTTGCGGGTCAAGCTGGCCGTGTTATAGGCGGAAAGATAGAGGTTCGCCTCCTCGCCGCCGGCCTCGGTAATGGCCTCGTTGAAATCATCAAGCGACTCGCCTGTCAGTTCCACCTGCTTATCGGCGCCGTTTGGGCCAAAGGCAAAGCGGTGATGGGTCAACAAGTCAGTGATCAGCAGGGAATCATCGTTGAGCGTGTCCAGAATGGCATCATTGGCCTCTTCCGATTTGCCAAGTTGCAGACTGAAGCGCACCTGATCCGGGTCTGTTTCAAACCGCTCTTCAATATCTGTGATGACATCCGCATAGGCGTTGACAACCTGCGCGTAGTCCTGCGCCTGTGTCACTGCGTCGCCGTCAAATACATCATAATATTCGTTGCCAATCTCGAAGATCAACTTCTCAGGCAAAGCGCCAAACTCGCCGGAATAGACGTCTTCGAAAAACGCCTGCGCGCCGGCCTTCAAATCCTCCGGATCATCCTGATATCTGACCGATGGCAGCACCACGGAGACTGCCATGTTATTGGCCTCTGCAAAGGCGAAGATGTCCGCAAGCCCGGGGCGGCCGCCGCTTGCACCGGGATCAAACAGCCCCCTGTGTTGGAAGCCATAGAGCGCATCGTTGGTTTCGGCAAAGGTCCCGCCGGGCCAGATGATCATCCCCAGATCAGTG
>JBCCVD010000051.1:0-8079 GCA_039195745.1 Pseudomonadota bacterium | reverse complement strand
CGTCGCTGATCCCATACTTCCGGCACAGCTCCTGCGCCTTCACGCCAGCCTCGGATTCCTTGATCATCCCAATGATCTGCTCGGCACGAAATCTGCGTTTCATAGTCCATCCTTTGCTTGGACGGATTACTAACAACTCTATGCCCTGATTTCAGGGGGCTGGGTCAGACATAGACTGCACACGGGCGACGAATGGCTAGTAAGCGGGCAACGGCCGCAGCATTCCAAGACCAGCACCAAGTTCAGCATTGGGCCGAATTGGTTGTACCTGAGCGGGATAGTGGTGCCTCAAGAGGGACTCGAACCCCCGACCTTGTCCTTACGAAGGACCTGCTCTACCAGCTGAGCTATTGAGGCGTCGGCGCGGTCTGTAGCACTCCGCGCCAAATGGGGGAAGAGCTATTTTACTTCTTCGGGCTTTGCATCAGAACTCTCTTCAACCGCCGCCTCGATAATGTCATCGACCTCATCGCTCGTCTCTGTCGACTGATCTTCAATCGCCCCGACAATAAGCGGGAGCATCTCTGCACCTGTGGACGGAACAACCTCTGCCTTGGGCGCTTCTTTCCAGCTCAGCGTATCAAAGCCCTGACAATTGCTGCAGACGGGCTCCCAGGAGCCCTGAACATTCTGACAATTGTCACATACCCATTGCGGGCCGCGTGATGCTGTAAGCGCTTTTGCAAGCCATCCACGCACGACTGCATCGGCGGATCCCTCGCCGCGCTCAATTGCCGCCATGATCGTGAGGGAGCGCGTGGTCTCATGCTCATCGAGCAGCTTGCCCAAGGCGCGTCGCGCCCCGGGGAAATCTTCTGCGGCGATGTGCAATTCGGCCATCAGCATTTTGCTTTCCGGATGATCAGACGTGCCTTTTATCAGTGCCGCAAAGCGTTTGATGCGCGCCTGTGGCGTCTCATTTGGTTCGATCTCCGCATAGGCTGCGGCGAGTTCCGGATGCGGCTGGCTTGCCCAAGCCTTCTTGAGCACACGGGTCGCATAACGGTTCTTGCCCTGCGCAACATAGGAGCGCGCCGCAAGCGCTGCCGCTGGAATGAGTTCCGGAGACAAGCGGTTGGCTTCAATCGCTGCTTCGCGCACTTCGATGGAGCTGCCATCTGCAACGACATCCTTGACCTCAGACAGCGCAAGCACAGCATCACGGCGCTTGTGGACATCGCGCGGCATGCTGCCATGACGCAGCTTTGCGTTGAGCGTTTTGCGCGCACCTGACCAGTCTTCAGAACCGGCCTGAAGTTGCAGCAAGGTATCTTGCGTTTCTTCATGCTTTGGCTTCAGGGCAAATGCCTTTTCCGCCAGCTTCAAAGCTGTGTCCGTATCTCCGTCAGCCAGCTTTTGCTTCATGATACCCCTTACACCCACAAAACGGGTCCGCTCATCGGTCAACAGGCGCTTGTAGACCTCTTGCGCTTTACGCGTGTCGCCCGATTGCTCGGCAGCTTGCGCGGTGATGAGATTGGTGAGTTCAGGACGTTTCAAGTACTTTTCGGCTTTGGCGGCTTTCGCCATAGCTGTCCGGCTTTCGCCTGATGCGAGTGCCATCAAACCATCCGCGAGCGCTTCAAACCCCTTGCGCTCACGTGAGCGGTCGAAATAGCGCGAAATTGCAGTTTCATCGCCATTGAGAAACCGAAACACAGCGACCAACAGATTGATGACCTTGAGGGTCACCCAGAAGGCAAACATCAGCAGTGCAAGGCCGACAATCGTGAAAAGAGGCGTAAGAGTAAGCTCAGTGTTTGCGACGGAGATCCGTACTTCACCACTTGTTTCAATCAGTGAAATCACACCGAAAGTGGCTGCTACAACTATGGCGACAAAAACGAGAATTTTGACTAAAGACCAAAGCATAACGTGTATCCTAATTCCCGTTCAGGGCGCTTGAGACGGTTTCGAAACCGTCCATCGCTGCCATCCGCGCTGACGCGCTTGCTTGCCATTCTGCAAATTCCGCCTTGGCAGAATCCGGTAGGCTTTCAATCTCACTTATTGCACCCGCCAAGTCCTCCGCCTTCACGGCTGCTTCTGCGCGAGACAGGATCGCGTCGGCACTGTCGCCTTCTTGAGGTGTCAGAGATCGAGCACTCAACTGATCTTTGAAGAACAGACTGATGCGACTTTGCGTATCATCACCAGCTTCTTCGCGAATGGCTTTGGACAAGGCAGCCCGCGCCGCCGCGGGGAAGCCTTGCTGAACCTCAGCCTGTGTCGGCACGCCTTCATCTGCGACGGCTTGCAGGCCTTCGGGAACATCAACAGCTGGTGACACCTCTGTCAGCGCATCGGCGAAAGGGGCGCCACTCACCAGCGCCAGACGAATGTCCTGCATTGCTGCACGCGCCTTAACCCGCGCTTCGGCTTGTTCAGCAGATTCCTGTTGATCCGCCGCCGCTTCCATTTGTGCTTTCGCTGTAGCGGCCATCCCGGCCACTTCTTCGGATAAAGCCGCGATCCGTTCTTTCTGGGCGTTGAGCAGGATCTGCACATCATCAGGCAGCGCGACCATGCCATCACCTTCGCTCAGTCGGTTCAGGCGCTCGCTCAAGTCAGAAACAACGCCAGCACGCTCGCTAATCTCTGCCTTCAAGCTCTCAATCCCGTCATCCAACCGACCGCCCAGCGCACCGACCTGATCGGTCAAAGCTGACAGGTTCTCTTTCTGCTCAGCGAGGCCAGACTGCAAATTCGTCACGATAGAGGTGTCTTGTCCGCGCCAACCGTCTGGAAAAATCAGCAATGCGGCACCAAATCCAAGCGCACCAGCGATCACGCCGCCGAGGATCGACGGGAACAAGCCGCCATTGGTCGTTGACTGCTCTGACAGAAGCGGAGCAGGCTCCTGCGCCACAGGCTCAGCGACTTCTTCGCTCACAGGCGCCGTTTCCGCTGGATCACCTTGACTGGCGTCGTCCGCCTCAGCGTCTAACGCAGGCTCAGGCTCAGGCTCAGGCTCAGGCTCAGGCTCAGGCTCAGGGAGCGTTACCGCGTCTTCAACTTCTGAATCCACAGGCTCATGTTCTTCGGGAATGGACTTTGCGACTGGATCATTCTCGGTGGATGCGACCCCCGCAGCCGGTGTTCCAGTGTCATTCATTACTTCAGCGTCAACAACCGCATCTTCTTGCTTCGCAGAAGGTTTCTTCTTGCGGGGCGACGATTTCGACGATTTGGCCAATACAGACATCCTTCATGCAGCGCGCGGCGAGTCGCAGAAAATCCGACCGCTGCTCAACATAGCCCGGAAATTCGCTTGGCCTCAAGCTGATGCAGCGGGGAAGAGATCTGACAATTTGTCCCGAATGGACTGCGCTGTTTGTTTCTCGGAGACATGCACGGACGCAAATATCGCCGGGTCCAGCACAGAAGCAACGGACTTGCTAAGGCACACGGCATGCAAGGAAGATCTGACCGTTGCATCGATCTGTTGCTGAAAAAGCTGTGCGGAGCGTGGAGAAAACAGCGGGACCAGCACCTCGCACGGCTTGGCAAGAATATCGCGCACACGCGTGTTCAGAGGCAGCGCAACCTGGTCATAGGCTGTCACCCGCGTCACATTGCCTTTGACCTCACCCGCTGTGTGCACGCCTTTGACATGCAAGAACCGTCCGTTTGGTGAACTGGCCTCAAGCAACGCGTTTAAGTCATCAATATTGCCGCCCGCTGACACAGCTTTGAGCCCGATGCGCGTCGCTAATGCGGCGGTTTTGTCGCCAACGCAAAAAGCTGGCATTCCTGCCTCCAGTCCCGCATTTTCAAATGCCAATACGCCGTTCTGAGACGTGAAAACGACGGCATTAAAGGAGGTGACATCTGTTGCGACCGGCAAAAATTTAATCTCAAGGACAGGCGAGATGACGACTTCGAAGCGGGAAGGCAATGTGCCCGCAAAGTCGCGGGCCTGCACCTCTGGCCGGGTCAGCAACACGTACATCAGGACAGGGACTGCATTGTAAGGTCCATGGCGCAGTGTTACCTCCGGCAATAGAGCCACGCAACATCGGTCCCGACTTGTCTGACACTATGACCATTCTCGGCATTGAAAGCAGCTGTGATGACACGGCCGCTGCGGTTGTGCGTCACACGAGCGGCCAGCTGCCGCAAATTCTATCTTCAGAAGTGTTTGGCCAAACAGATTTGCACGCGGCCTTCGGGGGTGTCGTGCCGGAAATAGCGGCGCGCGCACATGCCGAAAAACTTGACCTCATGGTCGAACAGGCCCTTGCGACTGCGGCTGTTCGCCTAACGCAGATCGACGCGATTGCGGTAACTGCGGGCCCGGGTCTCATTGGCGGCGTGATGTCGGGGGTCATGTGCGCCAAGGGGTTGGCTGCGGGCTCTGATAAGCCGCTGATCGGCGTGAACCACCTTGCCGGTCACGCGTTGACACCCCGACTGACAGACAATTTGCCTTTCCCTTATCTCATGCTGCTCGTCTCCGGCGGGCATTGCCAATTCCTCACCGTCCACTCCGCAACACGATTTACTCGTTTGGGCGGTACAATTGATGATGCCCCGGGGGAAGCGTTCGACAAAGTTGCAAAACTAATTGGGTTGAAACAACCCGGCGGGCCAGAAATTGAGAAGGCAGCGCTTGGTGGCCATGCAACTCGGTTCAAGCTGCCTCGTCCCTTGCTCGACAGGGATGGGTGCGACATGTCCTTCTCAGGCTTGAAAACAGCAGTTTTGCGAGCGCGGGATGCTCTGATTTCCAAGCAATCTGGGCTTTACCGTCAGGATCAAGCGGATTTGGCGGCCAGCTTCCAAGACGCAGTCGCTGACGTATTGGCAGAAAAAACACGACGCGCATTGGCTGAAAGCGAGACGCCTGCAATCGCCGTTGCCGGGGGCGTTGCGGCCAATGCGACGATCAGAGCGGCCCTGCAAGAGGTCGCACACGCCGCCAATGCGCAGTTTGTCGCCCCCCCGTTAAGGCTGTGTACTGACAATGCCGCGATGATCGCCTGGGCTGGCCTTGAGCAATACCGCACAGGTAGGCGCGACGACATGAGTTTGGCGGCGCGCCCCAGATGGCCCTTGGATGATCGAGCGCAACCTATGCTAGGTTCCGGCAAAAGAGGAGCCAAAGCATGAGTAAAATTGTCGTCGCTGGTGCAGGTGCATTTGGTACGGCCCTCGCCTTGGCAATCGAAAAGTCCGTAACCCTGACAGGGCGCAACATGGGGCCGATTATTGAAACGCGCAGGTCCCCGAGATTGCCGGAGGTCTTGCTGCCGGATCACATGGAACTCACCGCAGAACCAACAATAGCGCCAGACGACATCCTGTTGCTCGCAATTCCAATGCAGGCGCTCGCAGAGTACCTGCAAGGGCTCAACTGCGCGCCAAAAGCCGCGATTGCCTGCTGCAAAGGGATAGAGTTGGATACGGCACGGCGACCAACAGACGTGATCGGCGAGGCGCTTGATTGCCCAACGGCAGTCCTGACCGGCCCAAGCTTTGCAACAGACATATCGCAGGGCAAGCCAACGGCTCTCACCCTTGCTTGCGCAGACAGGGCTTTGGGGCAAGACCTACAGGCGACACTGACATCTGACACTTTGCGGCTCTATTGGTCGAACGATCCAATTGGCGCAGAACTGGGCGGCGCACTCAAGAACGTCATCGCAATTGCCTGCGGGATCTGTATGGGCGCAGGCCTCGGCGAAAGCGCGCGGGCGGCGCTTATGACCCGCGGCATGGCCGAGACCAATCGCCTTGCCCTCAAGCTTGGTGCACAGCCGGAAACGCTGCAGGGACTATCCGGGTTTGGCGATCTCGCGCTGACGTGCACATCAGGTCAATCGCGCAACTATGCCTTCGGGTTTGCGCTTGGCGCAGGTGAGACACCGCCGGAAGGCAAGACCGTCGAAGGGCGCGCAACAGCGCAAGCCACGCTGAGCCTCGCTGATGCGCATGACATAGAGATGCCGATCACAAAAGTTGTGGCGGGTCTTGTCTCCGAACGCATCAGCCTGCAGCAAGCGCTTGATTTGCTGCTGTCCCGTCCACTCAAATCCGAACAGGAGGGTTAAGCATGGCATATTGGCTTTTTAAGTCGGAAACCTCGACCTGGTCATGGGACCAGCAAGTCGCGAAAGGCGAAATCGGCGAAGAATGGGACGGTGTGCGTAATTACCAAGCGCGCAATTTCATGCGCCAGATGAAGGTCGGTGATCAGGGTTTCTTTTATCACTCGCAAAAGGACCGGGAGGTCGTCGGCATTGTTGAAGTGATTGCTGAAGCTCATGCCGACAGCACAACCAATGATGAGCGCTGGGAATGCGTCGATATCAAAGCCGTCAAAACCTTGAAAAACCCAGTTCATCTGGATCAGATTAAGGCCGATGAACGGCTTTCAGACATGGTCCTTGTGAAGAATTCCCGTTTGTCGGTGCAACCAGTGACTGCCGAAGAATGGAGCATCGTTATAGCTCTAAGCGAAACGTGAGCGCGCTCAGTCAGATACAACAGCTTTTATATTTCTGAAGACAAAAAGGGCCCCGACCCCCCAGTCGGAACCCTCTTCTACCCCACGTGCTTCATCAAAGTCGCACCACACGTGTTCAATCAGAATTTCGGTTCCTGCCCTACTGGCGGGATATGTATGTGTACTCTGCAGCCCGGAAGAGTGCAAAGAAATAGCCCGTCGAATTCAACTGAAATTCTGTTCAAATAGAAAACGCCCGCCGAGATGGCGGGCGCATTGTTGACCGGAATGTCGCCTGTTTAGCCGTAAACCGCTTCTTTTTTGAAGTGTTTGGTGAGCATGTAATAGACAACAACGCGGTATTTGTTGCGCTCTGACTTGCCATAGGTTTCGATCACGGAATTGATCGCATCCACCAGGTCGGGGCTATCTGACAAACCAAGCTTTTTGATCAAGAAGTTGTTTTTCACTGTTTCCAACTCTTCCGCCTGGCTGCCTGCAACTGTCGAGGCGTCCGCGTTGTAGATAGCTGGACCACATCCGATTGTGACTTTCGTGAGCAGATCCATGTCGGGGGTCATCCCGCACTTGTTTTTCAAGTCATCTGCGTATTGCGCAATCAGTTCGTCTCTTTTGCCCATTTGGTTTGTCTCCCACCAATAGTTTCTGCCCCTTTAGGGCCGTTCGGCCTCTAAGCTTTGGCCTTGGCGGGGAGGCTAATGGTTAACGAGGCCAATACAAAGGAAAAATTGCCGCAAGATTTCCCCGCAAGCGGTGGAATGCTACCGACACGTGCCCCAACCGCGAGACTGCAGGTGAAAATGATCCGCATGAAGCGCGTTATAGTCAGGTCCCAGCGTCGTCTTGAACCAGTCACATGCGCTGTCACGGGCCGCTGTGAAGAAGGTGTTTTCTGCACCCCAATCGCGTTTCATGATCAATTGCCGCCCATCGGCGAGGGTAAAACCCGCGACATCCAGAGCCTCGGCGCTGGCATGCAGGCTCATGCGGCGACTGTTACCGCCTGTCGTGCGGATTGGTCTGCAATTGTAGCTTGAGAAATGCGCGATACCGCTCACCTCGGTGTCAAGATGGGCCCGCGCCGCAGGTTGGAGACCGTGCCTTTCCCACATCGCCGTGCGTAGGGCGATAGCACAGGTCGTCTCAACCGGGCGAAGCCGCGACTGGCCCACCGCGCGCAATCGAACCTGTCCTTTGATATGGCAAACATCCGAGACAATCTTGTCCGGCAAGTCATCAAACCTTGCCTCCGCTTGAGCCAGCACCTCTTTGCAAAGCATTGGATCGCCAGCGGCAGCGTCCAATTTCCACCCGGTCATCAAAGTGACCGGATCGCCCACATAAAGGCGCTTGGTGGGATTCCACTCCCTGGGTAGCGGGGTTTGGGGGTGTACACAAAGCTGCCAGATGCAAAGCGCCACCCCGCCGATAAGCAGGGTGGCGCTGATTAATCCCGATAGGGATTTCAATTAATACCTGTAATGTTCAGGTTTGAATGGTCCGTCTTGTGGGACGCCGATGTAGTCGGCTTGCTCTTTGTCCATCTTGGTCAGCTTCACGCCGATGCGGGCCAGGTGCAGGCGGGCGACTTTTTCGTCGAGATGTTTGGG
>JBCCVD010000050.1:0-8426 GCA_039195745.1 Pseudomonadota bacterium | reverse complement strand
CCTGACGGATCTCGGCGCCGAGGTGATCGAGCTTGGCCGCTCCGAGACCTTCATTCCCGTCGATACCGAAGCCGTCGCCCCGGAGGTGCGTGTCCGGATTACCGACTGGGTGAAAACCCACGGCTTGCACGCGCTGGTCTCCACCGATGGCGATTCCGACCGCCCCCTGCTGGCAGATGAGACCGGCCGTGTGATCCCCGGTGACATCCTGGGGCAAATCACCGCGGAAACCCTGGGGGCCGAGACCATCGCTACGCCGATCTCCTCCAACAGCGGGGTGACGATGAAGGGGTTCAAAGACGTGCAGCTGACGCAGATCGGCTCGCCTTATGTCATCGCCGCGATGGAAAATGCGCAGGGCCGGGTGGTCGGCTATGAGGCCAATGGCGGGTTTCTGCTGGGCTTCCCAGCACAGGGGCCTGCGGGCCCATTGGCTCCGCTGATCACGCGCGATTGCACGCTGCCACTCCTGACCGTGCTCTATGCAAGCAGGGAAGGGGGCGTTGCCGCCCGCGTCGCGCAGGAACCGCCCATCGTCACGGTGGCGGACCGGCTGCAGGACGTGGATCAGAACAAAAGCCGTGTGCTGTTGGAGACTTGGCAGAACAACCCCACCGCCCGCGCCGCGTTTCTGGCGTCACTGGGCAAGCAAGAGCTGCGCATGGACCTGACCGACGGGCTACGCATGAACCTTACGGACGGGGATGTGATCCACGTCCGGCCTTCGGGCAACGCTCCGGAACTCAGGCTCTATATTGAGACGAAAGCCCCTGCTTCAGCCGAAAAGCTGCTGACCCAAGCGCTGGCACAGCTCAGCCACGCACTCTAACCCGTTTATTCTGCCGCGCTGAATTGCCGGTCATAGAGGGTTCGGAATATGCCATTTTGCGATAGCAGCTCGCTTTGAGTTCCCTGTTCCACCACCTGGCCTTCCTTGACCACCACGATCTTATCCGCACTCAATATGGTGGAGAGCCTATGCGCGATGACAATCGTGGTGCGGCCTTTGGACAGTTTCTGCAGGGCCTCGTTCACAAGATATTCGGATTCTGAATCAAGCGCACTGGTCGCCTCATCCATGATCAGGATCGGGCTGTCGCGCAGGATCGCACGCGCAATGGCAATGCGCTGACGCTGCCCGCCCGAGAGGTTGCCACCGTTTTCACCTACATCAGTATTATACTGCTGTGGCATACTCTGGATGAAATCATGCGCATTAGCAGCTTTGGCTGCGGCGACGATTTCATCATCGGTCGCGCTTTCCCGACCCATGGCAATATTTTCTTTCAGGGTCCCGTTAAACAGGAATGTTTCCTGACCAACAAAGGCAATCTTATCACGCAGGGAGGCAAAAGTAGCGTGGCGCAGATCGAACCCATCAATCTCAATCTGTCCCTCTACCGGATCATAAAGACGCAGGATCAGATTGATAATCGTGGATTTACCGCCACCGGAAGGCCCGACGAGAGCTGTGGTCTTACCCGCTTCGAAAGTAACATTGAGACTGCGTAGTAGAGGTTTTTTGTCCTCGTAACTGAAATTGACATTCTGAAACTGCACTTGTCCGGGACCGCTTGGTAAAGGAGCCGCTTGGGATTCTTCGTTGACGGCAATCGGTGTATCGAGGATCTGATACATCAGCCCCACGCCCACGAGGCCTGCTTCGATATTGACCCGCATCCGCGCCAGCCTCTTCGCCGGATCATAAGCCATCAGCAGAGCCGTCACGAAAGACATCAATTCGCCTGGAGATGTTGCATCGTCGCCAAAGATACTAACGGTACTAAGCGCAACCACCGAGGCAATCGCAAAACCGGAGAGCGTTTCCATCAGCGGACTGGTCGCCCCTGAAAGCCGCGCCATCGCATTCGAACGGCTTTCCACCCTTGAGACAGCTGCATTCATCCGCGCGGCCATATGTTTTTCCAGGGCAAAGGCTTTGACGACGCGGATCCCCGTCGAGGTTTCCTGCACGACTTTGATGATCTCGGCTGTGGAAGCTATATTCGCTTCAACGATACCTTGCACGCGTTTCAGAATCTGCCGCACACCCAAAATCGCCAGCGGTCCGAAAATCAGCGAGAACAGCGATAACGTAGGCTGCTGATAAATCATCACTGAAATGAGCCCAACCAAGGTCAGCAAATCCCGAACAAACCCCATGATCAACGTATCAATCACTACCCGTGCGGATTGCGCTGAGGTGGTCACACGCATCAGGATATTGGACGAATCCAGAGAGTTAAAAAAAGATACCCCGTGTTTGAGCAACCTGTCATATAGCTTGCGCTGTTGATCGGCGACGATCCTGTTGCCTGCACGGCTGAGTGCAACAACCTGAACGTAAGAGGCAATACCTTTCACCATAAAGATCACCGCAACCGCTGCGGCGACGGAAAATACGGCTGATCTGTTGCCGGCTTCGACCATGGAATCGATGATGTCTTTCATTATCCATGCAGTCAGCGCAGTCGTGATCGCAATCACGATCATTGCCACAACGGCGATGCCATAATTGACAGCCTGCAACCGCAGGTTTTCCCGCAAAAGCCGCCCCAGCATTTCCGTATTTATGTTTCCCTGAAGGGATTTGATCATTGTGACAATGCCCGGATCTGGTGAGATTTCTTACGTAAGAGGGATCACCGCGCCTGTAAAGCATCGCAATGGATCAGAGGCGTGGCGTCAAAAGTGTCTCAATCCTGATGGCCTGCCTCGGATCGTCAGTTACGATTCTGATCGTTTCTCCTATGTCTTGCGCAGCAACATATTGAAAGCCGTCGCCCTTTTTTTACGTTTTTCATCGCTGTATCCTGCTTTATGGAAAGGGAAATTGGCGGCGATGACCTCAAGCCCGTTCTCCGAAAAAACGCGTGACAACTGCTCGGGGTCGTAATGATGCGCGATTGCCGGAGCGTACCAATCATACATCTGAACCAATGTTGGTCGGATACACATGTATTTATGAAGCTGCCGGTCGATCATTCTGCCGAGGGCCCCCATTTTCAGGATACCGCGATGCGTTTTGGCAATTCTGTTTGCAAACCGCATCTTGTCTTCCTGACTCATCTTGGTCGTGCGTGCGCGAATGGCTGCATCAATCTTCTCGTATGTCTCTGTTCCCGTTCCATAGCAATTCAGCGAAACATTATGCCCCTTGGGCACAATCCGGGCCATCTCGGACACCATCTGAGGGCCATTGCCAGTATGCTGCATGACACCGATGGAAAAAGTATAATCCACCGCAGCATCCGCGATCGGCAACTCCAGAACGCTTGCACGCACAACACCCACTGAATCTATCTCATGCTTTCGCATATTCCGGAACGCAACATGTGCCGCTTCGCTGGCATCAACAGAGATGACCCGTTCAGCATATTTTGAGGCTTCCCTTGAAAACCGGCCATTGCCAGCACGGGAATATAATCCGTTTTGGATATCCCAGTGTCGAAAAGCATCGCAGCAACAGCTTTCTGCTGCATCACAACGGCTGCGGGTAAAAAAACGAAAGCTGGTCTCCAAAACGAAACGACCATACCAAAGAGCGCGCCGACTACAGACACTTTGACGATAAGCATCGCCCAGTCTGCGCTCGCGGAAACACCTGCAGGATAAGTAATCGGGGCAAGGGCCACATAGACCCCAGAAGCACGGCAATAACACGCGCGATAATACGGACGGGTTTTATGACCTCTGCCGCACGAGGGCCTGGTGCCAGGAGACACATCACCAAGGCAATGAGCGGCGCAAAGCATGAAGGCCAGATGCCGCTGTCCTGTAACCCTTCAAAGGTCTTGTTGTAAATTTCGAAGACAACAAGGGTCGCAACAATCAGAAAAAGCTCTGGTTGAAAGACTTGGGCTATACTCGCGCGCAGAGACCCGGCCCCGGAAGCAGCAGATTTATTCATTGCGGAATTGCCCTTGGGTCTTCAAGCAATCTCATCATTCTGCTGAGATTTACGCTCTCTGCGTATGTTTAGTGCCGTTTAAATTGCCTGGCAAGATTGCTCGGCCAACGCCATGCGCTGATGCCTTGCACTATTGTGCCCCTCAATAAAGTGCGCGAGAAAGGGATAACAATAAGGGACGCAGAGCACATGAGCACCGCAAAGCTTTTCAAGTACAGATTGTTGAGCCACCTGCCGGGCGCTCCCGGCAGAAAATACGCCAACAAGTACAATGTGCGAGGCGCGCAATGGCAGTTTATGCAGGCTGTCAGGAACTCTGCGGGCAAGGTCTGCATCGATCTGGGTGCCAATATGGGTGAATACACCCGGATGTTGGCCAGCACCGCAAAGAAAGTCTATGCTTTTGAGCCTGACCCCTGGACCTGCGAGACCCTGCGCACCAATTTGAAAGATCTCGACAATGTCGAAATTGTCGAAGCTGCGGCGAGCACAAGCGATGGTACGGTTCAGCTCTTTCGACACCCGGATTTTGACAAAGACCCGACGTTCAACTCACAATCCAGCTCTCTGATCGCAACGAAGTCCAACATCAGCCATGACAACGCGCAGGAGGTACGGCAGGTCGACCTTTTGAAATTCATGCGGGATCTGGATACAGAGATCAGCGTATTGAAAATCGATATTGAAGGCGCCGAAGTGGACCTACTCGAAGCCTTGCTCGACGACACGGAACTGCTGAAACGCATCCATCACGTCTTTGCCGAAACCCATGAAACGCGCATCCCGGGACATGAGCCACGGGTCGCAGAACTACGGCGCCGCGCCTATAATATCAAAAAGCCGAACATCAATCTCTATTGGGAATAACCCAGGTTAGGGACTATAGGCCCAAGGCGATCCCACCCTTACGGAAGGCGTCAAAATCTCCCAAGGGTAGAGATTTACGATAGGTGAATACCCCTTTTTTCTCTCCCATTCTTTTGAGTAATTCAGCCATCAAATGGTGGTCACGCGATCCTGCGCTGTAGGAGTTCTCGCGGATTGCCGTTTCGATCTTGCGATAGAGCGCCCCGGTAAACCGATAGTGCGGCATCGGCAAAAGCACCTGCGTCGAAGCCGCGATATTCGTGTTATGCGAACTGGAGAAGAGAGCGCCATCCGGCCATTTAGCCATGACCGGTTTGTGGACAGTATTGTAAGGCAAAATACGCAACCCCAACCGGGTTTTACGCATTCTGCGAAAGCGGCTCATCGGCGTGGTGATACCAAACTTCGGATAAAGCTCGGTCAACCCGTATGTCTGGTAAAGCCGCGCCCGCGCGCCCGGATGCTGCATCTTCGGGGGGCTGGCTGCAAGCAGTGCTAGATGTGGTTCTCCATCGAAATACCACCCAGTGTCAGGGTCAAGATGCTTGTCATCCCTTTGCGCCGCGAGGGTGGCCAGATCCGCTGGATAAAGATCCAGCATGACCCCCATGGCCACCTGTGCCTGTTCTGCATCGAGGCGGCGTGCAAGGTCCTGAAAAGTTGTGCCCTCAGGTAAATGAATAAGCTCATCCAGATCGACCTGCACGCCCCAGCGTCCTTTGGCAAAACGGTCAAATAACAAGCTGCGCCAGATATAGAGAATACGGCCACGGGAGATCAGGCCCTCCAGTGTCTCGGACAACTCAACCGTATCCCCATAGGCATAGTTACTCGACAGCATCACGACATCAGGCTGCGCCAGCAGATATTCCGTGGTACCGTCATCGGACCGGTCATTGAGAATGGCAAACTGCTCAACACCAAGCTTGCGGTAATGCGCAAGAAAAGCAGGCAAAAAATACATTTCATTGCGTGCGATGGCACAAAGCGTAAAAGCATCCGGGTCTGGTTGGGTGGAAGAAATGATCTTCAGATCGTCGAAAGGGGCCAGATGGTGCGTCATTGATCTGCCTTTGCTTCAGGAATGCTGCGCATGCCGCCAAAGGCAGAGAAAGTAAAGTGTGTCCATCATATATTGATAATTCTGCGTCCGCCGATGTGAAATCTGCGCCCAGTGGTCCGACAGGCCAAGGGCGCTGGCTTGCGCGTCAATTTCTCTGCTCATCGTCCGCGTATCCGGTGTGGCCGCCATTTTCAGGCTAAAACCACGCTTGGGTTCCGAGAGCAGGAAGCCCAGCCCACGGTTTTCCACAATCCGGCGCAGTGCATTCTTGGGTGCCGCGTCATAGGTCTCCGTAACGGGGCGCGACAACCCCCATTCCACGATGCGGTGATCAAGCAGAGGCGGGCGGGCCTCAATCGAAAAAGCCATGCCGGCGCGGTCCACTTTGGGCAGGCATACGTCCTGACAAAAGGTGTAAAGATCAATGCGCTGGCGCCGCCTTTTCCAATGCATTCCGGGCGCATCATGTCGGCTCAGAGCCTCCCGCAGCAAATCAGAGCAGGCATCGGCCGTCACTGTCCCCAGAAGCTGCGCTGTCTGTTCAGGTCTGAACGCCGGGAAAAGACGGGCCGCATGATCGAAAAGCTTGCACTGCCCCCGAAAAGAGGCCGCCATATTGCGCTCCCGGACGCGTAAGCGGTTACTGGGTTTAAGTTGCTTCAGCCTTTCTACCCAGCCGGTTCTGACAGCATCAACCGTGTCCGGTACATCCGCATACCACCGATACCCGCCAAAGACTTCATCTCCACCATCCCCTGTCAGAACAACTTTCAAACCGGTCTGAGCGGCTAGTTCAGAAATCGCCGTCTGACTGACGACAGCATTGTAGGCCAGAGGCTCATCCAATGTGCCAGCAGCTTCTTTGAAACTTGGTATGTTTCGAGCTCCAAGCTCCAGCCGGTGCAGGTCCATCCCCAATATCTTGGCAGTCCGCTCCGCCACCGGCGCCTCGTCACCGGTCGCAACATCCGGGTAGGCCACCGTCAATGCGGTGATATCGGCCTTGTGGTGCCCCATGCCGGCAATCGAGGCTGCGATCACGCTGGAATCAATGCCCCCAGAAAGAAAAAGCCCCAACGGCACGTCTGACAGCAGATGCTCCTCCACAACTTCATCAATGAGATCTTCAAGATCAGGAACGCTCTGTTCAAAATCAGTCTCTGTTGGCGCAGACCAGTAGGTGCTCTTGCGCGCCTCTCTATCCGCTGTCCAAAGCAGTGTTGTGCCGGCCTCCAGCTTTTCGATACCAGACCATATCGACCGCGGCGCAGGTACGTATCCCAGCATGAGATACAGCGCCAGTGCCTCTTGATCGAGATCATCCCCATACCCAAGATCGCGCAGGGCGCGGACATCCGATGCAAAGGCAAATCCGGCTTCATTTTGGGTGACGTAGAGGGGTTTGATCCCAATTCGGTCCCGGGCTACAAAAAGCGCGTTTTCCCGATGATCCCAAATGGCAAGAGCAAACATGCCGTTCAGCTTTTCAATAACAGAAGGTCCCCACAGCGCATAGCCTTCGAGAATAACCTCCGTATCCGATGTCGATTTCAACGTAACCCCTTGATCATTAATCTCCTTTGTCAACGCGGATACATTGTAAACCTCACCATTGTAGACAATGGAAAATCGCCCCGAAGCAGATGTCATCGGTTGTGCCGCCAGGTCACTGAGATCCTGAATGGAAAGGCGACGATGCCCCATGTAATGATGGCAACCGTCCGTGCCTTCGAAACAAAGATCGCCCGCTGCGTCCGGCCCGCGCCTGATCATCACGTCCCGCGCTGCATTCAGCCGACCAAGGTCGGCGCCCATGCCGGGACGTTTCTCAAATACGCCGATTATTCCACACATATTGCTGCTCTCAATGTCCCCTGATTGCCTTGGTGTTTTGATCCTGCAGGATTACGGCACAGGCGCCCCTGCAGTTCCGCGATAGTTGTTCAGACATTTTTTCGGGCGTCCCGGATCAGCCGTTTGATGCGCTGGCGACGGATGCGGTACCGCAAGCCTTCAGGTGTCAGCAACGGGGGCCGTTTGAAATGTTTCGGACGTGTTGTCTGTGCTCTTATCTTGTCATCGTAGACAGGCCAGTTAGCAATCTCGGTCAATGGGAAATCAAGCAGATGGCTCGAACAGGCTGCCAAGTGTTCTGCAACCTGCAGTGTTAGCTGGTCGCGCTTCGAATACCGCAGAAAGAGTTCAAACCACAGTTGCCCTGCACGTTCTGTTGCCGGATCCCCCATTTTGTGGATCATCACTGCGTTATGCGTCAGGGAAGCGTGATCCGGCAGTTTCACCCTTTCATAAAGGGACAGAATTTCTCGCCATTCGACCTCATTGATATGCCCAAGTTTCAGACAGACATCCAATTCATCCCGGACGCTGCTACGTTCGGGGTGGTAAAACAGGTATTTTCCGAGCGGGGTAGGTTTTTTAAAGGATGTGGAAATTTTATCAATTATTTCAGAAGGTAAGAGCGTCAGAGACGCCCTGTTATCCACATAGATCGCCCAATCGTAATCGGAAAATTCGAGATGAGGCATCATCTTTGCGTGCCGCGACTGGAACACCGGCCCGAGAGCT
>JBCCVD010000049.1:0-10173 GCA_039195745.1 Pseudomonadota bacterium | reverse complement strand
GGGGTTGGAGAAGTAAATCAGCTTCGCGCCGACCTCCTGCGCCTTTTCCAGCAGCGCGGCAGGGTCTTCGTGATCATCCACGTAAGGCACTTTGTGCAAAGCGCCGCCAAAGCCCACGACATGGTAATTGAACGTCGGATACGCGCCGTCACTGGTCACAACCGCATCACCCGCGCCGATCAGCAGCCGCACCAGATAGCCCAGCAGGCAATCGATCCCTTCGCCCACCATGATGGTATCCGCCCCCACGCCGTGATGCGCCGCAATTGCATGGCGCAAGTCGTGGCTTTCGGGATCGCCATACATCCAGACCTCAGACGCGGCATTAGCCATGGCCTGGATCGCCTTGGGCGAGGGGCCAAAGACGCTTTCATTCGCGCCAAGCCGGGCGTCAAACGCCGCGCCACGCGCGCGTTCTTGGGCTTCGGGCCCGACGAAAGGCACAGAAGCGGGCAGGGTGGCGGCGAGCGGGGTATAGCGAGGTCCTGTCATGGCGGTGATCAAAACAGATGAACCGCCGGGCGCAAGGTTGAATTTGCAATCGCGCGCCTGCGCATCGCGAAACGCGTCGTAAGGTAACGCTGGCCTCACCCTGGCCCGCAGCCTAGGCTTTCGCGTATGAGCCATGTCACCACAGAAATCACCGATAAGATCGCGCATGTGACCCTTGCGCGTCCCGACAAGATGAACGCGATCAGCCTTGAGATGCTGGAGGAGGTCATCGCCGCCGCCCATGCGCTCAAGGGGGCAGAGATCAACTGCGTGTTGCTGTCCGGCGAGGGACGCGCGTTTTGTGCGGGGATTGACCTCATGTCGCTTTCTGCGCTGGTGGGGCAGGACATGCAGGAAGTGCTGGTCAAACGCACGCATGGGCAGAGAAACAGTTTTCAGGAATTTGCCCTCGCCTGGCGCGACCTTGAGGTTCCGGTGATTGCCGCCCTGCATGGCGTGTGTTTCGGGGCGGGTCTGCAACTTGCGGCGGGCGCGGATATCCGCATCGCAGCGCCTGACACGCGGCTCTCAATCATGGAAATGAAATGGGGTCTCGTCCCTGATATGGGTGGCATGGTTCTGCTGCCGCGCCTCCTGCGCAGCGATGTCTTGCGCCGCTTGGTCTATACGGCTGATGTGATCGACGCCGTGCAGGCGGAACGCTGGGGCCTTGTCACGGAGCGCGCTGATGATCCAAAAGCGCGCGCCCTGGAACTTGCGCGCACCATTGCCCAGCAAAGCCCGAGCGCGCTGCGCGCTGCGAAATCCTTGATTGCACAGGCAGAATCCGATGAGGCGGCGCAGGTCTTGCGCGCGGAAGCTCAGGCGCAGGCGGAGTTGATCGGAAAACCGGACCAGATGGTGGCGATTGCGCGAGGCATGGCGAAAAAGACGGCTGGAAAAGAATAGGGCGGCGCGGTTTGTGACCCCGTGCCGCCCAATTATCGCGCCATTTTAGCGCTTTCCTGCCATAGGGAGGGTGCAGCTTTGCTACACTTAATGACTGACATGACCATGCGTCACGATTGGTTTACAGAAAGTTAACGCTGGGTCATTTTCTGCAAAATTGAGACAAATGATTCAGTCCAGCTCTGCCAAACGGGCCAGGGCCGTGTTCAGTTTCGCCTCTTCTTCTTCCCGCGCTGTCAGGTTTGCCTGCGCTTCCTCGACCACGTCTGGCGGCGCGGAGGCTACGAATTTCGGGTTGTTCAACCGCCCGCGCAGCCCGCCGAGCTCTTTGGCCAGTTTGCCCAAGCTCTTCTCCAGCCGTGCTTTTTCGGCGCTGACATCGACGATCCCTTCCAAGGGCATCGCGAATGACCCGCCCGCAACTGGCAAGGACACGCAGCCTTTTGGCGCGTGATCTGCGACTGTGACCTCGCCCAGACGCGCCAGTTTCTTGATCAGCGCTTGGTTATTCGTGAAGGCTGCTTGGCCCGCTTCATCGAGGTCAAGTTGCAGCAGCGGCACTTCGAGGGAGGCGGGCACATTCATTTCCCCCCGTGCAGAGCGCACGGTTTCGATCAGGGTGATCACCCAGTTCATTTCGCGATCAGCATCCGCGTCGACCAGACCAGCCCCGTATTCAGGCCAATCCGTGACTGCGAGCATCTCAGTACGTTTCGCGGTCACGCCCCACAGCTCTTCGGTGATAAAAGGCATGATCGGGTGTAGCAGGATCATGCATTGATCCATGACCCAGCCCATGGTCGCGCGGGTCTCCGCCATTTGGTCTTCGGTGCCGTCGTAGAACAGCGGCTTGGACAGCTCCACATACCAGTCGCAGACTTTGCCCCAGACGAATTTATAGAGCGCGTCGGCCGCGTCATTGAACCGGTACGCCTTGAGCGCGGCGTCGACCGTTTCGCGCACCTTGGCAGTCTCCCCCATAATCCATTTGTTTACGGTCTGCTCGGGGGTGGGCTGCGCGAAGGTCTCCGCGCCCTCATAGACGCCATTCATCTCTGCAAAGCGTACGGCGTTCCACAGCTTGGTGCCGAAATTACGGTAGCCCTTGATGCGCTCCATATCCAGCTTCAGCACGCCGCCCAGAGCCGCCATGGCAGCGGAGGAGAAGCGCAGCGCGTCGGCGCCGAATTCGTCAATGATATCAAGCGGGTCGATGACATTGCCGGTGGATTTCGACATCTTCTTGCCCTTGGCGTCGCGCACGAGGCCATGCAGGTAGACGTCCTTGAACGGGATGCGTTTTTCGATGGGCAGGTCCTCCGGCAGAACCGCCAGCTGCATCATCATCATCCGCGCGACCCAGAAGAACAAAATGTCCTGGCCCGTGATGAGCGTCGAGGTCGGGAAGTATTTCCCCATCTCCGCCGTCTCTTCCGGCCAGCCCAGAGTGCCAATCGGCCAGAGCCCGGAGGAGAACCATGTGTCGAGGACGTCGGGGTCGCGTGTAAGTTGTATGTGTGACCAGTCAGTGCTCGTTCGATCAGGTTCTTCAGCTTCGTTGATCACAAAGATTATGTCTTCATCTTGCGAGATACCAAATTGCTCGGCGTAGTAGGACTGCGCTGCTTCTTGCGCGTCTTTGAATGAGGCCGCACAAAATGGAACTGGGTCGCCCTTTGTCCAAGATGTTCTTCCATTTTGGCCTTTAACAGCAACGGCTGGCCCATACCAAACCGGGATCTGATGGCCCCACCAAAGTTGGCGGGAGATGCACCAGGGCTCGATATTTTCCAGCCAATGGAAATAGACCTTCTTGTCGCTCTCGGGCAGAATCCGAACGGTGCCGTCGCGCACAGCATCCAGCGCGGGGCCGACGATCTTGGCGGAATCGACGAACCACTGGTCGGTCAGCATCGGCTCGATCACGACCTTGGAGCGATCCCCGAAAGGCTGCATGATCGGTTTGCTCTCGACATAAGGCTCAAGGCGGGAACTTTCCTGCCCGTCTTCCTCGTCAATGACGGGGACGGAATGCATGACCGCATTCCCCTCCGCCGTGATATCTTCGACCACCTTTTTGCGCGCCTCGAACCGGTCGAGGCCGCGATACTCCTCAGGTACAAGGTTCATCGCCGCAATCACGGACTCGTCCGGCAATGGTACGTCGCCATTGGCGATTTTCTGTGCGGCTTCGGCTTCCTCCGCATAGGAGTTCCCATCGCTGCGCATCGCGCCTTTGGTGTCCATGAGCGCGTACATCGGGATGCCGCCGCGCTTGGCGACCTCATAGTCGTTAAAGTCATGCGCGCCGGTGATCTTCACTGCGCCCGAGCCGAAATCGGGGTCGGGGTATTCATCGGTGATGATCGGGATCAGGCGACGATGTTTTTTGGGACCCACGGGAATTTCGCAAAGTTTCCCGACGATGGGCGCGTAACGCTCATCGGACGGATGCACCGCAACCGCGCCGTCGCCCAGCATGGTTTCGGGCCTTGTCGTGGCGATAGAGATATAGTCACGGGTTTCGCGCAGGGTGACGTTGCCGTCCTCGTCTTTCTCCACATATTCATAGGTGGCGCCGCCCGCGAGCGGGTATTTGAAATGCCACATGTGGCCGGGCGTCTCGAGGTTTTCGACCTCAAGGTTGGAAATCGCCGTCTCGAAATGCGGGTCCCAATTGACGAGACGTTTGCCGCGATAAATGAGGCCCTTGTTATACATCTCCACAAAGACTTTGATGACGGCGTCGTGGAAATTGCCTTCATTGCCCGCAGGCGCATTCGGCGCGCCGGACATGGTGAAGGCCTCGCGAGAGTAGTCGCAAGACGCCCCCAGCCGGCGCAGCTGATTGATGATCGTGCCGCCGGACTCGGTTTTCCATTCCCAGACTTTCTCCAGGAATTTATCGCGCCCCATATCGGTGCGTTTGGGCTGCTGGGTCTCGGCCAGCTTGCGCTCCACCACCATCTGCGTGGCAATGCCCGCATGGTCGGTGCCGGGCTGCCAGAGCGTGTCAAACCCGCGCATGCGGTGCCAGCGGGTCAGGATGTCCTGCAGCGTGTTGTTGAAGGCGTGGCCGATATGCAGAACGCCGGTGACATTGGGCGGCGGGATCATCACGCAGAAGGTTTCCGCCCGCGACGCATTAGCGCCCGCTTTGAAACATCCTGCCTTTTCCCAAGCGGCTGAAAGGCGCGCTTCGGCTTCTTCCGCGTTAAATGTCTTTTCCAGTGCCATTTTGACCCGTCCTTTTGCTTAAGCGCTGACATAGCGGGGCAGGGCGGAAAGGAAAAGTGTAGATCAGGCGAATGGATCAGCTAAGTTGAGGCAATGACCCAACGCCGGCCGCCGCATCACAAGTTAAATGAACCGCGTGCGTGGTTCGCGATCTTCTGGAATAAGAAAGGATGGATCGCCATCATCGCTGCTGTGGTGCTGGTCGTGGCTACACTTATCGCAGGCGATGCTTATCGGAAAGCCGCCGAGTTTGAGCGCAGCGGCACATGGACGGTTGGAAGCGTGATCAGCAAGCGCATCGACACCGGAGACGACAGCGACACCTACCACATCACCTTGTCTTTCAAACCAAATGCACGCGCCGAGCAAAGGGTCGAGCATCGGGTGTCCCGCGCGGAGTATTTCGAGATCAAGGTCGGCAGTAACAAGCGGCTGCGATACCTGCCGTCAAACCCGCGAGTAACCGAGCTGAACGAGGGCGATACGCAACAAAGTGGCTGGGCCGCTCAAATGGTTGCATTGGCGGCAGGCCTTATCGGGTTGGGCGCGCTTTGGATGATCGGAACCGACACCAACCGTGCGGTCAAGGCGCGCCGGCATGGGGAGCTGCAAATCGCGACGGTGGCGAGGTTCGTAGAGCATGACAACAGTGGAACGCCATCAGGTCGAGGCTATATGGTTTGGAAGCTGGAGAACGGAAAGCGCGGGGAAAGCCTCAGCCAGCCAATTGGCCCGCTTCGCCGCATCGGTGTGGGCGGCAAGATCAATGTCTATGTCCGCGGCGATGACAGCGTCTGGGAGCGCGATGTCGGCCCTCGACCTCAGCGCATATCAAAACTGCCAAACGTCAAACGCTGAGCGGTTCCCGTGCGCCGGGGCGGATCACGGCCGGATCATAGGGAGCACGCGCAAAGACTGCCCGCACCATGTCCCGGAAGAAATCGATATCTTCGTGATCATATTCCGGATCGAAAGAGGATTGATCCCAGCGCTCGCAAAACGCGGCACAATCCTCAAAATAAATATGGCCTCTATACGCATCTCGCTTGTGACGATTGCCGCCGACATGGTGGCCGTAATAGAGCATCTGGAAATCACCGTGTTTTTCAACGACCCAGGTGCATTGCTCGCGCACAAAGGGTTTCAGGATCGCGGCCGCATATTCATCGTGATTATACGGCGCGAAGATATCGCCGATATCATGCAGCAACGCGGACACAACCCAGTCGATATCCGCACCATCGCGCTGCGCGCGCGTCGCGGATTGCAGCGAATGGCCGAGCCGGGTGACCTGATATCCCGACAGGCTCTCATCCAGGCTCACGAGTGCGGTGAGCAGACGGTCAGCCGTTCCGGCGGCATATGCGACCTCTAATGGGTGCAGCAAGTCGTAATCGGCCTTATCGCCCTCTTTCATCGCGGTGAATTTAACCTGACCCGGCATCTCTTTGACCTCATCTGTCCAACGGCTTACCCAATTTCAACACGTGAAATCTTTGCCTGTCTCATCCCAAAACGACATCTGCTCCATGGGCGCCACGGTCCCGCTTCATCTTGGCAAAAATATGCAAATCCCCAACCTCACCTAACCGCCGAGGCGGTTCACATCCGGGCGCCTCACCCAAGGCAGGCGGAAGGCGCGTCCGCGGGCACGGGCGCGCACGCTGTCATGCAGTGTTTCAGACCCGTCCTGCCCCAACCGCCGCGCGCGGCGGTGCAAGAACAGCTTGCCCCATCCCCGAAAGGTCCCGACCGACGGCGCATTCGGGTCACGTGGATAGCGGTCTTGCCATCCTTCGGGCAATGGCAGGCCGCACATCTGTGCCTGTTCCAGCATCCAGACGAGCGGGATGTTCGAGAGTGGCCGGGCGGCCTCATAGCCTGTCAGATGCCCGCCGACATCGCCATGCGTGCCCGCGAACCAAACCTGTTTCAACATGCCCTCAAATCCCGGACTGCTGTCCCATAACACCGGGCTGAACGCTTTGCGTGTCTCGTTCAGCGCCAGAGCCTGAAATCCGTTGCGCACGGTTTTTCCCAGTGCATGGGTATGAAACGCATGCTCAACCGGCGAGAACCGCCACAGCACCGGCGCGCGAAACCCCAATGCGCGCACAGTGTCCCAGACCCCAACCATTTCGACTGGCGCATCCTCATAGCAATGCGCTGCGCGAAAAGACTGCGCGGCCAGACTGTCGGGATCATTGCGATAGTGGCGATAGGCCTGCCGGACGTTGCGCTCCGTCGCACAATCCGCGCGCAACAAACCCACGCGGTCGATAACACCGGCGAGAGAACGGACCGCATAGGCCCCGCGCGAATAGCCCAGCAGAAAGATCTTGTCGCCGGGACGGTAGCGTGAGGCGATGAACCCGTAGGCCCGCCTGATCTGACGATTGATCCCGACCCCTGCCATCACGTCGATGGCGCGACGCAGCCCCTGCCACTGGATCCCCGCCTCATATTTCAACGAGACGGCTTTGTTCGGCGCCATTTCCGACAGCAGCCGAAAGGTAATGCCTGCGTTGGTCTCGAACCCCTCTTCAAGCGAAGACATCGTTCCGTCCAGAATGATCACATGCATGACAGGACCGCGCTCTGCGGCGGCGGAGGGATGCACCGTTCTTTCGCCGGGTCCAAAGCCTGCGAGATGTTTCAGACGATCCGACATGGCCAAGCCATGCCCGAACAGTCTTTTCAATCTCTTAGTCAAGCGCACGTGGGCGATCTCCTCAGGCAACGATCCGTCGTGTTAGCCTAGGCCGCATGACCTTTGCGCGTCCAGACATCTCCACGTCGTTGTGAGCCTGTGTGACCCAATCTGCGCCGCTGCCAAAACCGCGACACACCAGCGGAGGGTGAGCGCGAGCGCTGCACTTGCATGGCTACTCTGCCGCGATCTGCCCGCCGTTGAGATATTGCCACATGCGGTGGGGCGTAAAAGGCATGTCGACGCGGGTCACGCCATGCTCAGACACAGCATCAAGCGCCGCATTCGCCACGGCGGCCAGTGCGCCAACGGTGCCCGCCTCTCCGCAACCCTTCATGCCGAGCACATTCGCGGTAGAGGGCACGGGCTCCGAATAAAACGCGATCATCGGCATATCGCCCGCACGCGGCATGCCGTAATCCATGAAGCTCGCCGTCAAAAGCTGGCCGTCTTCGTCATAGACAACATGCTCACTGATCGCCTGGCCCACCCCTTGCACCACGCCGCCATGCACCTGACCTTCCGCGAGGATCGGGTTCATCAGCACGCCGAAATCGTCAACAACGGTGTATTTCACAACCTTTGTGATGCCTGTCTCGGGATCGATCTCAAGCTCGCAAATGTGGCAGCCATTCGGAAAGGACCGGCCGGGCAGGGTGGTGCTTTGGGATGTGGTCAGCAGGTCCGTTTCCCCCGCGCCAGCGGCAGCATCGGCGGCTTCAATCATCGTCATGACCGTGTTTGAGCCCTCCGCGCGAAACACGCCTTCGTCAAAGGCGACCTGATCGACGCCAAGCTGATTTGCCACGAACGGTCTGAACCGCTCGACCAGCTTTTCCGAGGTGGCTTTGATCGCTGTGCCTTGCGTCGTGACAGATCGGGAGCCGCCGGTCCCGCCGCCATTCCTGATCAGGTCGCTGTCGCCCTGCACAATTTCGACGGCATCAAACGGAATGCCGGTATATTCATGCAGCAACTGGCGGTAGACCGTCTCATGGCCCTGCCCATTGGACTGCGTGCCGACATAGAGCTTCGCCCTGCCGTCCCCCGTAAATTCGAGTGTCGCAGTCTCATCAGGTGAGCCCAGAATGCTCTCGATGTAATAGCACAGACCGACACCCCGCAGCTTACCGTCCACAGCCGCCAGGGCCTTGCGCGCGGCGAAACCCTCAAGATCCGCTTCATCTTCTGCGCGGCTGAGCACCTTGTGAAAGTCGCCCACATCGTAGGTCTCTCCCGTGACGGTTTTATAGGGAAACTGATGCGCCCCGATGAAATTGCGCTTCCGGAGATCCAACGGGTCCACGCCCAATTCCCGCGCTGCGTAATCTATCGCACGCTCCAGCACGTAGATCGCTTCAGGCCGCCCCGCGCCCCGATAGGCATCGACCTGCGTTGTATTCGTGTAAATGCCGCGATTGCGGAACCATGCGGTCTGCACGTCATAGACACCCATCAAGACACGAGAGGCCAGATCGGACTGGATGAACTGCGCGAATGTGGAGTTATAGGCGCCCATATTTGATTTGGTATCAACGCGGTAGGCCAAGATCTTCAGATTCTCATCGAAGGCAAATTCAACGGTGGAGGTCAGATCCCGTCCGCTGTTATCCGATAGCATGGCCTCTGTGCGCTCTGCCTGCCATTTGACAGCGGCACCCAGCGTTTGGGTCGCATGGGCGATGCAGAAATATTCAGGATAATCAAAGGCTTTCATACCGAAGCCGCCACCGATATCCGGGTTTGTGACGCGGACGGCCTCCTTGTCTAACCCCAGCGTTTTGGCAATCGACCCTTTTGTGCCCCAAACGCCTTGTCCGGTATAGGCAAAATGCAGACGGTCGCCTTCCATTTCAGCAAAACACCCGCGCGTTTCCATTGAATTTGCGATAATCCGATTGTCTCCGATCTCGACTTTCGTGGTCCGCGCTGCCGCGGCAAATGCGGCTTCTGTCGCGTCTCTATTGCCGGTGGCCCAGTCGTAAGCCACATTATCTGGTGCCTCTGCATGGATCATCGGACCACCGGGCGCGAGGGCCATCGAGGTGTCCAGATCGTCATAATCGAACATTATGAGCTCTGCGGCATCTTTTGCCTGTGTCAGCGTATCCGCGATGACGACTGCGATGGGCTCGCCAACAAAGCGCACGCGGCCTTCCGCCAAAATCGGGCGGGCAGGATCTGCGCCTTTGCTTCCGTCCTGATTGTCGATGAGCGACGCCGCCATGCGGTTCTTGATCCCGGCCTCTTTCAGGGTCTGCGCGGTAATCACCAGCCGCACACCATCGGCAGCGCGCGCGTCTTCGACATCAAGCTCCGTTATTTCGGCATGCGCCACAGAAGACCGGAACACATAGGCGCTGAGCGCATCTGCTGGGGCCAGATCGTCAACATATCTGCCTTGTCCGGTCAGAAACCTGTCATCCTCAATGCGACGGACAGGTTGTGACGTTCCAAATTTTGAGGCTTGGCTGTTCATACGGCTGGCTCCTTCGCTTACGCTGAACGACAGTAGCGGCGAGACGCGTCGTGTCCAGCCCTTCGACCGGTCTGCAGCCCCCAGACATCGCGGCTGCGAGGGGCCATCCTGTTGCCCGACCAAAGCGTTGAATGTGGTCTCAGCTTCAAGCAGGCCAGACAGGCAAAGTTTCGGGCAAAGCGGATTGGACGCAAGGGAAGCTCAACGGCGCGAAGCGGGTGATGTGGGTGGCTCCAGCGCCACTGGGATGAAACCTGCCAAGATGCGGTTTTTTGTCGACGGCACGGAGAGGAGCCACCCAGGGCAGGTTACAACATTCGGCCTAGATCTGGCCAAGAACATCTTT
>JBCCVD010000048.1:0-10308 GCA_039195745.1 Pseudomonadota bacterium | reverse complement strand
GGATCGCATGCCCGCCCTTGCCACCCGTATAGGTATAGCCCGTCCCACTGCTGCCATCCGAAAGCCAAACCGTCACCGTCACCAACTCAAAAAAATGATGCGCACCATGCTTGGCATCAACCAAAACCTCCATAAGGGGAACCTGGAAGAGCCGCGTCTCAATTGCGGTGATTTTGCTCATGATGCTGTATTGGTCTCCGTCCGTCCCGCCATCACACGCGCCTGGAACAGGATCACCGCAAAGAGGAACCCGCCACGGATCACCATCTGCCAATAAGCGCTAAAGCTGATGGTCCCACGACCGTTCTCAAAATTCAGGATATTGAACACGAGACCAAGCAACAGCGCGCCCGCGACGGTGGCCGTGACCGACCCAAGCCCACCAGTCAAGAGCGTGCCACCCACAACGACCGAGGCGATCGCGGACAGTTCCCAGCCAATCCCCTCCAGTGGCTGTCCCGCACCAAAGCCCGAAGCGAGGATTACACCAGCCAGTCCAGCGCAACCGCCAGATAGCAGATAAACGAATGCAGTCGCCCAATTCACTTTCAGGCCCATGAGGGTGGAGGCGTCTTCTCCTCCGCCGATAGCCAGAACCGTGCGCCCAAGCGAGGTTTTCTCCAGCACCACCCACAAGATCACGACAACGATGCCAACTGCTACAATCGACCAAGGTAATAGGTTCAGGGCCTTCTCCATGCCCATCTTGGTGAAGTTAGACCCCCAATCGACGGAGATCGTCTGCGCCCCTGAAATCACCAAGGCGCCCCCTTTGGCCCCCAGCATCGTGGCCAGGGTTGCGATGAAGGGCGGGATGCGCAGGATCACAACGCTGAACGCGTTGATCGCGCCAAATCCAATGCCTGCCAGAATGGCGCCGGGCAAGGCAATCTCAATCCCATAGGGCGACAGATACGCAGCGATCACGGACGTGAAAGCCGCCACTGATCCAACGGATAAATCGATGCCGCCGGTCATGATCACAAAGCACATGCCCACCGAGATGATAATAAACATCGAGTTGTAATTCAGGAATGACGTGATGTTATAGGCGCTGCCGAAATTGTCGTAGCGCAGCAGGCCAAAAACAATCAGCGCAACAAGCACCAGCCAGACTGCAACCGATTGCGGGTTGCGGCTTAGATACTTGCGCAAGTCAAAAGCGTCGGTATCAAGCATCGCTTATTCCTTCCGCGCTTGCTGCACATAGACAGCTGCCAGGATGATAAGAGCCTTTGCGATCAACGCGACCTCGTCCTCCACCCCATTGGCGAGCAGTGTGTACTTCACCAGTTGGATGATCACCGCGCCGAGTATGGCCCCAAAGATCGGAGCGCGTCCGCCTTGCAGAAGCGCGCCACCAACCACTGCGGCAGCAATCGCGTCTAGCTCCATCAGGTTGCCATTGCGCGCTGCGTCCGAGGCAGAATTGATCGCAACGACGATCAGGCCCGCAAGGCCAGACAGCGCCCCGCAGATCATGTAGACGCCGATTTTCACCCGCTTCACAGGACCGCCGGACAGCTCTGCCGCGCGCTCATTTCCGCCAATGGCCAGCACATAGCGGCCAAAGGTGGTGCGGGTCATCACAAGGTAGAGGACGCAAGCGATGGCCAGCGCAAGCCAGCCCTGGAACGGCAAACCGAGGACCTTGCCGGTTCCCAGATAGCTGAAGGAGGGATTGGAGAAGGTTTGCAGATTACCATTGGTCAAGACTTGCGCGATGCCGCGACCTGAAATGAAAAGGATCAGCGTCGCGATGATCGGCTGGACCTTCAAATTGGCCACGAGGATGCCGTTGAAGAGACCGCAGGCAAGCGCTGCAACGAGAGGCAAAGCAATGGCCGCAGCAATGCCCAATGCGGGATAGGATTGCCCAAAATCTGACAGAAAAATGAGCGGTGCAAGCGCCCCGGCCAGAGCCATGATCGCCCCGACCGACAAGTCGATGCCGCCCGTGGCGATCACCAGCGTCATCCCCATCGCGACAATGGCGATGGTCGCGACCTGGCTGATATTCACGAAAAGCGTCTGCATCTGCAGGAAGTTCGGCGTGACGATGATGTTGAAGATCAGGATGACCGCCAAAGCGACCACGCCCCCGTTCTTCCGCAGAAACGGACCCCATTCGAAGCTGGGGTCGCGGCGCGCTTTCAGATTTGCGTCTTGCGTGGTCATGCCGCCTGCCCCTCGGTGTGAGCGAGCGCACGGACAAGCGCATCCTCGGTAATGCCGGGATTGGTCAACTCGGTGACAATCCGGCCTTCATTCAGCACGATGATCCGGTCGGCGCCTTCCACGATCTCCTCGAACTCCGAACTGATGAGCACGACGCCCACGCCATTTTGAACCGCATCGCGAATGATCGCCTGAATTTCTCGCTTCGCGCCGACGTCGACGCCGCGTGTCGGCTCATCAAGGATCAGCACGTCAGGATCTATTGCAAGCCACCGCGCCAACAGGACTTTCTGCTGGTTGCCGCCCGACAGCTCGCGGATCGGTTGTTCCATATTCGCGGTTTTGATGCCGAGCGCCTCGATGTAGCGTTCGACCAGTTTGCGTTCGCGGGCACGGTCTATCTGGCCGCCCTTCTTCAGTTTCGGCAAGAGAGCCAGCGTCAGGTTTTCCCGCACCGACATGTCGGGGATAATCCCTTCTGCCTTGCGGTCCTCGGTCAAATAGCCAAATCCGGCGGAAATCGCTGCGGAAGGCGTGTCCAGCCCTGTTCCATTGCCTTTCATCTTGATCGTACCTTTGGTCAATCGGTCGACCCCGAAGATAGCGCGCGCCGCCTCGGTGCGACCCGCGCCGAGCAATCCACCAAGGCCAATGATTTCGCCACGATGCAATGTCATATTGAAGTCGTTGAGGCGCGGTCCGGTGGAGACGCCTTCGGCCTGCAGCAAAACCTCGCCCTTTTCGCCCGCAGCACCACCACCGAATTCGGTCATGCCAGCGCTTTCGATTTCTTCCGCATCGCGGCCAAGCATCGCGGCGATCAATTCCAGTTTGGTGGTGCCAGCGATGTCACGGCAATCCACAGTGCACCCGTCGCGCATGGTCGTGACACGGTCACAAATCTCAAATAGCTCGTCCAGAAAATGAGAGACATAGAGCACGGACACACCGGCCTCGCGCAGCCCTTTTACGACGCCAAACAGCACCTCTACCTCAGACGCATCCAGCGAAGAGGTCGGCTCATCCATGATCACCAATCGCGCGTCCAGCGATACCGCGCGCGCGATCGCAACAAGCTGCTGAATGGCTGTGGAATAGCTTCCCAAAGGCGCACGCACATCAATGTCGATACCAAACCGCGCAAGGATTTCGCGGGTGCGCTTATGCGCTTCTTTCCAGTTGATCAGCACGCCGAACCACTTTGGCTCATACCCCATAATAACATTCTCAGTGACTGAGCGCAGTGGCACCAGATTTAGTTCCTGATAGATGGTCGCGATCCCGGCTTCCTGTGCTTCGCGCGGACTGTTCAGCACGGTTTCCGCCCCGTTGAAACGGATCACACCGCCGTCGCGGCGATACACGCCTGTCAGGATCTTGATCAGCGTCGACTTGCCCGCACCGTTCTGGCCGATCAGCGCATGGACCTCACCCGGTGCGATCTCCAGCGACGCGCCCGACAAGGCGCTGACACCGGCAAACGCCTTGTCGATACCGCTCATGTTCAAAAGCTCTGCCATATCTCCCCCTCTGGCAAAGTGTAGATACCGAAAGGAGGCGCGGTCAACGACCGCACCCCCTCTCGCAGGGAGGCCTCAATAGGCTTCGTCGACATGCTTGGCCGCGTTGTCCTGCGTGAAGATACGGTCCTGCACTTGCACCCAGTGCTCGATCTCTTCACCGTTTGCGTAGCGGTTCATAACCTCGCAGGCGAGCGGGCCAAAGAAGGGCGAGCTTTCCACTGTCACACCCATCTTGCCGTCAATGATCGCCTGCAGTGCATCGCGCGTGCCGTCGATAGAGACAACAAGCACATCCTCACCGGGTTTGCGGCCCGCCAGTTCCAGCGCCTGAATGGCGCCAATCGCCATCTCATCATTATGCGCATAAACGACATTCACATCCGGATGCGCCTGCAACAGGGTCTCCATCACCTGACGGCCCAGATCGCGGGCAAAGTCACCGGTTTGGGAGGCCACGATCTCGAACCGGCTGTCGGCTGCAATCGCGTCATCGAAGCCTTTCTTGCGGTCATTCGCAGGCGAAGAACCGGTCGTGCCTTCAAGCTGCACGATAATGCCCTTGTCTGCTTTGAAATTCTCGATGGTCCATTCCGCAACGCGACGGCCCTGATCGATGAAGTCGGAGCCAAGGAAGGCCACGAAATCTTCGCCCGGCTTGGCAGCAGCCGGATCAACCGAGCGGTCCACGAGGAAAGTCGGGATACCAGCGGCCCGCGCCTTTTTCACGGCCGGGATCAGCGGCTTTTCTTCGCGTGGCGGAAGGAACAGCACGTCAATGCCTTGGGCGATCATGCTGTCAACATCAGCCACTTGCTTCGCAGCAGAGCCAGCCGCATCTGTCGCGATCAGGTCCCAACCACAGCTTTCGGCCGTGTCTACAAAGGACTTCGTCTCAGCAATCCGCCAGGGATTGTTCGATTCCATTTGCGCAAAGCCGACCTTGTAGCGGTCCTTCTTCTCAAGCGGTGGCAGTGATTGACCAAAGGCCATCGTTCCCATACCAAAACTCAGCGCTGTTGCAGCGAGCAGCATCAATCTACGGTTCATGTGTGTTCCTCCACTAAGTGCGCCCAAGTCTCCCGGCGCGATTGTCGGGGTTATCCCCAGTTCAAATACGTTGTTTGTTTTTTCAGGTAGGCGTCGAAGCCGTATTTCCCGTCCTCGCCCCCCAGCCCTGAATGCCCCCAGCCACTGTGAAACCCTTGAACGGCCTCGCCATTGCTGCGGTTGAGGTAAATTTCACCAAACTTCAGAGCGTAAGGCGTCTGCGCAATCCGCTTAGAATTCTGCGTGAACATGTAGGCGGACAAGCCAAATGAGGTGTCATTGGCCAACGCTATGGCCTCATCAAAACCACTGACGCGCTTGGCCGCGACGACCGGTCCGAAGATTTCTTCCTGCATGAAAGGAGACGTGTTGTCTGTCACTTCCATAACGGTCGGTGCAATCCAATGACCCTTGCTGAACTCTCCGTCAGTCAATGCCCCACCTTCCAGCAAAACCTCGGCACCGGCCGTTTTCCCGCGCGCAACGATTTCCTCGATTTTGGTGACTTCGACGCCGCTGACCTTCGGGCCGATATCCACGTCGCCGGTTGGATCACCGATCCGCTGAGCCGCACTTGCTGCGACGAATTTTTCAAGGAAGTGATCTGCAATTGCCTCATGCAGATACATCCGTTCGTTGCAGGTGCAGACCTGCCCGCAATTGGTGTAGCGCGCAATAACTGCAGCAGCGACGGCCGCATCCAGATCGGCATCCTCCATCACGATAAACGGAGCCTTGCCCCCAAGTTCCAATCGTACGGTTTTCAACTCATCCGCCGCAGTGCGGAAAATCTCGCGCCCGGCGCGGGTGCTGCCCGTCATCGTAACAAGCGCCGTGTCGGGATGTTCGACCAGTCGCTGACCGACGACCGCACCACGGCCCGTTACAACATTGAACACGCCTTTCGGCAATCCAACACGCTGTGCAAGTTCGGCAAGGGCCAGACCAGACAATGGCGTAATCTCGTGACTGAGCAGAATAAACGTGTTTCCCGTAACCAACGCCGGTCCGAGCTTTCGCGCAGCCAGGGCCGCAGGATAATTCCAGGCTGTCAGCCCCACGACCACCCCATGCGGATGGCGGCGAATATGGATTTCTTCGGACGGATTGTCGGAAGTGATGATATCGCCCTCGATCCGCCGCGCCTGCGCAGCCGCGAAGCGCAGGAAAGTGGCAGCTGCACCGATTTCGCCTCGCGCTTGCGCGATGGGCTTGCCTTGCTCTGCGGTCACAAGCTGCGCGAGACGTTCTGCGTCGGCATCAATGGCGTCGGCCAAGGCGGCAACAAATCCCGCCCGCTCAATCGCAGGACGCGCGGCCCAGCCGGGAAAGGCGCGTTTCGCGGCTGCAACCGCTTCATCTGCATCCGCGCTCGTTCCCTCCGGAACACTCCCAATGATCGCCTCATTTGCGGGATTTTCGACAGCAATCACACCCTGATCCGACAAGTTCCGCCAGCCGCCATCCACAAACATTGCGGCGCTGAGTGGCGCATCATGTGCCGATTGGGCTGCAATCATGTTTCCCTCCCACGGACGAAACAGCAGCTGACGCTGCGAGTCGCTTAATTGGATAGCTAATCATTAATTAATGTCAATTAGTAATATTAGTAATATTAGGTAATTGCGAAAATGCCAAAATTGGTTTACGACAATGGTCCGAACTGGGGAGGCGGTATGAAAGACGAGACGAAACCCACCGAAACTCGCGAGGCTTTGAGCGCCCGTCGCCGCGTAACAATGCGCGACATCGCCCGCGTCGCTGGTTGCTCTCAACCGACAGTATCTTTTGTTCTCAACAACAACGAGACCGCCAAAATCTCCGAACAGACCCGGCTCCGCGTCCTCGATGCAGCGCGTGAATTGGGCTACAAAGCCCCGGTTCATCCTGCCAAATCATCCGATAAGAGCCCGGGATACATCGATGGTCCCATCGCCTTTGTTATCGACACACTGGCCACCAGCCCCGAAGGCGTGCATGCGTATGACGGCGTGCTCGAAGCTGTGAAGGCGACAGGCAATGTCGTCCTTTTGGCCGAAACCCGCAACGATCCCGTACTTGAACCCAAGACGCTGCAGTATTTCATTGACCAGCGTGTCGCTGCGATCATCTATGCGTGCGTTTTTACACGCCAGGTTGAACTGCCAAAAGTCCTGCAAGACACTGATATCCCCGTCTTCCTTCTCAACTGCTACACAGATGACCTGAGCCATGCTGCCGTGATCCCAGGGGAGGTTGCGGGCGGCCATACCGCAACCAATGCCTTGATCAAAGCAGGCCACACGCGCATCGGGCTGATCACGGGCGAGTTGTTCATGGAATGCGCTTCCGGACGGTACACCGGTTACCGCAACGCGCTGGCTTCCGCCGATCTGCCATTTTGCGACGAGCTCGTGGTCGAGGGTAACTGGCTGCCCAGCTCAGGCTTTGAAGGGACTCGCGCCCTGATGTCATTGTCAAACCCGCCCACCGCAATTTTCTGTGCCAATGACCGGATGGCCGTTGGCTGCTACGAGGCGCTGAAGGAGATGGGGCTATCAATCCCGGGCGAGATCTCCGTGATCGGATATGATGACGATGAAATCGCGCGCCACCTTTCGCCACCTCTGACGTCTATGAACCTTGCCGACCGCTCAATGGGTCGGTGGGTGGTCGATCAACTGTTTCACGGGCCAACTGGCAACACGCGCCACCCCCTGACCAAACTGGAATGCGAATTGGTGGAACGCGCCTCCATCGCGCCTCCGAAAGGCGACTTGCGGAACTCCAAATAATGACGTCCGGCTACGATCACGTCGTAATCGGTGGTGGCTCGGCTGGGGCAGCCTGCGCGGCGGCCCTTGTCAACGGCGGCGCGCGCGTGCTGCTGCTTGAGGCGGGTCATTCGCACCATCATCCCCTACTCGACATGCCGCCGGGTATCTTCAAGATGATCAACGGCTCGAAATTCATGCGCTACCACAAGACCGTGCCGCAAGCGCATTTGGACGGACGCCAGCATGACATCCCACAAGGCAACGTGCTGGGCGGCGGATCGTCCGTGAATGCGCAGGTCTATATGCGCGGGCGGCCCTCCGATTACGACGCATGGAATGACATCCTGCGCGGTACGAATGATGGGGTTGGCTGGGGATGGGAAGACGTCCTGCCCTATTTCCGCGGCATGGAGGGCAACAACCGCTACGCCAACGATCTGCATGGCACAGACGGCCCGGTTCTGGTCTCCGATCCCGGCCATATCAACGAGATGTCGCGTTGGTTCGTGCAAGCCGTGCAAGGGTTGGGCGAGCCCTTCAACCCGGATTTCAATGGGCCCGCACAACGGGGCGTGGGATTCTATCAATTCACCAACCGATCCGGGCGGCGCAGCTCTACCGCTTATGCGTTTTTGGCGCCGCTTGAGAAGAATCCGAACCTGACCGTCAAGCTGCATGCGGAGGTCGCGCGCATCATCATCGAAAACGGAGAAGCGACCGGCGTGGCCTACCGCGACAAGGACGGTGAGCACACTGTCGCTGTGACGAGCGAGGTGATACTCGCCGCAGGCGCACTTGTTTCGCCGAAACTCCTGATGCTTTCGGGCATCGGGCCGGAGGATCATCTAAGCGAACATGGGATCACTGTCACCTGCCCCGCCCCCGGCGTCGGGCAGAACCTGATCGACCACCCGGAGGTTCCGATCACCGCCTTTGCCAATGGTCCCTATGGCTATTTCAAACAGGGCGAGGGCTGGCGGATGCTGCGCAATGGCGCGCAATTCAAGCTCTTTGGCTCCGGCCCTGTGACCTCCGCCGGGGTAGAGGCAGGCGCGTTCGTGAACCCTGCCAACCCAGACGCCGATCCAACAATACAGGCCTTCTGCGTGCCCATCGTCTATCTCGACCGCGACGCGTTGCAGGAGGTTGAGGATGATTACGGCTTGACCATCACCACCGTGGTCGTGAAGCCAAAGTCGCGGGGCGAGGTGCGTTTGCGATCAGATGACCCGTTCGAGATGCCAAGCGTTTCGCCGAAGCTCCTGAAACATGACGACGACATGGCCGAAATGATCCGGGGCCAGCGCTTTTTCCGCCGCGTGTTTGAGACCGCGCCTTTGTCAGACCGTATCCGCCAGATCGTCATCCCTGGCGCAGATGACGAGGAGACCCTGCGCGCCCATTGCAAGCGCTTCGTGAAGACCAATTACCACCCTGCGGGCACCTGTAAAATGGGGGCCGATGGCGATCCGATGGCAGTGCTGGATGCCCGGATGCGCGTGCGTGGGATCGAAAGTTTGCGTGTCTGTGACATGTCAGCGGTGCCCAATATCAATGCCGGAAACACCAACGCGCCCGCCATGATGCTGGGCGCGCGTTGCGCCGACCTGATCCTCGGAAACGCCTAGACCTCACCCGCGAAATGACACAACACATCCGCGCCATTGATACGTCGTGCAGGCGGCGGGAGGCAAATTTGCAGCCCTGACTGACTACCGCCCCATCAAGCAACGATACTGTCATTCGCTGCCACTTCGACAGATCATTCGATCAGATGTCACAGCAAATGCGCGCCCTGGTGCTCTAGAATTCCACGGCAGAAGCGGAGCGGTTTTCTCATTTAGCGACCACATGCTGAGCTGTTTGATTGGGTAGGGCTTTCAGATTGCCAGAAGTGCTTGTTTCAAGCCCAGCGTAACAAGCTCATGTGTCGTCAGCAGATGATGTTTTTCGCCGCGGTCACAAAACAAAACGGCCATTCATAACAAGCACCGCAATGACGACATTGTCCGCAGAACAGACCTGCGATGCAGCAGCTGGGGCAGCAATGGTTCCAGTGGAATATGTTCCTCGCCGAGTTATCGGCGAGGACCTTCATTTTGATGCGTTGACGCTTATTCGTCGCGGCTTTCTTCTGAGATATCGATGATCGTATCGAACTCAGACCCGCCAACAACGTCACTACCGACCACTTCTTCTGGGGCGGCGAGAGCGAGTGCTTCCTCAGCCTCAGCTTTGCGTGCCTCGATAACGACATTGTCGCGGTCTACGGCGATCTTGCGCATCTGTTGTGTGGCGCCACCCGTGCCGGCCGGGATCAGGCGACCCACGATCACGTTCTCTTTCAGGCCGATCAGCTTGTCACGTTTGCCCTGTGTGGAGGCTTCGGTGAGCACGCGGGTCGTTTCCTGGAAGGACGCGGCCGAGATGAAGGAACGAGTTTGCAAGGACGCTTTGGTGATACCAAGCAAGATCGGCTCACCTTGTGCAGGCTCATGGCCGCGCGCGATGGCTTTCTCATTGGCAGCATCAAATTCGGCCTTATCGACATGCTCGCCCTTCAGCAAAGTGGTCTGACCGGACGCGCTGATCTCCCATTTCTGCAGCATCTGGCGGACGATCACTTCGATATGCTTATCATTGATCTTCACACCCTGCAGGCGATAGACGTCCTGAACCTCGTCGATCATGTAGTCAGCCAAGGCCTCGACACCCATGATGGACAGGATGTCATGCGGCGCTGGATTGCCGTCCATGATGTAGTCGCCCTTTTGCACGTAGTCGCCTTCAACAACTGGGATGTG
>JBCCVD010000047.1:0-10727 GCA_039195745.1 Pseudomonadota bacterium | reverse complement strand
CACAACCGGTGGCGACGCAGAGGCCGCATTGATGAAATTCGCAGCTACAAAAGACAGCGCAGCCGAGCGCAACAACATCGTCATCGACCGCAACGTCGATGTCAGCCGCGACGTCGTGTCCTTCTTCGCAATGGGCAACGACTCCGCTGCCGAGCGCATCGTGAACTGATCATTCCCCGCAGGTTTTGCCTCCCACAAAACCTCAAATCCCAAACGGCCTCTCCCATCCCCGGGGAGAGGCCGCTTTTTGTTTTTAAAGCTCGAACAGCGCAGGCGCGTGGCGGGACAGCCTTTCGCAGCCGTCTGATGTGACGAGGACGGAATGGCCAAGACACATGGCATGTCCTGCATCGCTGTCCATCAAGACCATGTGCAAAAAGAAGACCTGGCCTTCGCGCATCTCAAGTGGATTGCCTTCATAGAACATCGGAAAATCAACCCAGATCGGTGTGTAAACCGCGCCCATCCCGTAGCCGCAGGCTTGCAGGCGGGTGTGGGACATGCCTGCCTGATCGAAGACATTCGCATGGGCGGTATAGACATCGCCCATCGGTTTTCCCGGCTGTATCGCTGCTTCACAGGCTTCGAGCGCGTCACGCGCGAGGCTGTGCAAGCGCTTCTGATCCGATGTGGCTTTGCCAATGATCAGCGTTTGCATCATCGCCGCGTGGTAACGTGCAAAAGCGCCGGACCATTCAAGGGTCAGCTGATCCACAGGGTCAAGATGTCTGCGGCCAGAGAAATAGCGGCATAGCAATGCGCCCGGGCCGGACCCGATAATGAATTCATTCCCTGCATAGTCGCCGCCGCCCCGGAAGACCGCGCCCTGCATTGCGGCAAGGATATCGCCCTCAAATGCGCCGGGTGCGGTCGTCGCCAGTGCAGCGTCAAGCGCATCATCCGACAAGGCAGCGGCTTTGCGGTGCATCTCGATCTCAGCTGCTGACTTGACGCGGCGCAGGCCACGGATCAGGTCGGAGGCCTCGTGCAGCTTGCCCAGACTGGCGCGGACCATGCGCCCATTATAGTCAGTAAGCCCCGCCGTTTGTCCTTCGATCCCGATACGACCGCCTGCAACGCCCATGCGGGTCAGAAGCTCTTTGAGATCATCGGCAGGGGTCGCGCCTTCGCGCTCGTGCCAAATGTGAATATCAGCATCCGCCAAGGTAGAGGTGTGTTGCGCCTGTCTGAGATCAGGCATCCGCGTCAACAGAACCAATTGCCCGTTTTGCGTCAGGACCATGCATTGGAACATGGCGAAACCGAACGTGTCATAGCCACTGATCCAATAGTGGCTTTCGGGGGCAAACATCAGCAAAGCGTCCAGATCGGCGCCTTTCAAAGCCTGGACGGCTTTTGATTTGCGGGTCTGAAATTCGGCATCTGTGAAGTGAAGGGGCATGGGACGTGTCCTGATTGTCGTTTCGTTCGAGCGTAATGGAGATTCGCGAAACCATGCGATTCTGTTTGCGACATGGGGCAGATTTCACCGTTTTCACGCTTCGTGAGCCAGTTCTCACGCGGGCGTGACGCTGTGGGCCGCTTTACACCCGAAATGTGCATGAGTGCACTAAAAATGACAGATTTAGATAGTTGAGTGCGTTGAGGTGATGGGTGGGAAAGCGCATATTCATTTCATCAAACGGCAACACGCCGCACACACAACGCCTCAGAGGCACACAGAAAATTGGAGATCAAAATGAAAACTGTAATCGCATCCGCACTCGTCGCCCTGTCATTCGCCGCACCTGCTGCTGCAGACGTCTCAAACGCCCAAGCCTTCTTCGCACTTGGCAACGACTCCGCTGCTGAACGTATCGTTGGCGCCACATCTACAGGCGACGTCTTGAGCGCTCAAACCATCGGCGCCTTGTCCAACGAATCCGCTGCTGAACGCAAAGTCTTTGCGCAAGCCGATGTTGCAACACGTAACTCAAGCATCCTGAGCTTCTTCGCTCTGAGCAACGACTCTGCTGCTGAGCGTCACGCGAAGTAACCTGAAACAACCTAGATGGAACAAACTCTTAGGTTGATCCATCTCCAGTGACCCAAACTTAAATGGGTCGAGGCGGGCCCTGGTGATGCGGGGCCCGCTTTGGTTTTCCACGAACGAACGCATAAAAAAACCGCCCTCTACCGGGCGGTTTTTTGCGTTTTGCATGTCTCGCGTATTAGCCTTGGCGGGCTTTGAAGCGAGGCTGTGTTTTGTTGATCACGTAGACGCGGCCCTTGCGGCGCACAATCCGGCAATCCCGGTGGCGCGACTTCAGGGAGCGAAGCGAGTTCTTGACCTTCATGTCCGTTCTCCATTTCGTCCAGCGCGCTTGCGCCTTCTGGTTTCAGTTTGACCCCTGAGGGGCCGGAATTTCGATGGTGGGCACTACTAGGTTCGAACTAGTGACCCCTTCGATGTCAACGAAGTGCTCTACCACTGAGCTAAGCGCCCATCTAACCTTCATTTTCTGGCCTGTCCATAACGAATAGGACGTGCCAAAGCACGATCAGTCTGCGCTCTATAAAAGGAGTCGGAATATGGTTCAAGGCCTTTTGAAGATGCCACAAAAAGGCCTATAGTCCATGATAGAGGAGACGGGATGCAGACGCGTGCTTTCAGATTGTCGTTGCCGGATGTGCAAACGACGAGCGTGATATTCGCCAGCCCCCATAGCGGGCGCGAATACCCGCGCGCATTCTTGCGTAAATCTGTACTGGATGAATTGGCGATCCGTTCCTCGGAGGACGCTTTCATGGATATGCTGGTCAGCAATGCTCCGTCTTTTGGGGCGCCGTTGCTTTTGGCCCGGATGCCGCGCGCTTTTCTGGATTTGAACCGTGCTGCAGATGAGTTGGACCCGGCTGTCGTAGAAGGTGTCCGGCAGGTCAGCCATAACCCGCGTATCGCCAGCGGCCTGGGTGTTATCCCGCGTGTGGTCTCCAATGGTCGTGCAATCTATCGTGGCAAACTCAGACATGACGAAGCAAAGGCACGGGTGATCGACTATTGGCACCCTTACCATTCTCAACTCTCCGGATTGGTGCGCGAGACGTTGCGCAATTTCGGTGAGGCAATTCTGATTGATTGTCATTCCATGCCGCATGAAGCCGTCGACAGCGTGACACAGAAAGGTCTGGCGCGGCCAGAAGTCGTCCTTGGCGACCGCTTCGGAGCCTCAGCCGGGGGGCAGATTGTTGACAGGATAGAGCAGATTTTTCTCGACGCGGGATTGCGTGTCAGTCGGAATGCACCCTTTGCCGGCGCATTTACCACGCAGCATTATGGGCGGCCTTCCCAACGCCAGCATGCCGTACAGATCGAAATAGATCGCGCGCTTTACATGAATGAGTTGCGTGTGCGTCCAAATGGAAACTTCGATAACTTCCGCGCCTTGATGAGCCGGATTATTGCGGAGTTGACGGAGATTGGACGCAAGGACTTGCGGGTCGCGGCAGAATAAACACGATCAACGCAGCGCACGTCCCTTCACGATAGCATCAGGGCCGAAACGGTTGCGAATGGCGTCGGTCGCACGCTCTGCCTCCCGGCGCTTACCCGCATCTGGATCAAGGAGGTCGCCGGAGCGGTCTGCCTCCTTTTCCGGGATCAGATCAGATAGCCCGACGCCCAAAAGACGATAGGGTCCCGCATGGCTTGTCTGGTCAAACAAGTCCCGCGCGGTTCTGTAGATCTTATCTGCAATTTGGGTGGCGTCGCGCAGCGCGTGGCGCCGGGTGATGATTTTAAAGCCAGCCGTCTTCAATTTCAGCGTCACAACCCGCCCGGCGATGGATTTCGCTTTCGCACGGTCAGACACTTTCTCCGCCATCCGCCAGATATGGCCATCGAGGATGTCGGCGCTTGCCGTGTCGTCATGGAAGGTCGTCTCGTTCGAGATGCCTTTGACGGGCGTGTGGGCAGAGACGCGCCGTTTGTCTTGACCGCGCGCCAGGTGCCAGAGTCTGTCGCCCATAGACCCGAACTTCGCACCAAGTTCTTTGCGGTCCCAACGCAGAAGATCGGAGAACGTCCGGATGCCGGCTTTCTCCAGACTTTCGCGTGTCACGGCACCCACGCCCCAGATCATCGAAACTGGCTTGTCACGCAGGAAATCATCCGTCTCTGCCTTGCCAATCACCGATAGCCCGCGCGGTTTGTCGAGATCTGAGGCGACTTTCGCCAGAAACTTGTTGTGGCTCAGCCCGATTGAGCCGGATATGCCCAACTCTGTTTCCATCCGGTTCACGAGCTTTGCCATCATCGTGGCGGGTGGGCGGCCGTGCAGCGTTTCGGTGCCGGTCAGATCAAGAAACGCCTCGTCCAGCGAAAGCGGCTCAATCGCAGGAGTCAGTTCTTCCATCATGGCCCTGACCTGTTTGGAAACCTGCACATAGACGTCCATGCGGCCGCGAACGACGACGGCTTCCGGGCAGAGTTTCAGGGCTTGGAACATCGGCATTGCAGACCGTACACCCTTGATGCGCGCGATATAGCATGCCGTGGAGACGACCCCGCGGCGGCCCCCTCCGATGATGACGGGTTTGTCCCGCAGCTCAGGATTGTCGCGCTTTTCGACAGAGGCGTAGAACGCATCGCAGTCCATATGCGCGATGGACAGGTCGAACAGTTCAGGATGTGAGATGACGCGGGGCGACCGGCAGGACGGGCAGCGAGGGCCGTGGTCGAATTCGGTCAGACATGTGCGGCAGAGTGCGGGCATGGCCTGATTTTAGCATGGGGCGGAGTGGGTGGACAGCGGCCTCCTGACAGATATCGTGTGGAGAGTTCAGGGAGGGATGCGATGAAGCTGGGAGTGATTTGCGACGGGATCAGCCGGGATCTGGCTCATGCTGTGGATGTCATGGATGAGGTCGGGCTGGATTATGCTGAGCTGCAGTTCGTGGGGGCGCATGAGGTCGGGGATCATTCGCGGGTTCAGGTCGCTGAGATGGATGCGTTGCTGCGGGATCGAGGCAAGCCCGTGTCGTGCCTGTCGCGGCACATCTTTGCGGGGATGACGGTTGAGAATGTCGCGGGGGATGCGCTGCATCGGAGGCATATGGATGCGCTGAGGCGGGTGATTGAGGCGGCGCATGTTCTGGGGGCGCCGCTGGTGCGGATCATGACGCCGAAGAAGGAGCAGATCCTGTGGGGATCGAACGGGGCGGAGGTCTGGAATGTCGCGCGGGGGGCGTGGGAGCGGATGCTGCCGCTGATTGCGCCGGCGGTGGAGGTCGCGCGGGATGCGGGGGTGCGGTTGGTGGTGGAGACCGGGAACGGGACGATGGTGAACTCAAACTATACGGCGCGGAAGCTGATTGATGCGCTGGAGGCAGGGGACGTGCTGCAGGTCTTGTGGGACCCGGCGAATAATTGTTGGTGCCATGAACGCGCTTATCCTGAGGGGTATGAGCTGGTTCGGGACGGATATCTTGGGCACGTTCATATCAAGGATGTGGCAGTTGATACGGCGCAGGCGTTTCTGGAGGTGAAGCCGCTTGGGGAGGGGCAGCTGGGGGCTCTGTTCGAGCCGATGGCGGAGGCGATGCGGGCGGATTTATATGACGGGGTGATCTCTTTCGAGAGCGTTTATCATGCTGGTGACGGCGATTTTGAGGCAGGGTTTCGGGGGTCGATTGAGAGGTTCAAAGAGATTTTCGGAGGGTGATGGGGCCCCGGATGTGCCCTCCCCCGCATGCGGGGAATTTCATATCATACTGATTTTATGTGTTTTTCCTGTTTTTTAGGGATTTGTTAAGGTCGATGAAAGCGGCTTTCTTGTTGTATTCTTGTGAGATTGACAGACTTGCCCATCCGGCGATTGCTGGGGTCTTTAGCCATCTACGCTGATGTCTAAAGACCCTGTATTAATCTCATTTATTAGCTGAAGTCTTGACGACGTAACTTACCATTGCGACCTCGCCTCCTCCTCCATCAGGCTGGCAAGGGGCGATTTGATCTAAGCGGCCAACTTTTTTTAGGAAGGAACCGAACCGTGGTACAAGCTCATCTTTCGAAGAGATTACAACTGGACCCGAACAAGCAGAAGAAGGGTCAATGTTCCAATAGTCCAGCATCCTTGATGGATAGCGTGGGACGTAAAATAGTTTGACTCTGTTCGCACTGCCAAAGTACCCGTAAATACTGTCGCCAACGCGCATTCTGCGATCGTTGATGAGTTTTGACGAACGAATTGCCTCAGTTATCGCGGTATTATCATTTCCACTTAAGCCAATATTATTACCTGCGTTAAACGCGCCTTTTGCATCCTCTGTTAGCCTAATTTGAAAAAACAGCTTATGATTTTCGTCGTCACCATGAAACTTTCTCCAGCCATTCTCATTTAGAACGTCGATAACCTTATCGGCAGACAGAATTTCACGGAACTTATCAATTACTTCGCCAAGCTCATCAATTTGAGGTTTCGGTGGTGGTATAGTAGAATCCACCCCATGAGCGCTAAATCCAAGTTCTTCAATTGGCCCATCTAAGTTCGCGATATGCGAAGGTGGGATACCATTCACGCCAAGACTCTGATCGACTGAGGTAACCAATATTTCCTCTTCAACCTGAGCCGCACCAAACAGAATTAAAGCAACACCAGCAATTGCTGCAACCGCGCCCAGAGCAACGAGCGGGAATCGGAGAAAGTGCAACTTTGAAAAGCTAGTTTGATTTCGGATAGCCGCGAACGTGCGCGCCCTCTCAACGAAATCCTCACCCAAGGCAATCTTGGCCCGGTCTTCAAGCTCATCAATGCTGAGAATGCCAAATGCTTCATCCGGCAAAAGTCTTTCTAATTCGTGATCTTCATCATCTCCCTCAAGGTTCCAGAAATCACTAATCTTCTCAAGGTTTGCGCGTGCGTCTTTATCAAGGAATGGCCTGACATTGTTTTCACTAAGCGATGTAATCTTCTCCCTGTTCATTTTGTTTCCTTTCTTACACTAGTTCCGGTTTGCTCGGTCCCTCGTAACCACCTACTCCGGAACTTCTTCAGTTTTTCGCGGTTCCGGTTCACCTGACCTTTGCTAAGCCCAAGCGCACTTTCAACGTCTGTGTCGGTATTACATCCGTTTTCTAAGTGCCAATTGGCATCTGCAAAGAATTTCGCTAAGTCGGGGTCGGCCGCAAAAAGAGCGGCCGAGAACTTGTCAATATAATCTTGTTTCTCAATGGCTTTTGCTGTGTCAAAAGCGCTGATATCGCGATTGGGATTACTCTTTGACCATGAATTAAATTGAACTTGTCGCTTGGCTGACGCGCTGTAGATGCTTCTCACCGCCCCCATCAAGTGTTCAAGCAGCGTCACTTGATGATGGTTCCACACGCGACGCCCGCTGTAAGTGCGCTCTACGGCCTCGTTTACAGTTCCTTCAGGGCTTATCATGCTCTCAGGGATCCTTCGTTTGCTTTGATACGCAGCCGCAAACAAAAGCAGTCTGCGGTTAAGTTCATTCCAGTCTTGTGCATCTAGGATGCGCCTCTTTTCATCGTCTATCACTGCATCCATCCTCCGCTGAAGGACAATTGATTTATGTCTCTTTCATTAAGCTATGCTCTTCGGTGATGTCTTTTTTCGCAAGCGCGTGATTTTTTCTTCGTTATCTCTAAGTCTGTTCAGCGTGCTCTTCGACGAAGGTATCTTTCTTCTTCTCGCACAAATAAAAATTCATGGTGATTTTTGAAAAAAAATCTCGCTATTGGAGCATCACTTAGTAGAGCGGATCGATAGCGATCAGCACGATTAAGAGAAATTTGCTGTCCTTGAACAGTGAAGAGGAGATTTGCGATGTATATGTCAGTAATTGAGCTACAGGCACTTATCGTTGGTATGTTGGCTCTCGGATACTTTTGTGAATTGCTTCATCATGTAGCGATGCATTGGAAAACACCCGTTGTTAACAGTTGGTCAGAGTTCTTCGAACTGCTGATGACCATAGACTTTTTGTCCTTACTCGCGGCAGTGGGATTCGCAGCAATAACCTCAGGCTATGTGTTGATGTGTCTCGACAAAAGCGGGTTCTTCCAGTGAATGCTGAGGCATCTAATTTGTTTAGGTTTGATGCCATGCCGGTTCGTGAACGGCTAATCCACGGGTGAGAGTTTGTAGATGACTTCGTCCATTGCCATTTTGCACAGCATGCCCGTCGCGTCGGGGCCGGTCATGATGAGGGCCCAGCCGTCGGGGCGAAGTTCGCGGCGGATGTGGAGGTTCTTGGCAAGCTCCGCGGTGCGGGTCGGGTTGCGGGGGCGTTTGAGGCGGGGGGCGCCTGCGAGGAGTTGCTCTGCCTCATCAATGATGGGGGCGATCAGGGCGTAGGCTGTCTCCGTATCTTTGGGTTTGTGGCGGCGGATGGCGTCAAAAGCGAGGTCTTGCAGGCCTGCGCGTTCCAGCGCGGCGAGGCGCAGGAGGCGACGCTCTGACAGGCCGTGAGGGTCGCGGAAGATGCCATAGAACGCCTCCACCACCGATGTCAGCGTGCGCAGGCGGCTGTTTTTCTGAGAGCTGGCGGTGGGGTGGAGGGCCGCGATGGCGGCATCATAGGTGGGAAAGATCTGCCGCTCCACCGCGTCGAGGATGGTGCGGGCGCGGTCCCAGGGGGAGAGTTGCGCGCGGATCTCATTCTCCGCCACCATGGCGGTCATGGCTTCGGGCAGCGTTTCTGGCGTGCGGATGAAGGCGGGGATCGTGTCCCATTTCTTGTTCATCTCCAGCAGGGTTTCATAGGCCGTCATGCGGCGATAGCCGGAGATCAGAGCGTACGGGATCGGGCCCTCGATGGGGAAGACCTCGATCGGTTGGCGCAGCCCGTCGCGCGCGATGGAGCGCCAGAGCTGGGTGTCGGCCTGCGGGTCTGAGGCGGAGCGGTCGCGGGGCAGGGCCTCTTTGTCGATCTCGGTGAGTGGGATGTGGGTGATGTCGTGCATGCGCGCCCTCTTTGTTGCGGTTTTGCGGGGGCTTATCTGAGTGTGGTTAACGGCGCTTGAGAGATGCGTTCGGTGGGTTTGGGCTCGCAAATCGGGATGTGAGGGTCCATATGAAGGGTAAGACGTGAAGGAGTTGAGATGGATATTGACGGTTTTTTGATGGGTCTGGTGACCGATGGCGGCTGGCTGATCCTGCTGTTCGTGCTGATCGTGGTGGTGATCCTGTCGAGCGTGCGGATCGTGCCGCAATCGATGAAATATGTGGTGGAGCGGTTTGGCAAGCTGCGGTCGGTCTTGGGGCCGGGGATCAATCTGATCGTGCCGTTCTTTGACCGGGTGGCGCATAAGATTTCCATTCTGGAGCGGCAGTTGCCGACGAATAGCCAAGACGCGATTACGAGTGACAACGTGTTGGTGCAGGTGGAGACGTCTGTGTTTTACCGGATCATTGAGCCGGAGAAGACGGTGTACCGGATCCGCGACATTGATGCGGCGATTGCGACGACGGTGGCAGGCATTGTGCGCTCCGAGATCGGCACGCTGGAGCTGGATGAGGTGCAGTCGAACCGGGCGCAGTTGATCTCGCGGATACAGCAGTCGTTGGAGAAGGTCGTGGATGATTGGGGGATTGAGGTGACGCGGGCCGAGATCCTGGACGTCAATCTGGATGAGGCGACGCGCGCGGCGATGTTGCAGCAGCTGAATGCGGAGCGGGCGCGGCGGGCGCAGGTCACGGAAGCTGAGGGCTCGAAGCGGGCGGTGGAGCTGAACGCGGATGCGGAGCTCTATGCGGCCGAGCAGACGGCGAAGGCGCGGCGGGTGCAGGCGGATGCGGAGGCCTATGCGACGGGCGTTGTGGCGCAGGCGATTGCGGAGAACGGGTTGGAAGCGGCGCAGTATCAGGTGGCGCTGAAGCAGGTTGAGGCATTGACGGCTGTGGGTTCGGGTGACGGCAAGCAGACGATCCTGTTGCCCGCCAATGCGCTGGACGCGTTTGGCGATGCCTTTGGGCTGTTGAAAGGGCGGAAGTGATGGGCTGGTCTGAATATTGGGTCTGGTTCGCTGCGGCGATAGTGCTGGGCATTCTGGAGATCGTGGCGCCGGGATACATCTTGCTGGGCTTCGCGATTGCGGCGGGATTGATGGGGTTCATCTTCCTTTTTGACAGCGGGATCAGCGCGTATCTGGCAGATAGCTTGCCGGTGACACTGGTGGTCTTCGGGCTCGCGGCTTTGGCGGTCTGGGTGCTGATGCGCAAATTGTTTGGCGCGCGTGGCGGGTCGGTGAAGGTCTGGGAAGAAGACATCAACGACAACTGATCCAATGCTGGTGTTGCATTGAAGAGCCCCCGGGGAGCCATGTGCACCCCGGGGGTTTTGCGTTGCGCCCTTGGGGGTGGGGCAGGGTGCACCGTGACGCGTTAGGCGATGCGAGTCGCGAGTGGGGCGGTGCGGTATGCATATTTTTGCCAAGATGAAGCCGGGAAGGGCGCAGGATCACGGGATGTGAGCGGATTGTCACGGGGGCGTGAGCTTGTGGGTTGGGCTGTGGAGGTTTATGTGCGTGAAAGCGCAGAAATATGGTGTAATTGCTAATTTTGTGCGTTGAGGGTGCGAACAGGAAGGCGCATATTCATCTCATCAAACGGCAACACGCCGACACATCAACGCGGACCTCAGGTCCGACACACACACCGGACACACAGTCCAAAACCTTACGCCTCAACAGGCACTTACATACTGGAGATACCAAAATGAAAACTCTTATCGCATCCGCAATCGTCGCTCTTTCCGTTGCTGCT
>JBCCVD010000046.1:0-15408 GCA_039195745.1 Pseudomonadota bacterium | reverse complement strand
GCCCGTCTCAACGCAACACCTCGCAAGTGCTTAGGATGGAAAACGCCTGCTGAGGTCTTCAAAGAAAAGATCTTGGATCAAGCCGCATGACACCCCAAACTAACACCGGCTCAAAAGTCGCAGTTCACGTATCGCTCACAGAGTTATCTAATAGGAGATTATGGCATGGGAGCCGTTTACACGCAACTGAGCTTGAGAGAACGCCGTAGAATTGAAGATTGGTGGCACGCCAAGGTGCCCGTCAGAGAGATGGCGCGCGTTCTCAAACGCCACAAATGGACGATCTTCCGGGAGATCAAACGCAATTTCTGGGCAGATGATGCATTCCCGAAGAAGTACGCGGGTTACTTTGGTCATGCTGCGCAGCTGCGAACGGACAAACGCCGATCCGTGCAGCGCAAACTGATCCGGCATCCTGAGCTGTGCAAAACTGTCGTGGCCAAGATCAAGCTTGGGTGGACGCCCGAACAGATCGGCAATCGCATGATCTATGAGGGTGCCAAACTGCGCGTCTGTCAGGAGACGATCTACCGCTACATCTACTCCAAGGAAGGCATGGACAAGGAGCTCTGGTGGTACCTGCCCGAGCATCGCAAAGCCCGCAGGCCGTGTCGCGCGAGAAAGCGTCAGAAGCCCAAGTTCCACCGCGATGTCAGTATCCTGTTCCGACCGGATGATGTAGCGCATCGTCGCCAGTTCGGCCATTGGGAGGCTGATTTGATGCTGTTCAAATAGAAGTTTGGGCAGTCGAACGTCACGTCCCTGGTCGAGCGTGTCAGCCGGTTCACAGTGATCCTGAAGAATCCAAACAAGCGCACGAAACCGGTCATGGGAAAGATCATGAAAGCGGTGCGCGACCTGCCCCACTTGGCGCGTAAATCAATCACCTTTGACCGCGGCACCGAGTTCGTCTGCTGGCCACACCTTCAGGCCGAGATCGGCACGCAAACGTGGTTCTGCGATCCGTCCAGTCCTTGGCAGAAAGGCACTGTTGAAAACACCAATCGCCGCGCCCGAAGATGGCTGCCACGGAAGCGGGACATCACGGCCGTCTCAGATCATGAATTGAAGATGATCTGTGACCGTCTCAACGCGACACCCAGAAAATGCCTCGGATTGAAGACCTCAGCCGAGGTCTTCCGCGAAAAGATGATGGAAGAGATGGGTCAACGCCCCTACCCTCAGAAGCAATAGGAGTCGCAGTTCAAATATCGCTCACAGTCGATTGCTGACACACCGCCGACGAAAAAAGGCCTCGGAGACCATCTTGATCGAGGCAAGCGATCCTCTGACTGATGGAGGTGGCTGACGTCCGAACAACCCCTTTCATTTTTCACTTCTGGTTTTTTTTGATAGCTACACCGCTGTGAAAGCTAAGATCCGGTCCAATGCGCTCGCATATCCAGTCCCCCTCTCCTCCAAAGACACAATGACTATGGTTTACGTCTCTCTCAAGGGCGCTGTCTGATCGTGGCTCCTAGTGAGATAGTGATACATGGTGAAACCCCAAAAAAGGTCCAACGCCACTTCGGTTATCTTGTTAGTCCCGCGGTTTTTCAAGCAGCAGATAGAGGGTCGGCGGAAGCATTAGAGCATGGAACTTGACCAAACACCTGCATTTCCTTCATTATTCTAGGAAGGAATGGTGCTGAGAAACCGACATTGCAGTGTCGAAATTTCTGCATCAATGGGTCGACAGTGAAACACTGTAGGCGTAGTGTCTGCGCGGTAACAGTTAGAACTCGTGCACATGCCGTCTCTCCTTGTCCTCAACGGACCAAATCTGAACCTTCTCGGAACACGCCAACCGGATGTGTATGGGCGTGTGACGCTGCAAGATATCGAGACCATGTGTGTGGCTCATGCAGACGCGATGAAGATCGGGCTGGCATTTGAACAGTCAAATCACGAGGGTGTCTTGATCGACAGCATACATGCGGCGAAGGGCGCACATGATGCGATCATCCTGAATGCGGGGGCTTATACGCATTCCTCTATCGCTTTGATGGACGCTTTGATTTCCGTGGAATTGCCCGCCATTGAATTGCATCTGTCCAATGTCCATGCGCGCGAGAGTTTTCGCCATACCTCATATATCAGCAAGGCCGTGACCGGGATCATCTGTGGATTTGGCGCACGCGGGTATACGCTTGCGATGGATGCCGCAGCTGCACATATCGGACATGCACCGTGATTGATCGCTATCTTCATAAGATGACGGATGCGAACTCTATCGAGGACGCGTGGAACATTCACACTGAACACATGGCGGAATACGACTTTGACCGCCTGATCTATGCCTATACGCGCTACGGGACCGGAACGTCTTTGGGTGATTTACAGGATGCCTTGATCCTGACCAATCATGACCCAGCATACGTGGATGTTTTTATAGGGGACGGGATGTATTCCAAGGGTCCCATGGTGGCTTGGGCAACGGCCAATACGGGTGCGTGCAGTTGGAGTCTGATCCGGTCGCAGATTGCCTCAGGCGATGTGACGCCGGAGATGATGGAGGCGATGGCGATGAACCAGCGCCATGGTGTGCTTGCGGGCTACACAATCAGTTTCCACGAAGTCTCCCTTCGGGCGAAGGGCGCCATCGGTTTGACCGCCAAACGCGGCATGTCGCAAGACGATGTCGATGCGCTTTGGGCGGAACGCGGATCAGATATCGAATTGGCGAACAAGGTCCTGCATCTGAAGGTCGTACAATTGCCTCATACGACGGGACAAAGGCGCAAACTGACCGCGCGCCAGCGGGAGGTTTTGGAATGGGTTGCAGATGGTAAAACCATTCAGGACACGGCAACGATCATGGGCCTGAACCCTGCGACCATTGAAAAACACCTGCGTTTGGCCCGAGAGTCCTTGGACGTCGACACCACTGCACAGGCCATCCTCAAAGCATCGTCGCAGAACCAGTTCTTTCTGATTGAGCGCTGATTTTTATATTGTTAACAAAGTGTTAACGCTTGCGGTAAGGTTTCCCTTACTTTGCATTTTTGGCGGTTTATTGCTAATTTCGAAATGTTCCGTGAGTGGTGGCTTTTGCCATGGGACTTTTACCGGTGGGGTATTTCTTGGGTTTACAGGAAATTTTCTATCGGTCCGGTTTTCCGGATCGCTGCTTGTTTGGTCTATAGTCGGCCAGGCAGGCAGCACCATTTCACGAAGCAACCCCTGACCCGGCTCCCCAGCTCGCACACGGGGTTTCGAAATGGAAAAGACGGCGTCGAGTTCCCCTCGAACGCCGTCTTTTTTATCCTGGTGAGAGAAGGCTCAGCCTTTGAGGGCAGCGGCCACTTCTTCTGCGAAGTTCTCTTCTTTCTTCTCGATCCCCTCGCCTACTTCAAGGCGGACGAAGCCAGTGATCTCTACGCCGGCCTCTTTTGCCGCCGCGCCTACGGTCAGGTCAGGGTTTACCACAAAAGACTGGTTCAGAAGCGTGACTTCCGCCATGTATTTCTTCATGCGGCCAACGATCATCTTCTCGATCACAGTTTCTGGCTTGCCGCTTTCGCGCGCGATATCCATCTGAACCTGCTTCTCTTTTTCGACAACAGACGGGTCCAGATCATCCTCAGACAGCGAAGCAGGGTTCACAGCAGCGACGTGCATCGCGACCTGCTTACCGAAGGCTTCATTGTCGCCAGACAGTGCGACCAGAACGCCGATCTTGCCCATGCCGGGGGCTGCTGCGTTATGGACGTAAGACACTACAGACGTGCCTACCATGCGGGCCATACGGCGCACAGACATGTTCTCGCCAATCGTGGCGACCTTGTCTTTGACTGTCTCTTCCACAGATTTGCCGCCCATGTCAGCGGCTTTCAAAGCGTCCACATCAGACACACCAACAGCCGCGCCAGCAATGCCCGCTACCATTTCCTGGAACTCAGCGTTTTTGCCAACAAAGTCGGTTTCAGAATTGACTTCAACAGCAACACCAACGCCGCCATCTGTCTGCACTGCGACAAGGCCTTCCGCAGCGGTGCGGCCGGATTTCTTGGCGGCTTTCGCCAGACCTTTTGTGCGCAGCCAGTCAACCGCAGCTTCCATGTCGCCGTCATTTTCTGTCAGCGCTTTTTTCGCGTCCATCATGCCTGCGCCTGTGCTGTCGCGCAGTTCTTTCACCATCGCAGCCGTAATCGCCATCTCATGGTTCTCCTGTAATTAAGGTGGGATAGCCGAAGGCAGGCACCCTGCCCCCGGCAAATCAAATTTAGGCTTGGGCTTCTTCAGCTGGTGCTTCTGCAGGCGCTTCCGCAGCAACGGCTTCTTCAACCGGGGCCTCTTCTGCCGCGCCAAGATCAACACCCGCTGCACCCATCTGCGCCTGCATGCCGTCCAAGGCAGCACGTGCCACCAGATCGCAGTACAGAGCAATCGCGCGCGATGCGTCATCATTGCCCGGGATCAGGTAGTCAATGCCGTCAGGCGAGCAGTTGGTGTCAACCACGGCAATCACAGGGATGCCCAGCTTTTTCGCTTCTGCAATCGCCAGGTCTTCTTTGTTGACGTCGATCACGAACAAAAGATCAGGCGTGCCGCCCATCTCCCGGATACCACCCAAGGACGCTTGCAGCTTGCCTTGGTCACGCTCCATGCCCAAACGCTCTTTCTTGGTCAGGCCGGTGAACCCTTCAGCCATAGCTTCGTCAATCTTCTTCAGACGAGAGATCGAGTTCGACACGGTTTTCCAGTTGGTCAACGTGCCGCCGAGCCAACGGTGGTTCATGTAGTATTGCGCGCATTTCTCAGCGGCTTCTGCGATAGGGCGCTGGGCCTGACGTTTTGTGCCAACGAAGAGAACGCGACCGCCTTTTGCCGTCGTGTCACGCACAACCTGCAACGCTTGATCCAGCATTGGCACAGTCTGAGTGAGGTCCATGATATGGATCCCGTTTTTGGAGCCGTAGATATACGGGTCCATACGAGGGTTCCAACGTGCGGTCTGGTGACCAAAGTGTACGCCAGCTTCCAAAAGCTGACGGAGAGAGAATTCTGGCAAAGCCATGTCCGTTTTCCTTTCCGGTTTCAATCCTCAGCGAGGTGTTCAGAGCGTATGCTCAACCGGTGGACCATTGCGGGATGTCTCCCCGCAGGGCCCGACCCCGCCTGTGAAGTGCGGATCGTATAGGCCAAACCCTGAGGCCCCGCAAGTGTCAAGTTGCGAGGGTTCAATACTTAACAAGTCAGCTTCGATCAGGGGCAGTTGGCCTTGACTGAGTTATATGCTTTGCCGAAGCCTTTTAAGGACCAGCTTGCCTTGACTGCCGTTCTGCCGACAGCGGTAATCGTAACTGTCTTGCCTCGCACCATATCGGCGATCAGGTTTTGAACGCCTTTCGTTGGGCGGTCATTATTGCCAAGGCTAAAAAAGTAACTGTCACCGGTGAAGCCGCGCAGTTCGTGTGGTGCGTTTCCGTCAACCTGAAAGCTCACTTTTATGTTGTCATTGTCACGTACCTTCGCCGGCAGATCAGCCTCCACATGCATAAACCCTGCCCCACAGGCCAGTACAAAACCACCGGGACCCTGAAAATTCTCTGCAAACACAATCGGTCTACCATTGACGTTTTCTCCGGTGTCGATATTCCATTTGGCGAAACCTGGCGTGACGGAGGCCAGTAAAACAGCGACGGCAGCCGTCGTTCTGATGCGATAACCCACTTTCTTCTCCTTGGTAAAAACGCAGTGAGGCGAGTAATGACCGTAAAGCGATCCGAAGCAACAAATATCCTGTGCATCGGTGCTGTTCTTTGGGACATTATCGGCCGCGCGACCGCGCATATGCGTGTGGGCTCAGATGTGCCCGGTCGGATCACCCGCATTCCAGGAGGTGTCGCGCTGAATATTGCCATGGCGTTGAAGGCCTTTGGCATGTCACCGGCAATCCTGGCGGCCATCGGTCAGGATGACGAGGGCGACGAGCTGGTGCGCGCCTGTACGCGGTTAGGAGTGGACGCGTCGCATGCCTATCGCTCCGAAGACTTGCCAACCGACATCTACATGGCGGTTGAGGGCGGCAATGGCTTGATTGCCGCCATTGCCGATGCGCATTCGCTGGAAGCCGCAGGCGACAAAATTCTGCGCCCCTTGACGGAGGGCGCTCTGAAAGGTTGGAAGGGGCAAGTCGCATTGGACGGCAACCTCACTGTCGCGCTTCTAGAGCACATCGCGCATGCGCCTGAATTCGCGGCGACCGATCTTCGCGTGGCACCGGCCTCACCCGGCAAAGCAGAGCGTCTCACACCGTTTTTGACCCACCCGAAAGCTACACTCTACGTCAATTTGGAGGAAGCGAACCTTCTCCTTCACCAGAAACTCACCAGCAGCGCAGCGGCCGCGGAAGCCTTGATCACCGGAGGCCTTTACAGGGCTGTTGTCACGGATGGCCCCAATCCGGCCAGTATCGCGACAAGCGCGAAAACCGTCACGCAAACCCCGCCGGAAGTTCTGGTAACGCGCATTACCGGGGCGGGCGATACTTTTATGGCTGCCCATATCGCGGCTGAAGCAAAAGGGGCGGACAGCGAGGCTGCCCTGAACACGGCACTTGATGCCGCAGCGACATATATTTCCGGAGAAAGCTACCAATGAGACTGCCCCTGACCCGGTCTGCGGAGGTTGCAGCAGCGACCGCTGCCGGACGCCCCATCGTGGCGCTTGAAAGCACAATCATCACTCATGGCATGCCCTACCCGCAAAATGTGGAAATGGCGCGCGGCGTGGAACAGATCATCCGCGAAGCAGGCGCAACGCCCGCCACTATCGCCGTGATCGACGGGATACTGCATGTAGGCCTCGAAGACGATCAGCTTCTGCAACTGGCGCAAACACCGGATGCCGCAAAGCTGAGCCGGGCGGATATGGCAATTTGTGTCTCGCAAGGCGGAACCGGAGCCACGACCGTTGCGGCCACCATGATCGGCGCAATGCTCGCAGGGATTGAGGTCTTCGCGACAGGTGGTATTGGCGGCGCGCATCGCGGTGCAGAGCTCAGCTTTGATATCTCTGCGGACCTGCAGGAACTTGCGCAGACACCGGTTACTGTTGTGGCCGCAGGTGCGAAAGCCATTCTCGACATTCCCAAGACGCTTGAGACACTTGAGACGCTCGGCGTCCCGGTGATCGCATATGGCCAAGATAGCCTGCCTGCCTTCTGGTCTTCGACATCCAACATCAAGGCACCGCAGCGCTTGGACACAGCTGCTCAGATCGCCAAAGCGCACCGGATGCGTGCAGAGCTTGGTGTACCAGGCGGTCAATTGATTGCGAACCCCGTGCCCAGGGAGGCTGAAATTCCGCAGCGCGATATTGAACCGATCATCCAGCAAGCGCTTGACGAGGCGGAGGCCCAGAGCATCACCGCGAAAGAGGTCACGCCTTTCCTACTTCAGCGCATTTTTGAACTGACGGACGGCCGGTCCCTGCAAACAAACATCGCCTTGGTGCGCAATAATGCACGTCTGGCGGCCGAAATCGCCTCTGCACTAAGCGCTTGATCAAGAAACGCTGAGTTCTTTGGATGGACGCTTGTGCCGGACCACAAGCAACCTTACGTTAGGCCAGCCTGCCCATAACACGTATTCATAGTATGCCCGACAGCTTTCATCCGAATGATACCAGTAGACGGCCCTATCGGCCGGGGATATTCTCGCGCATCCGCGGCAACTTTCTGGCGGGCCTCATCGTTATCGCGCCGATTGGTTTGACGCTGTATTTGATCTGGACAGTTGTTGGCTGGATCGACAGTTGGGTTTGGCCGTTTATTCCATACGGCTGGCGGCCTGAAGAATTGGTCAATTGGGCCATGGGCTACCCCGAAAACCGGATCTCAGTGAATGTCCGCGGGATCGGGGTTGTGATCTTCCTGATCTTCACGGCGCTTGTTGGCTGGGTCACGAAAGGCTTCCTCGGTCGATCCCTGCTCCGGGTTGGAGAGAATTTCGTGGACCGTATGCCAGTGGTCCGTTCAATATATTCAGGCGTTAAGCAGATCGCGGAAACGGTGTTCTCGCAACGCGATACCTCCTTCGACAAGGCTTGCTTAGTGGAATACCCGCGCCGTGGCATCTGGGCGATCGCGTTCATTTCCACAAGCGCAAAGGGTGAGATTTCAGCGGGCATTCCGGTCGAAGAACAAAAGGTCTCCGTCTTTTTGCCGACGACGCCAAACCCGACATCCGGCTTCTTGCTGTTTGTCCCGAAATCGGACGTGATCGAGTTGGACATGAGCGTAGAAGACGCGGCGAAACTGGTGATCTCAGCGGGGCTCGTCTATCCCAACGACAAAGACCCTTCCGAGCCGCCCAAACTGGCTGCGGAGTGATCTGCGCGCTCCAATGAGCCACGGTAATGGACGATGAAGCCCGCAAGCGGCGCGCTTAGACGAACGTCGAATTGAAACCTGCCATCCTGATCAAATTCCCGGGTTTCTGAAACGGGCAGCGCCCAGCGTGGCATTGGCACGCCCAAAAACCAGCCTTTGCGCACAATCATCTGCATCTCTCCTCGTGCGGTCGGTAGCTCCAGCTCAAATTCGAAGAGACCAAATCGCTCCCTGAGCCGTCCCCGCCCGGCAGGAGAGAGTACGGACCGAAAGACCTGCCCGTCGAAATTGCGGGTCCAGACCTCTTTGGACCCAACGCGTTCCATCGTTACGCGCAGCGGTGTCTCGGCACGTTCTGGCGGAAACCGAAAGAGCGCCGCGATCAGGCGTGCGGCCAGCCCGGAGCCGCGCGTCACTGAAGAACTGCCGACCATCTCATGCCTGTCCCACAGGTCGTGACCATCCCGGTAGCTCTGCGGCATCTTGGTCCACGCATCAGCGCCAAGTGCGGCCTCAAATAGCGGCGTGGCGTCAGGCACGTCCCCGTCGAACTGCCCCGTCAGCTTGCTCAAGACCTCTTCCAATTCGGCGCGTGTGAAGCAGGACATCGCCGGCCCGGCGCCCGGCGCTACTTTACCTGCCGCGATGTGACGCACGAGAATCAGCGCGGGCACGGATGGCACGAAGGGCCCCCTGCCTTGCGACATGTGCAAGCGCCAACCGCGCGTGACAGGTGTGCCTTGTGCTGTTCTGCCTGCTACCTTTACGCTCATGCCGCCCTGATCGGATCCAAACCCTTTGAGCAGCTTCGCCGCAAACAACATCGGCACTGTCAATTTGTCGAGCCTTGGCAGAAAGCCCAGCCGATGCAGCCAGCCGAAAAAGCGCAGCCCGTGGTGCATGGTTCGCAACTCAAGCCCTGCACGAAAGAGCACAGATCGTGCGGCGTAGCGCTTTGGAAACAGGCGCAAGTCCGGGGCGCCGATGGGTGATGCTGGACGATTTAGCCCCTTGGGCAATCCAACGGTCACTGCGCCTGACCATGCGGGTGTCTCGATCCATTCTCCGCCGCGCCATTGCGCCAAAGGGCGACCAACCTGCGACAGGATTGCATCCATAACGGAGCGCCCTCGCGGCGCGCGGTTGCCCGGCAGGATTGCCGTGTCGATGAGCGTGATCTCTGCCAATCCTTCGCTGAGCGCGTCCACGATTGCGCTGCTGATCGCAGGCACCGTGGACACACCGGATAAAACTACGACGCCCACTGCCTTCGCCTGCGCATCAAGGGTCGAAATGGCCGTCGTGAAGTCTGCATCGTCTGACAGATCAAGGTAATGGCAACCGCACTGGATCGCCAGTTCGGCAATTGATGATGAGCGATAGGCCTGAAAAGGGCCAATCGCATCAATCACAACATCCGCACCGCTCAGGGCGTTACGAAGTGCAGTCGCATCGGACTTGTCCAGAGCCAAAGCAGTGCCGCCAAATTTCGCAACAAATGCAGCGGCTTTCGCGATGGATCTGCCTGCGACGATCACATCAAACCCGTCATCCAGCAAAAGACGGCACACCCGGCTGCCGAACACGCCATAGCCACCCAGGACGAGGATCTTCACTGCATCAATCTCTCTTGCACATCCGGGTCCGGCAGGGCGCAAAGATCGGCCCGACCCATCACTTTGTAACGGTTGCGCGCAACGATACCATAAGCCGCGTCGCGCAAGGGCTTTGGTATCATCCGTAGCAGTGTCAAAGCGCGCCAAATGCCTCCCAGCCTGAGACCGACTTTGATCATCGCATCAAGCGAGCTGTGCCCTGTCCCATCCTCAAGATAAAGCCATGTCAGCGGGTCGGCAGGATCCATGCCAAAGTGGCGCATCAAGGCCGCGCCGAGTGGTGTTTGCATTGGAACAATCCGAAACTCCGCCTTTCGGTCCGCACGCGCAATCCAACGCGCCCCGCGCGCGCACAATCCGCATTGTGCGTCCATTACGGTGATCGCACCATCGTCAGAAAACGCAGGGACATTCGGGTCGTTCCGCCATGAGTAAGGTGTGTTGAGAACACGCATCACGCTCTCCCTTCACCTCATCATATAAGCTGGCGATGCGCCCCGCCCCAGAGCGCAATCGTCGCACCTGCTTATAATGCGTTGCGTACAGCTCTACTGGTCTGTTTGACGTCTTCGGCGACACCTTCGACCGTGTTGCATCCCGCAACCGCGATCAGCGATGCAAGTACCATCAATACCCTGCTCATTCTCAATGCTCCTTTTTCGGATGCTTAGTTCTCTACCCACCATACATCTGGCAGATAACCCGGCCAATCACCATAGGCGGGCACGTAGTCTGGGCGTTTCATTTCTTTGTTATGCGCCAGTCGCGAAATCGGCGAATACCAGAGCGGCACGACATAGCGCCCGGCCATCAGGATCCGGTCCAGTGCTTTGACTGCGGCCAGATAATCCTCCCGGTTGTCAGCGGTCAGCATTTCCTGCACCATCGCGTCAATCGCTGGCATCTCTATCCCGGCAATATTGCGCGATCCTTCGGTCTTGGCGGCCTCCATGCCCCAATAGGCCAATTGCTCATTGCCGGGGCTCAGCGACAGACCGCGGGTCGTGTAGGTCATGTCGAAATCAAACGTATCAATCCGTTCGCGATACTGCGCGCCATCAATCGTATCTACCGTCGCAAACACACCGATCCGCTCCAGCGCCTGTGTGTAGATGTTCAGGATCGCCAGCACTTCTGAGCTGCCCGATTGCACAAGGATGGAGAAATTCAGCGGCTTGCCATTGGCGCTGGTCATCACGCCATCCTTGATGTCCCAGCCCGCCTCCATCAGCAGGTCCTGCGCTTTGACAATGCCTGCGCGATTGCGCTCCGTCCCATTGGATACTGGCAGGGAATAACCCTCAATCGTGCCCGGCAGCAGCCCTGCTTTGTGCTGTTCCAAAAGCTCAAGCACCCTGCCCCCGGCCGGGTCATGATCCATACCCAGCACAGAGTTGGAGAAATAAGACGTGATCCGAGGCTGATTGCCCCCGTTCAGCTTTTCATTGATGAACTCAAAATTGAAGGCTTGGATCATGGCCTCGCGCACGCGCCAGTCCTTGAAGATCTCGCGTCGCGTGTTCATCGCAAAGCCGGTAATGCCGGATGGGCGATCATGTTTGACCTCTGATTTGATCACATCGCCATTGCTGACGCGCGGGAAGTTGAACTGTTGCTCCCATTTCGCGGCATTTGTTTCCCGATGAGAGGTCAGCGCACCCGCTTTGAACGCTTCAAACATCGCTGTCGCGTCAGCGAAGAACTCCATTCGGACTTCGTCGATCACATTGGTGCCTTTGCGAAACGGGATATTTTGCCCCCAATAGTCCGGGTTGCGCTTGAGGGAGACAAACCGCCCCGCTTCGAAGTCATCAATCACATAAGGCGCGGTGGAGATTGGAATTTCCGTAAGCCCGCTTTCCGCAAAGTCTTTGCCTTCCCATTGCGCCCTCTTGAGGATCGGCCGCATGCCCATGATCAGCGCCAATTCGCGGTCTTCGACATTGAAAGTAAATTTGACGGAGCGCTCTCCTGTCTTCTCTGCGGAGGCCACCTTGGCCCAACTGCCCCGATATCGACCATGGCCTTGCTTGCCCAGCGTCTCGTAAGACCAGATCACATCTTCGACCGTCACTGGCGTGCCATCCGAGAACCGCGCCTCTTCGCGTAGAACGAACTCCACAGAATCACCGCTGTCACTGACGTCAATCGATTCGGCCAGCAGCCCGTATAAGGTAAAAGGCTCGTCCAGCGACCGTCCCATCAGGCTTTCATATGCCAGGAACCGCAACTGCCAGGGCACGCGCCCCTTTTGGATGTGAGGGTTCAGCGAATCGAAGCTGCCAACTTCACCGGCAGAGACTTTGCCGCCAAAGGGCGCATCCGCATTTGCATATGGCAGGGACACAAAGTCTGGTGGTAGTGCAGGTTCACCATACATAGCTATGCCATGCTTGGGCTCTGCAAACGCATTCCCCCCCAACACCAGTGCTGAAGTTACGGCAATGACCCGGCCTATCTGGAAAAACACTGATCTCATTTTGGCAACTCTCCCTCGCGCCCTTATTATTATTGCTGTTAAGCGTAATACCGAGTTTTGACCAATTCAAACTTTTAGCTTGGCGGGAGGCAAGTCATTGCTTATAAAGAAGTTACTGCTCGATAGGTTTCTTGCCTGTATGAAACCTGCCTCAATAACTTAACACCAGCTTCGGCTGGTGTTTTTTTTTGCCTGCAGGCTATGCTGCGCCATGTCCGCCCTGCAAATCTTCAGCCTTTCCCTTCGACACGCCTATTACAATGGTGCGTCCCCTGTTCCGATCCAGTTTGTCCCAGACGATGAAACGACCCAAAGACTTTCCAGCTCAGGTATTCGCATCAGACTCGAGCTTGGACATATCGAATGCAACGGGTCCCGTATTCCGGAAAAGCCCCTCGTGTTTGAAATGGCAAGCACCGATCCAAATCTGTTGATCGTGACGGCCGAGCCTTTCGTGAATTCAGAGTGCACTTCCCTCAGTGTCGCCGCTGAGGATCTGCAGACAGGGTTATCCGTTGATGCACCAACAGGACAGCAAAGTCTGGGCAGGTTGAGTTGGAGTCCTTGGAAGGCTCCGACAGCGCAGATTGACTTGCCCGCCCGCGCAGTCGGCGTGGAGTATTTGATCTCAGAACAATCGCGATCTGTCGATTTGCGCAAAGCGTGGTTGTCGCAGGGCAATGAGACCTCTCATTTGCCACTCGTCCGACGGGTCACGCAACAGATTGCGGGTCGGGATGTGTCGGTGATGGCCCCCGACAGCCTCTTCCAATTACGCCAACATCCTGATCCGGCCCACACTATTTGGCTGCATTTCAAGGATGACCGGGGCCGCGCGCGTCAAATTCAACTTCTTGTCCCGTCTGCTGAACACCTGAAAACCGGTAACGATGCTGTCACGGCGCGCGTTTACGTTACAATCTGATGCTGTTCGCACAGGAAATCGGATGGCGCTGCAGATGATGCAGGGGTATGATGCGCGTGCAGCAATATGTGCCGCAGTGCAATATCAAGAGGTCACACAATGACAGTCGCCGGGAAAACCGCTCTCATCACTGGCTCAAACTCAGGCATCGGACTGGGCATCGCGCAGGAACTGGCCAAACAGGGCGCAAATGTCATTTTGAACTCCTATACCAATGATGACACTGATCATGCTCTTGCCGAGAAGATCAGCGCTGAAACGGGGACACAGGCACGCTATATTCAAGCTGATCTTTCCAAAGGCGAGCAAGCGCGCGCCTTGGTGGAAAAAGCCGGTCAGGTCGATATCCTGATCAACAATGCGGGCATTCAACATGTTGCCCCAATCGACGAATTTCCGGTTGAGAAATGGGATATGATCATGGCGATCATGCTCTCAAGCGTGTTTCACACCACAGCTGCCGCCCTACCGATGATGCGTAAGGCCGGATGGGGGCGCGTCATTAACATCTCCTCCGCGCATGGGCTGACGGCCTCGCCCTACAAATCCGCTTACGTCTCCGCCAAGCATGGCGTGGTCGGCATGACCAAGGTCGTGGCGCTGGAAACCGCCAGAGAGCCGATCACGGCCAATGCAATCTGCCCTGGATACGTGTTGACGCCCTTGGTGGAGTCACAGATCCCAGACACGGCCAAGAAATACGGGCTGACAGAAGAAGAGGCAAAGCAGCAAGTCATTCTGGAACGCCAACCCTCAAAGGAATTCGCAACAACTGAACAACTGGGTGGCGTTGCTGCTTTTCTATGCTCCGACGCCGCAGCGCAGATTACAGGCACTACGATCAGCGTTGATGGCGGCTGGACTGCTTTGTAATGGCGCGTAAGGCGAAAAAGCAGATCAATCTCGCACTGCAAGGCGGCGGAGCGCATGGTGCCTTTACCTGGGGTGTGCTCGATTGCTTGCTCGAAGAAGAAAGGCTTGAGATCACCGGCGTCTCTGGCACCTCTGCGGGGGCGATGAATGCGGCCGCACTGAAATCAGGTATGGTTGACAGGGGGCGTGAAGGGGCGAAAGACAAGCTTGCGTGGCTCTGGCGGGAAATCGGCGCGGTCGAGAATGCCTCCCTTCCTGCATGGATGACCGGTGTGACACCGCAGGTCGTCAGCAACGCCATGCAGATGTCGCCCGCTTTTGTGGCGGTCGACATTATGTCGCGCCTTTCAACGCCGTACCAGTTCGCAGCGCTATCACCGCATCCATTAGAAATGATCGTCAAATCCTTTTCTTATGACCGCGTTTGCGCAAGCGAAGGGCCAGAGCTTTTCATTTGCGCCACCAATGTGCGCAGCGGGAAAATCCGGATCTTCAATGAAGATGATATCGACACAAACGCTATTCTCGCCTCTGGCTGCTTGCCAACGCTGTTCAAAGCGGTTGAAATCTATGATCCGAAAACGGAACGCGTAGAGGCATATTGGGATGGCGGCTATATGGGCAATCCGGCTCTGTTCCCGCTGTTTCCGAACACGACGCAGGACATTGTGATCGTCAATATTAACCCACTGCACCGCGAAGAAATCCCCAAGACCCCGCATGAAATCCAGAATCGGATCAATGAGATCAGCTTCAACGGTTCGCTCTTTCGGGAACTGCGCGCCATTCAATTTGTTCGCGACCTGATCGCGACCGGCAAAGTCAAACGTGGGACCATGGAAGACGTACTGATCCATATGATCGCGGACGATGATTTGATGACGCAGCTTTCAGTCGCTACAAAGCTGGTTCCAACGCCCTTCGTTTTGGAAGAGCTGAAGCAAGCCGGCCGTAAGGCTGCTGTCGCCTTCCTGTCGGCGCATTGGTCTGAACTGAATGAACGCTCTACTGTCAATCTGCGCGACATGTTCGCTTGAGCCCCTCCAAATCGCCCATATTTCATCCATCTCACGCTTTGTGAGAGCATTCTGACGCGGGCGTTATCGTCATCTCAGATGCACAGGGTTTCTGTGCGCGTACGCACCAGTCGTGGCAGATTCTCACGCTCCAGTGAGTT
>JBCCVD010000045.1:0-18934 GCA_039195745.1 Pseudomonadota bacterium | reverse complement strand
CTTGGACCTTGATGAGGCAGTTGACGTTGTGCGCTTTGAGAGTTTTTCGAACCTACGCACGCAGATCCGCGTTGAGGTCGGTCCAGCAGGCCACTCGAAAGAGTGCACATCGGATGGGACACCACATTTGGAGCTTGATCCATGAATATGGATCAAGCTTCCTTGCTGCACCTTAAGCCGCTGCGTGGGATACGCCGTAGGCAGCGCAGTTGGTCTCTGGGTTCTGGACCGCGTCGACCAGGAAACGGGCCAATGCGAGACGGGGCACCGCCGTTCCGTCTTTTGGAAGAACACCCTTGGCTGCGCGGTAGGTTGCTTCTCGTGCGTCATTCAAAAAGCCTGCACGCGCCGCCGTCCAGTTCAGACCGGAGCTCTGCAGTACCTTTTCCATTTTGTCTGCGCTGCGCACGACGTTGGGAACGAGATATTGCAGCAGCGTTCCGAGCAGTGTTTGCTCGGGAAAGAGCAATGCAGTCGACGTCACAAGCACACGTTTCAGACCGGTGTCCCAAGCCGCTTCAACAATGGCATCGGCGGAGCGGTAGTAGACTGAGGTTGCACCCTTTGTTGGTGCGCGTCCGCCAAGCGTGGAAATCAGCGCGTCTTGGTCGCGCAGGACCGTCTTCAAGAACGCTGGGTCGCAAGGATCACCAACGACAGTTTTCAAATTTGGATGATCAATCTTTGGTCGCTTGACTTCTGATCGCACAACGGCGGTCACGGTCATGCCGTCTTCTAACGCAGCGCGCAGCACATGCTTACCAGTGCCGCCGTTTGCTCCCAACACAACGAGTTTCATGATGTCGTCCTTTCTAGCTAGTTTGAGTTCCGGGTCATGCCCGCCACACACCTAAACTGACGAATTTCGTATATGAACTAAGCAAAAACGTTGGTTTGGTATTCTCAAAACCGTGGTATTCAGCTGTCATGAACTGGAATGCGATCTCTTTTGACTGGAACCAGGCGCGGTCCTTCCTCGCCGTTGCCGAGGAAGGATCTCTGTCGGCGGCTGCGGCGGCACTGAAGCTGACCCAACCAACGGTCACGCGACAGCTAGCGGCGCTTGAGGAAGATTTGAAGGTCACGTTGCTTGAGCGGACCGGTCGCACCGTCTCGCTCACACCGGCGGGTCTTGATTTGCTCGATCACGTCCGAGCAATGGCAGAAGGGGCGAACAAGATGTCCCTAGCGGCATCAGGCCAGTCGCAGGACATCGAAGGGAAAGTGCGCGTCACCGCCTCTGAAATGACCGCAGTTTATCTCCTGCCTGATATTCTGGACCGGCTGTCTCAAACGGCACCGGATCTGCAGCTTGAAATCGCCGCCGATAACTCTGTGCGGGACCTTCTGCTGCGCGAGGCGGACATTGCCATTAGGCATATACGCCCTGAGCAACCTAATCTGATTGCGAAGCTCGCCTGCGATCAGACGATGCGCTTTTACGCGGTCGACGAGTACATCACCCGGTATGGTGCCCCGCAACAGACCGGCGATATGACGGCCCATCAATTCGTCAGCTTCGGGGATTTTGAGCGGATCGTTGGCTATCTCAAGCTTGTCGGGCTTGACCTGTCGCAAAAGAACTTCCGCTACGCATCGAACTCGCAACTGGTCGAATGGGAGATCGCACGCAAAGGGCACGCAATTGCGATCATGAACGACAACATCGCCGTCAAATTCCCAGAGTTCCAGCCTGTGCTGACAGAGATTGAGCCGTTCTCTATCCCTGTCTGGCTTGTTGCTCATCGTGAGCTTCAGACAAGCCGTCGCATCCTTCTGGTATTCGACATACTGGCCGATGCCCTGTCGGGCCGCTGACGAAAGGAACGTGATGTGAACCAGCCATTCGACGATCCAAACGTAGAGCGGGCCTTTTCCGACTTCCCCGATGAGGTTCAGAATGGTCTGCTCCACCTGCGTGGACTCATCTTTGATGTGGCTGCGCGCATCGAGGGTGTCGGACGACTTGAAGAAACGCTCAAATGGGGACAGCCCGCCTATCTGACGCCCGAGACGAAGGCGGGCACGACGATCCGACTCGGCTGTCCCAAGACTGGCGGCTTTGCGATCTACGTCCATTGTCAGACCAGCATCGTGTCAGACTTCCGGGCGCTCTTTCCAAAAGACTTTGTCTACGAAGACAACCGCGCCATCCACTTTGCGTCCGAGGATGATCTGACAGTTGAAAAACTGGAGCTCTTCGTAGCAAGCGCGCTGACCTACCATCGAAGGTAAACCATTGCGCTTACTTGAATTGTCGTGCCGAGACGCCGTTGATTTTGGAACCCTTTCATAAGGCCTATTTTGAATGTCAATTGTTTCCTCCATTGGGATCATTCTGACCTCAATCGCCTTAGGCATCGGAGCTTTCGGTGCATTCTGCCTTTTGGCACGGCATGATCTGAGAGATCGATCCTGGCCGCTCGCGCTCCTTCTCTTGTCGGGAGGCGTGGATCAACTCGATACGCTTTACATGCTTGAAGGCGGCCCGGACCATTTCCCGGCATTGGTGGGGCTCGCCTTTCCGGCAACCTTTCTCTACGGGCCATCGGTTTACCTTTATTTGCGCGCGATGACGGCACCCCAGAGTCCGGGCTGGGATCGGCACGCAGTTGCGTGTCTCGGCTTGCCATTTACCGTGGCGGTCGCAACATGTGTGGTGCTTTATACGCTTCCGTTGGAGGCGAAACTGGCGATCCTAACGGGCGGGCCTTCAGAAACAAAGACACCCACGACAGCGATATATCTCGTGCTCTTGGCGTTCTTCTTCGTCACGCTCGCGATCTTCCTTTTTGCCACATGGCGATGCGTCGTGAAAAACCTGGAACAAACTCAAGCACTCTTCTCGAACATCGAGCATCGAACATTGTCATGGTTGCGGCTTGTCTTCCTGCTTATGGTCGGTGCCGCGTGTTGGGCGGCAATCCTGGAGATTTGGCGCGCATCGGATGCAGCGGACCCTTGGCACGGCGTCGTGAACGCGCTTCTGATAATCCTTTGGACGTTCTGCCTAGTGTTCTTTGGTATTCTGCAAAGGCCCACGCTTGAAGAGGCCGCGCGCCCCATCGACGCCTCGGCCCAGTTGGACACACCATCTGCAAAATATGAGCGTTCCGGCTTGAATGACGCGCGGATGACCCGCATCGCAGACCGCTTGCAAGACGCGATGAAAGGCGAGGCTTTGTTTCGTGACCCCGACCTCTCACTTCGAAAACTGTCAACGAAGCTCGGGATAACCGAAGCCCATATCTCGCAGACCCTAAACGAACACCTTGGCCAAAACTTTTTTGACTTCGTGAACGCCTACCGTGTTGAAGCGGCCAAAACAGCGCTCGGGCAAGGTAATACCCCGATTGTCGAGATTGCCTTTCAGGTTGGCTTCAACGCACGCTCAACCTTCAACGCCGCGTTCAAGAAACAAACAGGTCAGTCACCTTCCGCCTTTCGTGCAAATCTCTGACGGCTTGGTGCGTTGCGTCTTAGCCCATGGGTCGAGGCGTTTTCCATGTCCGGACCGTTTGGTTCGGAAGCATCGCACCGCATACCTTCGTAAATCGCGTCCATGCCCAAACCGGATCGAAACGGAGATACTCACGAAAAGCACAGAACTCACAAGAGCGGGCGGATTCGTTGCCTTGCTGGCCAGCGCACAATTAGCCGCCGCAGAAGATGCAGAACACAGTCAGGCCCCATACACACTCACCTTTGGTGCGATTGGTTTTGCTTCAACATCGCCCTTTGCATCGGACCGCCACGAATTGGACACCGGCCTAACGCCACATTTCTCTTTTGAGATGGGTCGCCTAAGCGTTGATCCAACCGGTGCAGCCTACGCGCTCTTTGAGACGCGCGGCCTCACAGCCCAAGCCCTGCTCGCGCCAAGGTGGGTTGCCGCCGATCCCGCAGACGTGACGGGCCTCTCCGCCTTGAAGCGGGACACCGCGATCGAGGCCGGTGGCCGCGTGACCTACGCATCGAATGGCCTCAAAATATCGGCGGAATATCTGGGCGATATCAGCGACACGCATAGCGGGCATGAGATCAATGCCAGTGTTGGGACAGAATTTGTCATTGGAGAACGCGTCTTCCTGGGGCTTGAGGCGGCAGTTTCGTGGAATGATAGCGCGCTCGGGACCTATCGATATGGCGTCCGGCAAAGCGAGGCCACGGCAGCGCTTGCAGCTTTTGAAGTGGACAGCAATGTCACGCCCTCGCTTGGGCTCCAGGTCGGCTACCAGGTGACCGAGCGTGCAACATTGCTTGGCGGCGCAAGGGTTGAGTTTCTACCCAGCGAGGTCACTGACAGCCCGATCGTCCAGCGGGACACGATCCTGTCGACGTTTCTTGGGGTCAGCTATGGGTTCTGAAAACACCGATACTGACGAGATGAAACAATTCACCCTCTGGCAGATCATGGGACTTTGGCTATCAGCCACAGTTCCCATGGCGGTGATGGTCTTTGGCGTTGCACCTGAGCTGATCGCACGCCTTAATTTCGATGCTGGTCTGATCTATTGGGCCTGCGTCATCGTCGGTATGTACGTTCAGATGATCGTCGCGATCCTTGTGTTGATCGCGGAGGGGCAGGTTTGGACTTGGGCTCGATTGCGAAAACGGCTTTGGTTAACAATGCCGCGCCACCCAAAAAAAACTCGAGCCGTTCCTTGGGCCCTGGTCACATGGACGCTGTTCGGAGCCCTTCTCTGCGCCGCGATTTCCGAGCTGTTCTATCCAATCCTGGATATTCCCTTCTCCGCCACGCTTGCGGACTGGATGTCCCCGGATTACGCGTCGATCACCGCGCTGGCGACACCTGAAAACGCGGGGCGTTGGCTCTTGGTCGGATTTGCGATGATCTCAAGCTTCTTCAACTACGTCATTGGCGAAGCGTTGCTGTTTCACTGCATCCTTCTGCCCCGGATGATCGGTGTCTTTGGACGTCAGGCATGGGCCGCAAATGGGGTCTTGCTCGGGTTGTATCACGTCCACAAGCTCGCCTTTCTTCCCACCGCTATTCTTGCATCTCTGCCCTTCGCCTTTCCCGCACAACGGTACAAATCAAGCTTGTTGGCGATATTGATGCACGGGGTCGAGGGTATCATCCTCATCATCGCAGTTCTTGTCGTGGTGACTGGAAGCGGGCTTTGAACGCGAACACCTGTTGGTCAAAGATGCGCGATCCGCCTAAGATGTTCCGGGATTCTCCTCAAACCAAGCGGCTGTAGCTTTGTCGTTTGGATAGAAAAGCTCTACCTTGAGGTCGGCCAAAGTTTCGTCATTGACAGTGCTGAAATGAGTGACCGTGCCAAACAGCGAAAGCCGCTCATCGCCAAACCGGTAGACCGTTGGAATAGTGGGGGCCGGAAGGTTTGGCTCGGAACATTGCGCGACCGTTGCTAATTGTGCTGCTACCGCATCAAGCGTCGGGAGGCCACCCGCTGCCAAACTCTCGGCACGCAAACGCAGCATCGTGTGATGCGCAACCTCGGCCCAGTTTTCGACGAGCACGGGCATCGCCGGATTGGTCACAAGGTCCAGAAAAGAGCCCCCTTCAGTTATCCCGAGCGGCGCAAAGAGCACTTGCGCGGGGCAATTCAACTTAATTGCATTCCAATGCCGGTCAAGAACCAGAGCGGGATAGGGCGCATGGCGATCAAGCATGCGCGCAATCGCCGTATGTATGGGGGCCATCGTCGCGTCGTCTATTGGGGTGCGTGCATAGCGCGGCGCAAACCCCGCAGCGACGAGCATTTGATTCCGCGCATCCACGGGCATGTCGAGCACGTCGCATAGATGCACAATCATCGCAGCACTTGGGCTCGCCCGTCCCGTTTCTAGAAAAGAAATATGCCGCGAACTGACCTCGGCTTCTGTGGCGAGGCTCAACTGGCTGAACCGCCTTTGCTTGCGCCAGGTTTTCAGAAGGTTGGGATAGTCCAGCATGGTCCCATCATACCCCCAGGGCATCAGATTTCACCTACCTCCGAGGTAATTGTTTTCACACAAACCTCACCGCATTTACATCCTATCATACATAGGAGACAAAAATGTCAGATCAGAAGACTATAATGAAAAGGGCAGCCTGGGCCACTATTGCAATAGGTATCTTTTTTGCGGCCTCAGCACTGCCTGTGCTTCATCCTGCGGTTCAACTCTTCCTAAAGATTGCCCATTGGCCCTATCATTCTCTTCCCTCGGAGTTGAGCCCTCCATCGCCGCTCCTTGTCGCGATCAGTGGGGGGTTGATGACCGGGATGGGAGGCATGCTCTGGGCGCTTGGACACTATGTGTCTCCGATCTCGGAGGAAGCCACCAGACGGGTCACACTTGTTGCAGCCTGGTCGTGGTTCTGCACAGACTCGATAATGTCCAATCTCGTTGGTGCTCCAATGAATGTTGCGATCAACGCACTTTTCCTTGCTCTGATGCTGTTCGCCAGCAAAGAATCGAACACCGCTCAGGCCGAGCATGTTTGAATCTGGCAGAATACCAATTGGTCGGAGCGGTGTCGGGTCATTGGTTCCACAGCTGACGCCTGCAACGCCTGCTTCTGCTCACAATCTAAAGATACCTTGCTTTATTCGGAACGAATGGCGGCTCTTCGCGCTGCATTACCAATCCCAAAATGACGCGCATGCTGGAAAAATTATGCTGCGCGCGCGTGCAGCGAAAATTTCAAATTCACATTATGGGCTCTCTGCTGACGTTAGATCGGTCACAGCATCTTAGTGCCAAGCGCGGGTCACGCCGATGATAACGGCCCATTGCCGACCTTCGCGCGTCCTCAAACATGCTGCGGTGCGGCCCGTCATTGCGGACATTCACTGCGAATACAAACCTTTGGGTAGTACGAACTGACAGAAACAGGCAATCCGACCATTCCGTTGAAGGGCGCTTCTTTGACAGAACGACAGTTCGCTGTTTCCAACCCGATATTGCTTTGGGGATGATGGGACCAAAGCACGAAGCACACGCGGTGCTGTTTTAAGTGTGATAAGGTTTTGAACTAAAATGGATCTCGAACAGCGCCCCGGTTTCGCTTGGCAAACATTCCAATGTCGCATCGTGATTTTCCAAAATGGCTGAGACAATGGACAGCCCCAGACCCGTCCCCCCTTGATCACGGCGCGTCGTGAAAAACGGCTCTGTGACGCGAGCAATGTCGGTGGCGGCAATGCCATTACCATCATCGGAAATCCGCAGGACACCATCAGCATAGCTCAGCCGCAAGACCCCAGCACCATGCGATAACGCGTTCTGCGCAAAATGCAGCAACATCATCTCGCCCTGTTCCTGCGACAATGGCAACGTCGCATCAGGGGTGGCGTCTAACTCCACGCTCAGGCCATCACGTTTTGGCAACATTTGCGCCAACTTGCCGGGCGCGCTTCCACGACCACACCGCATCCGCGTCGCTTCCCTGAGCCTGCTCAACAGGCGGTCCATACGCCGACCTTCGGTCTCAATATTGTTCAGCAGCTTGGTGCGGTTCTCTGCGTCCAAGCCAAGATCTTGCAGCAATTCAGCCGCCCCAATAATCGCCGTCACCGGCGACTTCAGCTCATGCGTCACATGGTTCGTATAGGTCGACATGTCTTGCGACCGTTTCGACAACGTCCCAGCCATGGACGACACGCTATCGCCCAACTCTGCCAATTCGCGCACGCCGTAATGCACCAGTGGTGTGGCCTCAGGCGTCCGTTCAGTAGCAACCGCACGGGAAGCGTCGCGCAACGCATAGATCGGGCTGGAGATCAGACGCAGCAGTAGCAGACCAATCAACGCGGCCCCAACAACGGTCGAGACCAGCATCGTCATCAGCGCATACCGCTCCTGAAACAGAAACTTCCCAAGGTTCAGTGGCGTGCGCGACAGATAAATCGCGCCGATCACCCGGTCGTTCAAAATGACGGGATAGGTCACAAAAACCCGAAACCCCGTATCGCGACTGAGAGAAGAAAACGCGTGGCGTTCATAGTCATCCCCGCGCGATCTAAGGGCTGCACCAATTTCCCCACCAAGGGCTGCCTGCACCTCTTCAAGCATCGCCAAAGAAGGAGCGTCATCGGTGTTCAGGTCCCGCCCCGTGTGATCCAAAAACACGATGCCGGACAATGTCGTGCGCCGCGCCCCGCGCGCAATCTCGATCAGGGAGGGGCGGATCGCGACATATCTTCCATCCACGGGCTTGGTCAAAAAGACTCCGTCTGGACGTGGCTCTAACACGCGATCCGCACGAATATTCAACTGAGACCGAGCCGGGTGCAGATCCGCGTTCCAATGCTTTTTCTGTGGCTCATCAAGTGGCGTTCCAATCGGAGCACCGCCCTCCGTCGCGAAAGTTTCAGCAAAGATTTCAGCATAGATCGCACCCTGCTGGATCAAGGATTGCTCCGTTTCCCGCACGAATTGATTGGACGTCAACCGGACCGCCAGAAGCGCCACCAAAGGCACGGAGATCAAAGCAAAGCACACAATAGCCACGACCATCGCCATCGACGGTCGCCACTTTTGCGGAACACTATTCACAGGCTGCACGCACCAAGTTTTACACCAACGCCATGCACCGTCATGATGATATTATGGCAGCCCAGCTTGGCCGCTTTGGATCGAATATTGCGCACATGACTGTCCACCGTGCGCCCCGACAGCGATGCGTTGCCGCCATACGCACCGTAAATCAGATGATTGCGGTCAAAAACATGATCGGGACGGCCCAGCAACTGGATCAACAGAGAGAATTCCGTCGCAGTCAGAGCCATATCCGCACCTCCAACCTGACAACTGTGCCGCGCGGGCTCCATCGCCAGAACGCCATGTTTCAGCGCTTTGTCCGGCTCAGGCTTTCCACGCGCAAGGATCGCTTTGATGCGCAAGATCAGTTCTCGCGGACTGAACGGTTTAGAGACGAAATCATCTGCACCAAGCTGAAACCCAAGGACACGGTCCACCTCATCATCCTGCGCAGTCAGGAACAGGATTGGCACACTGGATTTCGCGCGAATTTCTTTGCAACAATCAAACCCGTCCATCTGTGGCATCCCGATATCAAGCACCACCAGATGGACATTCTCCCGCGTTAGATGGGCCAAAGCGATCTGACCGTTGGCTGCCTCAATCGTCTCGTAGCCTGCCGTTTCAGCAGTAATCCGCACGACATCGCGGATATGCGGGTCATCATCGGCAATCAGGATACGCATTGTCATAGGTTTTCTTTGCAATTCAATCGGCGTTTGTCCAGCAAGCAGTAGCCTCATACCCGCCGCCTGCAGAAGCCAAATATGGTCATGGCTGCGATCAGCAAGAAGCCCAAGATCGCTTGCGGTTCCGGAGAGGACGATCCCGCAAAGGCTTGCGGATAGGCTTCTTTGGTGACGCCCGACACCATCGGCAAAGGAACGGCAGCCAACGTGGTCTCCTGACCGGATGCGTTCACCACTTGTTCAGACACGGCGATGAAAGACGTGTTTTGCGTCTGCAATGAGAATTCGAGCCCGAGCTTGGTAATCTCTGCATCTGCCGCATCCGGGTTCTCGCCCACCGCGATTTGACGCGTCAGGCTGGCGATCCGATTGCGCGCCCAGATCAGCGGCAACGCGGCCTCGCCTTCGCCATCGATCAAAGTCACTTTCACCGGCATCTCGGCGACACGGCCCTGGACCAGACCTTTCAATGTCACCTCAGCCTCACCCGTTCCGTCATGGCGCGCATAAATGCGCAAGCCGTTGCCGGCAAACAAATCAGGCAAACGAGACGGCGTGACGTCGCGCACATCCAGATTACCCCAATCGATGGAGATATCGGTCAGCAGTGGCGATTTCAGATCAACCGCCAGCGTTTCGGCCACCTCATGCGCGTCCTCATCCAAGCCGACATAACGAGCATATCCGCGCCCCTCATCCGCCATCGCGTCCAGCAGGTAGCGGTTTACAGAGTTTCCAATGCCAAACGCATATATTCGCGCGTCACCAATCTGTTGCCTGATGGTGCGCAACACCTGCGCCTCATTGCCGATATATCCGTCGCTCAGAAACACAACAATGCGCAGCGTTTCGTCCGGCTGGCTGTTGGCGAAGGCTGTGCGGATGGCGCTGTCGATCTCGGTCCCACCGCCCGTGCTTAGCTGATCAACATAGGCCCGCGCCTTACGGATGTTGTGCGTTGTCGCTTGCGTTGATCCGCCTCGGAATTTTTGGGCTTTGTTGGCGAAGGGAATGATGCGGAAGTAATCATCCGGTCTCAGACCGCTCAGGGCCGCATCCATGAATCGTTTGCTGGCCTCCATCGGTAGCCCACCCATGGAGCCGGATGTATCTAGCACGAACACCAGCTCCCGCGGCGTTACTGTTGCATCAGTTGGCATGGCCGGCGGCTCGATCATCAAGGACACGAAACCACCGCGCGCGTCCGTATGAGACACGCTTGCCGCATCAAGCGCAGTGCCACCCAAGCTGAAGCGAATGATCAGGTCACGATTGTCCAACACCTTGCCGTCGGAGAACTGCGCCGTCAGGCCACCCTCGCTGCTTTGAATAGTCAGCGGATGCGTGTCGCTTCCGAATTCAGACACAGCCACGCCGCCCACCATGTTCAGCTCTAAGGAAACTCGCTCGCCGGTAAAGTTCTCAGGCAGTTCCAGTCCCGCGACCTGTGGATAGGCAGGCACATCACTGACGGTCCAAGTGTTGGCCTGCATCGCTTCGGATGGGTCATCGCCCGCAACCTGAACCGCTTCGCCCTCGTATCTTGGGCCTACGATCAGCGGGACGACCAACTCGTGTTTGCCGTCAATTTTCGGCACCATCTGCACATAGCGCAAGGTCACTTCGATGGGCAGCCCGGGCATCAGATTGGCAATCCGCTGGGTGAACATATTGGGCCGGAGCTGGGTCAATAGAGCGGCAGCTTTGCCGTCTTTCTTAGCTTGCGCAAACTCCGCCTCAGCCACAGCCTTTTTGCGAATGACCGCCTCGATAACCTCCTCACCGACATGCATCTCCATGCCATAAACAGCGGCATGCTGGTTCAGGGGAAACAGATACTCCGCTTCCACTGGCACATGCGCCTCGTTCAGAAAACTCTGTGTGATTTCGACGGTGGCCATGTCGCCCTCGATATTGACGCTTATATTGCTCTCAAGCAGCGGCAGCTCATAGCTTTCGCCAGCGACTTCAGCGACGACACGACCAGCGATATCGTCGGGGTCTCCGGCGAGCGGAGCCAAAGCACTGCTGAGCAAGAAGAATGGTGTCAGAACAAGAATATGTCGCATGGGCGTCCTCATTTTGGTTAAAGGTCGAGCGCAGCCAGAGCCGCTTGCTCGAATGAAATTCGGTCATGATCGGAAAGCGATTTCGGCGTGATGCGTTGCACCGATTGCCAGCTGCGAGACGCACCATTGAGCCAGCTCCACACCGCCTCCCCAACGCTGGCCGTCTGATGCCCGTCATCAGAGACAAAGCTGACCGCGACAGTCCAAACGTGCCCGTCCGGCCCCGTTGCCTCGTAGATGGAACTAGGTACGGGATCGTAGCGCGTGCCGAGAAAACGCACGCTGTAACCCATGCCCAACAGGCAAGTTTCAGGCGAATGCAGGTGGCGCAAAGGCGAGGCGGTGCGCACAATGTTTAAGCCCAACGGCCCGTATTGTACCTTCTGTGCCGTGCCGCCATAGGTCGTGAAATAACGCTCTTCTGTGTCACTCAGCGCAATGGTCTGCGCTCCGGCCCCCAGTAGCTGCGTCGGCAATTGGGCGGCAACAACCGGCGCGGACAAATCAACGGGGGTCTTCGACGCATTCACAATAAGCAGCGCAGCCAGAACCGCCACAATGGCAACTGGCGCATGCAAGACATCCGGCAGCTTTGGCCAAGACCGCAACACCCGCGTCTGAACGCGCGCCTTGGGGCGGTAGAACAACAGCACCGGCAGCGCAGCCACCGTCAAACTAACCAACCCGATGACCGCATGCAGCACAGGCTCCATCGTATCGACACCCAGCGCCAAGCCACCTGCTAGCAGCGCGATCCGCAGCGCATTGCCGAGAATACTCAGGCCAAGAATGATCACTCCACCCGCGAGCGCAGGCAGAAAACCGGGACGGTAGAGAATGTTTAGAAACGTCCAAAGGCTGGTCATCAGCAGCAGCCCAGACGCCCCAGAGCAGGGCAGGTCCACCAAAACGTCCACGCCATTGACCCGCAACCGAACGCCCTCACACAGCAGGTCCGTGAAGAAAGGTGAGAGCATCTGACACGCTAAGTCCGCCGATATCATCTGCAGTGGAAACCCTGCAACCCGTTGCAAGATCGGGGCAAGCGGTAAGGCGAACAGAAAGAACACCGCCATCCAGCCGGGCGACAGCGCGAACTTACGGCTGTCTACCCGCAAGACCGTGGCCAGCGCGAAGACGTCTAAAGACAGGGCCAAGGCGCTCAGAACATTGATCGCCAGAACCTGCCCCGCAAACCGGATTGCGGCGGCAAATAGGAATAGAACAAAAAAGCGCCCTGCAATGGATGGCCCGCCGGGAGGGGAGCTTTTTAAAGACAGTCCGACCAGCCCCATGAGCACGATGCAATAGATCACTCCATAAGATTGATAGGACGGGTCGTACCAGCTGAAAAACAGCCATCTGAGGGGGTCGATGGCCAACAGGACAGATGCGACTGTCAGACCGATCCAAAGCAGAGTATCGCGTTTTTGTTCCATACCGCTTTATCGCGGCTGGTGGTGCAGATCACGCTATGAAGACGTGCAGGTTCTGTGCAGAACTTCAGGCTTTCATCGATTTGTTCGCAGTTGATTAGGTGTCAGTCTACGTTCTGTTGAAGCGCAAGAACCGAACTTTGCAAAGTATTGAAGCCAGGTCGGCTTCTTTAGCAATTCTCGGCGGCGACATCCACGGCCCATTCCGGACTTTCGCGCCGCCTTCAAGATGCTGCGGTCGCAGCCCGCATTGCCGCCATTCGCTGCAACTGCGAAATCTGGTTGTCGACAAACTCACAGATCGCGGACAGAGCGGACGTTTCCTACCTCGTTACCACCGACGAAGCCTATGTGGAAAATTGCACGATCAAAGCGCCGAAAACAGCCGCGAAGAATCCGGGATGGAAGAGCCAAATCAGGGACGCATTTAATAGTCCAACTTGTTTCGGTTCACTTAGAGCCAGACTGATCACGTATGGCTGTCTGACATAGGGCTTACCCATTCGAACCAGTTCGCTTTGAAAGCGGTACGTTCCGAAGCTCAAGCAAACTGCTGAAACAAAACCAAAACCTACAGATGTTAATGGCGATCCGCTCAGCAACAAGAGACAAGTCCAGAGTACGAAACCTGAAGTCCATAAAATGATCCTATTTCGCACGAGGCCACCTCAATCGCCTTTTTTTCGATTGACCGTCAGAATAGCTTGTCGATGAAGTCTTGTCACATCTAGGGGCGCATCAATCAACAGATCATTCAGCAAAGCGGATTTCAGCATGCTTTTCGCTGCAAGTGCATTAACATGCAATTTGGGCTCTCTTGACACCTTCGCCGCGCGATCCACGAGTGGCTGGTTCAGGAAACATCACCGTTCGCTGCGCCACGTTCGAACAGGCAAATTGCGGACAAACCTGCTATTCACTCCAACCATTTGAACGTCAGGTCGTGACGCTTTTTGGCCAACCGCTTTGTCAGGCGTCAGTGGTCATCTGCCTACCCTTAATGGCGCGGAGAAATTCGCTAGCCCGTTTACATTACTAAATCCGTCAGGTACTCCACCTCGGTAAGCCGTGATCTCTAAAGATCAGCCAGCTCAATCAAAAATAATCAAGGCGCTGTGCGTCGCGTAGTTCCCTCACGTGCGTTTACTCCAAATAGATGCATCAAGGATCGGAATTCTTGCGGGCGCGTATTGATTTTACGAGTCCTAGGGAGATCACTCGATGAAACACTTTATTCTGGCCGCCGCACTTAGCGGAACGGCACTTATGTCTGCGACTGCACCGCTCTTTGCGGGCCAATCTGATGATACAATCCGCATTGCTTCACCTTGGAAGATCGGTGCATTAATCCCATCCGCAGGCACGGCTTTATCCCGTACCGGTGTTGTGGAGACACTGACGATGCCCACGGCAGAGGGTGATATCGTGGGCCTTCTCGCCGAAAGCTGGTCATCAAATGACACGCTCAATACGTGGCGGTTCAAAGTGCGGGCGGGCGTTACTTTTCATGATGGCAGTCCTCTGACGGCGGAAACAGTTGCGGCAAATCTGACCAAGTTCCGCGAAGAAAGCTCTCTACGTACAGCACCGGTTACAGACATTTCCTTTGAGGGTGACGAAGTCGTCATCACATTGGATCGCGCCTATTCAATCCTCCCTGCTATCTTGGCGGATTGGAACACCGGCATTATCTCTGCGGCAAATCTAACGGATGAGCCGTCTGACAGCGTTGCAGGCACGGGACCATTTGCTGTGACAGATGCATCCGATCCAACGATGCTTAAACTGTCGGCCAATGCGGACTATTGGGGCACGCCAGCCACGATCCAGAATGTTGAGTATTTGTTTGTACCCGATGCCCAAGCGCGACAAGCAATGGCGCAGGCGGGCGAAGTTGAGTTTGCGTTCAGCCTGCCGGTGACGGCGACACAAATGTTGGCGGGCGCGGATGGCGTCGATGTGAACATTCAGGCAATCCCCCGTGTGCGCGCCCTCAAGTTAAACGGTGGCATGGCGCCGCTTGACGAGGTCGCAGTGCGTCAAGCGATCAGCTACGCCATTGACCGCAGCGCCATTGCAACAACGATCGTCGGCAACCCGGATACAGCTGCGTCACAGCTTTTCCCAGCCAGTCTGCCTGCATGGCACGATGCGTCCCTGACCCCTTTTGCCTATGATCCTGCTAAGGCCGCTGAGCTTCTCGCCGATGCCGGTTTTTCGGCAGGGGACGACGGTATTTTGGTTCGCGACGGTGAGCGGTTTGAGATCGAGATGCGCACCTACGACTCGCGTCCTGAACTGCCCGTCATTGGCGTTGCTATTCAAGGGATGCTCAAAGAAGTCGGCATTGATGTCGTGATGAAACAGGGCGATTGGACCATCATCTCAGACGGGCATACTGATGGCACGCTTGAGGCAGGCATTGTCTCCGACAGCTTCGTGTATGTACCAGATCCCATCGGTGCATTGTCAGAAAACTTCTATCAGGGTGGTGGTTTCTGGGGTTCTATGAATTGGAACAACGCTGAATTCGATACGATGGTCGAGACGTATCAGGAAACCGTCGATCCAGCGAAGCTGGCGCAGCTCCGCACAGACATGGTTGCGATGATCCACGACGAGCATCCGATGGTGACCGTGACCTGGTATGATGATGTTTACGCCGTCTCTGACGCCATCGCGAACTTCACATTCGATGTCTATGAGCGTGATTTCGGCCTGAACCGTTTGGCTTGGGCAGAGTGATCCTCTGAATGACACTTGCCTCAGTATTGGCAAGGAAGGCGCTGCTCATTGTGACCATCACGTTGCTTGTTGCGACGTGTTCATTTTGGGCAGTGCATCTTCTGCCCGAAAACCTTGCGCTACAAATTGCAGCGGCAAGATTCTCGGGCGCCGAGCCTAGTCAAGACCTCGCGTATGTAGTCAACCAGACATATGGGCTGGACCGGCCAATATTGGTGCAATACGCCGATTGGCTGGCGCGCACGCTCCGCTTTGACTTTGGCACGTCGCTCGTCACCGGGCGTGATGTCAGCCACGACATTGCGCACCATGGGGTGAACTCCTTGCGCACGGTATTTTGGGGATTTCTTGCTGGCGTTGGGTTTGCTTTGCCCATTGGATACTTCTGCGGACGGTTTGCAGACAGTCGCCTGGATACGGCGCTTACAGTTTTCAGTGCCACGGTGTCGACGATCCCGTCTTTCCTTGTTGCGATCATAATGGTCCAAATCTTCGTTGTGGAATTTGGCCTTGCTACACTTAGCGGCACATCTGGCTGGACACGTCTCTGGGTGCTGATCTTGACAATTGCATTGTCGGTATCTGGCGCACTCAGCCGAGTTGTACGTGCAGCCGTCATTGACGTGCGGGGGCAACCCTATATGCAGCACGCCTTGATGCGCGGTGTGCCTGAGCGCCAGCTTTTCTGGCGACACGGCGCAAAAAACGCACTGCGCCCCATTCTGAATTATCTGCCAGTCGTCTTTATGTTCCTGATCTACGATGTGATCGTGATCGAGACGGTGTTTAACTATCACGGGCTCGGGTGGGCCTTGATAAACGCTGTACGTGCATTGGATGTCCCCCTGATGCAGGGCCTCGTGCTGGCGCTGGTGCTGTTCTATCTATGCTGCACAACCATCAGCGACCTGCTGACATGGCGGATCTACCGCCAGAGGGCGGTTTGATGCTTAGACAGACACCTTGGACACTTGGCGTCGCTTTGACTCTGATGTTTGTCGGGGCAGCAGTGTTTGGGCCATTGATTTACTCTGTCGATCCCGATGCACAGAATCTCATGTCCGCATTCGCGCATGCTGGGTCCGAACATCCTCTTGGGACGGATCAGCTTGGGCGGGATATCCTAGCGCGCGTGTTACACGGGGCACGGTACTCTGCTGGAATCGCAGTCTCTGTCATTCTGTTCAGCCTCGCTATGGGCTGCGTTCTCGCAGGTGTTGCAATGTGGTTTGGCGGCATAGTTTCTACGGCTCTGACACTGTTCTCAGATGCGGTTTATGCGCTGCCAGGGCTGTTGGTGACGATCCTCTTGGCGGATGTTCTGGGGGGCGGTGCAGTGATCATCATCTTTCTGCTATGGCTGGTCGCTTGGCCGGAATACTTCCGGCTGTCCTATTCCATCGGCCAACACTTGATGAACAGTGACCATGTGCTTGCTTCGCGTCTTGCAGGGGCAAGTGGTGCGCGTATTTTCCGCTTACAGGTCGTACCAGTGATCTTACCGTACCTCCTATCGCTCGGTGCAATATCAGTTGGAAGGATTGTGCTGTCGATTGCAACGCTTGGGTTTCTGGGGATCGGGATCGCACCGCCTCAGGCCGAGTGGGGCATGATGATCAATGATCTGCGCGTCTATTGGCAAATCGCACCCATACAACTGGCAGCACCGGTTCTTGCCATCGTTTGGATCGTTTTGGCCCTGCTGATCCTGTCGCAGTCCATGCCAAAAGCCAAAGTTGGATTTGGGTGATGCAGCAGATCGAAATCTACAATCTGACTGGAACGGCTGGTCAGCTATCGTTGAACGTTCCACATTTGCGTTTTACCCAAGGCCAGACAACCTGCGTCATTGGGAAGTCTGGATCAGGTAAGTCACTGTTTGCCTCTGCTTTGTCTGGCCTGCCAATGGAGGGATTGAATGTCGCTGGTGAAGTGAAGCTAAACGGGCACTCACATGCACTCCCGCTTTGGAAAGATCATGTTTTTGTCCTACCACAAGAACCGGCTGTTTCTTTGGACCCAACGATGCCTGTTGGGAAACAACTGGCCGAAGTCTACCGCTGGAGGCGTGATCCCAAGTGCGCATGGAAGACCCCAGCAGCAGTTGGGGCAGATGTCGGATTGACCCAAGATGATTTGACTAAACTGCCAGAACAGCTTTCTGGTGGCATGCAACAACGTGTCATGATCGCCATGGCACTTGCCGCAGATGCGTCTTTTGTCGTGGCCGATGAACCAACAAAAGGGCTCGATTCAGACAGCAAAGCGCGTGTCATGCGTCTGTTCAAAATGATCCAAGCCTCCGGGCGTGGCCTGATCATCATTACGCATGATCTGGAAGTCCCAGAGGCTTTGGCGGATGATGTGGTTGTTTTTGATCAAGGTAAAGTTATTGAACAAGGCACAGTTGATGAGGTGATCGGCAGTCCCCAAAGCGAAGCGACAACAACCCTGATCGAGAGTGCGCCGAAGCATTGGCCGTACGTCTCAAGTGTGAAAAACCCCGCATCCAACGAGGTTCTCCATCTCAACGATGTCGCCTTTGGATACAACTCTAAAATACCCGTCATCACGTCTGCGGATATCGCATTGTATGGTGGAGAGGTCATTGGGCTTTTGGGTCCAAGCGGCGTAGGGAAATCCACGCTTGCCGACATCTGCTTAGGTCTCTGCCAGCCAACACAGGGTGAGGTGCATTGGTTTGGGGATGCCCTGACAAAAGCGGTTGTCAAAAAGCAACGGACTAAGTTTCAAAAGCTGTTCCAAAACCCAGTCACTTCGTTCCCACCGAATTTAATCCTTGCGGATGTCTTTGAGAAACTCACACCAGACAACGGCAAAAGCCTGTTCTCACGATCAGACCTGATGACACGACTGAGCCTTGATGATGCTCTGCTCAAACGACGGCCTGATCAGGTTAGCGGAGGAGAACTACAACGGCTTGCCATCGTCCGAATGATGCTATCGCAGCCAAGGTTTTTAGTATGCGATGAACCATCGTCGCGACTGGATATGTCCATCCAAAAACTCGCCATTGATATCATTATAGATTACGCGAAAGAGACCAGCGCTGCTGTGCTTCTGATATCTCATGACAGAACGGTTCTGAAAAAGCGGGCCGACCGTATCTTTTACTTGAATGGTGAAGGTGTTTTGAAACGCCTAGGTCAGGAAAATGTGAATGTATGATCAAAACTGCAGCCGACGGACCTGAACGGCCGGTCTTGTCATACTATCGACGTTGCGACAGGTTGCAGCATTGGTCGGAAAGGGCTCAAACCGGTCATCCGATAGTTTCGGTTGGGAATTTCTGCTCCGAGATGCTGCTTCTGCGTCGGTGTGCGGACAAAGAGTAAATTCGCTGCGCCTACGCGAATGGCCGCTTCAGCTACAGCAAGTTTCTTAAGTCATAATTCTGCCAGGTTTCTCGCTAAGAAGTAATTGAAACAATGGGTAGCATAGCAGTGCTTTCAAGCGACGT
>JBCCVD010000044.1:0-22004 GCA_039195745.1 Pseudomonadota bacterium | reverse complement strand
GAACATTCGCTCAAGGTTTGAGCTGGTAGAACAAGTCATTACGGAGTTACGTAAGCCACCAATTACACGGGTCGACTAGGTATCCCACAACTCCAGAAAGCAGACATTGGTGCATCTGCAGCAAACGTCAGCTCCGTCCGGATAGTGTTGAAGAAGTCGGGGTTGGAGCCGCTGATCGGCGAAGCCCAAAACAGCTGGGCTGTTCCTCTCAGCCCGATGGTTCTGGTTGTGGGACCAGTTTCGCGAGTTTCCTGAGGTTCTGGGTGGTTGCCGCAAGCTGGAACTGTTCGTATGCGCCTTTTGGCCCTCGAAGTCGCATCATCGGCATGCCGATGTATCGCTTCAGATGGGCAAACAGCATCTCGACTTTCCGCCTCTGAATGAACGAGGTCATGTAGGCATCGGTTTTACGGATATCGCGGGCAACATCTCGGGCCGCTTTGTGGACGGATCGCATCACGCGTCGCCCCGGATCGCCAGGGCAGCATTGCGGTTTCAGCGGGCAGGCATCACAGTCGTGCTTTGAGGCGCGGTATCGGATGAAACCGTCTTTGCCGCCGTTGGGCTTTCGCGGCTTGGAGAAGTTCCGGCGATATGTTCGCAATTCCTTGTTACCCGGGCATGTGTAGCTGTCGGTCGCGGGGTCGTAGTAGAAGTCTTCGCGCGAGAACGTGCCGTCTGTCCGTTTCGATTTATCCCACAACGGGATGTGCGGGGCGATGCCGCGTTCTTCCACTAACCAGCCCAACATTTCTGTTGAACCGAAGCCGGTGTCGCCCACCAGTTTGTCCGGGGTCATGTTAAAGCGGTTTGTGATCCGGTCGATCATGCGCCTTGCGGCAAAGGCCTCAGCGGTTCGGATCGGAACCGATGGTTCAACGTCAACGATCACTGCATTGTCCAAATCCACCAGTTAGTTGGTGGAATAGACGAAGAAGGCTGCCCCGCCATCGGCGCTTGTCCAGCGCGCGGCAGGGTCCACCGGCGAGATGTATTTGGGGACGACTTTGGTGGACGCGCCGAATGCGGCGTCATCCAGTGTTTCGAGATATTCCTCAACCACGCGAGTTGCGAGGTCAGGAGGCAGGCCTTCCTTGCTTTCAATCCCGCGTCGAAGCACAGTTTCAAAGAGGTGTCGGAACAAACCGCTCTCCCGGAAACGTCCATGCCGGTTCTTCGAACAGGTAGAATGGTCAGGCACCGGGTCAGTCAGGTCGAGCCTGGAAAACCATCTGTATGCCAGATTGACGTGCACCTCTTCGCAAAGGCGGCGCTCCGATCGAATGCCTTGGCAGTAGCCCAGCAACAACATCCGGATCATCAACTCAGGGTCAATCGAGGGACGACCCAGCGAGCTGTACGACGAGCCAAAAGCGGTCGAACGTCGGACAGACCTAGAAACCGATCAATGCCGCGCAAGGGATGATCAGCAGGCACAAACTCCTCAATCGAGAACTCGTAAAACAGCGCACCCTGCGCCACCTGCCTCGGTCCCATCGTCGCCGCGTCTCCAATCTCAATCAGAGTGAATCAGGACCGCAACGACCGATCAACAGACTTTTTCAGCACTTTCTCCGCATCTGAGGTATTTGGCTTGGGTGTCAACGAAACCTACGGGGCCTTTCAACAACACCGCGTTTGAAGGCTAAGTCAATACTATTCACCAAGCTGCATAAGCCTTTTCCTATTCGTACCTGACAGGATGATGCCAGGCAATCAAGCACCTCTTTCGCTACGCTCTGGTTGATGGGGATTGCCTTTTTTCTTTCGGTTACCGGCAGGTCTTCCGCTGCCGGTACAAAGCACGAAATGCGTGTTGCTGCCTTTACCAAGCTGGACACTCCTTGATTGGAATGTTCCGCCATCACAGCCGTAAGCCGCGCCGCCGTCCAGCATGGTACTTTTATCGTGCAGGTGAGCGTTTCAGGCGCCGGGATACATGCCCTCGTAAATCGGGGCCAGTGTTTCCGCGTCAAAGAGCGATGAGACGGATGTCCCGCCAGAGATGTTCAGGATGGCTTGTGCAAACATAGGGGCGGTTGGCACGATGCGGATGTTTTTGCATTTCTTCACCGGCGTGGTCGGCTCAATGCTATCCGTGATCACAAGGCTCTTCATGACGGAATTGGTGATCCGCTCGACAGCGGGTCCGGACAGAACGCCGTGGGTGATGTAGCTGTGCACTTCGACTGCGCCTGCACCCATAAGCACTTCAGCGGCTTTACAAAGCGTTCCGGCAGTGTCGCATATGTCGTCCACGATTATGCAGCGTTTGCCTTTGACATCGCCGATCACCGTCATTTCCGCGACTTCGCCCGGCTTTTCGCGGCGTTTGTCGACGATGGAAAGCGGTGCTTTGATCCGCTGTGCCAATTCGCGCGCGCGCGCCACGCCACCCACATCGGGTGACACGACCATCACATCATCCATCTCTTTGAAATGGTGCATAATATCGAGCGCGAAAATCGGTGAGGCGTAAAGGTTATCGACCGGGACGTCGAAGAAGCCCTGAATTTGGGCCGCGTGCAGATCCATGGTCAGGACCCGCTCGATGCCCGCTTCCTCGATCAGGTTGGCCACGAGCTTGGCAGAGATGGGCGTGCGCGCCTTGGTGCGGCGATCCTGCCGCGCATAGCCGAAGTACGGGATCACCGCAGTGATGCGCGCTGCGGAAGAGCGTTTCAACGCATCTGCCATGATCAGCAGTTCCATCAGATTGTCATTGGCGGGGTTGGAGGTGCTTTGGATGATGAACATGTCCTCGCCGCGCACGTTTTCGAAGACTTCGACGAAGATTTCGGCATCATTGAACCGCTCGACACGGGCATTGACCGGCGCCACCTTTGTGCCTCTGTGCATCGACATTCGCTTGGCAATCGTTGCGGCAAGTTGCTGGTTCGCGTTGCCCGCGATCAGTTTTGGCTCAGAGCTATTTGGCATGGAAGGGTCCCCGGGTGTTGGCAGCTGCACCGTCGCATCAGGCAGCCCCCGCCGCCCCACGACATTGCACACCGCTTAGCACCCCGTTAGCTTGCTGCAAACCTCTTATCCCGAAGGAGGACCAACGTGTCCCAGATCGACTACTATTTTGCCACGCTTTCCCCATATACCTACCTCGCCGGGACCCGGCTGGAAGCGGTCGCGGCCAAGCATAACCTGACTATTCGTTACAAGCCGATGGACATCATGGGGCTGTTTGGACGCACGGGTGGCACACCACCTCCGCAGCGCCACCCCAACCGTCAGGAATGGCGCTTGCAGGAGATGCGCCGCTCCGCTTCCAAGCTCGGTATGCCGATCAATCTGAAACCTGCGCATTGGCCGACAAATCCCGCGCCGTCCTCCTATGCGATCATTGCCGCACAAAACGAAGGCGGTGGCGATCTGGCGGGCCTCGTGCATGGATTTGTCCGCGCTGTCTGGGCAGAAGAGCGCGATGTGGCCGATGACGCGGTCGTGCGCGACGTGCTGGACGCGCACGGGTTTGATGCAGGTCTTGCCGATAAAGGCATGCTGGCGGGCGCAGAGGAATATGCAGCCAACCTTGAAGAAGCGGTCGAGAAGGGCGTCTTCGGTGCGCCGTTCTACATCACCGAATCTGACGAGCGCTTTTGGGGCCAAGACAAGATCGAGGACCTCGACCTGTACTTGCAGGGCAAACTGTAGCGCAGCATGCCCATTCAACCTTCAGGCGGCGCGATGACGCATTTTATCCGCTCCGGTCACGGGCCAGAGGATGGGTTGCTGTTGCATTGCATGTTGGCCGATGCGCGCGCGCTGGATGGAATGTGTGCAAAACTCGCCGGGCATCTGACCTCCCTTTCCATGGATTTGCCGGGCCATGGTCAAAGCGAAGACTGGGATCGGGCGCGCGATTTCGGGGACATGACATGTTACATGGCCCTTGGCTTGCTGGACCGGCCTGCACATGTGATCGGGCATTCTTATGGCGGGTATGCGGCGCTCAGGCTTGCGGTGGATCATCCGGAGATGGTGCGTAGCCTCACGCTGATCGAACCGGTTTTCTTTGCGGCGGCAAAACATGGCGATCCGGTTGCGTTCAAAGCCTATGAGAAAGCGGCGCGACCCATGGTCGGCGCGATTTCTGTGGGTGATCTGACCAGTGCCGCACGGTCCTTTACCGGCCAATGGGGCACGGGCAGACCATGGGAAAGCCTGAAACCCGCAGAGATGGACTATATCACCCAGCGCATGCCGCTCGTTGCTGCGACCGATGCGGGGCTGCGCCGGGACACGGGCAAAGTGTATGATCGGTTAACCGAGCTACAGATCCCTACGCTGATCATTCGCGGCGCGCAAAGCCCAGAGATCATGAAGGTGATTTGTGAAACGCTCGCCGGACAAATCCCCGCAGCGGAGTATCGCACTGTAGAAGATGCCGGTCATATGGTTGCCGTGACCCGTCCGGCCGATGTCGCTGATTTAATCGCGACATTTATTGATGCTCAGCCACGCAGCAGCGATATCAGCTGATCGACCTCCTCTGGCTGCGTGGACCAGGAGCAGACCAGCCGCGCCGCCAGTGCCTCCGTGCCGTCACCTTCAAGCGTCTGATCGAAGGGCCAGAGGTAATAGGCAGCACCGGCGTCATGCGCACGCCGGTGTGCAGCCCGGCTCCAACTGGCGAAAACCGAGTTGGCCTCTGTCGGATGCAACAACTCTGCGCCTGCAGCCACAAGACCGTCCGAAAGCTGCTTTGCCCGCGCATTTGCGTGGCGCGCCATCTCCAGCCAAAGATCATCTGTCAGATAGGCCTGCATCTGAGCGGACAGATAGCGGTGTTTGGAGAACAAATGGCCCGCGCGCTTGCGGCGCAGCTCAAACTCCCAGGCATGTGCCGGATCAAACAGGATGACGCATTCGACGCCCATCAGGCCATTCTTCGTCCCGCCCAACGTCACGGCATCAACGCCGGCCTTCCACGTCATCTCTGCGGGAGATGCATTTGTCGCCACCAGCGCGTTTGCAAAACGTGCGCCATCCATATGCACAGGCAAATCGTAGGCTTTGGCAATCTGCGCAACCTCTGTGATCTGGGCTATAGAATAGACAGCGCCGTTCTCTGTGGGCGATGTGAGGGAGACAGCCCCGCGCTGCACATTATGCACCCCGCCGCGTGCCGCATGACTGATCGCGTGATCGAGTGCCTGTGGGTTCATCCGCGCATGATCGCCGCCCACCAGCGTCAGTTTTGAACCGCCCGTGTAAAACTCCGGCGCGCCGCATTCATCCTCTTCGATATGCGCATTGCTATGGCAGAAGATCGTGGACCAGGGCGGGCACATGCAGGCCAGTGCCGTACAATTGGCCGAGGTCCCGGTCGCGGTCAAATACACCGCCGCCTCCGGCGCCTCAAAGACCTCACGGACCTGACGGCGGACGTCCTCCATGATCGGGTCATTTCCATAGGGCATCGCATAGCCCTCATTGGCACGGGTCAGCGCCTCCATCACCTTTGGATGCACGGGGGATGTGTTGTCGGATGCGAAGAACATATCGTTACAAGTCCTCAATAATGTGGTCTTCCCACTCGTCTTCATGCAGTTCAAACTCAGGCACTGTCCAGCCCTGCACCGACATGTCCGCGTCATGAACGGATTGAGCCGTGCCAGAGATCAGCGGATGCCAGGCATAGAGAGGTTTGCCCTCGTAAAGCAGCCGGTAGGCGCAGGTCGAGGGCATCCAGTAGGCGTGTTGCGAGATATTTTCTGCCGTCAGATGCACGCATTCCGGCACAAACTGCAGGCGAATGTCGTATTGCGCGCAGCGGCAGGTTTCCCCATCCAGCAGGCGGCAGGCAACGCGGGTGAAGGCGATCTCTTCCGTCTCCGGGTCTTCCAGCTTGTTCAGGCAACACTTGCCGCAGCCATCACAGAGCGCTTCCCACTCTTTGGCGGACATGGATTTGAGCGGCACCGTTTCCCAGAATTTTGGCCGGAGGCCAGCCCTGTTGATAGGGTCGCTCATGCCTTCGCCAATATGTCGCGCGCCTGCGTACAATCAGCGTCCATCTGGGTTATCAACGCGTCGAGGTCGTCAAATTTTTCTTCACCGCGCAGAAAGTCTACCAGCGCGACAGAGATATGTTCGCCATAAAGATCGCCTTTGAAATCGAACAGGAAGGTCTCGCAATTCGGTTGGTTCTCGCCAAACATCGGACGCACGCCGATAGAGGCCGCGCCTTGATATGCGCCCGCATGCGGCCCGGTCAGCACATCAACAAATACAGCGTAAACCCCGAATTTTGGCTGATGCAGACCGGTCGTGTCCTGATTGGCCGTTGGATAGCCCAACTCCCGTCCGCGCTGCTCGCCCGTGATCACTTTGCCGTCGATCCGGTGCCAGTGGCCGAGCATGGTCGCGGCGTCGCGCGGTTTGCCATCGCTCAGAGCTTTGCGGATGTTGGTGGAGGAGACCTGTTGCGTGCCCGTTGCAATCAGTTCTGCAACAGTGACCCCAAAGCCGTAACGCGCGCCAAATTCCTGCAGCATCGCCGCATTGCCCGCGCGCCCTTTGCCGAAACAGAAATCAGCGCCGACCACGACATGTTTCAGCCCGAGGCCATTTGCGATCACGTCGCGCGCGAATTCCTCCGCACTCAAACCCGACAAAGCATTGTTGAAATTCAACTCATAGAGCCGCTCCACGCCTAGTTTTTCCAGGCGGTTTGCTTTGGCTTCTGCATTCATCAACCGGAAAGCGGATGCGTTGGGGGCAAAGTATTCGCGTGGATGGGGCTCAAACGTGACGATGCCCAAAGGCGCATCGGCGTCAGCCCCGCGTGCAATATCGATCACCGCCTGATGGCCGATATGAACGCCGTCAAAATTGCCGATGGCGACGGTGGCACCACGGTCCTCAGGGCTTACGAATTGATAGTCTCGAATAATGCGCATGGGCCTTGCGTATCGCCCAAGCGGGAAGGGTGCAACCTCAGTCGAACTTACGCGACGGCGCGAGCACGATTGCTTCGCCTTTCAGCACGTTTTTTCCGTCCACTTCGCACCGCGTTTGCATAGTGACTTTACGCTTCGCATGGTCAATCTCGGTCACTTCGACCTCAGCCATTACCATGTCACCGGGGCGCACGGGCGCCATGAATTTTAGCGTCTGGCCCAGATAGACCGTCCCATGGCCGGGCAGTTGTTCACCAATCACGGCGGAGATCAGACCCGCCGTCAGCATGCCATGCGCGATGCGACCCTCAAAGATCGTGTCATTGGCATAGTCATCATCCAGATGCACCGGATTGCGGTCGGTGGAGACTTCGGCAAACAGCTCAATGTCACGATCTGTCACCTGCTTTTGCAGATGCCGCTTCATGCCGATCTCAATGTCTTCGATGCAGATCGTGCCGCGAGGCAGGTTATCGCCGGGGCCGGGTGTGCGCATATCCAACATCTCTTCACCTCTAAGTAACAAAATGGCATCCGGTGTGGATGATTTGAAACTTAATTACTTTGCAGATGCAGAAAAGTCCAGTGAAAAGCAGGTCAGCGCAGCTTCCCTATCGTGAATAGCGGCGCCACCATTTCCTTTTCCAGATAAGCACTTAGCAATTCCGGGTCCGGGTGGTCTGCGGTTTTTGTTTCCTCCGCTGCCAAGCCGCCGGAGATAAACAGAGAATCAAGGTCCTCACCCATCGCGCCCTGTATGTCGGTCAGAACCCCGTCGCCAATGCACAGGATTTTGCTGTCAGGCGTATTGTGGCCCAATGCAAACAGCCTGCGCCGTGCGAGATCATAGATCGGTGGGTGGGGCTTTCCGAAGTAAAGACTCTCGCCGCCCATCTCCGTGTAAAGCTGCGCCAAAGCCCCGGCGCACCATTCACGCCGCTCGCCGCGATCGACAACGATATCGGGATTGGCGCAGAGAAGTTTCAGCCCCTTTTGCTTGGCATAAAGGAAGTCAGAACGATTGACTTCAGGATCGGCCAGCGGATCGACAGGGCCACAGCATACGATCCCTTCGGCCTCGGTCAGCGGTACCTGTTTGACGTCCACCGGATCGTCGATGATCGCGAGCGGGTCAAAAAAGGTCTGATCATGCGGTTGGCCGATGAAATAGACCTTCTCCCCAATTGCGCCCCGAAACATCGCCGCCCGTGCGCTGTCGCCGGAGGTGGCAATGTCATCGTAGCTGTCTGTCGCAACGCCGATCTTGGCCAGTTGCGCGGCCACCGATGCCCGGTGGCGTGGGGCGTTGGTGACATAGATCACGACGCCGCCCCGCTTGCGATAGGCCTGCATCGCTTTGACCGCATCCTCGAATGGCGACACACCGTTATGGATGCACCCCCAAAGATCGACGAAAACCGCGTCATATCGGTCGGAAATCTCGGAAAGCGCGGTGATGATCTGGCTCATATCGTCCTCAGTTTTGGGTGGGGCCTAGCTGCGCCACTTGATGGAACAGCCCATGGAAGGCGTCTGTTCGCGCGGGCCATTGCCAGTGTCTGCAACCAGTCGCATTGCATCAACCAACTCGCGGCTGCGCCCAGCGGGATCGCCCATGGCAGCGCTGTCCAGACGGCCGCGATATTGCAGCGCGCCTTGTGCATTGTAGCCGAAGAAATCCGGTGTGCAGACCGCGCCATAGACTTGGCCCACGGATTGATCCTCGTCCACCAGATACGGGAACGCCCAACCATGCTCTGCCGCGAAAGCGGTCATGTGCGGCGGGCTGTCAGCGGGAACGCGGTGATAGTCATTCGACATGATCGCGACCGTGTTGACACCGAATGAGGCCAGCTCTCGCGCATCCTCTGCCAGGCGGTCCGCGATGGCCTTCACGTAAGGGCAGTGATTGCACAAAAACGCGACGAGCACACCATGCGTGCCCATTGCATCTGCCAAAGTCACGACTTTGCCCTGCGGGTCCTTCAGTGAGAAGTCCGGCGCGGGCAGGCCAAAATCGCAAACAGGCGTGTCAAGCAATGCCATCTCAGACCTTCAGGTTCGGGATAATCTGCTTCTTGCGGCTCATGATGCCTGGCAGAACCACGGTATCGCCCTCAACAGTGGCGCCGAAACTGGCTTGCGCTACACGCTTTGACAGATCGTTGGGGATCAGCATCGTCGCTTCTTCATTCAAGATATCGACCACGAAGAGCAGGACCTCATTGACCTTATCTTCGCCCGCGACGGTCGGCATCGCCGCCATCAGTTCGGCCTTCCGGTCGAGCACCATTTTCGGCGATGTCGTTTCCAGCACTGAGACGCGGAAGGTGATGCCGTCCACCTCATATTCCTTGCTGTCCATCCGCAAAAGCTCTGCCTCAGAAAAGGCTGAGACGTCTGATTTCGCGGCGAACATCTCCGCCGCATAAGACGCAATATCGATGCCCAGATCAGTCGCCAGGCTTTCTGCCAATGCGCGATCCGTGTCCGTGGTGGTGGGTGAACGGAATTCAAGCGTGTCTGACAGGATGCAGCTCAACATCGCGCCTTTGATGCTGTCAGGCATATGCGCAGCGTGGTCGCCCATCAGGTCATGCATGATGGTGGCGGTGCAGGCCAGCGGGCGGATCGTGATATCAATGGGGCCTGCCGTCTCCAACCCGCCGACGAGTTTGTGGTGGTCGATGATCGCGCGTACATCCGCGGCGTTGATATTATCGGGCAATTCCGCGGGGTTATTCGTGTCGACGATCACACAGGATTGTTCAGCGCTCACATCACTGATGATCTCGGGCTTGCCAAGGCCCCAACGTTCCAGCACGAATGCCGCCTCCGTATTGGGCTCGCCCAGCAACACGGCTCTTGCGTCGCTGCCTTGGTGGGTCAAGAACCACTCCCAGATCAAAGGGGACCCGGTCGAATCCGTGTCAGGCGATTTATGGCCGAAGATGAGTGTTGTCATTGGGGGTAATCCTGCAAAATGTGCGATTTTCGCGGTCTTATAGGCGGCTGATCTGCGCTTGTCACCCTCAGCTCGCTTTGACTTTCATCGTTCAACAAGCTAACAACAGCGCATCCAAATCGGAGGACCCTGTCAATGAACATTTCTGCTTGATCGGCACGCATTGACCGGCGCTGCTATGCGCCCCCACTCCTTCAGGAGGACACTGAACATGGACAGAATTGGCTGACCTCGGCTCCGAGGTCCGATTGCGCTGTGCGCTTCTCGCATGGCTTTCTTCCGATCTCAGTAAGAAAGGGCACGCTATGCCCAAATCAAAAAAACCAACGCGTAAACCCGCCGCCAACTCGGCTGCAAGACTCATACTTCCCGGCAGCAGCCCCGGCTTTGATCCCGCGCTGCTGAAACGCAGCAAAGGGGCAAGGCGCGCGCAGCGTTTCGGGCGGGGCAAGCCTCCCCGTTTCCCGGGCCGCACCGGCGGTCGCTAAGCACAACACTTCCCGCCGCAAGCGCATAACTTGCGGCGGGGACTTGATTGCCGCGTCAAGTATTGCATGCTGGAGGAAAAGACCTGAGCAGTCACAAGGCATAGCTATGAAAGAGACGGAACTCTATCCGCCGATCAAATCCTTCCTTGAGGGGCAGGGATATCACGTAAAAGGCGAAGTTGGTGCCTGCGATGTTGTCGCGATGCGCGCGGGCGAAGATCCGGTTATCGTAGAGATGAAAACCAGCTTCTCGCTCTCTCTCGTTCATCAGGGCATCGCGCGCCTGTCGATCACTGATGCGGTGTATCTTGCCGTGCCTCGGCTCAAGGGAAAACGGTTTCTGAAGGCACTGAAAGACAACGTGGCGCTTTGTCGGCGGCTGGGTCTTGGCCTGATCACTGTGCGCATGCGCGACGGGTTTGTTGAGGTGCACCTGGATCCCGGACCCTATGCACCGCGCAAATCGGTGCAACGCCAGAAGCGCCTCTTGCGCGAATTCTCGCGTCGCGTGGGCGATCCGAACACGGGCGGGGCCACACGCGTCGGATTGGTCACGGCATACCGTCAGGACGCGCTGCGCGTCGCGGATTATCTGGCAAAACAGGGACCCTGCAAGGGCGCTGACGTTGCGCAAGCGACCGGAGTCGAGCAGGCCACCCGGATGATGGCGGCAGATCACTATGGTTGGTTCGAGCGGGTTTCCAAAGGCATCTATCAGGTCACGCCGAAAGGGCAGGAGGGGCTTGTCATGTATCAGGGCAAAGGTGTTGCGTAGCGCTGATCATGCCGCCATTTCACTATAGGATTCAACGCGATTGCGACCAAGTTCCTTGGCGCGATAAAGTGCCAGATCTGCGGCCTTGATCAATTCTGCGACATGCTCGCAGTTTTCGGTCCACATGGCGACCCCGGCAGAAACTGTAATGCGCGGGAGTTCCGCCCCGGAGTATTTTATAATGATATCAGAGATCTGCTGGCGAAATTCCTCTGCCAGTTGACGCGTCTCAGTTTCTGAAATGCCGGAACAAAGGATGATGAATTCCTCCCCGCCCATGCGGCAGGGTGCGCAATTTCCGGTGAAGAACTCGAGCATGCGCGCCCCAAGCGCGCGCAACACCAGATCGCCGGCGTCATGGCCGTGATGATCATTGAATTGCTTGAAATGATCCACATCCACAGAAATGACAGAGCATGGTTTTCGTGTGGCCTTGCTGACATGGATTTGACGATGTGCGGCATCAAGAAACCAGCGCCTGTTCCAAAGGTTGGTGAGCGGGTCACGCACGGATTGATCCAGCAATTCCTGCCTGAGTTGGACATTGGCGATGGCGAGGCTGATTTGTTCGGCACATAGCAGCGCCAGCTCCCAGCGTTGATCAAGGAAATACTTGAATTTCTCCCGTTCCGCGCGGTCGGGCGCAAAATTTCCGAAATTCAGATGGAGCAGCCCGTTGGTCTGACCATGCGCGGTGATCGGCACGCAGAAGTACGGAGAGTCGTCTTCTGTGGCGTGGCTGTGTCCGCACGGAAATTCAATCGGACGCATACCATAGGAATACGCACGCCCTCTTCGCAGCGCCCAACAATCATCCGGCTCAATATGCGTGGCAGGTGCCTTGTCTCCCCCCCAACTGATCGTCAGGTCCAGCGTGTCGCGGGAATTAGAGTAGATATAGAGCTGCCCCTCCGCCTCCGGCATGAGGGTTTCGAGGGAACGGCTGATAACCTGCAGCAACTCGTCCAGTGATTTGGCGGAGTACAACCATTCGCTGACCTGACTGAGCAGTTTGCGTTCCGTCTGGCGCAGCTGTTCGTTTTCAGTGGCTTCACTCGTCGCCCGTTCCAGCGCGCGCCGCTCTGTCACATCCCGCGAGGAGGAGACGAAATGGATGTGTTTTCCATTCTCGTCAAAGACCGGGGAGATCACGCTTTGGATCCAAACCGGTGTGTTGTCTTTGCGTCGATACTGCATTTCGATCTCAAGCGATCTGAGATTTGCGATATCATTGTCGATCCGTTGTTGATCCGCTTCGACCGTATGCTCCCCGCGCAACACATCCCCGGGCAGTTTCCCAAGCATGTCCCGTAGCGAAAAGCCGGTGAGACGTTCGAAGCCGTCATTGATCCAGACAACGCGATCATTGGTATCGGTCAGCATCAATGCATCCCGTGTGAATTCAGCCGCGAGCGCTGAATAGGGCAGTTCCGCCCGATCATTCTGTTTTTTGGCCATGGTCCAAATCTCGCGAAGAATTTTGCCGCACTTCTATCAGGCCGCTTCTTTACGAATGGAAAATGATGCCTGCGCATGCTGCAAAAACAACTTGGAATTTGGTTCAAATTGTAAGCGCCCCTTGCCGCTTTGCGCCCGAGCAGCTAGCAGGTCGCGTCAAGGCATATTCCGGGGAGGGCATGATGCAAAAAACTGTGGTGAACAGCTGGAACGAATGGGACCCGCTGAAACATGTAATCGTTGGGCGTGCAGATGACTGTCATATCCCACCGGAAGAGCCCGCATTGGACGCAAAAGTCCCTGAAGACAGTGACATGCGGGGTCAATGGGGTCGTCGCCCGCAGGAGACGATTGACCGCGCGAACGCGCTTCTCGACAATTTTGCAGCGCAGCTGGAAGCGCGCGGCGTGCGGGTAGATCGCCCCGACAGCATTGATCACGCCAAGCCCGTGACCACGCCCGATTTCCACACTGACAGCCAGTTCGGCTGTATGCCGCCGCGCGACGTGCTGCTGACCGTGGGCTCGGAGATGCTGGAGGCCACGATGTCCTATCGGTGCCGATGGTTTGAATATCTCAATTACCGCCCGCTCATGGAGCGCTATTTTGAGGAAGACCCGAATTTTCGTCACGAAAGCGCACCAAAACCGCGCCTGACGGATGAAGATTACCACGCCGATTACCTGTCTGATAAAATCGGGGTCGAAAAGCGCCTGCAATGGGCGGCTGAGAAGTTCTTCGTCACAACCGAGAAAGAGCCGCTTTTCGATGCCGCTGACGTGTTGCGCTTCGGACGAGATCTAGTCGTCCAGCACGGGTTCACCACCAATCTCAAAGGCATCGAGTGGCTGCGGCGCCATTTCCCGGATCACCGCGTTCATACCGTGAATTTTCCGGGCGATCCTTATCCGATCCATATCGACGCAACGTTCACGCCGCTGCGTCCGGGCTTGATACTGAACAACCCGCAGCGCCGTCTGCCTGACGAACAGCGCGAGATGTTCAACAAGAATGACTGGGAAATCGTGGACGCTGCCCAACCTGCCCATAACGCGCCGCCGCCTCTGTGTTATTCCTCCACATGGCTGTCCATGAATGTGCTGGTGCTGGATCCTAAAACTGTCTGTGTCGAGAAATCGGAAGTCTATCAGGCGGAACAAATGGACAAGCTGGGAATGGAAGTGGTCGAAGTCGACCTGCGCGACGCCTATGCGTTCGGCGGCGGGCTGCACTGCTGCACCGCCGACGTTTATCGCGAAGGCGTCTGCGAGGATTACTTCCCGAAGCTCTGAACATATACAGGTGACGCGGGGCGGCACAGATCGTTGCCGCCGCGCGTGACAATCCGTGCCGACGATTGATGACCGACGTTTCGATCTGCACGGGTGCTTTACAAACAACCGTGCGCTCGTATGTGTTCCCGGAATAGCGCTGCGCCCGTTTTTCAGGTCCAAGTTGTTTTCGGTGGGATTAGAATCTGAGCGGTTCAAATGGGCTGAGGTCAGCGTTAGGGGTGACCCCGGCGATGAGATCAGCAATCAGCTCTCCGGTTTTTGGGGCCATCATCAAGCCGTAATGAGAGTGGCCAAAGGCAGCATAGAGCCCCGGCTGGCTCGCAATCGGTCCCAGCGCTGGTAGGCTGTCTGGAAATGAAGGACGGCGGCCCATCCAGCTGCTCATCGAGGCTGAGTTCAGCTCGGGCAGCATTGCGCGGGCCTGTTTGACCAGCAGATTTTCCTTCCGGGGATCAGAAGGCGCGTCGGTTGAGCCAAACTCTGACGCGCCAGCCACGCGGATACCGCTGAGCATGGAACTGGCGACGATCTTTGCCTCCACATCCATGACGGAATTGTTCAGGGTGACGCAAGGATTTGCGAATGCAACGTGATAACCGCGCTCAGATACCAGCGGGAGTCTGATGCCGAGGGATTTGAGCAAATCTGCACTCCACACACCCGCGGCGAGAATGACCTTATCTGCCGTCAGCGGCCCTTTGGAGGAAGTCAGCAACCACCCCGTGTCATCCCTCTGCAGAGCTGTGACCTCTGCGCGGACCAGTTCCGTGCCTTGGCGCCGGGCCTTTTCCGCCAGAACTTCCGCGATTTTTCCGGGATCGCACGCCCGGGCTTGGCCTTTGATCAGGATCGCCGCTTTGAAATCGGAGGACAGGGCGGGTTCGATCTCCCTGATCTGATCACGGCCGATCAATTCCAGCTCCGCCCCTCTTTCCTTGCGGATCCGGAAGCCCAGGTCCTGCAGGCTGGCTCTGTCCGTGCGGCGAAATGCGTGCACATACCAGCTGTCAACGACGAGGTCTTCATGGCCCGTGCCTGCAAGATGACGGCGATAAAGCGTCACGGAGGGTTGGCAAAGGGTCTCCATCGCGTCAGCGGCTTTGCGGGCTGAGGCTTCGGTTGAATGGGTGAGAAACCGCAGACCCCAAGGGATCATCTTGGGCCAAAAAGCCGGCCTGACGGACAAAGGGCCGTTTGGGCTCAGCAGCATTCTCGGTATTGATTTCCAGATCCCCGGCATCGCTTGCGGGATGATGGACCAAGGCGAGATGACGCCTGCATTCCCAAAAGAAGTTTCCTGCCCCGGCGCGTTGCGATCAATCAACCGGACCTTTACCCCGCGCTGTTGCAGGGACAAGGCACAACAGATGCCGACGATGCCCGCGCCAATAATCGTGACGGTTTCCCCCATTTCAGGCCCGCGTCTGTGCGGACCGTCGCGCAAGCAACTGAGCGATGACCACAGGCGAAGCGATGATCAGAGCAATCAAATCTGCGGTCAGTGAAGGTGCCACAAAGATCAACCCTGCAACTGCCATCAGGATCCGTGACGCCGTACCCATCGGTGCAAACCAATAGCCCACGACTGAAGCCGACAGGGCGATCACGCCTGCAATGCAACTGGTCGCGGTGTAGCTGAACTCCCACAAATCAAAATCGGTCGAGGAGACGAACAAAAGCACAGGCGCATAGACAAATGCCATTGGTGCGACCACTTTGCCAAGCCCGAGGGAGAAGGCGGATAGCCCTGTTCGGAAAGGGTTCGAATTCGCGATAGCAGCGGCGGCATAGGCAGAGGTACAGACCGGCGGCGTGATTTCGGAAACGACACCGTAGTAAAGGACGAACATATGACTGGCGATGGGCGGAACACCAAGCTGTGCAAGTGCCGGTTGGGCCACGGATACCAACATGATGTAGAGCGCAGTGGTGGGGATCCCTGCGCCCATCAAGATGCAAGCCATGGCAATGAAGATCAAAGAGATGAAAAGCTGCAGGTCTTGCACCGTGAACCATTCGAATAAGCCGCCGAGCGACAAAAATCCGAACAGGTCTGTCGCCAGATTGCCCGCGCCTTGGGTGACCATGAAGCCGATGCGGAACCCGATGCCCGTTGTGTTGATCACGCCGACAACAATGCCGACTGCAGCAGAGGCAGCACCGACGGCGAGGGCGTATTTCACGCCAAGCTCCATCGCGGCGGACATCTCCGGTATCTTGATGCGGTCTTGAGGGTTCAGGGTTGCCAGTGCTGATCCTGCGATCAGCAGTATCGTCATGCTCAGGTCAAACCCACCGCCCGCGTATTTCCAAAGGACAAAAGCAATGAAGGCGGCTGAATAGATTAGCGTGGGCGGTTCGCGAAGGCGTGACATGCCCGCGACAATCGACAGTGAGATCCCGCAAAATGCGGACATGTAGGGTGTATAGCCAGAGAACAACACCACCAGAAGCCCGATCAATGGCACAATATTGGCCCAACCCTGTGACCAGACCGCTTTGAAATGCGGCAATTGCTCTTTGGTCAGGCCCTTGAGGTCCAGTTTGCGTGCCATCAGGTGCACAACGGTGAAGACGCCGACATAGTGCAGGATCGCGGGGAAGATCGCAGCGATAACGATGGTGGTGTAGGGCAGTTCAAGGAACTCGGCCATTATGAATGCGGCCGCGCCCATGATGGGCGGTGTGATCTGACCACCGGCTGAGGATGCCGCTTCGACACCACCTGCGAAATGACCGGGATAGCCGAGGCGTTTCATATTAGGGATGGTGAGCGCTCCGGTCGAGACCGTGTTGGCAACAGATGAGCCCGAGATCGTTCCGAAGAATGCAGAGGAAACCACCGACACCTTTGCGGGCCCGCCCGTATAGCGGCCCGCAAGGATCGTCGCGTTATCAATGAAAAGCTGACCCAGACCTGTGCGTTGTGCGATCACACCAAAGAGGACGAAATGAAACACGATGGTCGAGACGACCCAAAGCGTGACCCCGAATATCCCTTCCTGCGGAAAATACATGGATGATACGAACGTCTTAAAATTCACGCCCGGGTGCTGCAGCAGGCCGGGGAAATAGGGACCGAGCAGTGCATAACTGATGAAGACACAAATGATCAACGGCAGGATCCACCCAAGGGTGCGGCGGGCAATATCAAGCACCAGCAAAATGATGACGATGCCAAAGAAGACGTCATATGTATTGGGATTGCCCATGCGGAAGGTCTGTTCCTCGATTCCCAGCATTGGAATGCCGCGCCATGCAAGCCCGACATAGAGCGCCGAAGCGACTCCCAGGGCCATGAAAACAAGATCATAAAGCGGGACATTACCGATGCGCAGCATGCTGGCTTTCATTGCGAACAGGCTTTTCGATCCCACGATTGGGAACAGCGCATATGTCAGGATGAACAGGCCGGTCAGGTGCCAACCCATGTGCCAATGATCGGCGGGCAGGCCGAACCCCGCGGTGATGAAATGATAAACTGCAAACAGCAATGCGACAGCGCGCAGGATCATGCCCGTTGTTGGGCCAACGGCGCGGGTGGCAGAACCTTCGTCGTATTTCTCTTCAATCGCGGCAAGCTCTTCGGCGGTCAGCTCGTGTGTCTCGGTCTTGTCTGACATGAGAAATGCCTCCTTGGCGCGCGTGCAGGTGCAGAATGGGGTGCCCCCGTTTGAAGGGGCACCCCCGGTCTTGGTGACCAGTCAGGTCGGAGAGAATTACTTCAGAAGGCCTGCTTCCTTGTAGAACTTCTCAGCGCCTGCGTGCAGCGGCACGCCCAATGCAAGAATGCCATCCAACGCTGTGTCAGGGGTGATTTGCTTGCCTTTGGCGTGGCCGTTATCCAGCAGACGACGGGTGTTTTCGTTCCAGAGCGCCTTGGTAATTCCGTAGACCAATTCTTCAGAGAGGTCCGATGATACGTTCAGCAGCGCCGAGACTGCAGGGGTTTTGACCGCGTCTTCCACGCCCTCATAAATGCCACCGGGGATCTGCGACGGAATGTAGGCCGGAATGATCTCATTGATCTTGGCCAGATCATCGTCAGTAAAACTGTGAAGGCTCATGCCCTTGGTCGAAGACAGTTGAACCATGGCCGACACCGGCCAGCCCGCCGCGTAGAAGTACGCGTCGATCTGACCATCCGCCAGACGTTCCGCCGATTGGCTGTTGTTGAGTTCTGCCTCGTCCATATTGTCGCGAGTCACACCCCAGGCTTCGAGCATTTGCAGAACGGCCACCTGTGTGCCCGAGCCTGCCTGCGCGATACCGACACGTTTGCCAGCCAGATCGCCCAGGTCATTGATTGACTGGCCTTTTGGCAGAACAAGGTGAAGATCTTCAGGGAAGAGGTTGGCGACAACACGCAATTTAGGATGCGGCTTGCCTTCAAACTTGCCCTCGCCCAGATACATGGATCGGGTCACGTCAGCGGCCGCAAGGCCAGCCTCAAGCTCGCCGTTTTGCACGGCCGCGTTGTTGAAGACGGATGCCGTTGTAGATTGTGCAATCGCGATCAATCCGGGCACCCCACATTGGCCGCCTTGATCGCAAGGCCGCGAACCGGGAGGGGCGGAGATACCATTGGCAATCGTGCCGCCGATTGGGAAGTATGTGCCGCCTGCGCCTCCAGTGCCGATGCGGAAAAAGGTCGGGTCTTGCGCAAAAGCTGGCACGGCCAACGCGCCAGCCAAGGCAGCACCGGCCAAAACTTTGATCATCTTCATAGTCGTCTCCCTGTTCATGGTTCCGAGATTCAGTTCAGCTGAATTCTGGCCCACACAGGTTATGGAAAATCTACATAAATACAAATTTGAAATATTTCTTAAAAGGCAAGTTTTGCTTATATATAAACCATGAACTTTAACCAACTCACAGTCTTTCGCGAGGTGATGGAATCCGGCTCCATCTCTCAGACCGCCAAAAAACTCGGGCGCACACAGCCAGCGATCAGCCTCGCGCTGAAGAATCTGGAACGAAGCCTCGGCCTGTCTTTGTTTGAGCGACGCGGCAGGCAGCTGGTTCCCGTGCCCGAGGCGCAGTATCTTTTGGCAGAAGCGGCGATGGTTCTTGATCGGTTATCAACCGTGTCAGATACGATGCGGGAGTTGCGATCAGCGGAAACAGGAAGCCTCAACGTGGCGGTGATGCCGGGGCCGTCTACTTACATTTTCCCAAGGTTCATCAGCCAAAATGTCGGGCCTGATGCCAGCTTTCAGACCACCATTTCCTCGCGTAGTTCCTCCCAGATACGTGAATTGGCGAGCACTCAAAGCATCGACTTTGGATTTGCGGATTTCGAGGAACCTGAGGGCAAGCTGCCACAGTATAACTCGGAAACCATCAGTGCCGATTGCTTTTGCGTTGTGCACCGTGATCACGCGCTCGCAGGGAATGAAACAGTCTCTATTGCAGATCTGGATGGTCAGTCCATCGGGACACTGCATGCCAATCACCCGTTCCCACGCAAGTTGGAACGCGCGTTCGAGCAAGCCAATGCGTCATTTCAGTCCCATATTGTGACGCAGTTCTTTCAGCCTCTGATCCCATTCATCAGTCTGGGCCATTGCTGTGCGATTGTTGATCCATTGACGGTTGTCACGGAACGGGAGCTGGACATTTCCAGAGGGCAGATCGTCTTCATCCCATTTGCCGCGCCTGTAAGATATGAATACGCAATTCTGACCCCTCTCTATCGCCCCCTGTCGCGGCTGGCGATGCGGGTAAAGGATAACTGGATGGAGACCCTGTTCACGATGATCGACGAGATCGGCGCACGCGTAGAACTCGACGCGTCCACCATTGACCCCGAAAGGTCCTGATAGGTCGATGCGAAAGAAGGACGGCGCAGGTGAGCTTCTATCTGAGGAGAGGTCCCCGCGGACCTTCGCACCCTCTTGGTCTGCGCGATCACATAAGGCGGTGTCTGCACCGGCCTCGTCGTCCCGGTCCGGATGACAGGCGGCAGCAACATTTGATTTGCGTTCGGTCAGATCGAACTGTTTTGCGATTGAGTCATCCCACTCTGACGGATTTACGCGCCCAAAACCTAGGAACGTCCGACAAGCGCTTTTGGTGCTCAGGGACGAAAGACAGCGGCGGTCGGTCCCTTAAAGTTCCGCGTTGACGGGTGCCCCCTACAAACTTTATTGGCCATTCAAAGGCCGAGCATTATCGGGTGGCACGTGATGGTCAGTTTTTTCTGATCTGAGTGTTGACTCACCCTCGTCTGCTCCTTAGCTACCCCTCGTTGGCACTCGCTTGCCGTGAGTGCTAACGGCCCGATCAAGGGCCATGGGAGTAACTTTGAGCTAGGAGCTGCAAAGATGGCATTGAAACCGCTTCATGACCGCGTTCTCGTCGAGCGTGTAGAGAGCGACGAAAAGACCGCAGGTGGTCTGATCATTCCAGAAAGCGCAAAAGAAAAGCCAGCAGAAGGCGTTATCGTCGCTGCAGGTGAAGGCGCACGTAAAGACTCGGGTGAGCTGATCCCGATGGCCGTCAAAGAAGGCGACAAAATCCTGTTCGGCAAATGGTCCGGTACAGAAGTCACGGTTGACGGCAAAGAGCTGCTGATCATGAAAGAAAGCGACGTTCTGGGCATCCTGTCCTAATCGCTTTTACCGAAATCTCGATATTTTAAGGAGCACATGAAAATGGCTGCTAAAGACGTAAAATTCGACACAGATGCGCGGAACAAGATGCTCAACGGCGTCAACATTCTGGCTGACGCTGTCAAAGTCACGCTGGGCCCGAAAGGCCGCAACGTGGTTCTGGACAAATCTTTCGGCGCGCCGCGCATCACCAAAGACGGTGTTTCCGTGGCGAAAGAGATCGAGCTTGAAAACAAGTTTGAAAACATGGGCGCACAAATGGTCAAAGAAGTGGCCTCGCGTACCAATGACGAAGCTGGTGACGGCACAACAACCGCAACGGTTCTGGCACAAGCCATCGTCAAAGAAGGTCTGAAATCGGTTGCCGCTGGCATGAACCCGATGGATCTGAAGCGTGGCATCGACATGGCGACAGCCAAAGTTGTCGACGCGATCAAAAACTCCGCACGCGAAGTCAAAGACAGCGACGAAGTCGCTCAGGTTGGCACGATCTCTGCAAATGGCGAAGCTGAAATCGGCTCCCAAATTGCAGGCGCGATGCAGAAGGTTGGCAACGAAGGCGTCATCACTGTTGAAGAGAACAAAGGTTTGGAAACAGAAACCGATGTTGTTGAAGGCATGCAGTTTGACCGTGGCTACCTGTCACCTTACTTCGTCACCAACCCGGACAAGATGACAACAGAGCTCGACGATGCGCTGATCCTGTTGCACGAGAAGAAACTCTCTTCCCTGCAACCAATGGTGCCACTCTTGGAAGCTGTGATCCAGTCCGGCAAGCCACTGATGATCATCGCGGAAGATGTTGAAGGTGAAGCGCTGGCGACCCTCGTGGTCAACAAATTGCGCGGTGGCCTGAAAATCGCAGCCGTCAAAGCCCCTGGCTTCGGTGATCGCCGCAAAGCCATGTTGCAAGACATCGCCATCCTGACAGGCGGTCAGGTGATTTCCGAAGATCTCGGCATGAAGCTTGAGTCCGTCACTATGGACATGCTTGGCACCGCCAAGAAAGTTCAGATCACCAAAGACGAAACCACAATCGTAGACGGCGCAGGCGCAAAGGGCGAAATCGAAGCACGCGTTTCGCAAATCCGCCAGCAGATCGAGGAAACCACGTCTGACTACGACCGTGAGAAGCTGCAAGAGCGCGTTGCCAAACTGGCAGGCGGTGTTGCTGTGATCCGTGTCGGTGGCATGACCGAAGTCGAAGTGAAAGAGCGTAAAGACCGCGTTGATGACGCGCTGAACGCAACCCGTGCTGCTGTGCAGGAAGGTGTTGTTGTGGGCGGTGGTGTTGCTCTGGTTCAGGCTGTGAAAGGTCTGGCTGGCATGGAAGGCGCAAACGCTGACCAAACTGTTGGTGTTGCAATCGTTCGCCGTGCAATCGAAGCGCCACTGCGTCAGATCGCAGAGAACTCCGGTGTTGACGGTGCCGTTGTTGCCGGCAAGATCCGCGAAAGCTCAGACGCAGCCTTCGGCTTTAACGCACAGACAG
>JBCCVD010000043.1:0-23446 GCA_039195745.1 Pseudomonadota bacterium | reverse complement strand
GGATCGCATGCCCGCCCTTGCCACCCGTATAGGTATAGCCCGTCCCACTGCTGCCATCCGAAAGCCAAACCGTCACCGTCACCAACTCAAAAAAATGATGCGCACCATGCTTGGCATCAACCAAAACCTCCATAAGGGGAATCCGATAAAGGCGCACAGAAAGGGAGGAGATCTGTGATCCGGAATCAGCGGTCATAATTGCGTGTCACCCTCCCACTCGCCGCTGGACCCCATAAAGACGGCTGGAGGCCATGGCTGATGTCTGGAGTGCCGGAGGCCCTGTTCGCTGTCAATAGCCGATGGCCAAGCCGCCGGTGACGGATCAGATGACAGCCGCGGTCACGATGATTTCGACCTTGAGCTCCGCGCGCGCCAGTTTCGCTTCGCCGCAGGCCCGTGCGGGCGCATGCCCCTTTGGCACCCATGCATCCCAAACGGCGTTCATTTCGGCAAAATCCGCCATATCCGAAAGCCAGATCACAGCTTGCAACATGTGGTCGCGGCTGGACCCCGCTTCAGTCAAAAGCGCGTCCACGCGTGCCAGGCAGTCTTCTGTTTGCTCCGTTACAGTGGTTCCCGAACCGACCTGACCACAGAGATACGCGGTTCCATTGTGTTTTACGATTTTGCTCATTCGCTCAGAGCAGTGCAGGCGTTCGATCATGGTGTGGTCCTTTGTCGCGACAGGCAAAGCGCGCGGGTTCAACACGCGCCGCGTCACTAAATCCCTGAACTGTGCAAAGCGCAATCAGGTGTTAATGCGGTTATCGCGATCTGACAGGTCAACCTGCGCTGGGCAATAGGATCGGTTCTTCGTTCAGAACGTCTTTGAGCGGACCAGGTTTGCTGATCAGATATCCCTGCACCTGATCGCATTCATTCTGCATCAGCCAGTCATATTGCTCAGCCGTCTCAACCCCCTCGGCCACAATCGTCGCCCCCAACTGACGCCCCAGCGCAATAATCAAACTGACAATTGGCCCGGAACCCGGCAATTGCTGGATGAAGGATTGATCAATTTTAAGACAGCTCAGTGGGAAACGTGAGATATAGGCCAGATTGGAATAGCCTGTGCCGAAATCATCGATCGCAATCTTATATCCCCAATCGGAAATGGTGCGCAGCTTTTCCGCAATCACATCAAGTTCACCGATCAGCACATTTTCAGTGATTTCCAGTTCGATTCTGTCCGTTGGAAAGTCGGGAACCTCAGCAAATTTGCGCAGAAATTCCATCAACCGATCATCTGCGAATTGACGGGGCGAAATATTGAGTGAAAGATGCACATCCTTGTGCTGTTGCTGCCAGTCAAGGACCTGTGAAAACCCGATTTCCAGCACTTGCTGGCCCAAGATGTCGATGAGCCCCGTCTCCTCACAAATCGGGATGAAGTCTTTTGGCTCCACGATCCCGCGTTCAGGATGATCCCATCTCGCAAGCCCCTCCATGGACACGACTTTCCCACTGCGCAAGTCAAGGCGCGGCTGGAAGTGGAGGTCAAACTGGTTGCATTTGAGGCCGTGACGAATTTCCGCCTCCCGTTCGGTTTTTTCGCGCGCAGCGCGGCCCATCTCCTCAGAGTAGAGCGTATAGCGGTTTCGCCCCTCGCGCTTGGAATGATAAAGCGCGATATCCGCCTCCCGAAGGGCTGTGGTAAAGTCGCTCTCTGCCGGATTGAATATTGTCGCGCCGACACTGACACTGGTCAAAATATGTGACCCGCCACTTTTGATGGAGCCGGAAAGCTGACCGAAGACACGGTCCAGCTTCTCCATCTCGGCCTGCTCATTATCTGAATGTCTCAGCAGAATGACAAACTCGTCCCCACCCAGCCGCACCACGATGTCTTCGTCATCCACGACTTTTTGCGCGCGGTGGGACAGTTCTTTCAATACATCGTCGCCCGCCTTGTGGCCATGGGTGTCATTGACCTGCTTGAACTTGTCCACATCGAAATAGACAAGGCGATAGCGCATGTCAGAGCTCTGCGTGAGCCCGTCGATATGTCGTTGCAAGAAAGCCCTGTTGTAACATCCTGTCAACTGATCGCGGTCTGCCAGATAGCGCGCCTTGTCACGCGCAGTCTTCAACTCGCTTACGTCAATCGCTGTTAACAGAACGGCAGGCTCACCGGTCGCTGCATCATTGCAAAGCTTGGCCGACATATCGAACCAGCGCTTGCCTTGTTCGGTCGTGACCTGAGAGACCGCCCGGTGTTCCCCTGCGCCATCCAGATCAAACATCATGACATGAAAGTCGGTCTGGTCCGCGAACAATTTGTGCAGAGCGCAGGTTGTCATATCGAAAGTGTTACGCGCCGCAGGATTCATATAGAGCGCGCGACCTTCGAGCTTGAACAACGCGATCATCACATCCGTATGCAAGAGCGCCTCGGCACTGCGCAGATTCTCTGGCGCGTCATCTTTGCGCTCAATGATCTCGCATTGCATCGCCATCCGGCCATCGGGCAGCCGAAAGCCACGAAACGCGACACTTGTGCTGAGCGGCTCGCCATTGGGATAGAGCGTCCACATCTCATGGAACGTAACATCGTTTTGTTCGAAATCGGCCTGATACTGTTTGAGCCGTTTCGCGACGGTCGTCGACATGCCTTTCGACATGTCGCGCGCGCTCAGCTCTGCCTCAGTATCGGCCTGCCACATGATGCAGGCCGGCGGGTTCGCGTAGACAATCCGCCCGTGATCAATGTCAAACACCCAAACTGGTGTAGACAAATTGCGGGCCGCGTAAAACGGGTCCTGCCGGGATGCGCTATGCACATCCACGGCCAACGGACCCGTCGGGCGCTCAACTGGTTTCGCTTGCATCGCGGACGCCTCCACCAGACGCTTCAGGCAGCCTTTTCTTGCGCGGCACCAAGTTGTGTCAGAGGCATGAAGCCGGGCGTTGCGGCGACATTGGCAATCCAGCGGGCAATCGCGGGGTAGTCAGTCAGGGTGAGCCCCGCCTCTTCCAGCACATGCGTGTAGCCAAACAAGGAGATATCGGCGACGGAGTAGCCAGCATCAAGCACGAAGTCGCGCGCGCTCAGATGCTCATTCAGCCGTGCCAAACCCGGCTTCGCCGCGTCCTGCCAGGCCGCGATATCCGCCGCGCGATTGTCACGCTCCTGCGGCAGAATTGTCGTAAAAAAGCGCGCCGGGGAGATGAATGGCTCCAGCTTGGATTGCTCAAAATACATCCATTGTTGCGCAATCGCGCGATCGGTCTTGCTGCTCGGCATGAGCGCTGTCCCTTCCGCCAGATACCAAAGCATCGCGTTGCTCTCACCAATCCCGGTCCCGTCTTCCGTCAGCATGTAAGGCACAACGCCATTGGGATTGTAATGCATGTACCAATCCGATTTCTGTTCACCGGCAAGCACATCAACGAGGCGCAATTCAAACGGCGTGTTCAGCTGCTGCATGGCCAACCAGGGTTTGAAGCAATTGCCGGAACCGAGGCATGCGAAAAGTTTGATCATCTGGATATCCTTTGGCTAAATCTCACTGTCGCAAATTCGCCGCAGGGCAGTTAAGCGGCCTTTAAGAGGACCGCGCTGTTTCCATACAATTTCAGCTAATTGAGACGTAGCATGAGCAGAGACGCGGCACGCGCAGAGGGTCTGACAATCTACCGTTCGCCAAACGCCGTTTCCAAAGAACGCGCCACCGGCTTCATCAGATAGGCAAGTGCCGTGCGCTCTGCTGTCACGATTTCAGCGGTCACGATCATGCCCGCATGCAAGCGCCGCTCCCACTGGCCGCTGCCGATCTTGGTTTGGTCCAGAGCCACTGTCGCGCGGAAAAACTCGCGGGCAGTTTCAGGATCAACAACAAGACTGGGCGAAATCGCGCTGATCACGCCTGTCACATAGCCAAACCGGCGTGCATCAAACGTGTCGAGCTTCAATGTCACAGCGTCTCCCACGCCCAAATGGCCGATATCGACGGGATCAAACTCAATCTCTGCAACCAATCGGGCGCGCGTCGGCAGCAATTCAAAAATGGTCTCCCCCGCCGCGATCACTTCACCGGGATTGGGAAATGCCACGGCCTGAATGATGCCATCCTCGCTGGCCCGGACGTCCAGAGACCGCTTGCGGTCAGCCAGAGCGGCCAACTGTACCTCGAACGCTTCCGTGTCTGTTTCAAGCTGAAAAATCTCTGCAATCAACTGCGCTTCGAGGTCCAATCGCGCTTGATGCAGGGCGGCCTGCGCATCATTCAAATCCTTGCGCGTCTTTGACAGTTCGACATCAACATCGACCTGTGCCGCGCGCAATTGGTCGAGGCTGTCTTTCTGTGCATCCAATGCGTTGAGCGTGATCAGCTGTTTCGATTGCAATTGTTCGGCGCGCGCCACTTGCAGCGCGCGGGCCTTAGTGCGCTGTCGGGTGAGCGCGCTGGCCTGTTGTTGTACCTGCAACGTGTGCTGAAGCTCCGCTGCGATGTCGCGCTGAACCTCTTGTCGCGCGACAAAGACGCGCAAACGGGAGGCCCCGTAGCTCAGTCCCGCCCGCTGCATCTGCTCCACAGCATGCGTCAACGATGCCTCACCATCGGTCACCGCAGCAAGAACGGAAGTCAGATTGCGGTGTTCAACAGAGGTAGCGCGCAGCCGTTCACGCGCATCGCGGGCGGCATCTTCCAAAGGAGTGGAATGCAATGTCGCCAGCCTGTCGCCCTTTTTGACGCTTTGCCCTTCGGTGACGAGCACATCGAACACCACGCCCCCTTCTGACGACTGGATTTGTTGGTACCCTCCCAAGGGTCGCAACTCTCCGCCTGCGCGCGTGACTTCAGGCACATCGGTGATGGTCGCCAACCAAAGACTGCCCGCGAGGAACCCCACAATCGTCAGGATCACAATGGAGGCAGTCTTCGGGCCACGCGCATCCTGACGGGATTTTGACGTCTTGAACACGCCTTTTCTGGTGAACGGGGATCGCGGCATCTCAAACATCCTTGCTGCGGTTGATAAGGGCGGTGATTTTCTTGCGGGCGGCGGGCCCGACATCATTGACGACGATGCGGCCTTGATCGAGATAGATGAACCGATCTGCCATGCGGATAACATCAGTGTCCTGGGAAGCGATCAGTAGCGTCTGTGTCCCACGGAGGGCCTTCAGACTGCCAATCAGCGCATCCCGTCGAACGTTGTCCAGGTTGACCGTCGGTTCATTCAGCATGAGCACCGAACCGCCGCGCGCAAAGCTGCGCGCCAAAGCCAAAGCGTGCAAAGTGGATGATGGCAGATCATTGCGGACCGCTTCAGACAGTCTGGTATGCAGACCATCCGGGAACGCGCCAACCACCTCTTCAAGCCCCATCTTCCGGATCGCGTCCTCGACATCCGCCTCAGTCAGGCTCGGCGCGGCAAGGCGGAAGTTTTGAAACACGGTCCCGTAAAACAAGTCAGGCTGCCCATAGGTCACGGAGCGGCGCAGGTCATCTACGGGGATCTGGCGGATATCGACATCATCGAGCTGTACAGTCCCGATTGTTGGCGGGCAAAAGCCCGCAGCGAGATTCAGCAAGGTCGTGCGACCGCTGCTTTCGTCACCGCAAATCACTGCAAATTCCTGCGGCGCGATTTCCAGCGTGACCTGGGAAAGTGCCGGCACACTGCTGGCATCATAACGTTGCGTGACGCCTGACAGGCTGACGCGACCGCTGAAGGTCTTTTGATGGCTTTGCGCGACCCCGCGCACCAGTTCTTCGGGGATCGCAAGTACGCGGTCGCTCTGCGTTTTGCTGCGCAGATAGCCAAAGATTTGCGGGATGTTTGTATACAGTGCCTGAAGCGGCGTTAGAATTTTCCACACCAGTGACATGATCGCAATCAGCGCGCCAAAACTCATATCTCCCCGCATCGCCGCGAGGGTTCCGATACAAACTGCTCCGATACCTGCGACCGCCATCAGGGTCTGACCGATATTCTGGGTCAACAGATGCATGGAGGTAGCGCGCGCGGTCGACTGGACAGCGCGTTCGGTCAGGTAGCCATTTTTGTCCTGCCATCGCGCTTCGAGACCCAGCCTCTGGATGGCGCGCTGATGGGTTGCGGCTTCAAAAACATGGGTTTGCAAAGCCGTGCGGTCTTGCGACGCTTGGGCACCGAGTTTCTGCTGGGTCGGAAGAAAATACCAGCTCGCAATGATAAATATGACCGCAAGGCCCAGGATCAGGAGCGCGACTGAAGGCGACAGCCAGAACAAGACCCCGAAGAAGATCAAAGTGAAAGGCAGGTCCAGAAAGGTCGTCAAAACCTGTCCGGTAAAGACATCGCGAAATCCCTCGAATTGCTTAAATCTGGCCAATTGCTGTTCGACATCGGATTTCTGGATTTGATCCAAAGGCAAAGCCATCAACTTCCGAAACAGGGCGAGGCCGAGCTTTTGCTCCGTCTCCTTCCCCATATGGGCGATTGCATTTGAGCGTGCTGCGCGAAACCCGGCATCGGTTGCCAGAAACACCAAGACGAGTGCGATAAGCGACAACACGAGGTCGAGCGATTGTGCTGGGATGACCCTGTCATAGATCACCATGATCAACAGGGGCGTTGCCAGCCCCATTACGTTTGACATGAATGTCGCAAAGATCAGCCAGGGCATCAGCCCCCGGAACCCCGAGGTCACATCCGCAACAGATCCGATCTTGGTTGCGGCCTGATTGTTGTCGAATTTCTCAAGCCGCACCAATTCGCCGCGCCGCTTGCCGGCAGGGTGCCATGCCGGCGCATCTGCGCCCGCTTCGGCCAAAAGCACTTTGTCGCCGTCAACATCAAGCAAGGCCGACAAGCCGTGTTTGGGATCGATGAACAAGGCCGGGCAATCATCCGCCGTCACATGTTTCAACCGGCCCCATTCCTGCATCGTCGGCACACCGAGATTGCTGAGGGTTTGCGCCATATCCTGCGCGCTGAGCCTGTCTGACATATGGGGGATCGCTTCAAACAGGCGGTTCTCATTGCAATGCCAGCCCGCAGCCGACATCAGTCGGCTGAGCAAGGTGATACCGGAAGGCAGGCTCGTCTCCATCACGCGGCCTCCGTCCGGGGGGATGGGCCGTCGCCCCGTTTCGCTTGTCTGTCCGCCTCTGCATCCAACTGCCAGGCCTCGACCGAAGCGTCAGTGTTGCGCGACAATTGCAGCCGGATATCGGCCAGTGAATCAAAACAGCTGCTGTCCTCCGCTATGATCGTCGTCATCCGGCCTTTCTCTGCCTCAATGAGCTTTGCGAAACCGGCGCGGGTCTTTGGATCAAGCGCAGCGCCGATCCCGTTGACCATCAACAGCTTCGGGCGCAATGCCAAAGCCCGCACCAGAGAGATCCCCTGCAGCGCGGCTGCGTTATGTTGCAGAGCATGGCTCGTCAGGACTTGCGTGTTGTAGCCTAGCGGCAATCGGTGAATGTACTTCTCCACCCCCAATTCGACGGACAACTCAAGCGCGTGCTCGATTGCGTCGCCATCGCCAAATGCGGACATGTTCTCAAGCACCGTCCCGGCAAACAGCAACGGATGGTGATCGACATAACCGATCCCGCCTAAGCCCCGCGTTGCAAGAAAATCAGCAGCGGGTCGGTCGTCAATCAGCATCTTCCCTTCCGCTGGCGTCAGCTCCCCAAGGATCAGCTTCATGAATTCCGATTTGCCCGACCCGGCATCGCCCGACAGCAACATGCATTTGCCCTCGGGGAGCGTCGCATCGACCGAATGGAACACGAAACACTCGGCATCCTCCTTCTTTACCGCCAGCTTCTCCGCCCTTACGCGGCCAACAAGCGCTTCCGCGTGATTTAGCGTTTGCGGCTGAGGTTCCAAAGCAGCGACATCTTCATATTTATGCCGCGCAGCCGAGATGTTTTCCGATTGCACCCAAAGGCTGAGCGCTTTCAGCATGGGTTGAACTGTCCGCCCATTGAGCAGCATGCATGCGGCAAGCTCTGCAATACCGATCTGCTTCGTGATCACGAGATAGCTGCCAAACAGACCCATTGCCGCAACAGCAAATTGCGAAAACAGGGCACCGAAGGACTGCGCCAGCCCCGAAAACCGAATGATGCTGTGGCTGATATCGGTGGTTTGAGCTTGCAACAATTCGTAGCGCCGCAGGATTTGCGCCTCCATGGTGTTGGCTTTCAACGTTCTGATTTGCGAAAGCGCCTCCGCCAGAAAGGAGTAACGCCGCCCGTCGAGCACGCGTCTTTTGTCGAAGATCTTGGCTTGTGCCGCTTGCAACGATGCTTTGAAGAGCAAAAGCAAACAGGCGCAACCAAGAGGGACGAGGACCAACCAGCCGCCGACCAACCAGATCATCGCGATAAAAATACCGGTAAATGGCAAATCAATCGCGAGAATCCGACCCTGTCCGGCGTAATAGCCGCGCAATTGCGCGATGGCGCCAAATTTTTCGAGATGCGCTGCCGGCGTGGTCTTTGAAAACGCCTCCGGCCTTGCTGACAGGGTCGCCTCGATGAATCTGTTGCAGAGCCGGGACTCCAACATCTTCCCGCTATTGCCCAGTAAAACAGTCCGGGCACTGCGTAACGTGAATTCCAACAGCGCCACGAGGCACAATCCCAGAAACAGAAATGTTAAGGTCTCTGTTGCATTGAACGGAATGACCCGATCAAAAATCTGCAAAACCACCAATGGCAGGGCCAGCGCCAGCACATTCAGCGCAAAAGTTGCTGCCAGCACGGATAGGCCTATCGGCGGGACAACAAGCCGTTTGGTGGGCGCGGTGGCGATTGAAGACATGAGCGGATTCCCCCTGACACAACGGAGAGCTTTCAACCGCAGGCGTTACCAAAACCCTGAAAAAGACGCGAAAGATAGCAACAGTTTTCGGCAAATTATCCGATACTTGCGAGCGAGTATTAATAGGATGTTATCAATCCTGCCCGAGGTCATTGCGCGTGTATTGTAAGGGATGAGCGGCATGGCTGAAGATTTACTGAACGCAACGCAGACGACCGACGGGCAGGATTCCGCTGCGCTGAAAAAGAAGGTCGCGGATCAAGCGGCGGACGCATCCGTTCAAACGACCGAAGATCCGACGCGCGCTTCCCTGCATTATGGCGAAGATCACCAGCTGGAAACTGCAGCCAATGATGCCCCCGAAGCGCAATCAGGTGCGTTTGACGCGCAATTCGCTGCATCTTCCGACCCGGTCGAAGCGCAACAAAACCCGCAATCCGAAAGTCAAAGCGGCACACCATCTTCCTCTTCACAAGGCAGTGGCGCCGCACAGACTGGCGCAATGGCATCGCCCGATGCTGTGGCCGAAATGGCGAATGAGGCGGAGGTTGCTGTGGCGTCCACTGCGCCGGGCGAGACGTCAGGCCCAGAAGCCTCGAACGCCGATGAAACACCTGTTGATCCGCAGGACCGCCCGTCCTTTGCAGATGCCAATTCACCGCCACCCCCGTCTGAGCCCACCGATGCCGCACAGGGCGCCGCAGAGGAGGACGCCGCTGAGAATGCGCCTCCGCAACAACAGTCAGCGGCCGAGACCACCGCGTCTCCAGAGCAGGCGCAGACGAGCGCAGAGCCGCAACCCAACGCGGGATCGCAGGCGGAGTCTGACCAGCCGGAAGCAACAAACTCCGCCCCGAGCCAGATTTCAATCTCCGCCAGCGACATCGCGGAGAACGATGAGGGGGCAATCGTCGGACAGTTGGATGTCACCGACCTCGACCCCGCAGACACGCATAGTTTCACCATTTCTGATGAGCGGTTCGAAGTTGTGGATGGTGCGGTGAAACTGAAAGATGGCGTCGCGCTTGACCATGAACAAGCCTCCTCCATCGCACTGGAAATCACCGCAACAGACAGCCAGGGCAATTCAATCACGCAGAGTTTCGAAATCAACGTCGCCGACCAGAATGAAGGCCCAGGCGCAATTTCCCTTTCCAACGCGGCAGTTGCGGAAAATGCTGAAGGGGCCATCGTCGGTCAAATCAACGTCTCCGATGTCGATTTGAATGATACGCATAGTTTTTCCCTGTCCGATGAGCGGTTCGAAGTGGTGGACGGTGCGGTGAAGCTGAAAGACGGGGCATCTCTTGATCAAGACGAAGGCGCTGTTTCATTGCAAGTGACTGCAACAGATAGTGGCGGCGCAAGCGTGACCCAGAGCTTCGACATTTCCGTTGCGCAAATGCCCGATGCAGCGCTGAGCACAGGCTTCCGGGCCCAGTATTTCGACATGGACAGTTCGCTCAGCAGAATTGACCAGATTGACTGGACCGGCGCGCCCACTCATGAAGAACTCGTTGACGATATCAACTACCACAACAGTACCAACTCCTTCTGGGAGGGCGGATCAAAAGACACGTTCGGTGCGAAAATCACCGGTAATATCGAGGTCACCGAAGCTGGTAGCTTTAACTTCCATATTGGCGGCGACGACGGTGTCGTACTTTTCATCAACGGCGTCGAAGTGATTGAAAACGATGGGCTTCACAGTTTCAGGACCCGCAGTGGGGAAATTGATTTGGAGCCCGGCACCCATGTGATCGAGGTGCGTTATTTCGAAAACTATGGTCATGCAGGACTGAAAGTCGAATGGGAAGGACCGGGCATTGACGGCAAAGAACTCCTGACCGCCCCCGATACGGAGGACATGCAAACCGTTGGCGGCATGCCCGTCATGATGACGATCGACGTGGGGCCCACCAATCATTCAGACGATGCCGTGCAACACATGATCGAAGGTTTGCCTGAAGGAACACTCATCCAGGCAGGCGATCAGGTCGCAGAAGCCAATGAAGACGGCGTGGTCGATGTAACGGGCTGGGACATCTCGATGCTGTCGATGACCCCACCGGTTGCGTTTGTCGGTGAGGTTGAGGCGACATTTACAACGCAAGTAACCCTAGGTGACGGGCAGGTTGTCACCAGCGAAATGGATATGACAGTCACGGTGAACGAGGCACAGATCCCGCCCCACTCGGTCGAGGTAAGCTCAGGTTTTCATGCCAGCTATTATGACGTCGATCACAGCCTGAAAAAGCTGGATGACATCGACTGGAACGATGAACCCACCCATGAAGAGGTCGTCAGCGAAATCAATTATGAAAATGGCAGAGGGTCGTTTTGGGAAGGTGGTGACACCGATACGTTCGGCGCAAAAATCACCGGTCAGATCACGGTAGAAGAAGGCGGCAGCTACGACTTTTTCATTGGTGGTGATGACGGTGTTATCCTCCTCATCAATGGCGTCGAGGTCATAGATAATGACGGCCTGCACGGATACCGGACACGGTCGGGCGAGATCGAGCTGGAACCCGGAACGCATGAGATCGAGGTGCGATACTTCGAAAATTACGGTCATGCGGGCCTCAAGCTGGAATGGGATGGTCCGGACACGGATGGTCGCGAGATGGTACAGGCCGACCCGGACATGAGCATCGCCGAGAACGGGATCATGGACATTGCGATCAGCGCAGACGCGTCAGACACGGTCACACTCACGGGGCTGCCTGCCGACACAATCATCGTCAGCGGTGAAGACACGACTGTCGCAGATGGCGGCGATGTCGATATCAGCGGCTGGAACCTCGACATGATCGAGATCATGCCGCCAAACGATTATGCAGGCGAAATCAACGCCGAAGTCACAGTCGAGGGACAAACTTTCAACGGTCAAGCAACTGAGGTGACCGTTCCATTCACCATCAAAGTCGGTGATGAAGAGAATTGGAACCAATCGCAAAGCTCTGATGACGACATGATTCTTGCAAGCCAGGACAATGCCAACGGCAATTCCGATGGTTGGGCAGCTGAAGAGGGCGGCCATGGCGATGATGCTGGCGCAGCGGATGATGACCCCATGCAAGAACAGGTCGAGATGAACCAAAATGCCGAACAGTCTTCGGAGAATTATGACACCTATGAACGCCAAGATTGGTAATCAGACAGCGACTTGAGGTTAACGCAACGATCTGATCTGGCACCGCATCCCAAAAAGCGGCACTGTGCGGCTGATGTCTTTTGCCGCTTTTCGCTCCGTCGTCGCCTGCCTTGCGATCGCATTCTCCCTTTGGGTGCTGGAAAGCGCACGAAACGGGGTCGAGATTACGCCCGCCTCGATCAAAGACACCCCCGTCACCCGCTACGCCAGCCCGGACGCGGACGGACAGGTCATCCTCATCGCGCATGGCTTTGCGGGGTCTCAGCAAATGATGCAAGGCTATGCCCTGCCCCTGGCCCGCGCGGGCTATCAGGTTTACAGCTTTGAATTCCTTGGCCATGGTCGGCACCGCGTGCCGATGTCGGGTGACGTCAGCGCGATTGACGGCACCACCCGCCTTTTGATGGAGCAAACCAGCGCCGTCATTGACGCGCTAGGTCAAGGCCGCCCTGATATCGGGCTCCTAGGACATTCCATGGCGACCGATATCCTCGTCCGCGTCGCCGAAAACCGCAGCGATATCGGCCCAATGGTTCTCGTCTCCGCATTTTCGCAGAAGATCACCGCAAACCATCCACCAAACCTCCTGCTCATCACCGGCGCATGGGAGGCTGGCCTGCGCAGTTTCGCACTGAGCGCGGTTCAGATGATCGACCCCGACGCAAGTGAGAGTAAGACAGTGCGTGCGGGCCCATTGATCCGCCGGGCCGTGGCGGCGCCATTTGCAGAACATGCCTCGATCCTGCAAAGCCGTGTCGCGCGGCGCGAAGCCACCGACTGGTTCGACGCAGCATATGGCAGAGCCGCTGGTCATCAAATCCTGCCCACCGGATGGGCCATTCTGGGCCTCCTCGCAGGGCTGGTGTTGCTGTTTCCAACAGTCGCGCGCCAGATCCCGCACAAAGCGGCACATGCCCCGCTGACACGCGGTCGCCTCGCCCTGCTCTGCCTGCTGCCAACCTGCCTCACACCGTTCCTTGCACTGCCGTTAAAGATGGAGGTCCTACCCGTTCTCGTCGCAGATTACCTCGCGCTACATCTCGCGATATTTGGCGTGATCCAACTCGTGATCCTGCGCCGTTGGGCCATCCCGTTTGGCGCGATTGATCTGCGCGCCTTGGTGCTGCTGCTAAGCTTCTGCGCACTATTCGGCGTCGCGTTGGACCGCTATGCCGCCAATTTCTGGCCAACACCAGAGCGTGTGTGGATTATCGCGGCCATCGCCTTGGGCGCGATTCCCTACATGCTGGCCGATGCGGCGATTGCGCATAACTCAGGGTGGTTGGGCAGGTTTGGATTGCGATCCAGCCTGCTCGGGTCTCTCGGGATTGCCGTTCTTCTTGACTTTGAGGGGTTGTTTTTCCTGCTGATGATCGCGCCCGTGCTGGTGCTGTTCTACATGGTCTTCGCCACGATGGGACGCGCCTGTTCGCTCAGATCAGGCCCCCTTAGCGCCGGGCTTGCATTGGGATTGGTGTTGGCATGGGCGCTAGGCGTCAGCTTCCCGATGTTTCAGGCCTAGCACCTATCACAGCCTCGCGCCTTTCAGTCAAAATACTGCTCGCGCTCCATCACGTAATGCCACAGCTCAACCCTGTCATAGAACCGCTCATAAAGCTCCGGCAACAGATCCTTCGCCGCATAGCGCGCCGGGCTGCTCACACCCGCCTCCATCGCTGCGTGATCTGCATAGGTGATCGCGAGGATCAGCGGAATATTGGGCCCGTTCGCATCCTGCTCCACCCCGTACAGCACCCGCACTTCCTCGGCACAGGCAAACTGCCGCCACAAGGGCGTCAGATGCTCGCTCACCCAGGCCCGCATCGCCGCCTCTTGGCCCGGCTTCACCCTGCCGCCAAATATCGCATAGCGCGTGATCATCATCCGCCCCGATGCTTGAAGCTGTCTCGCCGGAACGAATAGAGCGCGTTCGGATCCACGGCCACATCCACCACCGCAGGCTTGCCACAAGCCAGAGCCGCCTCAATCGCGGGCGCGACCTCTGCCAGCGTCTCAGCGCGATAGCCTTTCGCCCCATAAAGCTCCGCCAGCTTGTCGAAAGGCGGGCTCGACACATCCGCGCCGATATAGCGCCCGTTGAAGAAATCGCGCTGATAGGCCTTCTCCGCGCCCCAGCATTTGTTGTTCATCACGACCGTCACCGTGTTGATGCCGTGATCGACGGCTGTGCTCAATTCGCTCACCGTCATCCCGAAGCCGCCATCGCCCATGAGCGACACCACAGGCCGCTCCGGCTGCGCGCATTTCACACCCAGCCCGCAGGCAAATGAAAACCCAACAAGTCCAAAATCCAACGGCGTGAACAGGCTTCCCGGCTGGTGATAATTCAGCGCATCCGTGGCCTGCAAACACAGCGTCCCCGCATCCATTGTGATCGCTGCATCTTGCGGCAAGACATCCCGCAACGCCTTGAACAGGCCAGACGGCTGCATGGGATTGGTCTCAATCGCCTCCGCATCGCGCGCGGCCAGAAATGCCTGCCGCTCCGCCTGAAAGCCCTGCGTCCAGGCATCCGCCTCTGCCCGTTTCGCGGCCCCCTCCAGCGCCGCAACGATCTGGCGCGCCACCGTGGGCGCATCTGCCCAAATCCCTAACGCAACTGGGAAAAACCGCCCAATAGCCGTCGGCTCCAACTCCACCTGAATGATCTCAGCATCGCGGTTGATATTGTCATAAGTATAGAAAGTCGCATTAAAGCCAAGCCGCGTCCCAAGCGCCAGGATCACATCCGCTTCTTTCACCAATCGCGACGCAACAGCATTTCCCCGCGGCCCCATCTGACCAGCATTCAGCGGATGGCCAAACGGCACCGCATCGCCATGCCCGGGGGAGGTCACGACAGGGCAGTTCAACGCCTCCGCCAGTGCCAACGCATCCGCTGCCCCGCGTGTGTTCTTGATCCCGCCGCCCGCGATGATCACCGGCTGCGCAGCCCCCGCCAGCATCTTTGCAGCCTGCGCGATTTGATCCGAATGCCCCGCAGGGACAGACATGTTCCGGTAGCCATCAGGTCGCTGCGCCACGGGAAACTCCGCCTGCGCTGCCAAAACATCACGCGGCAGGTTCAACTGCACCGGTCCCATCCGCGGTGACAATGCGTGTCGAAACGCCTCCCGCATCAGTTCCGGCACGCGGTCTGCTGACGGCGCGGTCCATGTCTTCTTCGTCACCGGCGCAAACAGCGCCTGCTGATCGACCTCCTGAAACGCATCACGGTAAATATGGCCCTGCGCGAGCATCCCCGCGATCGACACGACCGGCGAAAACGCAGCTTTCGCCTGAGACAAACCGGTCACAAGGTTGGTGGCCCCCGGCCCGTTCTGCCCCGCCAGCACAACGCCCGCCTTGCCCGATGCCCGCGCAAACCCGTCAGCCATATGCGTGCCCGTCCGCTCATCATGCACGCCAATGAAATGGATATCGGAGGCATCATAAAGCGCGTCAAACATCTCCATCGTGGCTGAGCCGATCAGCCCGAAAACATGGCTCACACCCTCGACCTGCAACGCCTCAACCGCCGCCTGTCCGCCACTCATCTGCTTTGTCATCAAGACACCTTCCGCAAGAAATCCAAGATCGGCGTCGTAAACGCCTCAGGCTGCTCCATCAGCCCCAAATGCTGCAGTGCTGGTACGATGCGCAGCTCTGCCCCTGTAATCTCCGCCGCGATCCCCTCGCTCATTGCGGGCGTCGACCCGCTATCATTTTCGCAAGTCATCACCATAGCGCGCACATCTAACGGTGGCACAGGCGCAATCAACTCCCGCACGCCATGCGCCAGAACCCACGCTGTCTGCGCATAGCTCTCCGCATCAACCTGCCCCCGCCAATCACGCACCAGATCAGCCCCATCATTGCTCGCCAAATATTCAGACGTGAACCATCGTTTCAGCGCCGCGTCAAAAGTGGAGAACGCCCCTTGCTCCCTGACCGACTTCGCGCGCGCTTCCACCAGCGCCTGCGCCTCTTCCCCACGATCATGCGGCGAATTCAAAATCACCAGCGATGCAACCCGTGTCGGATAATCCAACGCAAAGCGCCGATTGATCATGCCCCCAATCGAAAACCCCACGATATGCCCCTGCGCGATACCCACATGCGCCATAAGCGCATCAAGCTGAGCGGCGAAGACCGGTAGCGATGCAGCCTCGGGCGGTGGCGCACTCTCGCCGTGGCCATACAGATCATATAGCAGCACCCGGTAGCCCGCGAAGGCGGGCAGATGCGCCTCCCACAACTTGCGCGACAGCCCAAGCCCATGGATCAACACGACACAAGGTGCGCCCTCAGGCCCGATCAGGTCATACGCCGTCCCATCCGGTGCGATCTCAGACACCGGCGGGATTGTCCACGTCATGCCCCATCTCTTTGAGGTCCTCGTAGCGATTGCCGATCCGATGGTTCGGATGCCCGCCAATCGACGCGCCCAAAGCCACGATGATCTCATCCTCCGCCGGGGCATCCTGCACAGACACATGGATCGTCTGGTAATGAGACCTCAGCCCGCCGTCATCCTTATGCATCAGCGGGATCATCAGCGAACAGCCCGCCGCCCCGCGGGTGTTGGAAAACACCAGATAGGATTGCGCATTCACCGCCTCGCGGTACTTGTTGCCGAACCACAGCGTATGGGTCAGCGCTTGCGCATGCTCAATCTCGCCGCCCATTCCCACGACAGACGCCTTGCCGTAGCCCTCCAGCTTATCGCCCGTCACGTCCAGGATCATGCCCGTCAGCAATTCGCCAATCTCCGGCCCGACATCGCGTATCTCAGGCCGCAGATTCTCCACATGCCCGCGCCCGAACCACGGGTTCTTGATGATCGCCATGGCACTCACCAACCGGGTCGGCACCTCGACCTTCTTCCACCCTTCGATATGGGTGTCCTGAATGTTCAGGATCGTGCGACGTATTTCAGCAGGCATCAGGCAAACTCCGGCATGACTTCGTTGATAAACAGGGAAAGGGAGCGTTTCTGCACCTCCATATCTAAACCCATAGAGGCGTAGTAGATGAACGCATCAACGCCCAAATTCTCATAAGCGCGCAGTTTGGAGATCACCGTCTCGGGCGATCCGAACATCAGGTTTTCCTCCAACATCCCGGGCTCCACCCGCACATTGCCTTCCAGCTCCTCCAAAGGCACGCGGTCGGGGAAGCCGTTCACGACATCGCCCTTCTTCATCATCAGATTGCCGAACTGCCCCAGCACATTGCGAATAGCGCCCATCGTCGCCGCGCGATCCTCTTCGTTAGCCCAGACGGATGTGTGCCGCATCAGCGCGAAGGTTCTGTTCCAACCACCTGATTTCGCAATACTTTCATCCAACTGCGCGCGATACTTCTCGGCCTCTGCCATGGGCATCGTCAACGGCCAGCACATGATATTGCAATCATTCTCAACCGCATAATCAAAGGTAATGGGGGACCGCGCCGCGACCCACATCGGCACCTCCGCCTGCACCGGTTTCGGGCAGGATGTGGCCTTCGGAAATTGCCAATGTACCCCGTCATGGGTCACATCGCCCTTCCAGAGCTCTTTGACCAATGGCAACATTTCCTGCAGATATTTGTAGCTCTCAGGTTGCGGCAATCCGGGCTTCATACGGTCGAATTCTCGCTGATAAGCCCCTGATCCCAAACCTAATTCCAGCCTACCACCTGACAAAAGATCGACCATTGCCGCTTCACCCGCCAGATTGATGGGATGCCAATATGCTGCATTTGCGACGCCGCAGCCCAGTCGAATGCTCTCCGTATGGTCGGCCCACCATGTCATCAGCTGAAACGGGTTCGGCGCGATGGTCATTTCCAGCGCGTGATGCTCCGACGCCCAAGCAATCTCGAACCCGGCGGCATCGGCCATTTTCACCATCTCCAGCGTATGATCGCGCACCTCTTTCATATCGGTAGACGCGCCCATCCGCTCCAAATTGATCGCTATGTGAAACTTCATCCCACTCACCTCGGCTTGAACGGATTTGCGACCGGATCATCGGACAGATTCATCCAGACTGTCTTCGGCCGCGTGTAATCATAGAGCGCCTGCATCCCCGCCTCGCGCCCATAACCGCTTGATTTCATGCCACCAAAGGCCGCAATCGGGCTGATCGCGCGGTAGGTATTCACCCAGACAATTCCCGCCTTGACCCGCTTCGACATCCGCAAAGATCGCGCGGAATCCCGCGTGAATATCCCTGCCGCCAGCCCGTGCTGCGTGTCATTGGCCAGCGCCACGGCCTCTTCTTCCGTCCGGAAGCGCTGCACCGCCAGAACCGGCCCAAACAGCTCCGTGTCCACGATGCTCATATCCTGCCGCGGGCAGTCGATAATCGTTGGCTGATAATAAAGCCCCTCCAGATCAGCCCGCGCGCCGCCCGTCAAAATGTGCCCGCCTTCTTCCAAGGCCAAAGCGACCTGCGCCTCGATATGATCCAGCTGCCCTTGCGTGCAAAGTGGCCCCATCTCCGTCTCTGCCGCCTGCGGATCGCCGATGCGGATATTGCCCGCAATCGCGACCATCTTTTCCAGAAACGCGTCCGCAATATCTTCGTGCAGATACAGCCGAGACCCCGCGACGCAGCTTTGCCCCGTCGCCCCGAATATCCCCGCGACCGAGCCATTGACCGCAGAATCCAAATTCGCGTCATCAAACACGATGAACGGTGATTTCCCGCCCAGTTCCAGCGACACTTCCGCGAAATTCTCAGCCGAGTTGCGCACGATGTGGCGCGCCGCGGCTGGCCCGCCTGTGAACGCGATCTTGGCCACAGACGGATGCGATGTCAGCGCCTTGCCACAGGGGTCCGCATGGCCCGTCACGATATTGACCACACCGTCCGGAATGCCTGCTTCCGCGATCAACTTGCCGAACTCCAGCAAGGGCGCGGAGGCATGTTCAGAGGCTTTCAGCACAATCGTATTGCCCGCCGCCAAGGCTGGTCCGATCTTCACGGCACTCAGAAACATCTGGCTGTTCCACGGGACGACCGCCGCCACCACACCGACAGGTTCACGGTCGGTGAAGACGAACATGTCCGGCTTATCAATCGGCAGTGTCTCGCCATGAATTTTATCCGCAGCGCCCGCGTAGAAATGCAGATATTCGGCGATATAGGTGGCCTGCCACGCGGTCTCGGAGAACATTTTCCCGGTATCGGTGGTCTCCACCCGCCCGATGGCTTCCGAGTTTTCCGCCAGCAAATCACCCAAACGCCGCAAGCATTTGCCGCGCGCCGTAGGCGTCATTGCGCCCCATGCGCCGCTCAAAGCCGCCTCAGCTGCCGCTACGGCAGCATCCACATCCGCCGCCGTCGCTTCAGGCACGCTGGCCCAGACCGCACCCGTCGCGGGATTCAAACTGTCAAACCGTCCGCCGTCGGATGCATCGACCCAGGCCCCATTGATCAGCATTTGATAGGCTTGCACGCTCATTGCAGGGCCTCGCTTTGGGTCAATCTGTGATATCGGCCGGCAAGGTAGGTCAGTGGCAGATCGGCGCCCAACGTGACCTCTGTCACCCGGCCGATACAGATCAGATGCGTGGCCTCTTGCGTGGTCTGGCGCACCTTACATGCGAGCGAGGTCGCGCCAGAGATACAAGGGACGTCGCCCCAGACCGGCATGCCATCAAAACGATCCGTCACGTCAGCATCGTCCAGCCCCGCGAAACGATTGGCGATGCCCGAAGCCCCATCGGGCAAGACATTCAATCGAAACAGGCCGTTCTGCTTCACGCAATCGGCAATCTTCGAGCCCGCATTCAAACAGACCAGCACCGTGGGCGGATCGGCCGAGACGGAACAGAAGGCCGAGACAGTCGCGCCGTGCCGCCCTGCTGGCCCGTTTGTCGTCACCACGCTGACGCTGCTGGCGACATTGCGCATCGCCGAAATGAACTCCGTCCGGTCTACGGTTTGCATGGTAAATCTCCTTCCTCTTGGCAAAGTAGCGCAAGATTTCAATTCACGAAAACGAATATAATTGGACAATACATTCGAAATATCCGAACTATGATCTCATGAACCTGCAAGAGCTCCGCACTTTTCTGACCATCGTGGAAACCGGCAGCCTCGTGCGCGCCTCTGAGGTGCTGAATGTGACGCAATCAACGGTCACCGCACGGCTGCAATCACTGGAAGAAGAGCTGGGCCAGACCCTGCTCAACCGCTCCAAATCCGGGGCCACAATGACGGGCGCGGGTGTCAGGCTGCACCGCTATGCTGACACGATCAGCGATCTGTGGCGCCAAGCCCGGCAGGAAACAGCCCTCCCCGACAGCACCTCTGGCGTGTGCAATCTGGCCTGCGAGCTGGACCTTTGGCCCCAATTGGGAGAGCGGTTTTTCGACGATTTGCAACGCAGTCACCCAAACCTGGCGGTCTCTGTCTGGTTGGGCAGTCAAACGGATGTGACGGCCTGGCTGAAAGACGGGAAATCCGACCTTGCCTTCACGCACCGATCCGCCAGCTCCGCCCGGCAGGATCAGATCGAATTGCCGTCGGACAGGCTGATCCTCGTCTCGACAAAACCGGACAGCCCGTTGCGGTTTGATCCGGGCTATGTGTTTGTCGAAGCGGGCGAGGCCTTCGGCCGCGATCACGCCGCAGCCTATGCAGATGCAAATACGGCGCGGCTGAACTTCGGCAATGCGACAGTCGGGCTTGACCATATTCTGCGGGTGGGCGGCAGCGCCTACCTGCCCGAACGGCTCGTCCGGCACCACATCGCGCAGGCACGGCTTTTCGCCCTGAAAGCCGCACCGGATTTTACCCGTCGTGTCTACCTGACGTTCAACCGCAGCGCCCGCGACGGCTGGCCCTGGCTCGACGCGGCTGTGGATCAGCTTGCGGTGAATTCGTCGTAGGCTTTCAACGCCTTGGCGCTATAGGCGTAGGACGGCCCGCCCCCCATGTAGGTGGCCATCGCCAAAGCCTCGCACAATTCCTCCCGCGTGGCCTCCAGCCGCACCAGAGAGCGCACATGAAACCCGATGCAGCTGTCACAACGCGTGGCAATGGCGATCCCCAAAGCAATGAATTCCTTGGTTTTCTCGCTCAGCGCGCCATTCAGTTTCGCCGCTTGCCCCATCTGACCGAAGCCTTTGGCGACCTGCGGGATTTCTTTGGTCAACGTGCCGATATTGGCCTCAGTCTCCGCCAGAAACTCTTTCCACTCCATTTTCAGACCCTTTCATCCGATCCCATTTTCCGTTCCAACCAGCGCACACCCGCACTGATGATCAGCACCAGCACCAGATATTCCACAATCAGCAGCGTATAAATCTCCAGCGGGCGATATTCTGTGACGACCAGCTCATTCGCGCGCCGGGTCAGTTCCTGCATGCCGATGACGGACGCAAAAGCACTCATCTTCACAATGTAGATGAATTGGTTGGCCAAGGGCGGCAGGATGCGCCGCACCGCTTGCGGCAGGATCACGTAGCGCATCGTCTGGCCGTAACTCAAACCGATGGTCTGCGCCGCTTCCTTCTGACCACGCGCAATAGATTGGATGCCAGAGCGGTAAATCTCAGCCGTAAACGCGCTGTCGGAAATCGCAAGCGTGATGATCGCGCCCCAAAACGGGTCAATCGGGATGTTCAGGCCCATGGATTTGAAAACGATCGGCAGGCCATAAAACACCCAGAACAACATCGGCAGAAGCGGAATGGAGCGGATGAACTCCACATAGACCCGGTTCACAAACCGCCAGCCGCGTTTCGACGATTGCCCCGGCAACGCCACGATCAGGCCCAACACAATCGAAATCGCGGCGGCAATCACCGAAATTAGGATCGTCTGGCCCATGCCAGAGACCAGAAACTTGATGTTGGTCCAGCCCGACGCAGTGGTTGGGTTGATCACATACCAGCCCCACGTCCCGCTTGATCCACAGCCCGCGAGCAACAAAAAGGAGGCGAGCAAAAGCAAAGGTTTCATCATGACCGCCCCCTCAATGCTGCAAAATCTGGCTGAGGAATTTGCGGCACCGCTCTGTCTGCGGGTTGCCGAAAAACGCCTCTGGCGCAGCTTGCTCGACAATCTCACCCTCATCCATGAAGACCATCTTGTCGGCCACCTTGCGCGCAAATCCCATCTCATGGGTGACGACCACCATCGTCATCCCCTCCTGTGCCAGCTCGACCATCACGTCGAGCACTTCGGAAATCATTTCCGGATCCAGCGCAGAGGTCGGTTCGTCAAACAGCAGCACTTTCGGCTCCATACAAAGCGAACGCGCAATCGCCACGCGCTGTTGCTGACCACCAGACAGTTGCGCGGGTTTCTTTTCAGCCTGATCGGGGATACGCACCCGCTCAAGATAATGGCGGGCGCGCTTCTCAGCCACCTCCCGGCTCAAACCACGCGCCTTCATCGGGCCCAGCACAAGATTTTCCAGCACGCTGAGATGCGGAAACAGGTTGAATTGCTGAAACACCATGCCAACCTCGCCCTGAATGGAGGCAATCGACGCGGCATCATTGGTCAGCTCACGGCCCTCAAGCCGGATCACGCCCTTTTGATGTTCCTCAAGCCGATTGATACAGCGCACGACGGTCGATTTGCCCGACCCGGACGGCCCGCAAATCACCACCTTCTCCCCCGCATTTACACTGAGATTGATGTCTTTGAGCACATGAAACGTGCCAAACCACTTGTTAACGTCCACAAGCTCGATAGAAGGCTGGGCCATTGCCCCTCGCTTTTTCAGAATTTGTAAAGTTTAGTTGACACTGCGCTAGTGACAATCCCCTGTGCAAGGCCATAATATGCATCAACGCGCTGATTTGCCCACATAACCTTGGAGACCCCATGAACAAAATCCTTAAATCCGCCGCCGTTGCAGCCGTTAGCCTCGCCTTAAGCGGTGCAGCCATGGCGCAATCTGCATTGAACGAAATTCTTGATGCAGGCGTTTTGAAAGTCGGCACAACCGGCGATTGGAACCCGATGTCCGTGCGCGACCCGGCAACGAACAGCTATAAGGGCTTCGATATCGACATCATGACAGAGCTCGCGGCCGATCTTGGCGTCGAAGTGGAATTCGTGCCGACGGATTGGAAGACACTGGTCAACGGCGTGGTCGCAGGCCAGTACCACATCACCGGTTCTGCCTCCATCTCGCCTGCGCGGATGAAAGCGGCAGGCTTCTCGGAAAGCTACATTGCAGTCGAAATCCTGCCCTTCACCGCGAAAGAGAACGCGGGCAAATTTGCAGATCATGACGCGATCAACCAGCCCGGCGTCAAAGTTGCAACCACCCTCGGCACGACGTTCGAGAAGCTAGTGAATGACTGGTACCCGAATGCCGATATTAAAGTCGTGGAAGCCCCCGCGCGCGGCTATCAAGAAGTGCTGGCGGGCCGCGCCGACGTGTTCATCACATCGAATATCGAAGGGTCGACCTTGGAAGAGAAATTCGGCGTCGCGCGTGTGGAAGGCGCAGAGCCCCGCTCTCCCTCTCCGATTGCAATGCTGGTGCCGCAAGACGATCAGGTCT
>JBCCVD010000042.1:0-23843 GCA_039195745.1 Pseudomonadota bacterium | reverse complement strand
CGCCATATTCGCGGAGGGCACCGCAGGGTCATCAGATGTGATCCAGTAGCGCGGATCATTTGCGTGCAACGTGATGACCGGATCAGAGATGACCCCGGCCGAAGTCATTGCCCCGCGCACTGCTGGATCATTTACGAAGGCCATCGCTGCCTCTTCGCTGGTCCACTGAAAAATTCCGATGACCGAATTCGGTGGGCCTGACACTGTCAGAATCTGAAATTGCAATTCGCCCGCGCCCTGTCGAATTTCGAGGCCGTTGTCGAAGACTTTTTGCCAGGCGTCCAGGTCGGCGACGTCATGTTGGACCATCATCCAGACGGGCCTATCCGTCATCTGCGCGGTAGCGGGTTGGAGGGTGGCGAGTGTCAGGATCGCCGCAAACTGAAAACGGTTCATGAGAGGCTCCGGTCTAGATAGATGATGCGAGATTGAGGTTGCTGTCGGCTCGGTGAACGGCCGATATCAATCGGCTGGCTCTTCCTCGAAATTGCCCCAGAATTCGTCGCGGCCGTTGCTGCGCGGGAAGGGCTCTGTCGGGACCGGCACCTCCAAAAAGTCACACAAGGGTCCCCACCCATCGGATGGCGTAAAGACCAGTAGACGATTTGCAGGCACCAGTTCGCGCACAAGACGGTTGTTCCGCCGATATGCGCTCAACGCCATCTCTTTGTCCGGCATGCCACCGAAGGTGTCGTCAATATAGAAGGGCGTCAGCTTTACGAAGATGTCCTTGATGTGCTTGGGCATATTCCGTGTCAGCTGCGTGTGATTGGCCCAGACCTTCAATACCGTTTTGCTGAAGCTGGCCCACCATTCGTCCTCGGGGCGTTCGGTGTGAAGGACTTTCGCCTCGGGAAAGGCTTGAACGGTCTGTTGCCAAACGCGACCGCCGGGGAAGTCAACCTGAGAACCATATCCTTTGAAGACTGTGCTCCAGTCGGTGGGTTCGCAACGCGCGACCTCGACCCATTTCTCCACTTGGGCGGGGTGTGCAAAAAGCTCCAGCATGTGATGGCATGGACCAAAGCCGAGGGCTTCGAGGGCCATCTTGGTGGAAAGAGTTCCCGTGCGGCTCATTCCGGTTCCGATGATCTTCAGGGACATGTTGGCTTCCTCTCTTGCTGCTGTTCGGTCGCTGTCAGGAGGCCGCAATCGACCTGTCGGTGACGGGCCGTTGGACCGTCGCCGTGTCTTTGCCGCGAGGCATTTCCATTTCAGCGATGAGACGAGCTTACGGGACTTGATCCCGCGATGCGCCAGAGAAGATTGCAAAGACCACTTGCAAAAATGCCTGCCCAGACCATTTTTGAGCAGGCGGTGCGGTAATGGGGACATTTGGCTCACAGATACATCTTAATCGATGGTCCACTTCCGCGATTTTGCCGCAAACAAACTCCTGCAGGCTTTGACTGTAGCAACCGGACTCGCTGACCGTGGCCGGTTTCGGACTGTGTCGGATTTGCATGTCTTCACGCGTCCTTGCAGCATGTGAACACATAGCGGAGGGAGTCGCATGATCTATGCAATCACAATTTACGGGGAGCCGGGCGTCTTTGAGGCCTTGCCGAAAGCACGTCAGGACGAGGTCATGTCTGGACACGGCGCTCTGCAAGAGGCGTTAAAAGGCAGGGGGGAGTTTGTATCAATGAAGCTCATGCCACCCTCTTCTGCTGTGATGGTTGAACCGGCCACTGGCGAAAGCAAGACACCGTTGATCACCGATGGCCCGTTTGCTGATACCAAAGAGAACTTTCTGGGCTTTTACGCCGCTGATTTCAAAGATCTGGACGAGGCGCTGGAATACGCCAAGATGATTTCGTCCCCTATTGCCCGGCTCGAAGTGCGGCCCGTTGCATGGGCCGGGGGCGTTCTTTCATCGGAATAGGACATGTCGGACTGGCTGGAAGCCACTTTTGCCCAACAACGCCCGCGCGCCATTGCGGCGCTGACGCGGGTGTTTCGCGATATCGACGTTGCGGAAGAAGCATTTGCAGATGCCTGCCTGAAGGCACTCACTGTCTGGCCGGAGGATGGTGCCCCGCGCGATCCTTTGGCTTGGCTTCTCACGACTGCACGCAACGCGGGCCTCGACCATTTGCGCAAGTCAAAGCGCCAAGCGGCACTTTTGTCTCGTCACATGCAAGAAATTCCGGTTATGCCTGCTGAGCCCCCGGATCCAGACGAGATGCGCGACGATGTCCTTCGGCTGCTGTTCATCTGCTGTCACCCCCAACTCAATCGCCGCGATCAGATTGCCATCGCCTTGCGGGTGGTGGTCGGGTTAAGCGTGGAGGAGATCGCCAGCGGGTTTCTGGTCAAACCGAAGGCCATGGAACAGCGCATTACCCGCGCCAAGAAAAAGATTGCAAACAATCCCGTCGCCTTCGAAACGCCCAGCCCGCAGGAACGTGGCGCGCGCTTGGGCGAAGTGTCCCTGATGATCTACCTGATGTTCAGCGAAGGCTGGTCAAGTTCTGCTGGGCCGGAACAGATGAAATTCACGTTATGTATAGAGGCCATTCGCCTCTCCCGCCTTTTGGTCGCGTTATTCCCGGCCATGGGCGAACAAATCGCCTTGCTTGCACTTTTGTTGCTTCACCACTCAAGACGGCGCGCCCGGGTTGGCCAGGACAGCAAACTTGTCACGCTGGATCACCAAGACCGCAGCCTGTGGGACCTCGATCAGATCAAGGAAGCGACGTCGCTTTTGCAAAAGGCCGAGAGGACTGGGCATCGCGGAGTTTACCTCATTCAGGCCACGATCGCTGCCGCCCATGCGCGCGCGGCCTCGGCAGCGGAGACCGATTGGGTTCTGATCGAGAGCCATTATGCGGCGCTCTATGCTTTGCAACCCACCCCCGTCGTGCGGCTCAATCAGATTGCTGCGCAGGCCAAATTGCACGGGCCGCAGCATGCCTTGAGCGCGATGGAGGAACTCTCCGATGATCTATGCACCTATCGTTGGTTTCACGCGATGCGCGGCGGCTTACTGCAGGAGTTGGGTGACCACAAGGCGGCCATCGCTGCATTTGAAACAGTACTGAGCCTGTCGCCGACGGTGCCTGAACAGGCAGCTATTGCCGAGAAAATAAACATCAGCACAAAAGAGTTGAGCGCAATGTAGGAATGCGCATGTCTCGTGCGTCCTTGTATCGGACCCGCAAATGGCGGGCGCAACCAAGGGAGAGACCCATGAGTATTCTTGACATGACCACGATCGGTAATTCCGGTTGGATTGGGCATTCCGGCCCGGATCAAACCAAAGCCAAGGCATTCTACGAGCATGTGCTCGGCTGGACGATCAACGACATGCCGATGCAGGACGGATCCAGCTATTCGGCTGCAGTTGTCGGTGAAACCGCTATCGGTGGCTTCTCCCCGATGCCCGAAGATCGGGGCAGTTGGACGATTTACTTCACCACCGCAGATGTCGACGCAAGCGTTGCGAAGGCGGAAGCGAAGGGTGCGACCGTCATTCAACCGGCGATGACTATGTCCGGAGTTGGGCGCATGGCCACGCTGACCGACCCGCAAGGTGCGCGGTTTGCTCTGATCACTTACGAAAGCATGGCGTCTTAAGCGCTGCGCAGCAGGAGGGATCAGATGGAACAGCTTCCCCAGATCACGCTGGTTGCGACGGCGGTCTTTGTGTTGATGAGCATACCAATGGCAATTTCTGTCGGCGTGCGCCGGGCCAAGACCGGGATTTTGCTCCTGCATGGTGAGGATGACAACCTGCTTCGCCTGATGCGAGCGCATGGGAACTTCATCGAATATGTGCCGCTTGCCATTCTGGCGCTGGCCGGGGCAGAGATCGCCGGGACGCCTGACTGGCTTGTTGCCAGCTGTGGCGGGGCGTTGGTTCTTGCCCGCGTTGTTCACTATTTCGGGTTGCGCGCCGCTGCCGATAGCAAAGGTCGAGCCATCGGAGCCGGGCTGACAAACGTGACATTGTTGATCCTTGCCCTCGCAATCCTCTGGCAGCTTGGCACGGATTTCTGATGCCGGTGGATGAGACCCTGGCCGCCCGCATGCGCGATGCTTTGGCCGCGCATGCGGGCATCTCGGAAAAAAGGATGATGGGCGGAATATGCTTCTTTTTGAACGGCAATATGCTGAGCGGCGCGCGCCGACACAAAGACGGGGTAGGGCGCTTTATGTTTCGGGTTGACAAAGCGCAGGAGGTGGCAGCGTTGGCCGATCCGACCGCAGGTGCGGTGATGCATGGCAGCCGCAAACTGGGTGGTTTCATTCGTGTAAATGAGGGTGAGTGCGACGATGACGCCTTGCACCGTTGGTTGCAGCTTTGCCTCGCGCATGCCGCAGCCTTACCCGCCAAGGATTGAATGGAGGAAACGATGGCATCTTTTGACAGTTTCTCGCCGGAAACTCTGGGTTTCTTGAGCGATCTGAAAGCCAACAATACGAAGGAGTGGTTTGCGGCGAACAAGACCGCTTACCAAAGTCATTTGAAGGAGCCAGGCAAGAGATTTGCTGACGCTATGGTTTTGGCCTTGCGTGACCTCACCGGATGTAGCCACGCCAGCAAGATCTTCCGGATTCACCGCGATTTGCGTTTCTCTAAGGACAAGACGCCTTACAACGCGTACCTGCACATCGCGTTTATACCGAGCGGCCAAGAGAGCCCGCCGCCAATGTGGTTCTTTGGGCTGTCCCCCGAAAAACTGTCTCTCGGCTGCGGCGTGTTTCAGTATGATAAAGACGCGCTGCCGCTTTTCCGGTCCGCAATGGCCGGGCCGAAAGGAAAAGAGTTGAGCCAACTCACCGCCGACCTGCGCGAGGCAGGTATACGTGTCGGCGCGCCGGAGCTGAAACGGGTGCCTGCCGGTTTTGACAAGGCCCATCCGCACGAGGCGGCGCTGCGCCGCAAAGGATTTGCGGCCTGGATCGACCGCGATGACCCGGCTTTTGCAGTAGAGCCCAATCTGGTGAAGCGCACGGTTGAGGCGTTCGATCCCCTCATGCCGGTGTTTCGCTTGCTTGGAAAAGTGATCTGACGACTTGTTTTCAGCTACGGCGAAGTCACCAAAACCCAACAGCAGCGCGAGTGGCGCACCGGCCAAGTGAAATCTAATCGGCCGATACGCTGATTTGCTTCAGGCAACTCCGCCCTCTACCACTTGGTCAGGATACTGCTCTGCCCAATCAGACAAGAACTCAGCAATTTCGTCCACACCTGCCATTTCAATCGCGCGGCTGGGCAATGGTACGCCATGTTCAAACGCAATACGCAGGCAAGCGACATAGTCGCGGCTGTTGCGTTGTGGGCAATTCTCCGACCCGTGCAAGATCGTTGAGAGTAATGTGCCGCCATAGCTATTCACATGTGTCAAATCCGGGCCCAAGGTCAGCAGATATGCCATGACATCGGGCAGGCCTTCCCATCCGGCAGTCTGCACTGGGGTCAATCCTTCGGTATCGGGACGATCAAACGCGATACCAATGTCAACAAGGCGGCGAATATGGTCCAGTTTGCCGGGTAAATGAACGATCATTCGAATGATGTTCAGGTACGCCTCAGGGATGTTTTCTGGGTCAAGCGTGCTTGGCAATGGAGCGCCGTCTGCGGCTGCTGCGAGACACAACTCGATCTCGCTGAGAGTCGTGTCTGCGCCTTTGCTTTCCAGCTTTTGTGCCAAGGCGTGGTTCCCAAAGACCCGCGCATATGCGTAGGGGGTTGTTCCTTCAAAGCGTCGATTGGGATCTGCACCATTGTCGAGCAAAAGATCGACCATATCCATCGTTGACATGCGCCGCGCGGCTTGGTGCAAAGCCGGAACAACCCAGGGCGCTTCACCGCCAACATGCGTGCCATCAAATTCATCAACCTGCGCACCGTGATCAATGAGCATCCTGACCGCTGCAGTGTCGTTAAAGTCCATCGCACGTAAAAGGGCGTTCGTTCCCTTTGGGTCAGCGCCATTTTTTAACAACATCTCCAAACCCTCGTGGTGGCCTAGTTCAGTCGCATGATAAAGGCTCTCACCATCATTGGGTTCGGCACCATTTTCAAGCATCCAACGACCGAGCGGCATATTGTTGGCATGTCCAATCGCAAAGAAAAGAGGCGGGAGCTTGTAGTCGTTCCCGTCATAGATCGGCGCGCCAAGGTTCAGGTCTGCTCCACCAGAGAGCAAGGCGCGAGCGATGTCCAACATGTCTTCGGTCAAATCGGGTTTGTGGTGAATCCATTTTGAGCGGGCGAGGATCGTCAAAGGTGGTGCCTGATGGCCGATGAGTTGTGTGGCACGCTCTGGCGCACCGGCCAGGGTTTGGATCACATCGGATTTTCGATAGAGCCCGAGACATAACCCAAAGTCACCTTCAGCGAGGTCGGGCGCGTCCGCGAGCAATTGATCGGCGACGCTGAATTGACCGTAGTAGAGCGCCAGCTTGAGGCGCTGGCGTTTTGCCGCGATATCCATGCCGAGCAGGTCCGCTGCAAGCTTAAGTGCTGGCCATGAGGTGAAGCTGTTCTCTCGGGCAATGACGTGCAGATAGTCGGCATATTTAAGGGCCGTCCCCTCCGGGCGGGGCGAAAAGTTTGCGATACGCTGTTGAGCGCGTAACTCTCCTGCCAGATGTGCTTTGCGCAGCGCTTTGGCGTCACGACGCAGTTGGTCTAAGGATTTTGTCATCGGATTTCTCACTTCTGGCTCGCAGGTCCGCTGGTTTCGAGCATGAGACAACCGAAAATGGCATGTCATTTTCTGTAAGGGCTGCCGATGACGGCTTTCCGCGGACCTGGATACTTACCCCGAAGCAGGGTGAGCCTAGCAATCCCTGTGAATGTCATCAATAGGATAACCGCTCCGCTTGGAAAGCATGATGCGCGTTCAATGTAGGCCCCGCCGAGTTTGACCCAAGAGCCCATGTCGCCGCCATCCGGTCGGCAATGGATCGCGCCCGGCATGGCCTTGGCGAGCCAAGCATAGTCGGGATCCGCCAAATGCACCTCCCCCTCATCATCGGAGCAGTCAATACGCTGATCATCAAGGTCGATGGAGACGGGCATGTCGCTGGGGGTCGTCTGTGAGCGGTCCCCTAGAACTATTTTCTACTGAAACGTGTAATAGACCGGAAGGCCCCTACCCAACATGGTCAGAATTTCAGGTGCAAACCGACCTGCGCAATTGCCGATCTTGTCGGTGTTGAGGAATTGGGGGCCATCATCTGAAGCAACACCCACTCGGAAGGTCTGCGCCTCACCACCGAAGGGATACATGAAGTATTACGCGCAAGCGTTTGATGTCGATATTCTCAGCTGCAGTCAAAGGCGCCGATTTCTTGGAGAACCTGATACGTAACGGATTTTCGCTTGGAAAGAGATCTGGTGTCCGGCATGTCCATATTCAGCGCAAAGACATGAGTCTCGTGTCCGCATTCCAGCCAGCCAACGAACCATCCGATATCCATGTCCGTCTTGTTGTACCGCCAGCCAGTTTTGGAACGCATCGTCCAATCCGCACCTGCGTCACTTATCATAATGTCTCGCGCTGTTGCATATGTAGCTTTGGACAGCGGCAATCGTTCCAGAGCGAGCTTCGTCAGGAATTCAATTTGCTCCAGCGCCGAGATCGAGAGTGTGTCGTCCAGCCAGTACGTTGTGAGCTGGTCAATCGTGCCCACAGTCGCGTTGCCGTAGTCAAGACGTTTCAAGCCGTCAGACATGACAGTTTGCCCGGCGGTTCGCGCAATCTCCTGATAGACCCAGACGACTGAATTTTGGAACGCGGATTGGAGTGTGTGATTCTGGTTCCAAGCACGGTTGCTTCTGGGAATGCCATCCCATTGAAGTATCGTTTCGGGGGTCACGAGCCTGTTTTCCAGTGCGATCAGACTGTGTGGAATCTTGGACGTCGATGCTGGTGAGACCTTTAATTCAGCGCGGTCAGGATTTGCGATCCAGAGCTGGCCGTCTGACAGACGTTTGACCGCAATCGTCGTGCTTTCGACAATGCCGCCCGCTGCTGCGACACTGGGTCCGATATCCGTTGCGTCAGCTGCAGCCTTCGACGTCAGCGCAATGACCGCCAAACCGATGCCGCATAGGACCTTAAGACTGAATGTCTTAAGGCGCGGCTTTAGGCTCCGCTTGAAGTGTACACGATCCAACTTGGCTCTCCGCTGCGTAAGACAGGCTTTAGCTCTTATGCGGCGTGCCTTTGCCTGTGTCGAGATACTGCTTGAGACTGCCAAGAAAGAACATATCCCAGCCCGCTTCGCACACATCATAGCATAGCAATTCGGGCGTAAGGCCTTGGTGCTGCATGTCAATTCTCGATCCGTTCGCATTCTCGGTAATGTGCCAAAGCACCTTGGTGTCGAGCCACTCGGTTTCAATCTCCTTTGGCTGGCCCTCGTGGATGTGTAACGCATCGACACAGGTCCATTCGACACGCATCGGCGGTTCGATAAAAGTCAATTCGAAAGTCCAGTAAGACAGGCCGGGAGGGAAGATGAATTTCGCGCGATCACCGATGTTGCTGAGCGGCTGATCAGGGCAGGTCCACCACTCTGCGACACCCTGGGTCACCGCGTTGAATGCGGCAGAAGGGTGCGCCTGCACATCGATCGATTTTGCGTAGCTTTGCGTTGTCATCTGTGTGCTCCTTAGGCGGCTTCGGCCCAGTGGGGCGGGAAGGTTGCAGCGACATTTGGAAGTGCTTCGATCCGCTGTACCCAATCTGCGAGTTCGGCCGACAAGGTTACGAGATCCGGCATGCCCAGCGCTTGCATGATCTTTGGTTTCGTTTCCATCGCCCGCTGAAGCAGACGCACATGCGGGAAAGCCACCGCGTCCGCAGCGCCCGGGCGGAGGCCTGACAGGAATGATTCATCGACTAAGATGCCGGTTAACTGAGAGAGCTCTGATTGCAGCGCTTCACGTGCCATACTCAATTCTTCCGTCACTTCGTCCGCACCACCGAAAAAGACCGGCGAAAGGACACCGCTCGTTGCGTCTGGCAGGTGGTCAAAAATGTCCATGCTGCGCTGCCAGATGAGCCCTGCGTCTTGCGGCGTTTGTCCAAACAGGGGGGAGGCCGGATAGGCTCGATCAAGCCAAGCCAGAATCGCGACCGATTGGGTAAGGGTCGTGTCGCCATCTGTCACTGTCGGGACAGTGCCACGCGGATTGATGGCGAGGTAAGTATCGGACTTGTGTTCTTTCTGTGCAGCGGAGAGCAGGTTGATGTCATAGTCGAGGCCTTTGAAGGCCATACCGAGTGCCACGCGCCACGGGCTGGGTGTGCCGCTTACGGTCCAGAATTCCAGGGACATGATTGCATTCCTCCATAAGTCGTGTTTGCAGAGGCATATCCATGCTAGTAAGATATGAAAAGTAGGCAGAATTTTTTGATATACTATCAAAAACCATACTATTGAGGAAAACAAGATGCCGGAAGCCCTGACCGATCCATCTCAAGTGGTTATGCCAGACGATAACGCGTGCCCCGCGCCCCGGGTGATTGGGATGATAGGGGGCAAATGGAAGCTGCTCATTCTACAGATTCTTATTTTTCAAGGCACCAAACGGTTTGGCGAATTGCGAAAATCCATCGACGGGATCACTCAGACGATGTTGACCAACCAGCTTCGTGCGCTGGAAGCCGATGGGCTGGTTATCCGAAAGGTCTATGCCGAGGTGCCACCGCGGGTCGAGTACTCGGCGAGCGCGGATGGCCTGGCGCTTGCGCCGGTCTTCACATCAATGCACGACTGGTGGCTCAACCGTTCAACGGATTCTTAGCATGCGGTCCAGAAGGTCGGTCTCTGTTTGATACCGTGCGTTGTTGGTAAATCAGAATGTAGCGCATGAGCGCGCAAGTATTTGAATGGTGACAGGGGAGCTGCATTTGCAGTTCGGTCTGTTCGCATGGCCCGGTATTGCCTCCTTCGCGGGGCAGGGCGCGCGTCCGTCACACTTGCCTAAGGCACTGATGTGTCACTCCGTTTTCAAGCATCTCTTTGCGCGTCAAAGCGTAACTGCGCGGTGAAACGGTGTCTTCGAACAAGCGTTTGCCCGCGCCGACAACAACCGGGAACGTCCAAATCCGAAATTCATCGATCAAATCGTGTGCCTGCAGCGGTTGGATTAATGCGGAGCTGCCGTGGATCTGCAACAGTGGCCCGCTTTCTTCTTTCAAGCCCTCCACAGCCGCCACGATATCCCCTTTCAGCGCCTTTGAATTCTCCCATGTCAGCGGATGGGATTGAGCCGTGGCCACGAATTTGCGCGCGGCATTCAATCTGTCGCCAAGATCAGAACGTGGTGCGTTTGGCCAATGGCGCGCGAAGATGTCATATGTCTTGCGGCCAAAGAGGATGTCGTAAGGTTTCGACATGGCGACACGTTCAACATGTGACATCACACCTTCCCAATAGGGGGCCGCCCACCCCCCTTGGGTAAATCCGCCCGAAGGGTCTTCCGCGGGTATGCTCGGGGATTGCATGACCCCATCTAGTGTTACAAAGGACAGTGCCGCAAGCTCGCGCATGTCACGACCGGCCGTTACGGACCGACCGCGCGAGAGCGGCCAGTTTGTCGAAAGCCTGGTTCCAACCACCGGCCCCGGCTGTTCCCTCGGCGACGCCGATATGAACCATTACCATTCGGGTCTTGCCGTCAACCTCGCTGAGATCGACGATGACCTCGGTAATGTCCGGGAAACTGTCTGGCATCCCCATCGACTGGGGTGAGATTATGGTGCCCTCTGCATCGCACATAGATTCTGTATAGACGAGGCGGTCCGGGGCGCCGACCTCCTTGTAGACGCCTGTGAACCACATCTCCATCGACCGCTCGGGCGACTGCATGGCCATGCACACCTTGCGGGTTCCGCCGACCTTAACATCCATCTCGGCAGTCGGGACGGACATACCGTCCGGGCCGTACCATTGCTTGAACAGCGCCGGGTCTGTCCACATTTGCCAGACCAGACTGATTGGTGCATCGAATTCCCGCTCAATCCGAATCCATTCGGTGTTACCGCTCATTTATCAGTCTCCTTCATGTCAGCCAAAAGACTGTCCATCAGGTTGAAGCGCGTTTCCCAGATGTGCCGATACTTTTCAGTCCAGCTTGCGATGTCCTGGATCGGTGCAGCTTCCAGTCTGCAAAGCCTAAACTGCGCGTCCCGCTCACGAGAAATCAGGCCAGCGTTTTCCAGCACCCGAATGTGTTTTGAAACGGCGGGCAGGGACATATCAAACGGTTCTGCCAAGGCGTTCACGCTGGCTGTACCTTGCGCCAATTGTGCCAGGATTGCGCGGCGTGCCGGATGCGCAAGGGCGGAAAACGCGGCGTCAAGCTGATCATCTTTGCTCATATGTCTTTTATTATACCATTAATTTAATTAAACAAGTGGTTTAATAAAAGAAAAACGGAATGCCGCCAAACGAAGGTCGCGCTGCCACGCTCTGAAGTAAGCCGAGGCGGCCGAACTTGTGCCCGTAAGAGGCTCTACTCTCAACAGCCGGTAAAAGACGGCATCGCGCAAGGGTCCTGTGTTCTTTGCCAATTGTGACAACTACCTGATCGATACCGACCACGGCATGATCGTCGATGTTTTTGCCAGGCGGTCAAACAAAATCGCTGAGGTCGGCGCGATGCGCAAGATGCTCGACCGGATCGAAGAACATTTTGTCGTGAAGCCCGATTGGATCACGGCGGATACGGCCTACGGGTCTTCGGACGATCTAGTTTGGCTGACGCTGAAGCGGCAGATCCTCCCCTTCATCCCAGTCTTCCATTGCCCGGCAGGCGATTGCAGAGCAATATGCCTAGAGGGGACAAGGTTGAACCGACTGACGGAACCTTCTCGCGTTCCGACTTCACATGGCATGATGAGAACGACCGGTACATCTGTCCGGACGGCAAAGAGATGCGGCAAACCAGGCAGACAGATTTTGGCCCAAAACGGAATGCGCCAGCTTGGAAATCCAGAAACTATCGGGCACTCAAACCAGACTGCAACGGACGCGCGCTGAAGGCAAAGTGCTGCACCAACGCTGAAACGTGTTCGGTCCATAGCGATAATTATGAGATCATTGGAGACTTTGCCCGCGAATGAACCGCCTCAGACATTAATCCCAAGGCTCAGGCGGGACGCAAGAAGATCGAGATGTTTTTTGCCCACCTCAAGCGCATCGTCGGCCTCGAACGGCTTCGACTACGAGGCCCATACTGCGTCCAGACGAATTTACCCTCGCAGCTACCGCACAAAACCTCCGGAAACTCTTAAAGCTTAAGCCGATGGCGCCCCCGAAGGTTGAAGCGGCAGCTACGTTTTGGACATCTGAACGAAATCATATCGATACCCCAAACCGACCCATTGAGATCAATCGGGGCCTATGCGTGCTCGAACCATCCCCCGACTTTGGCTGTATTCGCAATCCCAGCAAGAACCGGATCTCTCTAAACCTGCGTATTACTGGCTTGAAGACAGAGCGTATTACTGCGGTAACACGTGCGCGTGCAGTCTAGGAGGCTAATATCCTCCTGGGGATGACCTACGTTCTTTTCAGAGACGGCTTCAGTCGCCAGACGTCCAGTGATCTGCTTGTTCCAGATCCGCAGGCAGAGCCAGTGGGTAACACATGCGGTAAGTGTCGCGATTAAGAGTACCGGTCTGGCGACCAAAGAGATTTGAGCCGCTTGTTCCAAGGGTGTGCCTAATAAGGTTAGAATCCCGGTGCTGCCGGCCTCTGCAATTCCCAATCCGCCCACCGAGATGGCCACCACTCCTATGGCATTCAGCCCGGTTAGCAAAACGAAGCTCGTCATCGGTTCCATCTGAAATCCCGCTGCAGTATAAGCAAACCATACGGCGCAGGCCGCGCTACTCCAACTGCCCAATGAGAACGCGAAACGTTTGAGTTGCACCGGCCATGACGGTTGTGAAATTAGCCCTAAGCCGGACACTTTTAGCCCCATTTGACGGAGCGCCAAAATCAAAGTTCCTGCTGATTGTTCTAAGAACAGTGCCAGCAAGCCTAAAACAATGCCCAGAACGGTCAGCAAGACCGGCCAAACACCAAGCATGGCCAACGCAAAACACCCCAGAGCGGGCAAGACGAAGAGATCGCGTAACCGTGCCATGAGAATAATCACAGCGCCGCGCTTTAAGTCCAATCCCAGATGATGCCGCGCAATCACTGGAAAACCGATATCTCCGAGCCCGGACGGGATCGCGGTAAACAAGAATTGATGACGCAGACTAACCTGCATCCAGGCGCGCAGCGGGACAGGCCGGAGGTCATTTGCAATGGAGCGATAATTTGCGGCTCGCAGACAAATCGCCAGAATGCAAAAGCAAAGCGCCGCGACAAATTCAACTTCAACACCCTGCCACGGTGACAGGATCCGCTGGAGTGTCAGTACACGTCGCGCTGGTAGCGGCGGGTGTCGCTAAGGTCTGCAAGGTAGGCCTCGGCTGCCTCAGTGTCCATCTTGCCATGCTCCTGGATGACTTGGCTGAGAGCGATCTGTACGTCCTTGGCCATCCGGTTCTGATCGCCGCAAACGTAAAGATGCGCACCGTCTTCGAGCCACTGGAACAACTCCGCGCCGTTTTCGCGGATGCGGTCCTGAACGTAGATTTTTTCTGCTTGATCGCGGCTGAACGCAACATCGAGTTTACTGAGAAGCCCTGACTTCAGATAGCCCTGCAATTCGACCTGATACAGGAAGTCCTGCGTGAAATGCGGATTGCCAAAGAAGAGCCAGCTTTTGCCATCAGCTTCCTGCACGTCCCGTTCCTGCAGGAAGGCGCGGAATGGCGCAATGCCGGTGCCTGGGCCGATCATAATGACGGGTGTCTCTGGCGCTGCGGGCAAGCGGAATTTGTCGTTGCTCTCGACATAGACGCGCACCGTGTCACCTTCAGCAGCCCGGCGCCCCAGATGGCCTGAGCAGCCACCAAGATGGGTGCGCTCGAACGCCTCCCATTCCACGACGCCGACGGTTAGATGCACCTCATCTTCGACCTCAGACTGGCTTGACGCGATAGAATAGAGGCGCGGCTGCATTTTGCGCAAACTGTCTACCAGTGCTTGCGGCGCGATCTCTGCGGGATGTTCGCGCAGAATGTCGACGATCTGACGCTCTTCAAGATAAACCCGCAAAGCCGCCTTGTCCGCGACAAGTTTGCTAAGCGTGTCATTCGACGTCGCCCGCGCGTATTTCTCGACGAAGCCGGGATAGGATTGGGTCAGCTCGAAATCTTCGATCAACGCGGTGCGCAGTGATTTTGTGTCATTCCCGAATGTGACTTCAGCTTCCGGATCAGCCTTGAGCAGGGTCAAGACCGCGTCCACTTCAGCCGCACCATTGTGGAAGTAAACACCGAGCGCGTCGCCGGGCTGATAGGTCAGGCCGGACCCTTCCAAAGAAATTTCCACGTGGCGGACGTCTTTCAAACTGTCGCGGCTCGTGATTTTCTGGATTGCGTTGATTTCAGCCGCGAAAGGATTTTTCTTGCTGTAAGCGGAGGTTGGAGCGGCTGTTTGCAGACCCGGCATTGGCACGACATTCGTGCCAGCGGGGTTTGCAGCTTTCATTTTTGGCTCGAACTTATCCAGCGCCCCACTGATCCAGCCTTCTGTGTGTTCGTCATAATCCACGTCCAGCAAAATGCGATCTGCAAGCACATGCGCACCCAGATTGGTCAGCCTTTCCTCGAAATCGACGGCGGTTTTGTTGAAAAACTCGTAGCTTGAATCGCCCAAGCCCAGCACGGCGATTTCAACGCCATCCAGTTTCGGAGCCTTCTTTGAGGCTAGGAAGTTGTAGAATTTCTCAGCCGTTTCAGGTGGTTCTCCCTCGCCATAGGTTGCAGTGACGATGGTGATGAACTTTTCGTCCTTCAGCTTGTTTGGCTTGTAGTCGGCCATATCGACCAGTTTGACATCAAGCCCACGCTCTTTCGCAGCCTCTGCGATCTCGGCCGCGACATGCTTGGCATTGCCAGTCTGTGAGCCGTAGAGCACGGTCAAAGCCGCAGCGTCCGCAACCGGAGCAGCAATCGGCGCTGTCGCCATCCCACCTTGCGCGGATGCGGCCAGATATCCGCTGATCCAGGCCTGTTGAACGGGTGTCATTGTCCCGACAAGCTGCGAAAACTGCTGCGCCTGCTCGTTGGAGAGCGGGTTCAGCCCCTGCGGCATTTGAGTGAGCATCATGTCAATCTGTCCTGTGTCAGTAAGGGCTTACGCATGGAAATCGGTTTTGGAGACCTTCACCTCAGCAACAACGCCGGTGCGGATCACAAAGTCGCCGAAACCCTCATCGGGCTCGCGTTTGGCAACCCAGTCGCCGATCAGCGGGTCAAGCGCAGCATAGATCACGTCGGGGCTGACATTCTCTTTAAAGAGCTTGGGCACACGGGTGCCAACGCGGTTCCCACCGAGATAGAGGTTGTATTTGCCGGGGCCTTTGCCGACCAATCCGATCTCTGCCAGCATCGCGCGGCCACAACCATTGGGGCAGCCCACGACGCGCAGGATGATCTCTTCCTGCGGCACGTCGTGCTTGATCAGAAGCGCTTGCACGCCATCGACAAGCTCCGGCAGGAAGCGTTCGGCTTCGGCCATCGCCAGCGGGCAGGTGGGGAGGGCGACACATGCCATGGAGTTCTTCAGAAGCGGCGTGTGCAAATCGTCGATCAACCCGTGGTCGCGGGCGATCTGTTCGATCTCAGCCCTCTGATCCGCAGGTACGCCTGCAATCACGAGGTTCTGGTTCGCCGTCATACGGAAATCACCTTTGTGAATTTCCGCGATCTTGCGCAAGCCCGTCTTGAGCGGGCGGTTCTTGTAATCGAGAATGCGACCTGAAAGTATATAGAGTGTCAGGTGGTGTTTGCCATCCACCCCTTCGACCCAACCGAAACGGTCCCCTCTGGACGTGAATTCATAGGGTCGCGACGGGCCGAATGTGACGCCCGCGCGTCGTTCGACCTCGGCCTTGAATGTCTCGATCCCAACGCGGTCAAGCGTATATTTCGTTTTGGCATTCTTACGATTGGTCCGGTTGCCCCAATCGCGCTGGACGGTGACGACATGCTCTGCAACCGCCAAAGTATGCTCCAGCGGGATGAAGCCGAAATCATCGGCCTTGCGCGGGTAGGTGCCCGTGTCGCCATGTGTCATCGCCAGACCGCCGCCGACAAGCACGTTCCAGCCGATCAGTTTGCCACTCTCCGCAATCGCCACGAAATTCAGGTCATTCGCATGCAGATCAACCTCGTTATTGGGAGGAATGCTGACGGTGGTTTTGAATTTGCGAGGCAAGTAAGTCTTGCCCAGAATGGGTTCTTGCGTGGTTTTGACTTTCTCACCGTCCAGCCAGATCTCTGCATAGGCCTTGGTCTTGGGTAGCAAGTGCTCCGAGATCTTCTTGGACCATTCATACGCCTCTGCATGCAGATCAGATTCCACCGGGTTCGTGGTGCAGAGCACGTTGCGGTTCACATCGCCCGCCGTCGCAATGGAATCGATGCCTGCCGCGTTAATGACCTGATGCATATCCTTGATATGCGGCTTCAAAACGCCGTGGAATTGGAAGGTCTGCCGCGTCGTCAGACGGACCGAGCCGTACATGGTGTGTTCCTGAGCAAATTTTTCAATCGTCAGCCATTGATCTGGCGTGATGATGCCCCCGGGCATGCGCGCGCGGAGCATGACGTTGTGCAAGGGCTCCAGCTTTTGGTCCGCGCGTTCGGCGCGAATGTCGCGGTCGTCTTGCTGATACATGCCGTGAAAGCGGATCAACTGGAAGTTGTCCGCAGTGAAGCCACCGGTGATCGGATCCTTCAAATCTGCTTCAATCGTGCCGCGCAGGAAGTCGCTGTCCTGTTTCAGGCGTTCATTGTCGGCAAGCTTGCCTTCGACGATCAGTTCGGGGGTTTCAGATGCGTTATCGAGCATGATGTGCGGGCCTTTTTGCTGGCGGGGCGATAGGCCGGGCAGGAAATGTGGCCCGGCCGGGCAGGGGTCAGGCGGAAAGCTTCGTCGTGCGAAGGTAAGGCAGCACTTTCTCGAAACCGCCAAACTTTGCAGTCGCGTCTTCATCGCTGACGGTCGCCGGGATGATGACGTCCTGACCGGGTGTCCAGTTGGCAGGTGTCGCCACACCTTTGCCGATGGAGGTTTGCAACCCGTCCAATGCGCGCAGGATTTCGGCGAAGTTACGGCCGACAGTCATTGGATAAGTCATCGACAATTTCAGCTGCTTGTCGGGTCCGATGATGAACACAGAACGCACTGTCGCGCTGTCAGCCGGAGTACGGCCATCAGGCAGGTAGGCCTCGGCTGGCAGCATGTCGAACGCTTTGGAGACCTCCAGCCCGTCATCTGCAATAATCGGGAAGCCCGCCTTTGCGCCGCCGAAGCTTTCGATGTCGGTCTTCCACTTCTTGTGGTCTTCCACGCCATCAACGGAAACGCCGATCACTTTCGTGCCGCGCTTTTCCCAATCATCGGCCAATTGCGCGACCGCCGAAAATTCGGTTGTGCAAACGGGTGTAAAATCCTTCGGGTGGCTGAACAGGATCGCCCAGCTGTCGCCGATCCAATCATGCAGGGAAAACTCACCCTGATCGGTGGTGACTGTCAGGTTCGGGATAGTGTCATTGATACGCAGAGCCATGCTCATTTCCTTGTCTTGTCGATATCGTTTGGGCAGCGCATAAGGCGCGCCACCCGTCGTTGAGCGACAGAGCTATTGGCAGGGCAGGGACGGAACAACAGCGCAGGATGCTGAAAAGGACAGCATTTGGTAACAATCAAAACGGCCGTAACAGGCGTTCTGCGCATTTGTGAAAATGCGGAATGCTGTTCGCACAGATTTTTCAGAGCTATGTGGCTTGGGACTTTCTGTCACCCGGCATCGAATCGCCGGGGAAACAGCATGTTAGCTGGACAGATAGGCGCGCATAACCTGAGCGTCGCGGGCTTTCAGGCAAGGTGCAACGGTTGGCATTTCCGCATGTTCAAGCTCGGGGAAAAGCGACAAAACTTCTTCGCGCGCGGCTCGACCAAGTGCGCTCAGACCCATCTCGCCGGGAAAGAAACTCTCCGACAGCGCGCCGTTGGCTTCGACCAGCTCATGACGTTCAAACAACAGATGGAAATATGTGACATCGCCGCCGATTTTGCGCGTCACGCCTTCGAGGCCCACTAAGTGGATCGCAGGAACAAGCACCGCGTCGGTTGAGAAATGCAGCTGCATGTCCGGGCCCTTTACCAGCATGCGGTGCTGGGGGGAGACAGACAGGTCTTTCGTGTTGCCCAACACGCCTTTTGCAATTTGCACCGGTGCCAGCCTCTGTGTTGCGTTTACTGTGGTTGACCCGATCCAACGGATCGGCTTTGCACCAGACTGCGTCAGGATCAAGTCGCCGACATTGAGGTCTTCGATCTTCGCCTGCGTCCCATCCGCGCGTCGTATCAGCGTGCCAGCGGTGAAGCAGGGGATGAAGTCTTCATATTCACTATTGCCGAAGTTTGAGCCGTTGGTTTTGACGTATTTCGTTCCCGGAACGAGAAAGTCATCCGTGGCAAATCCCCAGACATCTTCGAAATCCCCGTCTTTTGAGAAGACTGTCAGGCGGATCGTCGGGCCGGTCTGATTTCCAAACTCATCCAACGCTCGAAGGAAGATGATGGATTCAGACTCGACAGGCGTGCCGGTGGGTACAAGTCCACCACCATCCAGTATCGAATGGCTGTTCGGCAAACCGTCTTCGAATATGTCCGGGTCACCACCTGTATCGTCGACCACGACATCCTGGCGACCAAAGCCGGATTGGAACTCGAAGATCGTACCATTTGGCGTGCTGGAGTTATTGATGATCGGGCTGCCCACCGGCCGAAATGGCGAAGAGGGATCCACCAACAGCGCTTCGCTGTCAAAAACCAGCAAGTTTCTAGCAACCATTGCCTAGCTCCTTCTTTTGGCAACAACAGCAAACATGACGGACAAACAACAGAGGGAAAGCTGTCACTTGCTGACGGCTCCTCATGAACCCATCACACTCCCGGCCCTGTGTGGCAAGGTCACAGACCGTTTCCATTTTGGAAACAAAAGTGTTTCGTTTGCAGTTCAATCGCTTACCTCATTGCGAATTGTCGCCGTTGGTTCTTGATCATCTGATGTGGAGCCTATCCTCAGCTGTCAAGAAAGATAGGGGAAAAGGGCGGCACTTGACGCCTTTGGACTTTGCCGACGGGGAATGCGGGCAGGCTGTTGACACCTCGGGTCAACCCTTCTAGTAAGCCCGCAATCAGAACGGGGCACGCCCGAACTGCATTCAAAATTTACGTGGTCAAGTTCCTTGCGCCTATAGCTTTGAACCTCTGTAACTCCACCGCGCGGATCCCAGGTAGGGTAACCCGTTGCGGGTCTTTGTGTTTGCGGACGCGCGAATGCTGAAAACGAATTGCCCATCCGGGCGCACTGAAACAGGGACGCGCGTCCCATAGAAGCACGCAAACAAGGGGAAGTCCTTAATGCCAACGATCCAACAGCTGATCCGCAAACCGCGTCAGCCAAAACGTAAGACCTCGAAGTCGCTGCACCTCGAGCAATGCCCACAAAAGCGTGGCGTGTGCACACGGGTCTATACAACGACTCCGAAGAAGCCGAACTCCGCTATGCGTAAGGTTGCCAAAGTGCGCCTGACCAACGGGTTCGAGGTGATCTCCTATATCCCTGGTGAAAGCCACAACCTGCAAGAGCACTCCGTTGTTCTGATCCGCGGCGGTCGTGTGAAAGACCTACCGGGTGTCCGTTACCACATCCTGCGCGGTGTTTTGGATACCCAAGGGGTCAAAGACCGTAAGCAACGCCGTTCGAAATACGGCGCGAAGCGTCCTAAGTAAGGAAAAGAGCACATGTCACGTCGTCACGCTGCTGAGAAACGCCAAGTTCTGCCCGATGCAAAATTTGGCGATGTCGTCCTGACCAAATTCATGAACAACCTGATGATCGACGGAAAGAAGTCGGTCGCGGAGCGTATCGTGTATAACGCGTTTGATCGCGTTGAGGACAAAATGAAAAAAGCGCCTGTGGAAGTGTTCCACGAGGCTTTGGACCAGATCAAACCTGCTGTTGAGGTGCGTTCCCGCCGTGTGGGTGGTGCGACCTATCAGGTGCCTGTTGAGGTCCGCCCCGAGCGTCGCGAAGCCTTGGCCATCCGCTGGTTGATCAAAGCTGCCCGCTCGCGCAACGAAAACACGATGGAAGAACGCCTGGCCGGTGAATTGATGGATGCCGTCAACTCCCGCGGTTCGGCCGTTAAGAAACGTGAAGACACCCATAAGATGGCCGACGCGAACAAAGCGTTCAGCCACTACCGCTGGTAAGAGGACGCATCCACAATGGCACGCGAATATCCACTCGACCGCTATCGTAACTTCGGCATCATGGCGCATATTGATGCCGGTAAGACCACATGTTCCGAGCGCATCCTGTATTACACTGGTAAAGAGCATAACATCGGCGAAGTTCACGACGGTGCTGCCACCATGGACCACATGGAGCAGGAACAAGAGCGCGGCATTACAATCACATCCGCTGCGACAACCACGTTCTGGGAACGCACAGAAGATGGCGTGACGCCTGATTCTGAAAAGCACCGGATGAACATCATCGACACACCCGGCCACGTTGACTTCACGATTGAAGTGGAGCGGTCTCTGGCGGTTCTCGATGGTGCGGTTTGTGTTCTTGACGCAAACGCAGGTGTTGAGCCTCAGACAGAGACTGTTTGGCGTCAGGCTGACCGTTACAAAGTCCCGCGCATGGTCTTTGTGAACAAAATGGACAAGATTGGCGCTGACTTCTTCAACTGCGTCCGCATGATTGAAGACCGCACCGGCGCTCGCGCCGTGCCTGTCGGTATTCCGATCGGTGCAGAGACAGAGCTGGAAGGCCTGTTGGACCTCGTCACGATGGAAGAGTGGCTGTGGCAGGGTGAAGATCTGGGCGCGTCCTGGACGAAAGCCCCGATCCGCGACAGCCTGAAAGACATGGCTGACGAGTGGCGCAACAAGCTGGTTGAAGCTGCTGTTGAGCAAGACGATGACGCGATGATGGAATATCTCGAAGGCAACGAGCCTGACGTTCCAACACTGCGTAAATTGCTGCGCAAAGGCACATTGTCGATGGCCTTCGTTCCGGTTCTGGGTGGCTCTGCTTTCAAGAACAAAGGTGTTCAGCCTTTGTTGAACGCTGTGGTTGATTACCTGCCATCCCCTCTGGACGTCGTGGATTACATGGGCTTCAAACCCGGCGACGAAGACGAAGTTCGTAACATCGCACGCCGTGCGGATGACGACATGGCGTTCTCTGCTCTGGCGTTCAAAATCTGGAACGACCCGTTTGTTGGCTCGCTGACATTCACACGCATCTATTCCGGTAAGCTGGAAAAGGGCGATACGTTCCTGAACTCCACCAAAGGCAAGAAAGAGCGCGTTGGTCGCATGATGATCATGCACTCCAACGACCGTGACGAGATCACCGAAGCATTTGCTGGTGACATCATCGCGCTGGGCGGCCTGAAGGACACGACAACTGGTGACACCCTGTGTGCTGTCAACGATCCAGTTGTTCTGGAAACGATGACCTTCCCTGATCCGGTGATCGAGATCGCTGTTGAGCCTAAAACCAAGGGCGACCAGGAGAAAATGGGCATCGCGCTGCAGCGTCTGTCTGCTGAAGATCCATCCTTCCGCGTGGAAACTGATCTGGAATCTGGTCAGACCATTATGAAGGGCATGGGCGAATTGCACCTCGACATTCTTGTCGACCGCATGAAGCGCGAGTTCAAAGTGGAAGCCAATATCGGTGCACCTCAGGTGGCCTATCGTGAGACGATCTCGAAAGAGGTTGAGCACACGTATACCCACAAGAAGCAATCCGGTGGGTCCGGTCAGTTCGGTGAGGTCAAGCTGATCATCACGCCGACAGAACCCGGCGAAGGCTATTCTTTCGAATCCCGCATCGTTGGCGGGTCGGTTCCGAAGGAATACATCCCCGGCGTTGAAAAGGGCATTCAGTCCGTCATGGATAGCGGCCCGCTGGCTGGCTTCCCTGTGATCGACTTCAAAGTGGCCCTGATCGACGGTAAATTCCACGATGTTGACTCCTCCGTCCTCGCATTCGAGATCGCTGCGCGTATGTGTATGCGGGAAGGCATGCGTCTGGCCGGTGCGAAACTGCTTGAGCCGATCATGAAAGTCGAAGTGATCACACCTGAAGAATACACAGGTGGCATCATCGGCGATCTGACATCGCGTCGTGGTCAGGTTCAGGGTCAGGATACCCGCGGCAACGCGATTGCGATTGACGCACAGGTGCCGCTGGCCAACATGTTTGGCTACATCAACACATTGCGGTCGATGTCGTCGGGTCGTGCGAACTTCACCATGCAGTTCGGCCATTACGAGCCTGTTCCGTCGAACATCTCGGAAGAAATCCAAGCGAAATTCGCTTAACAGCGGTGCGCGCTCCGGCGCGCGCCCTACCAACCCCGTAGGGTGTGTGAGCTCGCACACCGCTCGATAAAACCTAAGGAGGCCATCATGGCTAAGGAAAAATTTGAACGCACGAAACCGCATGTGAACATTGGCACGATTGGTCACGTTGACCATGGCAAGACGACGTTGACGGCGGCGATCACGAAGTATTTTGGTGATTTTCAGGCCTATGACCAGATCGATGGTGCGCCTGAGGAAAAAGCGCGCGGGATCACGATCTCGACCGCGCATGTCGAGTATGAGACAGAGACACGTCACTACGCCCATGTTGATTGCCCAGGCCACGCTGACTACGTGAAAAACATGATCACAGGTGCCGCTCAGATGGACGGCGCGATCCTCGTGGTGAACGCGGCTGACGGCCCGATGCCACAGACCCGCGAGCACATCCTTTTGGGCCGCCAGGTTGGCATCCCGAAAATGGTCGTGTTCATGAACAAGGTCGATCAGGTGGACGACGAAGAGCTGCTTGAGCTGGTCGAGATGGAAATTCGCGAATTGTTAAGCTCCTACGAATACCCTGGCGATGATATCCCTGTGATCCCGGGTTCCGCTCTGGCGGCGATGGAAGGCAACAACCCTGAGATCGGCGAAGAAGCGATCAAGAAGCTGATGGCGGCTGTGGACGAGTATATCCCGACGCCTGAGCGCGCTGTCGACCAGCCGTTCCTGATGCCGATTGAGGACGTGTTCTCGATCTCTGGTCGCGGGACTGTTGTGACGGGCCGTGTCGAGCGTGGCCGCATCAACGTGGGTGAAGAGATCGAAATCGTGGGCATCCGTGACACCACGAAGACGACCTGCACGGGCGTTGAGATGTTCCGCAAGCTGCTGGATTCCGGTGAAGCTGGCGACAATATCGGCGCGCTGTTGCGCGGTGTTGACCGTGACGGCGTTGAGCGCGGTCAGATTCTGTGCAAGCCGGGCTCCGTGACGCCGCACACGAAGTTCGAGGCTGAAGCCTACATCCTGACCAAGGAAGAAGGCGGCCGCCACACGCCGTTCTTCGCCAACTACCGCCCGCAATTCTACTTCCGCACGACGGATGTGACGGGCACGGTGACGCTGCCATCGGGCACGGAAATGGTGATGCCGGGCGACAACCTGAAGTTCGATGTCGAGCTGATCGCACCGATCGCGATGGAGCAGGGCCTGCGCTTTGCGATCCGCGAAGGCGGCCGCACGGTTGGCGCGGGCGTCGTGTCGAAGATCACGGAGTGATCCTCGACCGCTGACCACCCGGTCGCAACACACAAAGCCGCCCCCACCTCCGGGGGCGG
>JBCCVD010000041.1:0-24110 GCA_039195745.1 Pseudomonadota bacterium | reverse complement strand
TGGCGACAAGGTGATCGGCACGAACCACACGCTGCCCACCAAGAAAGCCGGGCGTTATACGGGCGGGCTTTGGGTCGGTAAGTTCCTGAAAACCCACAGCTATCAGAAAATCACCACTGACGAGGCCGCCACCCAGATCGCCACATACGGCTCCCGGCTCTGCATGCTCGAAGGCTTCGCAGGCCACGCCGAACAATGCAACATCCGCGCAAGACGATACGGCGGCCTCAACATCCCATACGCCAATCCAGCCCCCTACAAAGACGCCGCTGAGTAAGCAAATGGCATCCGCGCGTATAACAGGCAAACTGGAGACACCATGATCACCACTCTTTGCCGCGCAATGTATGATTTTGACATTGCGTCAGTCCAAAATGCGCTGGATCAATGCTTCGCGCCGGACGCTACCCTACATCTGTGCCACCCGTTTGGTGACGTGATCGGCCCGTCGGCCTTTCTGGAAACGGCTCTCGTCCCGCTTCATCGCGCCCTTCCCGATCTGGAGCGTCGCGATTGGATCAAGGTAGATGGCATAACGGAACAAGGCGACCATTGGATCGGTTGCGGTGGTTATTACACCGGCCGGTTTGAAAAACCGTTTCTCGACATACCGCCGACTGGTCATCAAGCGCATATGCGATTCCACGAGTATTACCGGATCGTCGAGGGGCGCGTGGTTGAGACGCAGATGATCTGGGACATTCCAGAACTGATGCTGCAAGCTGGTGCTTGGCCCATGGCCCCCTCGCTTGGTCGAGAGTGGCTGACGCCGGCACCCGCAACACAGGACGGGCTCGGCCCGCATGACGCGGCGCACTCGCAAGGCTCCATGGCTGTCGTGACCGAAATGCTGGAGTATCTCGTCAAACATCCCACTGAAGGCGGGCCTGAAGTTATGGAGGCGGAGCGGTTCTGGCACCCGCGCATGTCCTGGTACGGTCCGGCAGGCATCGGGACCGCGCGCGGTTTTCAGGCATTTCGTGATTGGCATCAGATACCTTTTCTGAACGCAATGCCCGACCGCGGGCAGAACAGAGACGGTACGAACGGCCATTTCTTTGCCGAAGGAAACTACGTAGCCGTAACAGGCTGGCCTAACATGAAGCAAAGCCTGACCGGGGACGGCTGGATGGGGATCGCGCCCACCGGATCCCCGGTGGAGTTGCGTTCTCTTGATTTTTGGCGCGTTGAAGATGGTTTGATCCGAGAAAACTGGGTGCTCGTTGACCTGCTTGATCTCTACAGGCAGGTTGGCGTTGATGTCTTCGCGCGTCTGCGCGAGTTCAACAAGGCGAGGCGCAACTAAGATGCCACCCAAAGTCACAAGTCAGGATGTTGCGCGGGCCGCCGGTGTGAGCCAACCGACAGTCAGCCGCGTATTCACGCCCGGCGTCAAGGTTTCTGCTGTGCTGGAAGAAAAGGTCCGCGAGGCAGCGCGAGATCTGGGCTATCGTCCAAATACGCTCGCACGGTCTTTGATCACAGGGCAGTCCATGACAATTGGACTGATCGTGGCCTATCTTGACAACCCGTTCTACACGGAAGCTCTGGAACGGTTGAGCCGGACCCTGAAAGAACGCGGCTATAACATCATGATATTCATGGCTGCAAACCATGCCAGTGACGTAGACGGCGTGGTGCACGACCTGCTCGATCACCAAGTGGACGGGATCATCCTCGCTTCTGTTTCGGCGTCCTCAGCACTCACAGAACGCTTGTTGGAAGAAGGGGTGCCGTTGATCCTGTTCAACCGGGGACATAGCGACTGCTCGATCAGTTCAGTGACGTCGGCAAATTACAAAGGTGGGCGCAAAGTCGCCGAATTTCTGATCGCGGGCGGGCATAGCCGGATCGCGCATATCTCTGGCTGGCAAGGCGCCTCCACCGGCCATGACCGGTGCAAAGGGTTTACGGAAGTCCTGCATGAACAGCAAATTTCGCCTCACGCCATCGTTGACGGCCTGTTTTCAAGAGAAGCGGCCGCCGCGGCGACGCGCGGGCTTTTCGCAGGGCCCACGGCGCCGGACGCGATCTTTGTCGGCAACGATCACATGGCTTTTGCCGTGATTGAGACGCTGCAATCAGAGCTTGGGATATCGGTGGGCACGGATGTCTCTATCGTCGGATATGACGATGTCGCAATGGCCGCCTGGCCCAGCTTTGAGCTTACCACTGTGCGCCAACCCGCAAACCGCATGGTCGAAGCCGTAGTCGAGCAATTGATCGCGCAGATCGAGGGCAAAGAGCGCACAGCACAACAGATCGAAATTGACGGGCCGCTGATCCTCAGACGCTCCGCACGTATACCCAAAGGATGGACCGAATGAGAGGCTTTTCGAACGAATTCAAAGATCTGCCAGACTACATTTTGAAGATTACGCGCGAAATCTGGGAAGATCGAGGCTTGGCAACCTTGCATGATTACTATGCCAAGGACCTTCCAATGCGGTTCCCTTCTGGCCTTGTGACCGGCAATCTCAATGTGATCAACGGCACGATGGCCACGCTCGCCGAGTTCCCGGACAGAGAATTGCTGGGCGAAGATGTGATTTGGTCGGGCGATGAAGAGGCGGGGTTCCTTTCTTCGCACCGCCTTCTGACGACGGGCACGCATCTTGGTCATGGAAGTTTCGGCAAGCCAACAGGCCAGCGATTTGTCATCCGCGCCATTGCCGATTGCGCCGCGAAGGACAACGCCATTTATGACGAATGGCTGATCCGCGACGTCTCGGGCATCGTCAAGCAGCTCGGCAAAGACGTAAAGAAATTCACGCGAAAGATGATTGACCGCGAAGGCGGCGTTGAAGAGTGCGTCCGCCCTTTCACGCCTGATCATGATGTAGATGGTGGCTACAGATCCCGCGGCAATGACAATGAATGGGGGCAAAAGCTGTCCGACATTCTGACGCGGATCATGGAGAAGGACTTTGCAGTCATCCCGTCGGAATATGATCGCGCCTGTCACATTTACCATCCCGGCGCACGCGACAGCATATCTCATCAGGGTGCAGACCGGGCATGGTTGCCTTTGCGCGCGTCCTTCCCGTCGGCTCAGTTTGAGATCCATCATGTCATTGGGCGCGACGATCCAATGATGTCGCCGCGTGCCGCCCTGCGTTGGTCGCTGACCGGCAAACATGATGGCTACGGTCTGTTCGGTGCACCAAGCGGCGCCACGGTTCATGTGATGGGCATGACCCACGCCGAGTTTGGCCCTTACGGGCTGCGCAACGAATACACCCTGTTTGATGAAGTTGCGATCTGGAAACAGATCATGATCCATCAAGGGTAGCCGCGACTTGTCAACAGATCAGTTTCTTGGGCCAGACTGAAACTTATCCGGGTCCTGTCCGTATCTTCTTCAGAGGACGACCACGTCCAAACGTAAAAGGACAGGATTTATGACGACATTTGCAAAGGCAGCGCTATCAGCAGGGACAATCGCGTGGAGCGCGCCAGCGGCAGCGGCTGTAGTGAACATTGATTTCGAAGAGTTCGCGGGCCAAACGCGGATTGCCGCCAATCAGGATGTCGGGGGCGGGCTGTCCTTTGACCGTCTGATCCGAATTGAAGATCGCGGCTTCGTCAATAATGCACCGGCAACTGTCGGCAACGTGGCAATCGCGCCGAGCGCAGCAAACGGTCAAGGCGACGACATCAAAGGCATATTTACCCAAGCCGTGGATTTTCTAAGGATCGGGGTTGGCGATTCAGGGTCTGACCGTGACATCGTCACGTTGACAGGGTTTGACAGGAATGGGACTGTCGTCGACACGGCGCGTTTTGATGCGAGAGCCGCTCAATTTCTGGAGATCAATGGCGCGGGCATCACATCATTTTTCCTCGACATCGATGACATCGCGTCGGGTCAACTGGATCAGAACGGGTCATCCGGCTTCGATAACATCTCATTCAATGTGACGCCCGTCCCGCTGCCCTCCAGTCTTCCCTTGCTTGGATTTGGACTGTTTGCAGCAGGTGTCGCCGCGCGCCGCCGCGCGAAAGCTTAAGTCAGCTGGTCTAAATGGTCTGAGGTGCTGCCCGGCTATATTTGGCCCAAACGCCGCCAATTGAAAACGCCGCGAATATGAACATTGCGTCGGCGATGGCCACTTCATTGATCCAGGTCGCGACCGCAAGCAACGCCAAGGCCAAGACCAGCATGATACGAATAATTGTTGGGCTCATCAAAATTTCCCTCGTCACTCAAAATGTTGAGGAGAATATTAACCGTGATAAGGGCAAATCTGTGTCAAGTTCGGGGCATTCGCACAGCAATGCACCGAATGCGGTCAGCGCCTGCGAAACACCATCGTCCGGCGGTTGCCTTGCTCTTTTTCTAACAGAACCATGTCAATGAGCACCGCGTTCTTGTCGATGGAATAGATCAGGGTCTGTTCCGCATTGCGCTGGCCCGGCTTGCGTTTGCGTGGATCAGGCCGAGTTTTCGTCCGCCACACGCCGTCTTTTTCGGTTGTCTCGGCGATCAGAGCAATGGAGCGCTTGCCGACAGATGACGTGTAGCGACAGGTCCCGATCACGGCGAAGCAATCATGTGGTCTGAATTGGCTTTGCGTGAGAACCAGATTTGATGACAGTGATCTAAACCGATTGTCAGTGCGCAGTTGAACAGGGATGAGCAGCTTGTTTTTGCGCAGTCTTACGTTCAATTGATCAAGCTTGAAGGCTTCTGCAATCAGGTCTCCAACTTCTTCCAGATTTCCAGATTCGGGCACCGGCAGTGTCAGGTTCAACGTGCCGGAATAGTCATATATCTTTGCAGAACGCCTTTTGGATCGAAGCCTCAGATCCACGGGAAGCTGGACCCCGTCTGCTTCGAGCGAATATCGATACGTCACGCCAGATGGCGGACGGATCGCGTCAAGATTTGCGGTTTGTCCAATACCAGACCTGATGGCAACTTTCGGTTCAGGTGAGGCGCATGCTGCAAGCAAGGCGATTACGGTCAGGCCAAAGAAAGCACGCAAAAGAGATCTGTTTGCCGGAACACCTGTCGATTGTGCTCTGCGATGTGTTGGGAACATTGAATTGGCGACCTTTGTTAGTTTGCTGCACGATATCCGTCACATCATAATAGAATGAGAACGGAACACCATGCGGCACACAGGATTAACCGCAGAATTGAAGTTAATCTATTACGAGTATCGCTGCTCTTCACCTCAGGGCTGCATGCCGAACTCTTTTGCCTTGTCGAGACGGTTCGCGCTTTTCAAAGGAAACGTGGCTGTTAGATGCCTGAACGCTTCAGATTGAAATGCGCAACATGTCACAACATCCAGTCGTCAGGGCCGCGATCAAGGCGGAAGATGTGATCCGCCTTGTCTTGCGGGAACATCTCGCGCAGTTTCGGGTCATGACCCGGGATAATAAGACGGCGATCAGAGGCCAGCCGGTGGAGTGTCTTGAATCCAGTCAACATGTCTTCAAGATCAACAACGATTGGGAAAGGTTTATTTTCAAACACATTTTCGTAGTAATGGGTGGCGTCAGAAGCCAAGCAAAGCCAACCGGCCTGCGTTTTGACACGGACCGCTTGCAGCCCTCTGGAGTGACCACCGATGCAATGGACAGTGACCCCATCTGCGACCTCTCCCTCGCCTTCGTGAAAGATGCAACGGCCGGAATAGACACGCTGAACGGCCTCGCAAACATGATCTGCGGTGAACGGCATTTGAAGCGTGCCGTGGCACATGCACGGGCCAGTCGCATAGGCCATTTCAGCCGCTTGCAGGTGGATGGTGGCGTTTGGGAACAGATGTAGCCCGCCAGCGTGGTCGTAATGCAGATGTGTGACAATAAGCTGACTGATGTCCTCAGCCTTGAGCCCCAGAGGCTTCAATGCCTCGCGCGGGTCGAGGATAATCGGCCGATCTCGACGCACCGCTTCCGGTTGATCATAGCCCGTATCGACAAGGATCACCTCGTCTTCGCGTCTGAGCACCCACATGAAATAATCCATCGCGTGCGGGGCGTCGTGATTGTCGTCGAAGATGAAGCTGTCGGCACGGGTGCGCGCGTTTCGTTCCGCATATTTGACCGCGAAAACGTCCCAGCTGCTCACTGGCGCACCTGAGAGAAGGTCGCGACGGTTTTCTCCGCGATCATATCCCCCGCCGCCTCACCAAATGCGGCGTAATGCGGCATGGTCTGATGTGCCTCAAATGCTGCTTCATCATCATAAAGCTCATACAGAAAAACCGTGCCCGGCGATTTCGGATCGGTGCAGATATCAAACTGATGACAGCCCGGTTCATCCTGCACAGACGCTTGCGCATTTGCCTGCATCAAAGGCAGAAAATCATCCATCTGATCAAGGTGGATTTTGAACGTGACGGTCACAGCAAACATCAAAGCCTCCGGCGTGGAATTTTCGCCAGTGAACCGCGAACCAACAGCAAGCGCAAGCGATTAATGTATACGTTAATTCCGCACGCGCCCGAATGTCGACAGGCGGTTGATCTCGTCAAGCCGTTCCAGATTGACCACAGTTGAGAGCATCAAGCGATCATGGCTCCAATCGCCGGGACTTTGGATCGCCATTGCCGTGAACATCACGGCGCCCATCAAGGGCACCATCATCGCAGCGTAGACCAGCTTGGGATAGCGCAGCATGCGCGCGTCAAAAAGTGTGGTGATGCGCTGTTCAAGAAAGCTCATCTTGCCGTCGCGCAGGGCAGAGCGGTCGGCGGTCACCAGCGTGACTTTCGGCACAGCGACAACAAACGTGCGGTCGCGGCGCAGGGTTTGCTGGCAAACGCTCAGAAGCGTGTCGCAATAGGCTTTGATCTCGATGCGCCCCGTTGTCAGAACCTGCTGGTCACAGCTCAGTTCGCGCAGGTCTTCGACCTGACGCTTCCATGCGTGATAGGCCGGATTGAGGAAGAAGAACGGCTTGAGCGCTTCGAGCAGGATTTCCCACTCGATATCGCCTTGGCGCAGATGCTGGAACTCATGCGCGATAGAGACCTGCATTTCCTCAGCATTGGTCAGCATGTGCGAGGGGATAACCACATAATAGTTGCGCCACCCACGGGTGGAGAACGGCACCAAGGTCCGGTCAGACAAGCGCAAATGCACGCGGCCAAATCGGCGCCACGCATAGCTGGCCGTGACGATCTTGTGCAAACAGAACATGGAGAAGACGAGCCGCACTGTGCCAATGGCGAGACCGATCATAAACGCCCCGATCGCGGCCAGAGCCACCCAGCTGCCCGCCCGCATGACGTCAGCGGTGAAGGTGTCGCGCAGAGACAGCAGGCGTTCAAATTCGCTCGCCTTCATCTCGAACCCGCCGTTGAGGTAATAAGCCACGACCATATCGGACAGGGTGACATTTGCGCCCTGCCCCAAAAGCTGCGTTTGCATTGCCGTCAGGCCGAGGATCAGGAAGGGAGAGAAGACAATCGCAAGAAACACCGTGTTGAGCAGTTTCAATTGCGTTGCGTAGGCATGTTTCAGACCGGTTCGATCTAAGCCCAATCGCGCCACGCGCCAAAGCGCAAAGGCCACGAGGAACAGGATATTGGCATTGAGGAAAGCGTCTAGAACAGCGTCACCCGGTATCATTTTTCAACCTCCGATCCACGAGTGCCCGGATTTGCCCCAATGCCTCTTCGCTCAAATCTGCATCATCGACAAGCCGCGCCACGAGGGAGGCGGGCGTGTCGTCAAACAGCTTCATCGAGAGGTCTTTCAGCGAGCGGGTCTGGTAGGCATCTTTGGCCAGCATCGGTGTGAAGATATGGCGCTTGCCATCCTTGCGGCTGGTCACGAAATCCTTTTGCTCCAAAATGCGCAGAATGGTGGCAGCAGAGGTGTAGGCCAGATTGCGGTCCTCGGGCAGTTGGTCCAATACGTCACGCACCGTCCCCTCTCCCAAGGCCCATAGTTCATTCATGAACTCCAGCTCGACTTCCGTCAGCAGATCACTTTTCTTCTTCTGTCTCATACCGTCCCATTCGCGCGTATCCGCCCACTCGTTATGGGGGAGAGGTTAAACTCAAGGGATTCATTTCTCAAAACGGTTTCTCATACTTTCCAGAAACAAAACACGCCCCATGCCAGCGAAAGACACAGCGGCCACCAAAGCGGCTCCCCCATCAGGCCCAGCCATGCAAGGAAGATGTAAGCCGACCCAAGCATGGTCAGAAACAGCCGGTCGCCGCGTGTTGTGGTCAGACCCAGCGCGCCTTTGCGCTCCGACGTGCCGGGCTTTTTGATCTCGATCACGGTGATGATGCCCATCGCTGTAAAAAGACCGATGAAGAAGAGGCCTGTGGGCCAGGTCCATGCCATCCAGCTGAGCATTATACTCTCCCTAGTGCGAAGCCTTTGGCGATGTAGTTTCGCACAAAGTAGATGACGATTGCGCCGGGAATGATCGTCAACGTCCCGGCGGCGGCGAGCAGGCCAAGTTCATAGCCTGCACTGGATGCTGTTTTGGTCATCGTGGCTGCAATCGGCTTCGCGGCCACGGCAGTGAGGGTTTTCGCCAAGAGCAGCTCCACCCATGAGAACATGAAGCAGAAGAACGCGGCGACACCGACGCCCGCCTTGATCGTGGGCAGGAAGATCGTCACGAAGAAGCGCGGGAAGGAATAGCCGTCGACATAGGCCGTTTCGTCCAGCTCTTTCGGCACGCCCCCCATGAAGCCTTCGAGGATCCAGACTGCGAGCGGGATGTTGAACAGGCAATGCGCCAGCGCCACCGCGATATGCGTGTCAAACAGCCCCACCGAAGAATAGAGCTGGAAGAACGGCAGCGCGAATACAGCCGCCGGGGCCATGCGGTTCGTCAAAAGCCAGAAGAACAGTGTCTTGTCGCCCAGGAAACTGTAGCGCGAAAAGGCGTAAGCGGCAGGCAGGGCCACCGTGATCGAGATCACGGTGTTCAGCGACACATAGATGATCGAGTTGATGTAGCCCCAGTACCAGCTTGGATCAGTGAAGATGACCCGGTAATTCTCCAACGTAAAGGTCTGCGGAAAGAGAGAGAAGCCCGCGAGGATCTCGTTCGTGGTTTTGAAGCTCATCGCCACCAGCCAGTAGATCGGCAGCATCAGGAACAGGATGTAGAGAATTGGAATGAGGGATCTTTTTCTCATTTCACGTCATCCTTTGTCATGAGCGTGTAGAAGAGCCAGGAAACCAGAAGCGTGATTGCGAAATAGATCAGCGACATGGCGGCTGCGGGGCCGAGGTCGAACTGACCAAGGGCTATTTTCACCAGATCAATCGACAACAAGGTTGTGGAATTTCCGGGCCCGCCACCGGTCAGAACGAACGGCTCGGTGTAGATGTTGAAGCTGTCCATAAACCTGAGCAGGATCGCGATCGTCAGCACGGTCTTCATCTTCGGCAGTTGAATGTAGCGAAAGACTTTCCAAGGGCTCGCGCCGTCGATCTTTGCCGCCTGATAATAGGCGTCGGGGATCGACACGAGGCCCGCATAGCTCAACAACACGACCAACGAGGTCCAGTGCCAGACATCCATCGTAATGATCGTGACCCAAGCCGCCACTGGGCTCTGCGTCATGTTATAGTCGATGCCGATGACATTGTTCAGGAGATAGCCCAGAAGGCCAATGTCAGGCAGGGTGAAGATGTTCCACATCGCCCCCACCACGTTCCATGGGATCAGCATCGGCAAGGCCATGGTCACAAGGCAGACCGGCACCCAAATGCCCTTTCGCGGCATGGCCAGCGCGATGATGATGCCCAAAGGCACTTCGATGATCAGGATGAGGAATGTGAACAGAAACTGGCGGCCGAGCGCTGCGTGAAAGCGCTCAGAGCGCAGGATTTGTTCGAACCATGTCAGCCCTTCCCAGAAGAACAGGTTGTCGCCAAACGTCTCCTGTACGGAGTAGTTGACCACGGTCATGATCGGGATCAACGCGTTGAAGGCGACCAGCACGAGCACGGGCAGCACAAAGAACCACGCTTTTTGGTTTTCGGTCTTCATGGTGTCGCCTCCGTTGCGATCCAGCCGTCACGGTACAGACGGGTTTGGTCAGGGCGGAAGTCCAGATACACCGCCTCGCCTTGAGCGGGCACGGGCCCATCAACAACCGCTTTGACGCTCACATCGCCCAGCATCGCTTCCACGACGCTGTGACGCCCGATGTCGGAGACTTTGCGCACCCGCGCCTCCAACCCGCTATCGCTGAGGGATACGAATTCAGGGCGGATGCCAAGCTGCGCATGACCACCCTGCCCCTTTACTTTTCCTTCGACAGCAATGGCTTGCCCGTTGAAGCTGACCTTTCCATCTGCCTCAGACACGTCCAGCACATTCATGCCCGGCGAACCGATGAAGTGACCAACAAATGTATGCTGCGGTCGCTCGAACAGCTCAACTGGCGTGCCGATCTGCACGATCTCGCCGTCTTGCATCACGACGACCTGATCGGCGAAGGTCAGAGCCTCTGTCTGGTCATGGGTGACATAGATCATCGTGGCGCGCACCCGCTGGTGCAACTCTTTCAGTTTGGAGCGGAGCTTCCATTTCAGATGCGGATCGATGACGGTCAGAGGCTCGTCAAACATGACCACATTTACATCGTCGCGCACGAGGCCCCGGCCCATGGAAATCTTTTGTTTGTTGTCTGGCGACAGGTGGGAAGCGCGCGTGCGCAGCATTTCCGTCACTTCCAGCATCTCGGCAATCTCGCGCACACGCGTGTCGATCCGCGCCTGGGCCACGCCGCGATTGCGAAGCGGGAAGGCAAGATTGTCATAGACCGTCATCGTGTCGTAGATCACCGGAAACTGGAACACTTGCGCAATGTTGCGCTGATCCGGCGGCAAACCGGTAACGTCACGGTCATCAAACAGGATGTGCCCCTCGGATGGGGTCAAAAGACCCGAAATGATATTGAGCAGTGTCGACTTGCCGCAGCCAGACGGGCCGAGCAGCGCATAGGCCCCGCCATCCTGCCAGTCGAGGTCAATTTCCTTCAGCGCGTAATCCTGCACAGCTTTAGGGTTGGCAAGATAAGAATGGCGCAGGTTTTTCAAAGTGATCTTTGCCACGTTACGCCACCAATTTTCCGTCTGGAGTGAAATAGAAACAGGCTTGGGGGTCCATGTAAAAGACGTGATCTTCTCCGACCTCATAGGGGTGTACGCCATGCGCGAGGGAGACCCAGCCATCTTCTCCCATCTGAAAATGGGCGGATGATTCAGAGCCGGACAATTCAGTCACCTGCACAGTGCCATTCAACGCGACATCCGCCGGCGTTGCGGCCACAGGCGTGACATGATGTGGACGGATCGCGACAGTGTAGACGCCATCGGGCAAGTCCGCGGCAGGACCGTGCATGGCCCAGGTGACGCCTGTCTTCAGCCGCGCTTCGGTTCCTGCCTTGACGACCTCGGCGGAATTGATCGGCGGATCGCTGAACACACGTGCCGCGGTCAGGCTTTCTGGCGCGCGGTAAATCTCAGCCGTGCGGCCGAATTGCGTGACGACCCCATCATCCATCAGCGCCGTCTTGCCGCCCAGAAGCAGCGCCTCCTCCGGCTCGGATGTTGCATAGACCACTACGGCTCCCCTGCCTGCAAAGAGCTCTGGCAATTGCTCGCGCAATTCCTCGCGCAATTTGTAGTCCAAATTGGCCAGCGGCTCGTCCAGAAAAACGGCGCGGCTTTCTTTGGCAATGGCGCGCGCCAATGCGCATCGCTGTTGTTGCCCGCCAGATAGCTCTTGGGGACGCCGTTTCAGCATGGGTTCGAGTTGCAGGATCTTCGCAGCTTCCTCAACCCGGCCAGCAATTTCTGACTTCGCCATACCGGCAACCCTAAGAGGAGATGCAATATTGTCGAACACTGTCATCTGGGGGTAGTTCACGAAAAACTGGTGCACGAGGGAGATGTTGCGCTTCTGGGTGGACAGTTTGGAGACGTCAGCCCCATCCATGAAAATCTGTCCGGCAGCGAGTTGATCCAGACCCGCCATCAATTTGATCAACGACGTTTTTCCAGAACCGGTCTGGCCCAGGAGCACGTTGAAATGACCGGTTTCCAGAACAAGGGATGTCGGTTTGATATGCGTGATCCCGCGGGTCACTTTACTGGCGTCTTTAAGCTCGATTGTCATGGGGATTGCAGTCTCGGATTTTGGGTATGATCCTCACCCCATGTCAGGGTGAGGATCGATTTTATTGCGCTTACTGGTTCCAGCGCGCGACGAGCTCATCATAGTTGACTGTCTCGCCCTGCGGCTTTTCGTTCTCCAGCTTTGGTTTGGCGCCACCATTGGCGAACCACCATTCCGCGTCTTTCTCTTCGTTCAGACGTGGGCCACAGCCGCCATAGACGTTTTGTGCCTCATCGGCGCGCTGCATCCGTGACATGGTAATGTCCATCTCTTCAGCCAGGCGGTCCATCGCTTCCTGCGGTGTGAAAGCACCGGAGTTCACGTCGCCGATCTGCTGCCACCAAATTTGGGCCAGTTTCGGATAGTCAGGCACATTGACGCCGGTTGGGGACCATGCCACCCGATCAGGGGAGCGATAGAATTCCACCAATCCACCGAGTTTCGGCGCACGTTCGCTAAAGCTTTCGTGATTGACGGTGGAGTCGCGAATGAAGGTAAGACCCACATGGGATTTCTTCACATCAACCGTTTTAGAGGTCACGAATTGCGCATAAAGCCATGCCGCTTGCGCGCGATCCGAGGGGGTTGATTTCAGGAAAGTCCAGGACCCCACATCCTGATAGCCAACTTTCTGACCGTCTTCCCAATATGGTCCGTGTGGAGACGGCGCCATGCGCCACAAGGGCGTGCCCTCATCGTCGACGGTGTTGTTGCCAGCCGATTTAGGTGCAACCATGTCGGCCGTAAAGGCGGTGTACCAGAAGATTTGCTGGGCCACATTGCCTTGCGCCAAAGCGGGCAGCGATTGATAGAAATCATAGCTTGCCGCACCGGGTGGTGCGTAGTTGCGCAACCATTCATCCCATTTGCGGATCGCGTAGACAGCCGCAGGGCCATTTGCCGCCCCGCCGCGCGTCACCGATGCACCGACCGGGTTACAGCTGCCGGCCTCCATGCGGATGCCCCATTCGTCAATCGGCACGCCATTAGGTTCCCCTTTGGAACCCGCACCTGCCATGGACAGCCACGCATCCGTCATGCGCCATCCAAGATCGGGCGCACGCTTGCCGTAATCCATGTGGCCGTAGATATCGACACCATCGATTTGCTTCACATCATTGGAAAAGAATTCCGCGATGTCTTCATAGGCGGACCAATTGACCGGAACGCCCAGATCATAGCCGTATTTCTCTTTGAAGGCCGCTTGCAGGTCTTCGCGATCAAACCAGTCTTTGCGGAACCAATAGAGGTTTGCGAATTGCTGATCCGGCAATTGATACAGATCGCCATCCGGACCCGTGGTGAATTGCGTCCCCATGAAGTCGCTCAGGTCAAGTGTCGGAGATGTTGTCGCAGACCACTCGCCCGCCATCTGATCCGTCAGGTTGTACGCCAGTTGCAGCCGCGAATGCGTGCCGATCAGATCACTGTCATTGACGTAGCCATCATAGAGGTTTCGTTGCGTCTGCATTTGCGTTTGAACCGCCTGCACGACTTCGCCCTCACCGAGGATTTGGTGATTGACCTTGATGCCAGTGATTTCTTCAAAGGCCTTCGTCAGCACGTCAGATTCATATCCGTGTGTTGGAATGCCTTCTGACAACACATTGATTTCCATGCCTTTGAACGGCTCGGCGGCGCTGATGAACCATTCCATCTCTGACATTTGCTCGTCTTTGCTGAGCGTCGATGGTTGGAATTCTGAATCAATCCATTTCTGAGCTGCTGCCGCGTCGGCAAAAGCAGTTCCATGCCCCGCGATGACGGCGATAGCCGCTGTCGCGGAGAGCAGATACTTGCGCATCTTGTCTCCTCCCTAGATTTTTCTGTGAGCCGGTTTTCGCCGACTGCCCTCACGTTAGGCAGGAGATCACAATTCTGTCAAACTAAAACTTTAGTAGAATTTTAATGTTCATTAACATATAGTTACTGCAGTATAATGCCATTCTTAACGCCAAAACGGACGGACCAATCCGATTCCAAAAGCGTCCAAAACACAAAAAAGCCGCTTCGACGGGAAGCGGCTTTTCGCTGAAATTTGGGATCTGTCAGCTGACTTTGGCGGATGCAGGACGACGCGAAATCAGTGGCATCGGCCAGAAGATCTTCGACATATGTGCCCCGCCAGAGATCGCAGAATTGGACGTCTCCTTCGACTTGAGCAAAGGCATTGGCCAGAACATGCGCGATTTGAACCCACCGCCCTCAATCGCAGATCGCTTGGTGCGATGCGGCTTGAGATGCGTCAGGCCAAAGGCCTCCGTGACGAGACCGTATTTCTCGCTATAGCCGGGTTTCAGGTCATGGCCGAGGATGTGATCGTGATTTAGCTTCGGCGTGTAGCGTGAATAATCGACCTGCTCGCGAATATAGGCATCCTGGTTCGCGACCCCGGCATTTACAGAAGTGTGCTGGTCAACGATGTCCATCGCGGCTCTCGCGGCGCCAAGTGGCATCAGAGGCACCCGGGCGACAACCAGATTTGCATCGCCTTTCAGCTTTTCCCCATATTTAGACGCTGCATCTTCTGGCACGCGTGCTGTCTTCATCGCATCAGCTGCATTGCTGCCTGCACCAATCATGTCGACCATGTCATCGCGCATGCCGGCCTCTTTCAAGTCGGACACCGCAGCCTGCGCGGTTTTGCCGTCAGCGTAAAGCCTGGTGATAACTGTTGTCATGGGGGTCCTCCAATCCTTGGTGGCCGGAGGCGTTGCTCCGGCATCGAAGTTGTGAATCTATGTCCCTTTCGTAGGAAGATAGGTTTGTTTCGGTTGAGTGCGAGCTATTTTCTTCAACATCGGGAAGAGTACGATCAGAGCAGCGGTCAGGCAGATGATTTCCAGCACGAAAACTGGCGTGTAGGCGGTCTGTGGTGCAAAGCTGGCTGCGCCCGGAAGGCTCACCATGATGTCACGGATCACGCCGCCCATAGCAACGCCGATGCCCGCAGCAGTCGCCTGAACCGCACCCCATGCACCGAGGCTGAGACCGATCTGGTCCTTGGGGGCGTTGCGCATCGTAGCAGTCAGGGTGCCATGGCCAAACAGCCCTGCGCCGAACCCGGCTGCGAGCGTTGCCGTGACGAAGAGCGGCGTCGCATTCAACTGCGCCGACGCAATGATTGACGCGAAGGCTGGCAGTCCGATCATTGCGCCATAGAAGGACATGTTCACAGGGCTGCCGCCCTTGCTCAGAAGGCGTGACGCGAGTGCAAATCCGAACAGGCTTCCAGTCGCAAGGACTGCAGTCAGCTTCGTTGTCTGAGCGACAGACATATTCAAGACCTGCCCGCCATATGGCTCAAGCAGCACATCCGCCATCCCGAACCCCAATGTCCCAAATGCGATGACAACCAGCAGGCGAAACGCGCCCTGCCGTGCTATGAAAACACGCCAGCTGTCAGAGAATTGGGGTTTGGGCCCGCCTTCAAGGCTTGCCAGCGCGCGCGCGCGATTGCGGCCTTCCATTTTCCACATGGCGGTCGCGTTCAGCACGATTGTCACGACCGCAGCACCCTGAATACATTGGATCAATCGACCGGGCGTATAGTTTTCGAGAAGCGCACCAAAGACAAAAGCACTGGCAATCATGCCGACCAGCAGCATGACATACATCAGCCCGACGACATTGGGCTGATCTTCTTCGGGGACAAGATCCGTGGCCAATGCGAGGCCAACGGTTTGGACCATATGAACGCCCGCGCCCACCAGCAGAAAGGCCAGCGCAGCGGAGCCATATCCGATCCAGCGTGGTGCATCGACAGCGTCACCATAGCCCGACAGGACAAGAAGCGCGAAAGGCATAATCGCAAACCCGCCGAATTGCAGCATCGTGCCTTTCCAGATGAACGGCACGCGGCGCCAGCCAAAGGCGGAGGAAAACGTGTCTGACTTGAACCCGATCAGCGTGCGGAACGGAGCGAAAAGCAGAGGAAGCGAAATCATGACGCCCACGAGAGCCGCAGGAACGTCCAATTCTACAATCATCACGCGGTTCAATGTGCCGACCAGCAACACCAAAGCCATACCAACCGTGATTTGAAACAGAGAGAGACGAAGCAGGCGCGAGAGGGGCACATCATCGGATGCCACATCTGCGAAGGGCAGAAAACGGGGACCAATTTGCGTCAGTTTGCCGATGGCAAATTTTCGATAGTTCAACATCGTTTACGCCTTTGGGGAATGCGGCCGCTGATACAAGATACGAGGCGGATCATTCCAAAAAGTTTGTCGGGGGCCGTCCCTTGGCTAGCTGTGCCGCAAAAGACGGCACCCGACGAACCGGCCCCAAATGGGATCGGTGATGGTTTGGGAACGCTCTCGGCTAGAGAGGTTCTCCCGGAGGCTGAAGCACAGCCCGCCTTTGGGTTCCGTCTGGCATGGTCACCAGCACTTCTTGAACGCCTTCCGCTTTCGGAAGGGCATAGGAAGCCTTGGCTGTGTTGGTGTCAGTCTCATCGATGATCATCGATGCAGACGCCTCACCTGCGCCAAGCTCATTGCCAGACAGGAAGTCCGACACCCAAGTGGTGTTCGACAACACGGCCACATGGACCGCGAAAGACCCGACAGCCACAGCTGAGAGGAAAATCGGAACACCGACGGTTGGTTTCACGACGAGCCAAATCTTGGAATTGTTCATTGTGTAACCTCCCTATCCCAGCCACGGCGTCGAAATAGCGACGAGAATGTGCGCCAGGAGTGCAATCCCACCAAAGACACGTGTGCCGTCGATGAGGTAGCTGTGAAGCTCTTCAGCTTCACGCAGGTTCAAGCCTGTTGGCCAGACCTTATCAGGATCATTTGAAGACATATTGTCCCTCCGTATCCTTGCAGTTTTACCGGCCTCACCTCATCTGAAACGGGTTTATCCGGCGAGAGTTGCGGCGTTGTTTCCCGAGTGCCCCCGAGGCGTAACGTCACACCTCCAATATGTAATTTTTTATTGACACATGCAACTGTCCAAATTTTCTTACATATCTGAATGTTACCTATTACATGGTAGGAAGACTTCCCGAAAACCCCGCCGAAGAAAGGCGCGATCGCTCTTCAGCGACCGCGCAATATCAAAGGCGTAGCGATCTGAGGTCCGGATTACTCCGCCGCTTCTGCATACTCGCCCATAGGCGGGCAGGTGCATGTCAGATTTCTGTCACCCCAAACGTTGTCAACGCGGTTGACCGGTGGCCAGTATTTGTCCACGCGGAACGCACCGGGTGGGAAGCATCCTGTCTCCCGGCTATAGGGTCTGTCCCACTCCTTGACCAAATCCTCCATAGTATGGGGCGCATTTTTGAGCGGGTTGTTTTCCGGATCAATCGCACCCTCCTCGATCTGCCTTATCTCGGCACGGATCGCGAGCATTGCATCGCAGAACCGGTCCAGTTCTGCCTTCGTCTCCGACTCCGTCGGTTCAATCATCAAGGTGCCCGCGACCGGCCAAGACATCGTTGGCGCGTGAAACCCGCAATCAATCAGACGCTTGGCGATGTCATCGACGGTGACATGTGCGCTTTCGGCAAATGGCCGTGTGTCGATGATACACTCATGCGCCACGCGTCCTGTGGGTCCTTTGTACAGCACGTCAAACGCGCCTTCGAGCCGCTTGGCGATGTAATTGGCATTCAGGATCGCGACGCGCGTGGCTTGCGTCAGCCCCTCCCCTCCCATCATCAGGCAATAAGCCCATGAGATCGGCAGAAGCGACGGCGACCCGTAGGGCGCCGCGCTGACCGCGCCCTCTCCCGCATTGGGATCACCGGGCAAGTGTTCAGCCAGATGCGCCTTGACGCCAATGGGGCCCATGCCGGGGCCACCGCCGCCATGTGGAATGCAGAACGTCTTGTGCAAGTTCAGGTGGCTCACATCCCCACCCAAATCGCCGGGGCGTGACAGACCAACCATCGCGTTCATATTCGCGCCATCAATGTAGACCTGACCGCCATTGTCATGGGTGATCTTGCAGACCTCGATCACTGTCTCTTCGAACACGCCATGGGTAGAGGGATAGGTGATCATACAGGCGGCAAGGTTCTCCGCATGCTTTGTGGCCTTGGCCTTGAAGTCGTCGAGGTCGATATCGCCATTCTCAGCTGACATCACAGGCACGACTTTCCACCCTGTCATCTGCGCAGAGGCCGGATTGGTGCCATGCGCACTCATCGGGATCAGGCAAATGTGACGATGCCCCTGCCCGTTCGCGCGATGATAGCTCGCAATGGTCAAAAGCCCCGCATATTCTCCCTGCGCACCGGAATTGGGCTGCATGGAAATCGCATCATAGCCAGTCACATCGCAGAGCTTCTGAGACAAATCCGCGACCATCTCCGTGTACCCCTGCGCTTGATCTCTTGGCACAAACGGATGGAGCGAGGAGAACTCATCCCATGTCACAGGCATCATTTCTGCAGCTGAATTGAGTTTCATCGTGCAAGAGCCCAGCGGGATCATGGCGCGATCTAATGCGAGGTCCCGATCCGCGAGGCGGCGCATATAGCGCATCATTTCTGTCTCTGCCCTGTTCATGTGGAACACGGGATGGGTCAGAAACTCCGACGTCCGGATCAGCTTTTCGGGCATATGGTAATGCGGGGTGTAATCCTTGTCTTCCTGTTCAATTCCAAAGGCGCGCCAAACGGCTTCGATTGTCTCGGGCGTGGTGCGCTCATCCAGCGTGATGCCAATGCGCGTCTGACCTACTTTGCGCAGGTTGATGCCCTCATCGACAGCCGACTTCATGACCGCAGCTTGCAATGGGCCGACATCAACGGTGATCGTGTCGAAATAAGTGGCGGGGCGCACGTCGAACCCGGCCTGTTTCAAGCCTTCCGCCAGTCGACCAGTCTTGCGGTGGATACGCTGTGCAATCGCTTTCAGGCCCTCCGGCCCGTGAAACACCGCATAGAACCCCGCCATCACAGCCAAGAGCGCCTGTGCCGTACAAACGTTGGAGGTCGCCTTCTCTCGACGGATATGCTGTTCGCGCGTTTGCAAGCTCAGGCGATAGGCGCGGTTGCCGTGACTGTCGATGGACACACCGACGATGCGTCCCGGCATGTTGCGCGCGTAGCTTGCCTTTGTGGCCATGTAGGCCGCATGTGGTCCGCCGTAACCGACGGGCACGCCGAAGCGCTGGGTCGAGCCGACTGCGATGTCGGCCCCCATCGCACCGGGCTCTTTGAGAAGCGTCAAGGACAGCGGGTCAGCAGACATGATCCCGATGGCCTTGTGTTCATGCAGCTTCGCAATCACATCAGTGAAGTCACGAATGTGTCCGTAAGTGCCGGGATATTGGAAAATCGCACCAAATACGGCCGTTGGGTCCAGATCGTCTGGACTGCCAACCGTAATCTCGATGCCAAGCGGCGCCGCGCGGGTTTTCATGACGGAGATATTTTGCGGGTGACAGTTTTCGTCAATGAAAAAGCCTTTCGCCTTAGACTTGCCGACCCGCTGCGCCATCGTCATGGCCTCTGCACAGGCCGTCGCTTCGTCCAGCAAAGAGGCATTGGCAATTTCCAGTCCCGTCAGGTCGGAGACCATAGTCTGGAAGTTCAAAAGCGCCTCAAGACGACCCTGGCTGATCTCTGGCTGGTACGGCGTGTAGGCGGTATACCATGCCGGATTTTCGAGGATATTGCGCTGAATTGCAGGAGGCGTGACAGTCCCATGATAGCCCTGCCCGATCAACGACGTCAGCACTTTGTTCTTTTGCGCGGTCAGCTTCATGTGATGCAGCAACTCGCGCTCGGACTTGGCTTTACCGAAATCAAGCGGTTGTTTCTGCCGGATCATCTTGGGGACAGTATCCTCAATCAAGGCATCGAGGGTCTTGGCGCCAACCACTTGCAACATCTCCGACATTTCCTGCGGAGAAGGACCTATATGGCGGCGATTGGCGAAATCATAGGGAAGATAGTCTGTCGGCGTGAACGTCATTGCGGTCTCCGATTGGCTGGTCGGTATGGGAAAGAGTGTGAAGGGTGCGGCGCTTGCTGTCGGCTCTGAGAATCCATCAGGCTCTCCACGGGTCAGGCGCGGCAGACCCGCGTTCGGTTGCGATATTGATTGGCACGAATGACTGCGCATGATGCTCCATCTGGACTGCACCTGGTAAGCCCATCTTGGTTCGTCTTCTGAACATCGCGGCACCGATCGGCTCTGCGTTGGACGATGCCGACCGCATCTGCTCTGCGAGGATGCGCCGCACAGGCATCAGCCGATCAGCTTCTTGTAAGCGGCCTCATCCATGTAATCGTCCATCGGGCTCAGATCCGAGGGTCTGATTTTGAAGAACCAGCCACCCTCCATCGCGTCGTCATTGACCGTGGCAGGTGCATCCGCGAGCGCTTCATTCACTTCGACAATCTCACCATCGAGCGGCGCAAGGATATCAGAGGCGGCTTTGACGGATTCGATGACAACGATTTCATCATCTTTGGACACCGTGTCGCCAACCTCAGGCAATTCGACAAAAACGATGTCCCCCAGTTGCGAGGCCGCATGCTCCGTGATGCCCACGACGATGACATCGCCTTCCTCGCGCAACCACTCATGCTCTTCTGTATATTTCACTATAGGTCTCCCTTTTGGCTCATCGTTTGAAATTTGCGGGTGTGAACGGCATGTCGGCAACGGTCAGTGGCAACCGCTTGCCGCGCAACGCACCGTATATGACTGTCCCCTTGGCTGCGTATTGCGTCGCGACATAACCCATCGCGACTGGCTGACCGACTGTCGGCCCGAAGCCGCCAGATGTGATATAGCCAATGCGCGTATCACCCTCCATATCCGCGAACAACTCAACCCCTTCGCGCATTGGCGCGCGGCCTTCAGGCAGCAAACCGACACGCTTGCGCGGCACACCGCTCGTCAGCTGGTCCAGGATAAAATCCGCACCCGGGAAACCGCCAGCCCGCGCGCCTGCGCGGCGTGCCTTTTGAATTGCCCAGGTCAGAGCGGCTTCGCTGGGCGTCGTCGCAGTATCAATGTCATGCCCATAAAGGCACAGGCCTGCCTCAAGGCGCAGTGAATCGCGCGCACCAAGGCCGATGGGTTCTACATCCGCGTGATCGAGCAACTGCCGCGCGACTTGTTCCGCCTGATCGCTGGGCACAGAGATCTCGTAGCCATCCTCTCCGGTATAGCCAGAGCGGGACACCCAGGCCTCCACCCCGTTCAGATCAAGCGTTTGGACGTCCATAAACCGCATTTCAGCGGCCATGGGATCTAACGCCGCCAATACGGCCTCTGCCGAGGGCCCTTGCAGCGCGAGCAAGGCGCGTGAGGTCACTTCAGTAACGCTCAACTCCGGCTCCAGCGCTGCTTTCATGCGCGCAATGTCTGCAGTTTTGCAGGCGGCATTGACCACGACAAAGACATGATCGCCACGATTGGCCAGCATCAAATCATCTTCGATCCCGCCTGCCTCATTCGTAAAGAAGCCGTAGCGCTGCCGGTTGGGGGCAAGCCCCAATATGTTCACCGGGATCAGTCGCTCCAGGCCCAGTGCGGCATCATTATAAGTTGCACCACGCACAAGCACCTGGCCCATATGGCTGACATCAAACAGGCCTGCTTTCTCTCGGGTATGTTGATGCTCTTTCATCACCCCGAGCCCGTATTGAACAGGCATATCATATCCCGCGAAGGGCACCATTTTCGCGCCAAGTTCCAGATGCAGCGCATGCAGCGGGGTTGTCAGCAGATCCGACATAAGCTCATCAGCCTTCTTCAAAGCCAGCGAGATTTTGAGAAATCAAGCGGCACCACATAAGCACGAAGTCAATTCGTGCGCGGCGCCCCCTCTGTCCTTTCGCCTGAGATCGTTATCCCTTCGGCGGATGCGTCGCGCGCATCTCTCTCCAGAGTCTTCTTCAATATCGCGGCGGTCCTTTGTGGCCTGAGAGTTTCCGGGGCGGTTGCTCCTTCGGCACCAGTTTAACTGGTTCTCCCGACGCGATGCGCGCAGGTTAGTATGCAATCGCACACAACGCAACCCACCAGACAGCGCAACAGGTGATACTGCTAAGAGATGTCCTTGCGCAGTGCCGCGATGCTCTTTGACACGACTGTGTCGAAGGGCGCTGCAATATCGATTTCGACCCCTGATTCATCGGCCTGTAATAGCTCAAGATCCGCAAATTGACTGTTGAGCAAGCTGACCGGCATGAAATGGCCCGCGCGCTTGGACATGCGCGCTTCGATCACGGCTCTCGTCCCGTTGAGATGCAAGAAACAGACGTCAGAACCAGCTGCCGCGCGGATCCGATCCCGGTAGTGCCGTTTCAGCGCAGAGCAGCCAATCAGCAATGGCGCTGCTGAGGCCGCGAATTTCTGTCCGACCTCATCCAACCAAGGCGCACGATCATCATCTGTCAGGGGCGTCCCTGCCGACATCTTCGCAATATTCTCAGCAGGATGCAGATCGTCGCCATCCAGATAGGTCGCATCAAGGGCTTCCGCGACCGCCTCGCCGACGGAAGACTTGCCGCACCCGGCGACCCCCATGACAACGACGCGCATATTCACAATGAAGCCGTGATGCCTCCGTCGACATAAAGTGTGTGGCCATTCACAAAGCTCGATGCCGCCGAGGACAGGAAGACTGCCGCACCGACCAGTTCATCCACCTGACCCCAACGCCCCGCTGGCGTGCGTTTTTCAAGCCAGGCTGAAAATTCGGGATCCGCAACCAAAGCGGCATTCAGCGGCGTATCAAAATAGCCCGGCGCGATAGCGTTGCATTGCAGACCGTGTTTCGCCCAGTCTGTTGCCATACCTTTTGTCAAGTTTCCAACGGCACCTTTCGTCGCCGTGTAAGGCGCGATACCCGGCCGTGCGAGAGCGGTTTGGACAGAGGCGATGTTGATAATTTTGCCTTGTCCTCGCCCAATCATATGACGCGCCACAGCCTGGCCCACATGAAACACGCTTGCGATATTGGTCTGAAGCAGCCGTTCGAACGCATCTGCAGGGAAGTTCTCAAGTTCGGTACGATGCTGCATGCCGGCGTTGTTGATAAGAATGTCAATGCTGCCTGAAGCCTCTTCGAATGTATCGACGGCGCTGCGCACACCATCATGATCTGTTGCGTCAAATGGCAACGCATAGACTTTCGCGCCTGCGCTGCTGAGCTCATCAACGGCCTTTGACAGCTTTCCTGCGTCCCGGCCATTCAGAACAATCTCCGCCCCCGCTTCTGCCAAGCCTTTCGCCAATGCGAAACCGATGCCTTGTGACGAACCGGTGATCAGCGCCTTGCGCCCACTCAGATCAAATAATGAAACCGCGGTCATTCTATCCCCTCTTCCACCTCTGTATGAGGTCCGGGGCGGTTATGTTACCGATAACATTTCTAGTCAAGCTCTGCTGAAAGTGAAGACCAAACAAATGGCGCCGACCGAATTTCATCGTCAGAATTTGCGTTTGATTTGACGGATACCGCTTCGAAGGTTGACCAAGGGGCAATCGCATTACATGGAAGGTATGGCAATTTGTCTCAGTTAGACTTGCGCATGCTTTCTAGCTGCCCCAGATAACGAGGCATTGTCAGGCCAATTGAGCAGGAGTTCGCGTGTCCCTCTTCCTTGTCGTCGCCCTTCCATTTTTGGGGGCACTCCTTCCCGGCTTGATGAATTCGGCAGGCAGACAGGCTTGCGCAGGTGTCACCTTTACAGTGACCCTGGCCGCTTTTATCGGCCTCTTGACGAACCTGCCCTCCGTCCTCGCGGGGGAGTTGGTCACTGCGCGTGCAGAATGGATACCGACGCTCGGGCTGAACTTCACCCTGATGCTCGACGGGTTGGGGTTTTTCTTCGCGCTATTGATCCTCGGTATCGGGCTTCTGATCATCGCCTATGCGCGCTCATATCTGTCGCGCGACGACAATATGGGCGAGTTCTTCAAGTATTTGCTGCTGTTCCAGGGCGCAATGGTTGGCATCGTGATGAGCGACAACATATTGCTTTTGCTTATATTCTGGGAGC
>JBCCVD010000040.1:0-24413 GCA_039195745.1 Pseudomonadota bacterium | reverse complement strand
TTTTGGCCTGCACTTCGCTGCCATCAACTTTTGGGAAAGTGATCACCTCTCCCATCCGGTCAGGGCCGTTATGTACAAGACCCATCGCGATCCCCTTGCCCAGATTGGCAGAGTAATATGTCGAGGTAATCCGACCTTGCGTGTTGCGTTGACCATTTTCATTGAGGCCCGTCCCGACCGCGTAAGCACCATCGGGAATGACAGACCCGTCAACGCTTTCCAGACCCACCAATTTCCACCGGTCCGGGTCAGTCATGTGATCGCGTTGTTGCGCGCGTTTGCCGAGGTAGTCTTCCTTCTTCTTCGACAGCGCCCAGTGCAGCCCAAGATCCTGCGGGATGACGGTGCCATCCGTCTCGTCGCCGATCATAATGAAGCCCTTCTCGGCCCGCAAAATATGAAGACATTCAGTGCCATAGGGTGTCACGTTAAACTCTTGCCCGGCTTCGTACAGCGCATCCCAGAACGCACGCCCCTGACTGGCTGGCACGGCGATCTCGTAGGACAGCTCACCAGAGAAGGAGATACGGAAGACCCGTGTATCAAACCCGCCGATCTGACCTTCTTTCCACTCCATGAAACCCAAGGCTTCTTTTGAGACATCCATGCCGCCCAGCTTTTCCAACAGTTTGCGGGCGTTGGGACCGACCACAGCGATCTGCGCAAATTGCTCTGTCAGATTGGCGGTGTAGACCTTCCAGTCCCACCATTCCGTCTGCAGCCATTCTTCCATGTGGCCATGGATGCGCGATGCCCCGCCCGTCGTGGTGTGGCAGAGCCACGTCTCCTCATCGAGCCGCGCAACCACGCCGTCATCCGTCAGGAACCCATTTTCCGTGCACATCAACCCGTAGCGGCATTTGCCCGGCTTCAGATTGGACATCATGTTGGTATACATCATGTCGAGGAATTTGCCCGCATCCGGACCTTTGACGATGATTTTGCCAAGCGTGGACGCATCGAGCAGGCCTAGGCTGTCGCGCACCGCTTTGACCTCCCGGTTTACTGCATGTTCAACACTTTCGCCGGACTTCTGATAGCAGTATGCGCGCCGCCAGTGACCAACAGGTTCCCAGTAAGCGCCATTCTCCTCGCCCCATTCATGCAATGGCGTCTTATCGATCGGCTGGAAAATCTCACGGCTGGCCTCCCCCGCAATCGCCCCGAGCGAGATCGGGTGGTACGGGGGCCGGAACGTGGTGGTGCCAACTTGCGGAATTTCTGCGTTCAGACTATCCGCAAGGATTGCCAAGCCATTGATATTGCTGAGCTTACCTTGATCTGTCGCCATGCCGAGCGTGGTGTAGCGCTTCGTATGTTCAACGCTCTCGAAGCCCTCTTGCGCCGCCAGCTGCACGTCAGACACTTTTACATCGTTCTGATAGTCCAGCCACATTTTCGAGCGCAGTTCATAGCCTGCACCTTGCGGCATCTTCCAGATCGCAGCCATCGGGGTCATAGGTTCTGCTTCTGCCTTGGGTGCAGCAGTGCGCTTCGGGCTACCGCCCAGAGCTTTGATCACTTCATTGGTGCGTTTGAGCGCATTGGAAAGGCAATCGCCCGTGGTCTGCTCGCCATCGGCGCTGCCTGCAACGGTAACAAACCCCTCGCCTGATGCCCCTTGAGGTGGGCGCGCGTGATCTGGGCGGAAGCAGGCCGTGTGCTCGTCCCATGTCAGCTTGCCACCGCAATGCGACCAGAGATTAACAACCGGCGACCAGCCGCCCGACATGGCGACCGCATCACACGCAACCTCTTCCAGCATGCCGCCCTCGCCCGCTTGAGAGCATAGCACAATGCCCTGCACACGCTTGCCGCCTTTGACTTTGGCAATCGCTTTGCCCGTTTCGACACGAATTCCCTTCTCCTTACAGGCGTCCATCAAAGCGCCGCCACCTTCTGGTCGTGCATCAATGACCATCGGTACGTTCAGCCCGGCCTCCGCCAGCACCAGTGCGGTGCGATACGCGTCATCATTGTTGGTAACGACAACAGTGCGATCCCCCGCTGACACGCCGTAATTGATCACATAGTCACGCAGTGACGCCGCCAGCATCACCCCCGGAATGTCATTACCTGCGAATGACAGGGGCCGTTCCAGCGCGCCGGTAGCCGTGATGATCTGTTTGGTTCGGATACGCCACAGACGGTGGCGCGGCGCTGTTGAGGGTGCAAGATGATCCGTCAGCCGTTCATAGCCCAGCGCATAGCCATGATCGTAGACGCCTGCCCCCATCATCCGCGTCCGAATCGTAACGTTTGACATGTTTTCAAGCGCTTGAACGGTGGCATTGATCCACTCCTCCGCGGGCTTGCCGTCGATGATGGCACCGTCCACCGGGGCACGCCCGCCCCAATGCGCTGTTTGCTCAACCAGCAGTACCTTCAAACCCGCTTCACCTGCGCGTTTCGCTGCCAGAAGGCCTGCGATCCCGCCACCCACAACGAGTAGATCAACAAAGCTGTAAAAATGCTCATATGTGTCTGCATCCGGCTCTGTCGGCGCTTTGCCCAAGCCTGCCGCCTTGCGGATGAACGGCTCAAACAGGTGCTTCCACGCGGCGCGGGGATGAATAAACGTCTTGTAGTAGAAGCCTGCGGGCATGAAGCGCGAGGCGTAATTGTTCAGCACGCCCACATCCATCTCTAGCGAAGGCCAGTGGTTTTGCGATTCCGCTTCCAGACCCGGAAAAATCTCTGTCGTTGTCGCTCGCGCGTTGGGCTCAAAATGCCCGCCTTTGCCAAGGTTCATCAGGGCGTTGGGCTCTTCTGGCCCGCAGGCGACGATCCCGCGCGGACGGTGATATTTGAAAGACCGGCCCACAAGCATTTGATCATTGCCCAAAAGCGCAGATGCCAGCGTATCACCTGCATAGCCTTTCATCTTGCGCCCATTGAATTCGAAAGACACCGAAGTGCTGCGGTCAATCAGCCGACCGCCGGACGACAAACGCATGCTCATGAGAACTCTCCCCAACTCCATCCCGGCCGTTTGGCCGAGATTTTGTCCGTGATCTCTTTTGGCGGCTCCAAGGTCTGTGCCTCGTAAGTCCCGAAGACCTCCAGCGTCACAGTGCAACGCGCGGCATGAAACCACTTGCCACAGCCATTGGCGTGCCGCCAACGCTCAAAATGAACGCCTTTCGGGTTCACGCGACGAAACAGATACGCCTCAAACGCATCATCGCTGGCGCCAACAGCCTCGCGCTTGATATGTGCTTGGCCACCTGCGGCGAGTTCAGTTTCATCAGCATCGACGCCGCAATAGGGACATTGAAGGATCAGCATGTCTGGACCTTTTTAACACGCAAAATGGCAGCCGCATCACTGCGACTGCCACCTAGACAGAGAGATTTGATTTTTTGGGTCGCGCTATTCCGTAGCGGGAAGCGCGTTGGGATCGACTGCAGGGGCTGCGCCTTCAGTTGCGGCTGGATCCGCAAGGCCTGCTGGCAGGTTTGGCGCATCGCTCGTGCCCATAAAGGCAAGCGCGAGGATAAACATACCAATAAGAACTGCAGCAACGACCAGAGCTTTGCCGCCCAAGCCTTCATCATTTGTAGTATAGTCAGACATGGTGTTTTCTCCTGTTTGGTAGAACCACCATTCCTGTCTGCCCGGGAATCCTCAATATAGGCGGAAATCCCCGCCGATTTTGGGCCTGTTTCGGCTAAATTGCCTTCATGCGAACAGCAAAAGACCGCGCATTCAGACGCCACTTGCGTAGGCGCAGCCCTGGATGCCACTTGGCGACAAACCCCGAGACGTCTGCTTTCGGTCGACGGCTGCACCGTTTGCGGCTGTTCGGGGCGTCTTATGTATTCATGCGCGTCTTTTCTCAGCATGTCACACGCGCTGTCGCATTCACAGCGGTCATTCGAATTGACAACATCGAGCGCGTTTGCACGGAACCAGCCTTCATTTCGTGCCCCTTTTGGCGCGCCCTCCAAGACACTGATTTTATACAGATTACTTTCAATACTCATCTCAATGCGCCACGCCTGCCGCAACGGATTCGTCTATGAAACGACCTTCTTTGAATCGGTCCAGCCCGAACTCTGCGGTCAAAGGCGAATACCCTTTGGCCATTAACTCAGCAAAGCCCCAACCGGAGCCCGGAATGGCTTTGAACCCTCCGGTCCCCCAACCGCAATTGATGTAACAGCCTTCGAGCGGGGTTTTCGACAGGATTGGAGAACGGTCCCCCGTCACATCGACGATTCCGCCCCATTGGCGCAGCATCTTCAGGCGCGACAAGATCGGGAAAGTCTCGATCAAAGCGCGCACCGTTTCTTCAATGTGATGGAAAGAGCCGCGCTGCGTGTAGTTGTTATAGCTATCCGTTCCACCGCCAATGACCATCTCGCCCTTGTCTGATTGCGACAGGTATCCATGGACTGTGTTGGCCATAACAACGATATCCATGCATGGTTTGATCGGCTCAGAGACGAGCGCCTGCAGGGCCACCGATTCCAGTGGCAACCGGAACCCCGCCATCTCAGCAACATGGCCGGAATTGCCTGCGACCACGATGCCCAGCTTGTCACATAGAATATCGCCGCGAGACGTCGTGACGCCTTTGACCTTGCCGCCCTCGGATAGCACGCCTGTGACCTCACATTTCTGCAAGATATCCATGCCCATGTCAGAACAGGCGCGCGCGTAACCCCATGCCACCGCATCATGGCGTGCGGTTCCGCCGCGTGCCTGCCAAAGCCCGCCCAGCACAGGATAACGTGGCCCTTCGATGTTCATGATCGGGCACAGTTCTTTGACGCGATCTGGATTGATCCATTCGGTCGCAACACCTTGCAGCGCGTTGGCATGTGCTGTCCGCTGATAGCCGCGCACCTCGTGATGGGTCTGCGCCAGCATGATGACGCCGCGCGGACTGAACATCACGTTATAATTCAGATCCTGGCTCATCGTCTCATACAGGGAACGCGATTTCTCGTAGATCGCGGCAGAGGGATCTTGCAGATAGTTCGAGCGGATGATCGTCGTATTGCGCCCGGTATTGCCCCCGCCAAGCCACCCCTTCTCGATCACCGCGACATTGGTGATCCCGAAGTTTTTTCCAAGGTAATAGGCGGAGGCCAACCCATGCCCCCCGGCACCGATGATGATGGCTTCATAGCGCTTTTTCGGCTCGGGCGATCTCCATGCCCGCTCCCATCCCTGATGATAGCGCGTGGCCTCACGAGCAATGGCAAAGGCTGAATAACGTTTCATAGTGAAAAGGTCCCGGCAGAGGTCTTTGAGAGCGTTGTGCGACAGCTTCGACTAAAACGGTCTCATCCGCGCGACACAACATATTCAACATGCGACATGCAAGCGCGGGCGCGTCACTTTTTGACGCGGATCGCTTGCTGGACAGGCGGTCAACGCATGGATAAAGCTCGTCGTGAGGGAGCACAGATTTGGCCGAGATTTTCGAAGATATCACTGCATTTGCAGGCCGCACGGGGGCAGATTGCGCGCTTGCCGGGCTGGACTTGGGCACCAAAACCCTCGGTGTTGCGGTCAGCGATGTTATGCAAACTGTTGCAACCCCATTGGAGACGATAAAAAGAACAAAATTCACCAATGACGCGCAGGCTTTGCTTGCGATCATAGCTCAGCGCAATCTGGGCGGATTGGTGCTGGGGCTGCCGCTCAATATGGATGGATCTGACGGGCCGCGCGTGCAATCAACCAAGGCATTCGCGCGCAATCTCTCCCGACTGACAGAATTGCCCATCGCCTATTGGGATGAGCGGCTCTCCACCGTGGCCGCTGAACGCGCCTTGTTAGAGGCGGATACGTCACGAAAACGTCGCGGCGAAGTCATTGATCACGTCGCCGCAGGCTTTATCTTGCAAGGAGCGCTCGATCGAATGCGCCATATCAGGCAAGGAATGTAATGGACGATCTGTGGAACCGCGACGAGGTACAAAGCCCTTGCATAAAAATCTGCGTCGTTCACCCGGCGGAACGGATTTGCACGGGCTGCCTGCGCACGATTGACGAGATCGGCGCATGGTCGCGCATGTCGAATGCCGAGCGCGCCGCCTTGCTGGAAGAGCTCCCCTCTCGTGCAGATCGATTGAAAAAACGGCGCGGCGGGCGCAGCGCACGTTTGAAGCGCTAAACGTATCAAGCGGGTGCCAAACGAAATGTAATGCGTGCCCGTAAGCGCACTCCTTTGGATCACGCCAACCAATCAGAGATGTCGCGCAGTTCGGGTCGGAAATACGCGATCATACGGCCTTCTGGCGGTGCGTCAGCCCCCTCCTCCCATTTCGCCACACCGTGCAATGCCAGTCGGTGAATCAGATAGGCCTCGCCGGGTAGTGCATGAACAACCACGCGGCGGCAGTCTTCGAAACACTGACGCCGTGCCGACTGATAGATATCCGTGAGGTCCACAGAAGCCCAATCCGTGGGCTTGACATCGCTCAGAGCGCTCCGAAAAGCGACCTTCATAACAACATGGCTCCCTTCCCAGATCACCATCGGGCTTGCGCCCTGCGATGTCTGCGTCAGAGGTAGGCCCAAAACATAGCTATGCGGTTCCTGCAGGTGCCTGCGCCGCAGAGGGCCGAGCGGCAGCAAACCGTCCACATGGGCCGCATCCCGATCTCGACGGAACCTGAACGCCGCCGCACTCTCGCCCGCCATCGGTTGCGGATAACCGGGATAGATCACCGATATCTGCGCGTGGTCGACATTCAGGGGACCGTAGAGCGCTTCGACCAGATCAATCACTGGACCGCCCAGCGCTGGGCCGCCTGCGACGCGGCCTTTCGCGTCATTCGGCAGGGCATTCACACCTGCAAACCACGTGTCACCACAACGCAACCAATCCGAGATCATGTTCGGGTCGCGCGTCGTCGCGACAGCCGGCGCGTAGACCGACTCTACCCATTGCGCGACCTGCGCGTCATATGCAAACCGACACCAGCCTGCGGTATTCAGCGCCGCTTCATGGCTCATTGCGCCGCGTGCGCCTGTGTCTCTACGCAGTGCAGAGCCGCCAGCACCAGCTCCGGCCCAGCCCCGTCTTTCGTGGCTCCTTCGGACAAGGTGCGCCGCCACCCACGCGCGCCGGGCTTTCCTGTGAACAACCCGAGCATGTGTCGCGTTACTTGATGCAAACGTCCGCCCGCCATCAGATGCGCCTCGATATAGGGCAGCATGGCGTAGACAGCGCCTTCGGCTTTTGACAGCGGGTTCTCAGTGCCAAAGACGCGCGCATCTGCATCCCCCAACACGTCCCAAGGCTGATGATAGGCCGCCCTTCCGATCATCAGACCGTCAAGCAGATCAAGGTGCGGCAGGCCTGCGTCCAAATCCGCAATGCCACCATTGAGCGAGATATGCAGGTCCGGGAAACGGCGCTTCATCTCATGCACCAGATTGTAATCCAGTGGCGGAATGTCGCGGTTTTCCTTCGGGCTTAACCCTTGCAACCATGCTTTGCGCGCGTGGATCGCGATGCGTCGCACACCGGCATCGCGAATGCGGTGCAGGAAATCAGGCAGGACCTCTGCAGGGTTCTGATCGTCCACGCCAATGCGGCACTTCACAGTCACTTCAACAGGTTGCGCGCTGATCATTGCCGCAACACATTCTGCCACCAATGCGGGACGTTCCATCAAGACGGCGCCGAAACAGCCCGATTGCACGCGGTCTGACGGGCAACCCACATTCAGGTTGATTTCGTCATAACCATGATCGGCGCCAATGCGCGCCGCCTCTGCCAACTCTTGCGGGTCAGAACCCCCCAATTGCAGGGCGACGGGATGCTCCGTTTCCGTGTGATCCAGCAAATGCAGCGCACTGCCCCGTACAAGCGCAGGCGCTGTGACCATTTCCGTATAGAGCAACGCATGCGTAGAAATCTGGCGATGAAAGAACCGGCAATGCCGATCCGTCCAATCCATCATCGGCGCCACCGAAAGGCGCGCCGCCAGTGTTGCGCGTGTCATGCTCATGACGGGCCAGTTAGCATTTGACCCCGCCCATGAAAAGAGAGGCATTGCGCCTCTGCCATGCGCAAGTCATGGTCTTTGGGCAACTTAAGGTCCAGAATGATGCCACATCCTCTGCTCACCCAAGATATGATCGACACGTTTCAACAAGACGGCATCGCGCTGATCAAAGGGCTGTTTGCCGACCATGTCGACACGATCCGCGCCGGCATCGAGGATAATATGAAGACCCCGGGACCCTACGCGGCAGAAAACCTGAAAGAGGGCGAAGCCGGTCGGTTTTTCGATGATTATTGCAACTGGCAACGCATTTCAGCCTTTGAAGAGGTTATCCGCGACAGTCCGGCCGCCGAAGTAGCCGCCGATCTGATGGGGTCACAAACCACGCAACTCTTTCACGACCACGTTCTTGTGAAAGAGCCTGGCACCTCGAAACCAACACCCTGGCACAGTGATGGGCCTTATTACTTTGTGGGCGGACAGCAAAACGTCTCCCTTTGGGCCCCCGTTGATCCAGTGCGCGAGGCCTCATTGCGCTGTGTCGCAGGCTCTCACCTCTGGCCAAAGCCCGTCCTGCCGACACGTTGGCTTTCAGAATCGTCGTTTTACCCGGACGAAGATGACTATATGCCGGTGCCCGACCCGGATGAAGATGGAATGGATATCCGTGAATATGACATGGATCCCGGCGATGCTGTCGCTTTCAATTTCAACATCTTGCATGGCGCGCGTGGCAATGAAGCAAGCGCACGCAGGCGCGCGTTTTCACTGCGACTTGTCGGTGATGACGCGCATTTTGTAGAACGCCCCGGTCCGACCTCACCGCCCTTTCCCGGTCACGATATGGTTGCAGGCCAGAAGTTGCGTGAAGACTGGTTTCCCGTGATATTCGAACGCTAAGGCGCGACTTTCAGCGTCACTTCGGGCAACCCAATGACCCCGGCCGTGACCACGTCACCGGGCGTTAGCGCAGAAACGCCTGCAGGCGTGCCGGTCATGATCACGTCACCCGGTGCGAGCGCGACCATGCTCGACAGATGCGCGATGCAATCCGCCACCGGCCAAATCATATCGGCCAAATCTGCGCGCTGTCGGTTCTGGCCATTCACATCAAGCCAGATCGCCCCCTCAGACAGGCTACTGACATCCGCGACAGGCACAAGCGGCGCCATTGGTGCAGATTGGTCAAAGCCCTTTGCCATATCCCACGGACGACCCTTTTTCTTGGCCTCAGCCTGCAGATCGCGGCGGGTCAGATCAATGCCAACGCACGCCCCCCAGATCAGGCGGGCCGCGTCGGATGCCGCCAAATCACTGCCCCCGCTGCCCAAGGCGACAACAAGCTCAACCTCGTGATGCAAATCCTTGGTCTGCTTGGGAAAAGCTATTTCGCGCCCTGACTCGATAACCGCATCCGCTGGCTTCGTGAAAAAGAACGGCGGCTCCCTCGTGTCATTTCCCATTTCACGAATATGCGCCTCGTAGTTGCGCCCGACACAAAACACACGGCGCAAGGGAAATCTCTTCGCGCTTTTGTGAATGGCGAGGCTGGGTTGCAGAGGTGGTGTGATGACAAAGTCAGACATGGGGGTTATTTCCAACAGAATGCGTGTTTGGTGTTTTGACAGAGAAGTCATGCCGCGCATAGGGTCCTGTCCAGCAAACAACCAGCAACGGAGCCACCTATACAATGCCGCCTTTAAAACTTCTGTTCGTCATGGCGCCCCTTGCTGCAGCGTTGCCTGCGCACGCTCAGGACGCCGACCTGATCGAAGCCGCACGTATGACCTTGGCGAGCATTCAGGATAACTCATTCGCCGCAGATCGTGAGTATTGCGGAATGATCGGAGAAAACGCGGAAGGCAAACTTGTGATCACCCGACCGCGCAAAGGCAGGCGCGACAGCTGCGTGCCTCGCTCCTTCAGATCAGATGATATCTATGTTCTGGCCTCGTATCACACGCATGGCTCCTACGACTTCGAAGCAGATTCCGAGGTACCTTCCATCGATGATTTCGACGCCGATGATGAAGAAGGTGTGTTTGGCTTTGTCGCCACCCCAGGTGGACGGTTTTGGGTGATCGACCCAGAGCGCGACCTTATGCGACAGATCTGTGGGATCGGCTGCCTGCCACAAGACCCGGATTTCGAGAAGGGCGTTGCGGGCAACATTCCCAAACAATTCAACCGTGCGCAGTTGTTCCGCCGGGAGCAAAGCAACTGACATAAAGTTGTTGCGAATGGCTCGCAACTGACTTGACTTATTGCGAACGATTCTCATATTGACGCAAAACACGTCAAAATGAGGTCGTTATGAAATACTTGATTCTCGCGTTTTCTCTCTTTGCTGCATCTCCGGTTTTGGCAGAGGAGAAATTCAAGGCAGTCACGACATTCACAGTTATCGCAGACATGGCGCGCAATGTGGCGGGGGATGTGGCTGTCGTGGAAAGCATCACAAAACCCGGCGCGGAGATTCACAACTACGCCCCTACGCCTCGCGACATTCTGAAAGCGCAAGATGCGGATCTGGTATTGTGGAACGGCCTCAATCTTGAGCTTTGGTTTGAACAGTTTTTCCGCAACTTGCGGGACGTGCCCTCTGCCGTCGTCACAGAAGGCGTGGAACCCATGGGCATCACCAAAGGGCCATACACCGGCAAACCCAACCCGCATGCGTGGATGTCTGTTGAGTCTGCCGTGATTTATGTCGACAATATCGCAAAGGCCTTCGCGCAAAACGATCCTGAGAACGCCGCGGCCTATTTGGAAAATGCAGAGGCCTATAAAGCCGAAATTCTGAGCATTCTCGGCCCATTAAAAGAACAAATTCAAGCTGTCCCGGAAGAAAACCGATGGCTGGTCACATCCGAAGGCGCGTTCTCTTACCTCGCGCGCGATCTTGGCCTGAAAGAGCTCTATCTTTGGCCGATCAACGCAGATCAACAAGGCACACCCAGTCAGGTGCGCGCTGTGATTGATGCGGTGCGGGAGAACAACATTCCCGTCGTTTTCTCAGAATCGACCGTCTCTCCTGATGCTGCGCAGCAAGTCGCGCGTGAGACTGGTGCGAGCTATGGTGGCGCGCTCTATGTCGACAGCCTGAGCGCGGCAGACGGGCCCGTGCCAACCTATATCGACCTTCTGCGGGAAACGGTCAGCATCATCGCAACAGGATTGACTGAGTGAACGGCACCGGCCTTTGCGCCCAAGGCATTTCAGTGACGTATCGCAACGGGCATACCGCCTTGCGCGATGCGTCATTTGACCTTCCAACTGGCACGATCGCCGCACTTGTCGGTGTGAACGGGTCCGGAAAATCCACGCTTTTCAAAGCGATCATGGGGTTTGTTCCCACCACTTCCGGAGAGATCACCGTGCTCGGCGGTTCTGTCGGAGACGCACTGAAATCCAATGTTGTTGCCTATGTCCCGCAAGCCGAAGAGGTCGATTGGTCCTTTCCCGTTCTGGTTGAAGACGTCGTGATGATGGGGCGCTATGGCCATATGGGCTTCCTGCGCCTGCCCAAACCCGCAGATCACCGCGCAGTGGAAGACGCATTGGAACGCGTCGGCATGAGTGACTTTCGCAAACGCCAGATTGGCGAATTGTCGGGCGGGCAAAAGAAGCGCGTTTTCCTTGCGCGCGCCTTGGCCCAGGACAGTCGCGTGATCTTGCTGGACGAGCCGTTCACCGGCGTTGATGTCCAGACGGAAGATGAGATCATCAAGCTGCTGGGCGAAATGCGCGATGAGGGCCGGGTCATGCTGGTCTCCACCCACAATCTTGGTTCGGTTCCTGAGTTCTGTGATCGCACCATTCTGATCAAAGGCACGGTTCTGGCGCATGGTCCGACAACGGAAATCTTCACGCGACAGAACCTCGAACTCGCCTTTGGCGGTGTCCTGCGCCATTTCGTCATGCAGGGCGCGGACTTGCACGAGGATGACGAGGATACTCGCCGCCTGACGGTGATCTCTGATGATGAACGGCCCTTCGTGATTTATGACCATCACGATGACGAAACTGACCCTGCGCAGGAGAAGGAAGAGGAAAAGGTAGATGACAAGTCTGCTTGAGCCATTCACCTATGGCTACATGGTCAACGCGATGTGGGTCTCTGCCCTCGTCGGCGGTGTCTGTGCTTTCCTGTCAGCCTACCTGATGCTCAAGGGCTGGTCATTGATTGGTGATGCGCTGTCCCATTCTATCGTGCCGGGTGTTGCCGGCGCCTATATGCTGGGCCTCCCCTTCGCGCTGGGTGCGTTTTTCGCAGGCGGACTCGCAGGGGCGACGATGATGTTTTTGAACCAGCGCACAGGGCTGAAAGAAGACACGATCATCGGCCTGATCTTCACCAGCTTCTTCGGGCTGGGGCTATTCATGGTGTCTTTGTCACCGACGTCGATCAATATCCAGACAATTATTCTGGGAAATATCCTCGCGATCTCCCCCACCGACATTTTACAGCTGGCCATTATCGGTTTTGTGTCGCTCGCGATTCTGCTGGCCAAGTGGAAAGACCTGATGGTCACTTTCTTCGACGAAAGCCACGCCCGTTCCATCGGGTTAAACCCTGATCGGTTGAAGCTGCTGTTTTTCACTCTGCTCAGCGCCAGTACCGTCGCAGCTTTGCAGACGGTGGGCGCATTCCTCGTGATTGCGATGGTCGTCACGCCGGGGGCGACGGCCTATCTGCTGACGGATCGTTTTCCGCGATTGCTTGTCGTTTCCGTCGCAATCGGGGCACTGACCTCCTTCGTGGGCGCCTATATCAGCTATTTCCTAGATGGGGCGACAGGTGGCGTAATTGTCTGCCTGCAGGCTGTGGTCTTTGGGCTGGCCTTCTTCTTTGCGCCTAAGCACGGTATGCTCGCATCCCGCAAACGCGCAGCGGAGGCTGTCTGATGGACGAGTTACTCCTGCCCTTCCAATTCCCGTTCATGCGCGATGCGTTTCTGATCTCCATCATGCTCTCCGTCCCTGCGGCGCTGCTGTCGTGCTTTCTGGTCCTCAAAGGGTGGTCCCTGATGGGCGATGCAATCAGCCACGCCGTGCTGCCCGGCGTGGTTGTGGCCTATGTGATCGGCATTCCACTTTTGATCGGTGCTTTCATCGCAGGCATGATCTGTGCCCTGCTCACAGGATGGATTGACGAGAACTCCCGTGTGAAACGCGACACGGTCATGGGCGTCGTGTTCTCTTCGATGTTTGGGCTGGGCATCGTGCTTTACACCAAGATCGAAAGTGACGTGCACCTAGATCATATCCTTTTTGGCAACATGCTCGGGGTTGGCCCGTCTGATCTGTGGCTCACCGGGACAATCGCGATTGTTGTCACGGGGCTTTTGCTGATGTTCTGGCGCGATCTGCTTTTGCACGCGTTTGATGAGCAACAGGCCCGCGCATTGGGGCTGAACGTACGCCTGCTGCATTTCGGCTTGCTGGCGATCATCTCTTTGACCGTCGTTGCCGCGCTGACAGCAGTCGGCATCATTCTGGCCATTGCGTTTCTGGTGGGGCCGGGCGCGATTGCGTTTCTGATCACCCGCCGCTTCGGACAGATGCTATGTGTTTCAACCGCAGTTGCTGTTCTATCAAGCGTGGCAGGTATTTATCTGAGCTTCTTCATTGACTCCGCCCCTGCCCCCACCATTGTCCTGATCCTCACTGCGCTCTTTATTCTGACTTTTTTGAAAGTCTCTTGGCAGGCCCGCACAGCTTAAGGCTTGGCCGTTCGGCCCGATTTGCCTAATGCTAACCTCATGAGCAGATACCCGAGAGATATGCGCGGCTACGGCCCCAACACGCCTGATCCGATGTGGCCAAACGGCGCGAAAATAGCCGTTCAGATTGTCATGAACTACGAGGAAGGCGGCGAAAACAATATCCTGCACGGCGATAAAGCGTCCGAGGCCTTCCTGTCAGAGATCGTCGGCGCCGCCGCATGGGACGCGCAACGCCACTGGAACATGGAATCGATCTATGAATACGGTGCCCGCGCGGGCTTTTGGCGACTGCACAGGCTGCTGAAAGACCTGCCCGTCACGGTCTACGGCGTCGCGACCGCCCTCGCCCGCAGCCCTGAGCAAGTCGCAGCCATGAAAGAGGCAGGTTGGGAAATTGCGAGCCACGGTCTAAAATGGATCGAGTACAAGGATTTCACCGAGGAGGAAGAGCGCGACCATCTGATGCAAGCCATCGCTCTGCACAAGGAGGTGACCGGCACACGCCCGCGCGGCTGGTACACGGGACGGTGTTCCGACAGTACACTGCGCCTTGTCGCCGAAGAAGGTGGGTTCACCTATTGCGCTGACAGCTACGCGGATGATCTGCCCTATTGGACGCGCCACGATGGAAAAGATCAGCTGGTGGTCCCTTACACGCTTGATTGCAACGATATGCGCTTCGCCACGCCGCAGGGTTTCAATTCCGGCGATCAGTTCGAGGCCTATCTGCGCGACACGTTCGATGCACTGTACGCAGAAGGGGTCGAAGGCGCGCCCAAAATGATGTCCATCGGGTTGCATTGCCGCCTCATCGGTCGGCCTGGTCGCGTGCAAGCGCTGAGACGTTTTCTTGACTACGCACAAAGCCATGATGCGGTCTGGTTCGCCACCCGTGAAGATATTGCCGAGCACTGGATCAAGACACACCCGGCCGCTCCACGCACCAGACCGTCACTGATGGACAAGACCAGCTTTGTGAACAGCTATGGGGGTATCTTTGAGCATTCGCCCTGGGTGGCCGAAGATGCCTATGCGCTGGAACTTGGCCCGGCGCATGATTGTGCGGCTGGCCTGCATTCTGCCATGGTGCGCGCGTTTCGCGCGGCCCCCGCGCCGCAGCGTCTTGAAGTGCTCGATGCCCATCCCGATCTGGCCGGAAAACTGGCCGCAGCAAAGCAATTGACAGCGGAAAGCACCGCGGAACAGGCATCCGCCGGATTGGACGCGCTGACGGATGAAGAACGCGAGACATTCACCGCGCTTAATGAGGACTACACAACAAAACACGGGTTCCCGTTCATCATTGCCGTGCGCGACCATGACAAATCCAGCATTCTGCATGCCTTCAAGTCGCGGATAGCACAGACCAGCGAAGCGGAATTCGAAGAGGCCTGCAGGCAGGTCGAACGGATCGCCTATTTCAGACTGGCCGACATGTTGCCGGAGTAACTGCGCCGGTCAGACGCCCTTTAATCAGCATTATACACCCCAGAAGAAAGGCTTGGTTGTCCTGGCCAGACAGTGTAGCCAAAGCGCAATTGACCAAAGGACAACTGACGATGCTGACCTGTTTCAAAAGCTATGATGTACGCGGCAAGCTGGGCGAGGAGCTGAACACTGATATCGCCTATCGGATTGGCCGCGGCTTTGCCTTGGCAATGACACCTGGCTCGGTCGTGATCGGCTATGACGTACGCCCGACCTCCCCCGAATTGGCTGAGGCCCTCACACGGGGTCTGCGCGACGAGGGGGTTGATGTGATCGACATTGGGCTATGCGGAACTGAGGAAGTGTATTTCGCGACCACGCATCTTGAAGCAGGCGGCGGCTTGATGGTCACGGCCTCGCACAATCCGATCGACTATAACGGTATCAAAATGGTGCGCGCAGGATCGCGCCCAATTTCTGCGCTGGACGGGCTGGGCGACATCAACGCGCTTGCGACGGCAGATGATTTCGGCCCGGCCAAGGCGCAAGGCAGCTATGAACGACGCGATCCACGCGACGCCTATGCCGAGCGTGTCGTGGGTTTTGGCGATCCATCGGCGTACAAACCGATGAAAATCGTTGTCAATGCTGGCAATGGCGTAGCGGGCCCCTCTTTCGATGTGATCGCGGAGAAATTGGCGGCACAAGGCGCGCCTTTTACGTTCATACGTCACAACCACGCTCCCGATGGCAGCTTCCCCAACGGCATTCCAAATCCGCTTCTGGAAGAAAACCGCGCCCAAACCGCAGATCGCGTGATAGCGGAAGGCGCAGACCTTGGGGTCGCGTGGGATGGCGATTTCGACCGCTGCTTCTTTTTTGACGAGACAGGCGCCTTCGTAGATGGCGAATATGTCGTGGGCCTGCTGGCTTCAGCGTTTTTGCCAAAATATCCCGGTGCAAAGATCATCCATGATCCGCGGGTGATCTGGGCACTGTTGGATTTGGTCGCGGCTGGTGGCGGTCAGGCTGTGGTCTCCCAATCCGGGCATTCTCATATCAAGGCCAAGATGCGCAGCGAGGATGCTGTCTATGGTGGTGAGATGTCAGCGCATCACTACTTCCGCGATTTCATGTATTGTGACAGCGGGATGATCCCGTGGCTCTTGGTGGTCGAGCATATGTGCCGCACGGGCAAGCCGCTATCGGCTTTGGTTGCTGATATGAAAGCGCGCTTCCCGTCCTCGGGAGAGATCAATTTCAAACTCGACGACAAGCAGCCCGCTATCGACGCGTTTGAGGCCACCTATGTGGCACAGGCAACGCATGTCGACAGGCTCGACGGGGTTTCCCTAGATATGGGTCAGTGGCGGGTGAATCTGCGCCAGTCCAATACCGAACCCGTGCTCAGGTTAAACGTAGAGGCCAAGGGCGACCGTGCCATGCTTGACGCAAAAGTAGAAGAAATCAGCACGTTGATCGTGAACGCTTAGCTACGCAAGCCTGAAACAAGTTCTTTCATCTGCTCCAGATCGATGGCACCGGGCACGAGCTGGTCGCCGAACACAAAAGCAGGGGTACCATTGAGGCCCAACGCTTGCGTCAACTGGCGGCTGGTTGCGATATGTGCATCGATTTCCGCGCCGTCCATATCCGCGCGCAATTGGTCAATATCCATTCCAAGATCATCGGCAATGCTGAGCACATTGGCCTGCGACGCACGTCCCTCATGCCCCATCAAGGCGTTGTGGAATTCCTCGTATTTTCCTTGCTTGCGAGAGGCCAAAGCAGCACGGGCCGCAAAGACGCTTTCCTCGCCAAGGATCGGCCATTCACGCATCACAACGCGAATATTGCCGTCACTTGCGAGCAATTCTTTCACCGAGGGAAAGACGCGGCGGCAATACCCACAATTGTAATCAAAGAATTCCACGATTGTGATGTCGCCTTCCGGATTGCCAAGCACAGGAGCATTCGGGTCATTGCGCAGCGCCGCCTGTTGCGTTTTCAGGGCTTCGGCTGCCGCAACCGCCTCTGCTTCGGCCTGACGCGCCTGAAGGGTTTCGATGGCCTCCATCACGATTTCCGGGTTGTCGCGGATCGTATTCAGGATCAGCTCCTTCAGGGCGGCTTCATCCATATTCTGCGCCTGCAACGGCATCGTAAGCGCAAGGGCGGTCGCAGCAGCGAACGTCGTCCGGATCATGTGTCTATCCTTGGTATAAATCTGTGTGGCCAGTTGCTCGCAACAGTGCGGCTCAGTCACAGGATTGTCAAACACTGCACCATCACAGCCCAGTGATCTTGGCTGCTCTCCTCTTGCCTTCGACACTCTGTTGCGTGACTTTGATGCCAACCCTCCCACAGACGGCCATCGCGCCTGCCTAACTTGAGAACTGATGCCCCTGCTTCGCCCCATCCTCCTGAGCCTTGCCGCTCTTTGGCTGACCTGCGGCGTTGTCTTGGCTGCGAGCTCGCCAGCTTATGTGAGCGACCGCATCACGGCCCGGCTGATTACGGCTGAAAATGGTGTGGCACCCGAAGCCACCACGATTTCAGCCGCTCTGGAGGTACAACTTTCCGAAGGTTGGAAAACCTATTGGAGATCGCCCGGCGCAGTGGGCTATCCGGTTGAAATTGACTGGACAGGATCTGCCAATCTTGAACGCAGCGAGACGATGTGGCCTGCGCCAAAACGTTTCACCGCCTTCGAGATAGAGAATTACGGCTATGAGACCGCGGTTACTTTCCCGATCCGGATCACTTTATCAGAGCCCGGTGACATGCTGGTGGCGACCGGTGCGTTCAACCTGCTGGTCTGCGCCGAGCTGTGCGTGCCGGAAATGTTTGAACTGACGCTGGTTCTGCCGCCCGGCACAGCGATTGATCGCGACGCAGGGGCTTTGATCGCTGAGGCTGCGGCCAAACTCCCGGTGAGTGCGGAACTGAGCGACATCACCGTTGATGCGGCGGTCCTTGATCTGGATGCAAAGCGCCTCGACATCGCGCTGACAAGCGAGACACCGTTCAGAGATCTCAGCGTAATCCCTGATTTGGGCCTTGATGGCGCATTTGGACCGCCGCAGATCGCCATGTCCGCCGGGGGGACTGCCGCTACCGTCCATATGGACGTGCTTGCAGCGCCTGCTGACCCGCCTTCCCTGCGATTGGTCGTCACAGATGCGACCCGCGCGGTCGAGGTCACACCGGATTTAACCGGCGCCCTTCCGACATCTGCGGTGCCGGGCAACAGCCTTGCCTGGTTTTTCCTGCTCGCCTTCATCGGGGGCGTGATCCTGAATTTCATGCCCTGCGTGTTGCCGGTTCTGACCATTAAATTTGCTTCTGTCGTCAAAGCCACTGATCAATCCGCCGCCCGGGTGCGGGCAGGATTTTTGATGTCGGCGCTCGGTGTTTTGGCATTCATGTGGGCGCTTGCTGTGATCCTGCTCGCGATCCGCGCCAGCGGCGGATCCATCGGCTGGGGCATCCAGTTTCAGAACCCCTATTTCCTGACCGCAATCACCGCGATTATTACATTGTTCGCGGCCAATCTGTTCGGACTGTTTGAGATAACCCTGCCGCAATCATGGAACACCTCCCTCGCCGCCCGAGGCGGTGATGGCAGTCTGCTCGGTGATTTCAGTATCGGAGCCTTCGCAGCAATTCTGGCGACGCCGTGTTCTGCCCCGTTTCTGGGTACAGCCGTGACATTCGCACTCGCCGGAACCGCGCCACAAACGCTCACTATTTTTACGGCGCTCGGCCTCGGTCTGGCCCTGCCCTATCTGCTCGTGGCCGTCTGGCCGTCTGCTGTGCGCGTTCTGCCAAAACCCGGTCCATGGATGACAAAACTGAAATGGGTGATGGGTCTATTTCTTATCGCAACAGCAATTTGGTTGCTATTTGTGATTTCAGGAGTTGTCGGACAATCCGCCATGCTGGCCATCGCAGCCTGTTTGCTCGGCCTGATTGCGCTTCTGCATGTGCTGAAATCCGGCGCGTTGCGCAGCAGCGCTGTGACAGCACTTCTCTGCGTGTCGATCGCATTGCCGGCCGCCTTCGCCCGCCCGGCCCCAACCGTCGCACCTGCCGGAGAGATGTGGGCCGCCTTCGATCCATCGGGCATTGGCGCATTGGTCTCAGATGGCAAAACAGTCTTTGTCGATGTGACCGCAGACTGGTGCTTGAGCTGCAAGGCCAATAAGGCCTTGGTGCTGGACCGGATGCCGGTCTCTCAATTGCTTACGGCTGAGCATGTCGTCGCGATGCAGGGCGACTGGACACGACCTGACGAGACGATCTTGGCCTATTTGCAAAGCCATGGGCGTTTCGGAATCCCGTTCAACATCGTCTACGGGCCGGGCGCACCGGAGGGGATCGCTTTGCCGGAATTGTTGACGCCTGCGGTCGTGCGGGACGCGTTGGAACAGGCAAGCGGTTAGCCCCCGCCCAGCCGCGCCAAGCCCGTTTCAACCGTGACGCGCCTGGGGTCATCTTCGGGCAAGTCTTGCACCAACGGGGCCGCGCTGCGCAAAGCCTTCAGCGCACGTTCTTCTTCATTCAAGACAAGCAACGAACGAGCCAACTGCAACCATCCGTCAAGATTTTCAGGCTCCTCCTGAAGTCGCGCTTCCAAACTGTCCACCATGGATCGGATGAACGCGGCCCTGTCTTCCTCTGACATCTCAGAGGCCGCCTCCACATCCGATGCCGACGGCCCACCTTGGGTTTCAAAACGCGGCATATCAACCGACGGAAGGTCGAGCTTGGTGCCCATCTGGTTTGCAAGATTCACAAATGTACCCATCCACGGGGCTGGTCGCGTTTCCTGTCTGACGCGGTCCAGCAATACGGCTCGCGCTTGGGCCGTCTCACCCGCCTGATCCAATTCGACCGCGCGGTAGTAGCTCGCCGCTGGGTTAAGCGGATCCAACTCCGCTGAGCGCGCAATCGCATTCGCTGCCCGCGGGGTCACGGCACCGTTCTCTGCCAGGATCAACGCTTCTGCATATTGCGAAAATGTTGCAGAGGTTGCCTCGGGCCGTTCGGTCAGCACAGCGTAGGCTTCCGCCGCCTCTGCATATCTGTTTTGGTTCATCAATGTGCTTGCAAGCAGCGTCCAGCCCTGTGTTTCCCCGCCATTTGGATCACTTTCGAGCCGGAAACGTAGCTCCGTCAGCAATGTTTGGAGCTCGCGCGCGTCGCGTTGCTCATCGCTGCGTTCGGAAAAGGGCACCGCTGGAACATCTGGCGCACCTACCTGATCATAGAGCGCAAAACCCGCAATGGGCACAAACAGGGCGGCGATCAATACGGTTTTGCGACCGGAGGAACTTTTAATCGCTGGCTCATCCTGACCCGCCGCGAGCATGCGGCGCTTGATCTCGACCTGAGCCGCTTTCGCCTCTGCAGCGGTGATCAGCCCACGGTTTTGATCGCGTTCCAGTTCGGCCAACTGATCTTCGTAGATCGCCATAGCTTTCGCCGCCCGACCGGATGGAACGGGACGACGTGCGCCCAGAGGCCACAGCAATGCCACAAAAACAATCAGCGCCATCAGGCCCGCCAGCCACCAGATCATGACTTTTCCTTGCGCATTTCATTAAGTTTCGCTTGTTCCTCTGGCGTCAGATCGGTGGCGACCGCTTTGCGCTGTTTGTTCAGAGCCATGACAACAGCGAGGAATCCCATAAACAAGATCACAAATGGCCCTAACCAAAGCGCATAAGTCGACGGTTTCCACGGCGGATTGAACAACACGAAATCACCATAGCGCAGCACCAGATACTCGAACACTTCAGCGTCTGTATCGCCCGCCACGAGCCGCTCCCGGATGATCAAGCGCAGATCACGCGCCACGCCGGCATTCGAGCTGTCAATCGGCTCGTTTTGACAAACGACACATCGCACTTCCGCACTAATTGCGCGAGCGCGTTCCTCCAGCTCAGGATCATCAAGCACTTCGTCCGGCTCAACAGCCAGAAGCGGCGTCGCACATAAAAGCAGGATCAAAAGCAGCCGTTTCATTGCGCTGCCTTTGCCGCGTCCAGAGCCTCTTGAAACCGGCGTTCGCCGTCGCCCACGACAGGCCCGGGAAAGCGATGCAAAACGATACCCTCGTTGTTGACAATGAAGGTTTCTGGCACGCCCGTGACCCCCCAGTCGATGCCGACACGCCCGCTGTAATCGGATCCGATCAACTCATATGGATTGCCCAGTTCGTCCAACCAGCCTGCCGCATCTTCTGGCTTATCTTTGTAATTCATACCAACGAGGCGCAAACCTTGCTGCTCTTTCATACGGGTCAGGATTGGATGCTCGGCACGGCAAGGTAAGCACCAACTGGCAAATACATTCACCAGCGTCAGCCCCTGCCCTTGCAGGTCAGCTTTACTGAACCCCTTGGTTTCAGTACCTGCAATGGGCTCCAACGTGAATTCCGGCACCGGGCGAGAGATCAAAGCCGACGGGATCAGCGACGGGTCGCGACCGCCTGACAAGCCCCAGATCGCAAATATGCCGATCACGAGGGCCACAAGCAGGGGCAAGAAGTACAGGATACGGGTCATCACATCACTCAGCAGGTGTGGCGTTGGCGGGTGCGGAACGGCGCGGCGCACCAATGCGCAACCTGCGATCAGACAGCGACAGCCCACCGCCCAAAACCAGCATTGCAGACCCGACCCACAGGAAGTTGACGAGCGGCTCGTAAATGAGCCGGAGCGTCCAAAGCCCTTCTGCCTTATCGGATGCGGGCTCCGCGATGGAGACATAAAGATCGCCAGCCAGCGTCTGGCGGATGTCACTTTCAGTCGTCGTGCTGCCTGCGACTGGATAAACCCTGCGTTCAGGATAGAGGTAGGTGACGAATTCACCGCCCTTCGCCACGTTCAGCGTCGCGACCTGGGCAATGTAGTTTGGCCCGCGCACCTGCTCAACGCCTTCAAAAGTGACTTCGAACCCTGCGATTGGCACGACCTTGCCCGGTTCTGCGAAAGCGACAGTGTCGCTTTTCCAAGCGCTTGATCCGATGGCCCCCATCATCAACACGCCGACACCCAGATGAGCCAAGGTCATGCCATGGCTGGCCCGGGGTTGGCGTTTTATGCGTGCCCATGCACCTGATTGCGTGAGCTTCACGCGCCGCGCCCAATCCTGCACTGTGGCCCCGATAAGCCAGATCGCAATTCCCATGGAGATCACGGCCAGCAGTGGTCCGCCATTGGCCACCCACAAGACCACCACCGTCGCGAGCAATACGCAAACCGCCACCCATTTCAATCGCGCCAATACCCCTGGCAAATCCGCGCGTTTCCATGACAAATGTGGTCCGATACCCATCACGATGATCAACGGTAAGGTAATGGGGATGAAGGACGCGTTGAAGAAAGGCGGCCCGACGGAGATTTTCTCATTCGTGATCGCTTCCAGAAACAGCGGATAGAGCGTGCCAAACAGCACTGTTGCTGTGGCGGTCGCCAATAGCAGGTTGTTGATCAACAGCCCAGCCTCGCGTGAAATCGGCGCGAACAACCCACCTCCTTCCATCGACGGCGCGCGCCACGCAAACAGCGCAAGCGAGCCAAGGATCGAGACTGCGAGAAGCCCCAGGATGTACATACCCCGCTCAGGATCGACTGCGAATGCATGGACAGATGTCAGAAGGCCCGACCGGACGATGAATGTCCCAAAAAGCGACAAGGAAAACGTCAGGATTGCAAGCAGTATGGTCCAAGCTTTGAACGTGTCGCGCTTTTCCGTAACGATGGCGGAATGCAGCAGAGCCGTGCCCGCAAGCCATGGCATGAAAGAGACGTTTTCAACCGGATCCCAAAACCACCAGCCGCCCCAGCCCAATTCATAATAGGCCCACCAAGAGCCCAATGCGATGCCACCTGTGAGCGAAATCCACGCCGCCAAGGTCCATGGCCGGACCCAGCGCGCCCAAGCCGGATCAACTCGCCCTTCGATCAATGCCGCAACAGCAAAGGAAAACACGATGGAGAAGCCGACATACCCGATATAGAGAAGCGGAGGGTGGATCGCGAGGCCGAAATCCTGCAACAGCGGATTCAAGTCCTGCCCGTCTAGCGGCGGTGGGAAGACCCGTTCAAACGGGTTTGACGTCAGGATCATGAAACTCATGAAACCGACAGAAATCCACGCCTGAACCGACAATGTGCGCGCTCTCAATGCCAGTGGGATATTTGATGCGAAAACAGCAACGGCTGCGCCAAAGAGTGCAAGGATCAACACCCACAAGAGCAACGACCCTTCGTGATTGCCCCACGTCCCTGCAATCTTGTAGATCATCGGCTTCAGAGAATGCGAATTCTCAACGACGTTCAAAACGGTAAAATCGCTGACAATGTAGGCATGCATCAGCGCGCCAAAAGCGAATGCAGTGAGCAATGCTTGAATGATTGCGGTGGTCTGCGCAGATTCCATCCATGTCAGATTGCCCCGGGCCGCACCGATAAGCGGCAGTACGGATTGCACCAGCGCCACCATCAGAGCAAGCGACAACGCGAATTGTCCAAGTTCCGGGATCATGATTGCTACCTTGTTTTGGCTACCTCTCCTTTAGGGCAACAAGCAGCCCAAAGGTCAAGGCGAACCGGTGCGACCCGTTGCCCTGCCATGCTCACATCTTTGTAGGTTTGTGCTTGGCGCGCCGGCCTGTCGGCGTTTCCGCGGATATGGCGCAGAGCCGCGCCCTGAATAGACTTGAATACGTATTCAGCCATGCTAGACCATTGGTCAAAGAGTGCGACCAGTGGAGAGCCCAGAGATGACGATCACCTATTTGAAACGCGGCAAGCCTGAGGCGGATCGGGCGGAGGATGATGCGAAGGTTGCGGGGGCTGTGGCGGCGACCTTGAGCGATATCGAGGCGCGGGGCGACGCTGCGGTGCGCGAGCTCGCCAATAAGTTTGACGGCTATGATCGCGACAGCTACCGGCTCAGCGAGGCGGAGATCGAGAGCATCATCGCCAAGGTCAGCCCGCAGGACATGGCCGACATCAAATTCGCCCAGGAACAGGTGCGCAACTTCGCCCAGGCGCAGCGCGCTTCGATGCTGGACATCGAGGTAGAGACCCTGCCCGGCGTGATCCTCGGCCACAAGAACATCCCCGTGCAATCCGTCGGCTGCTACGTGCCCGGCGGCAAATTCCCGATGGTCGCCTCCGCGCATATGTCAGTCGCCACGGCCAGCGTTGCGGGCGTGCCGCGCATCATCGCCTGCACGCCGCCTTTCGAGGGGGAGCCCAACCCCGCC
>JBCCVD010000039.1:0-24837 GCA_039195745.1 Pseudomonadota bacterium | reverse complement strand
GTTGTCGTTACCGGGTGCCGCTCTCGGTGGTTTTGCGGTGCAAAACCACCTGCCGTGCACGGAACCCGAAATCGGTTTACGAATTGAGTTTCTTTGAAACCAATTCGTTGACCGCTTTCGGGTTCGCTTTTCCCCCCGTTGCCTTCATCACCTGACCGACAAACCAGCCGGCGAGTTTGGGGTTCTGTTTCGCTTTGGCCACCTGATCTGGGTTGGCCGCGATGATCTCATCGACCGCTGCCTCAATCGCGCCGGTATCGGTGACCTGCTTCATGCCGCGTGCCTCTACGATCTCAGCCGGATCACCACCTTCAGTGTAGACGATCTCGAAGAGGTCTTTGGCGATCTTACCGGAAATCGCGTCGGATGTGATCAGATCGATGATGCCGCCGAGTTGGGCAGGTGTAACCGGGCTGTCGGTGATGGCTTTGTCATCGTCTTTCTTGAGGCGCCCGAACAATTCGTTGATCACCCAGTTCGCGGCAAGCTTGCCGTCGCGGCCCTCTGCCACCTGTTCGAAATAAGCGGCATTGGTTGTATCCGCTGTCAGAACGCTTGCATCATATTCCGACAGGTTGAAGTCCGCCATGAAGCGCGCGCGCTTCTCGTCAGGCAGCTCCGGCAATTGCGAGGCGAGATCGTCGACCCAGCTCTGGTCGATCTCCAGCGGCAGCAGGTCGGGGCAGGGGAAGTAACGGTAATCATGCGCTTCCTCTTTGGAACGCATGGACCGCGTCTCGCCTTTGTCAGGATCATAGAGGCGCGTTTCCTGTTCCACCTCACCGCCCGCTTCCACGATGGCGATCTGGCGTTTGGCTTCGACCTCGATTGCGGCTTGGATGAAGCGCAGGGAATTCATATTCTTGATCTCGCAGCGCGTCCCGAGATGGGAGAAATCCTGTGTCTCCTGATACTTCTCATAAGCGCCGGGCTGACAGATCGAGACGTTTACATCCGCGCGCAAGTTGCCGTTTTGCATATTGCCGTCGCAGGTCCCCAGGTAGCGCATGATCTGACGCAGTTTGCTGACATAGGCGGCGGCTTCTTCCGGGCCGCGAATATCGGGGCGGGAGACAATCTCCATCAGTGCGACACCGGTGCGGTTGAGATCGACGAAAGACATGGCAGGGTCCATGTCGTGGATGGATTTGCCTGCGTCCTGTTCAACGTGGATACGCTCGATACGGACTTTGCGCGCGATGCCGGGCTCCATGTCCACATGCACTTCGCCTTCGCCCACGATCGGGTGATAAAGCTGGCTGATTTGATAACCCTGCGGCAGGTCGGGGTAGAAGTAATTCTTGCGGTCAAAGGCGGAGTAGAGATTGATCTCTGCCTTCAGGCCCAGCCCTGTACGGACGGCTTGGGCGACGCATTCCTCGTTGATGACGGGCAGCATGCCCGGCATGCCCGCATCGACGAAAGCGACGTTGGAATTGGGTTCTGCCCCGAATTGCGTGGAGGCGCCAGAGAACAGCTTGGCATTGGTGGAGACCTGAGCATGCACCTCAAGGCCAATCACCAGCTCCCAATCCTGCTTGGCACCGGCGATCACTTTGGGCTTCGGGGTCTCATAGGTCAGATCAAGCATCTTGGGCGTCCTCGGGCAATCTCGCTGCGCTTGGATTAGCCAAAAGCGGCGACCTCTGCAATGTCATCTGTGCTGAGCCCTTTGAGGATTTCATCGATCTGCGGCTCTTGCGGGAAATAGGGCGCATCATCCTTGATGCGGTTGGCTTTGTCGGATTTTTCGGGGTGCCTGGCGAGGTAGTCAGCAGTGTAGGGAAAGCGCAGGCTCAGGATCGTCCAGCGCGTCACGGTGTCAAACGGGATATCTTGCGCAGCGGTCAGGATGTAGCCTTGGCGGAAAGTCAGCGCGTTGATCAGCCGTTTGACCCCGCGTGGCGTGGACTCGAAGAGCTTGGTGTACCTGAGCAGTTGATGCGCGGCGGCGGCCTGAGCTTGCGGGTTGACCACGGCTTGGACCAGTTCTGTCGTGATGTCCTGCCCTTCGGCCAGCGCATCTTTCTGGATCTGCGCGATGGTGGAGGTGTCGCCGCGCGCAGCCGCTTCGTTGATTGAGGTGATGCGCGCCTCGCGACTTTGCGACACGGGGCGCTCGGCTTCCTCTTGCCTGAGCAGGGCTTGGGTCAGCGTGTCAGCCATTTTGCCTGCGAGGTCCGGCACGGGCACGGCGAGCTGGAAGATTTTCTTCACGAACAGGAAGCCCAAAGGTGCGCCGGGCTTTGAGATTTCGGGCTGGAAGTCTTTGTAGACCTGATTGTAAGCGCTCACGATCCAGTCGCGGTCGGAGGCGATCACGTAGAGTACCGGCACATCGGCATAGGCGGTTTGCAGGCTTTCCAGCAGGTCTACGACAAATTGCGCGTCGCAGCGGTCGAGGTCGTCGATAAAAACAGCCACGGGACGGCCGGTTTGTTTGATGATCTTCTCATAGCGGTTTTTTAGCGCTGCGGTGGGGTCTGATTGCAGGTTGCGCACGGCTTCTGCTGTCTCGGTCGAGCTTTTGGTGAAGCCTGCGAGGAATTTCAGAAGCGCGCCGATGGAGCCCAGCGCGGTGATGGCTGCAGCGATGAAGGCCCATGCGTTGCCGGCGCCGAAAAACGCGTTAGGCGACCTGATCGGGTCGACCTCTTTGTTCGTGATCTTCGTCGTTTGATCGCCATCGGTGGTGGTTTGCGTCTTCTCCGTCGTGATGGTCTGGGTGATGTCATCGCCCGTGGCCATGGTCAGATAGAGGCTGAGCAGGCCCAGAAGCACGGCGGCGACGATCATCCAGGGCCGCGCGATGCGGGTGGCGCGCCATATCTGGTCTTTGAGCCGCAGATATCTGCCGCGCCCGCCCAGATCGCGATAGGTCTGATCGGCCACGGTGGTGAGCAGGGTCCACCAGGCGGGGCCAGCGTTTTGCATCCGCCATGCGTTGTAATCGGCGACGATCCAGCCTTTCTTTTGCTCCCGCGCTTGGTGATCGGAATGGGTCGTCTCCCGGATCAGGCGGGCTTTGAGAAAGCTCAGGACGGAGGATTTCCCTGACCCCCAGCGGCCAGAGAGGTGGATCGCGAACGGGTAGTCATTGGCTTTGTGATCGCCCCAGACGCTCGTGACATTGGTCACCACCGCCGCCGCAATCGCGTCGCGGCCCAGATCATCGCGGCTGACATCGGAGACCGGTCTGTCAGGATGAAACCGGTCCGGCATCTCGGAGGGTGGGGGCGGCGGTGCGTGTATCGCCACGGGCAGGCCAAAGATGCTGAGGCATTCTTTGTGGTTTTCTTCCGTGATTGTCTTCGGAAGGGAGATTTTTATGCTGGAAATTTCCTCCGGGAGCAGCCCCTGTGGATTGAGGATCAAGTCCCTGATAATTTCGGCTGATTTAGTATGGCTCAAACCGGCGGATCCAGTTCCCATCAAAGGGACCCAAAGCGTAGTCTGAGGTGGGAGAGTAACGCTGTTGCGAACTGCGCCCCACAAATTCGCTAGACTGCTTCTGAGCAGCATTTCCGAATTGGAAGAACGCGCACCGAGTGAAACAACTGCAGCCATAAACGGATTGGGCGCTTCTTGGCCCTGATAGATGATATAGTCGTTTGAGCGTGCTAGAACCGACCTTTGACCTTCCGATATGCGCATCTCCCTCAGAACATATTCCTGAAGGGGGCCAAGTGAAAAAGCCGAGTCCACAGAGTATAGTGCGAAACCGCTGCCGCGTGGCGACAAGCCTTTGGCGACATGGATCGCCGGTTTGCCTCCCATCCCGACACGACCCGTCTGCGTGAAAGTCGGGTCGGACCCGGCCATCTGCGCGGTGCTGCTTTCATCCATCGCGGCGGCTTGTTCTTCGAGCGACTCTGTCTGCCTGGGCGCGCGTTTGGGCGCGGGGCGTTTCTTCTCAGGGCCGTTTTTGTCCGGGTCCAGTTTCGCGGCCATATCACCCTCTGCAAATTCAACAATACAATGCGCGCAGCCTGCGAGGAACCGGGGCGTAAATCAAGTCATGTGCGGCATTGCGACTGTGTGGAGGTTGGGCGATTTGTTGCTGTCCTTTGGCGCTTACGGCGCGAGAAATGACAAAGGGATTGTCATGGCACGGCCTATCTGCAATGCCTGATCCTCATGCGCTGCCACGCACTTACTCTCTGCCTGTCTTTGGTCACCGCTCCGATTTTGGCGGACCCGGTTGCTGTGGATGAGGGTCTTGGGAGCAGCCCGCGCCCCGTAAAGCGAGATGTGTATCTGCCGCCTGCGAAATGGGATTTTCACCCCAAAGGTGTCGTCTGGACGCGCGCGACCTTGCAGGCTTTGGAGCAGCATGGGCGCCCTTTGGTCAGAACCGTGCCAGGTGACATCGCGACATGGTGTCCGGCCTATCCAGCAAACGGTCCCAAACAACGCGCGGCTTTCTGGAACGGGTTCATCTCAAGTCTGGTCAAATATGAGAGCACCTACAAACCGCGTGCGGTGGGCGGGGGCGGGCGCTGGTTTGGGCTGACGCAGATCCTGCCTGGCACGGCGCGCAGCTATGGCTGCCGGGCAGGGACCGGCGAAACCTTGAAGAACGGACCGGCTAATCTGAGCTGTGCGGTGCGGATCATGGCCAAGACCGTGCTGCGCGACGGGGTGGTGGCGCGCAAGAACGGGCGGCGGGCCGGGGTTGGCGCGGATTGGGGACCGTTGAGCAGTCGCAAGAAACGCGAAGAGATGGCGCAGTTTACACGTGCGCAACCCTATTGCCGCGCGCTCCCTTCTGGCAAGCGGCCCATCGCGCGACCCGCCTTGATCAGTGCTGCCAATCCCGAGGATTAGCGTCCGCCTGAGACATCCACGGAAGTACCTGTGATGTAGCTTGCACCTTCTCCCATCAGGTAGAGGATCGCGTGCGCGCATTCCTCCGCATCGCCGGGGCGTTTCATGGGCACCATATGCGCCAGGTCATCGCATCGGTCGGGCAGGCCGCCTTTGCCATGGATCGCCGTCTCGATCAGGCCGGGGCGGATGGCTACGACTCGGATGCCCTCAGCGGCGACCTCATCGCTGAGACCTTTGGTGAAGATATCGATGCCTGCTTTCGTCGCGGCGTAGTCGACATATTGATTGGCTGACCCAAGACGAGCCGCAGCGGAACCAGTGTTGACGATTACGCCGCCTTCGCCGCCATATTGCTTTGACATGCGCAGCACCGCTTCCTTGGCCACCAAGATGGGCGCAATTAGATTGACGTCGACCATGCGGCGCAGACGTTCGTAGGACATCTCGTCCACGCGTTGGGGGTGGTCAACGATGCCTGCATTGTTGACCAGCGCGTCGAGTTGCGGGAAGGCCGCGTCAAATTCGGTGAAGACGCGGCTGATCTCGGACGGGTTGGCCAGATCACCCTGAAATCTATGCGTGATTGCGCCTTCCTGTTCGCACATCTGTGCTACAAGCTGAGCGCCTTTCAGGTCCGTGTTGTAGTGGATGCCGATATCATAGCCATGTTTGGAGGCCAGCACGGCGGTGGCGGCACCGATGCCAGAGCTTGCACCGGTGATGAGGATGGATTTCTTGCGGGCCATACGGGGTTCCTAGCTGATCCTGAAGGCGCTCTGGATGTCTTCCAGCGCGGATTTCTGTTTGCTGTTCATCGGTCTGTCCGCCTCTGCCAGCATAGACCGCAGCACGTTCATCAAGGCCTCGAAGCTGGCGCCCTTGCTGAGCTTATAGAGCTTGCGGGACATGCGTGTGACGGCGGCGTCGGGTGTATTGCATTGCGTCATCATCCAGCGGCCGAGCACGGTCAGCTCTGAGGCGTCGGCCATCGTGAGGCCGAACTCCGATTGCAGGCCCCGGATCATTGCGTCGCGTTCCTCTGACGTCGGGTAGTCATCGAGTTCGAGGAAGGAGACGGCGATGCCTGCGATGGCGATGTTGGGGTCTTCAATGTCCTCGACGGGGTGGCGGTTTTGATTGCGCCGGAATCCGAAGCGGCGGGCGGCGGCGCGGATATCACTGGCGACGTCGAGAAGTTCGTGGGTCATTTCAGCGGCGTTGCGGGCGCGCCAGACCCAGTAGCCGGCGGCGGCGATGAGGCCGAGGATTGTGATGAGAATAGGCATGTGCACTCGTCTTGATTTTTGACGTAACAATCACCCGAGTTTGGCGGATTTATGACGCGTTGCGCAATCTTTGGCTTGTCCCCGCATGCGGGGAATTCGGTAAGTTATTGATCGCATTTGATATTATTAATTCTTAAGGATCTATTCATCTTTCAGCGCGGCAAGCACCTCTGCGGCGAGCGCGTCGACTTCTAGCGCGGCGGGGCTGCGCTTGGAGATGTCCTGCACGCCCAGCCCTTTGCCCAGCGCTTCGGCATAGACGATGCGGTTGGCGAGCGTGGTGTGCGCCAGCTCTGCGTCAATCGCGGCCGCTTGTTCTGCAATCTCTGCGCCCAGACGGGTGCCAGCGCGGGTGCGGTTTAGGATCAGCATGGCGGGGCTGCGTTCACGGCGGGCCAGATCCAGCACGCCTTCCGTGGCCCAAAGATCGACATGGCTGGTGGCGACGGGCACGAGCGTCAACGCGGCTTTGCGCAGGGCAGGGCGCAGATCGCTATCGGCCTTTGGCGGCGTGTCGATCAGAACGATGTCATGATCATCAAGCATCTTGCCGACCTCATATTCTATCCCCCAAGCAGAGGAGGTGGAGAAATCCATGTCTGGCGTCTCCATCACCTCGCGGCGGGTCATGAACCAGCGGCCCAGACTGCCCTGAGGGTCCGTGTCAATGATCGCAACGCTTTTGCCCATGCGTGCAAGCGCCACGGTGAGATTGGCCGTGACGGTGGTTTTGCCGCTGCCGCCTTTTTGCTGTGCGATTGTGATGGCCGTGCCCGACATATCTCTACCAGTGAGTCGTTTTGCTGCGTCGCAGCATTGCACAGTTTGAAGAGGGATGCACGCGAGAGAGAAAGCTGTGAAATGAAAACACCCACCGGGGGTCCGATGGGCGTCTTACTTAGTGTCGGTTTGGTCGCTTATGACTTGCGCTGTTTGCGGCGCAGGACCGCGAAGGCGCCGATGCCTGCCGCCAACAAAGGCAGCCCGGCTGGCAGAGGCACGGGCGCAATGCCCACTGAGACGCTGTCGATGGAGAAGCCATCATTGCGCGCACTGACGTTGCCACCGAAAGATGTAAAGTTTGACAATTCCACGACTAACGAAGAGACGTTGCGGTCCAATGAAATCTCAACCAATGACGTGTTGCCATTGGCTAACCGACCACCGACGCGCTGCTCTTCCGTTACGCCATCAGCAATGACGCGCAGGTAGGAAAACTCGGAGCCATCCATGAGCGAAAAGACCAGCGTGTTGAACAGGCCTAGACTGCTTGACGCGTTCCAGCGTATGCCATGTGTGTCGTTGCTATCCAGAAAGTACTGGTCGCCAATGCCGCCGCTGGTGTTTGTGCGGCCGTAGACATTGCCATCACGGATCGCAACATTCGTCCCGGTGCCGATTCGAGAGCCCCCGGTGCCTGTGCCGCCCAAAGTCGTGAAGGAGCCTACAGTCGTCGAGGCAAGGCTGGTGTTTGGCGCGATTTCACGTTCGCCGCCAAGCATCTCAAAGTCTTCGGTCACAACATTTGACAAATCTGATGTTGCACTGCCGAGATTCGCTGCGCTGAATTCGGTAATGCTGATCGTGGTGGCGGCCGCTTGACTCGCCAACGCCACGGCGCCGGCTGCAACTGTAGAAGACCAAAGATTCATTTATTCAGCACCTTTTAAAACTAGTTTTGCAGATATTATCGCGATCTCCGGTCTTGTAAAAGGGAAATCAACGAAAACAGTGGTTTACCAAACGGAAACAGCGGGTCGTGTTTTACGGATGCGCCCGCTTACAGTCTCGTCAGTTTCCAAGGATGCGTGTCACCATCTCGGAAGTGTCTCCGCTGAGCCCGTCGGTGTTTTTGATCCGCGTCAACGCCTCGCGCATCATGCCCTGCCGGTCGGCGTCATAGCGTTTCCACGTCTCAAACACGGTGGACATGCGCGCGGTGGTTTGCGGATTGATCTTGTCGAGCGTGATCAGCGCATCGGCCATGACCCGGTAGCCTTCGCCTGACAGATCGTGGAAGCCCGCCGCATTGCCACCCAAAGAGCCGAAGACCGCGCGGAAGCGATTGGGGTTGGTCATGGTGAAATCGGGATGCTGGGTCAGTGCTTGCGCTTTGGGGCCAGCTGTTTCCATTTTTGCGTGAAGGACCTGCATGGCGAACCATTTGTCGACGACGAGGCGGTCCGCTTTCCATTGCTCATAGAAGGCCTGGTTCTGATCTTCACCGACTTCCTCGCGCAGCAGGCAATTCAGGGCGGAGATCTGCTGGGTCATATTGTCTGCCGCCTCGTATTGCCTGGCGGCCTGCGCGCCACCATCGAGGCAGCTGAGCAGTCCCAGCGCGGTATTGGACCAGCTGCGTTTGGCGGCGTCTTCGGCCACGGGGCGGTAGGGGCCATCGACCTGCATTTCGGCGTAGATGCGCGGCAGCAGGTCTTGCGTGGCTTGCGCCAGCGATTGCATCAGGCTGCGCGCGGTGAGGTAGATTTTCGTGGGATCGGGTGTGATCCCGCCGTCAAACAGTGCTTGCTGGATATCGTCATTGGACGGTCCGCGGAAGGCCAGTGCTTTGAAATCGGGGCTGAGCGTGTCGTCGCGGGCGACTTTGATCAGCGCATCGAGATAGGCCTGATCGGGTGCGCAATCCTCCGTCACCATGCGGATCATGACGTCGCGGGCCAGCGCGCGGCCTGCCTCCCATTTGTTGAACGGGTCGGTGTCATTGGCCAGAAGGAAAGCGCGTTCGGCATTGCTCTGGTCGCGCTCCAGAATGATCGGAGCGGAGAAGCCGCGGTTGATCGAGGGGATGGGTTTCGCGTCTAACCCGGTGAAGCGGAATTTGTGGACCTCATCCGTGACTTCGCAAATTTTGGTCGGGTGGATTTCTTGGCCCGCATCGTTCAGCAAGCCCACGGCAAGGGGGATGACCTTGGGGTCTTTGCTGTCTTGGCCCGGTGTGGGCGGGGTGTGTTGCGTGAAGGTCAGCGTGTAGGTGCCGTCTTGGAAACTGTCCTCCGCCTTGACGCGGGGCGTGCCTGCTTGGGAGTACCAGAGCTTGAACTGGCTTAGGTCGCGGCCAGTGGTGTCCTCGAAACATTTCAACCAGTCTTCAATGGTGCAAGCCTGACCGTCATGGCGGGAGAAATAGAGGTCGCATCCCTGATAATAGGCTTCATCGCCAATGAGCGTCTTGAGCATGCCGATCACTTCGGCGCCTTTCTCATAGACGGTGGCGGTGTAGAAATTGTTGATCTCCACGAAGCTTTCTGGCCGGACGGGGTGGGCCAGCGGGCCGTTGTCTTCGCGGAACTGGCGGGCGCGCAGGGCGAGCACGTCGGAGATGCGTTCGACCGCATGGCCGCGCGTGTCGCCGGAGAATTGCTGATCGCGGAAGACGGTTAGGCCTTCCTTGAGGCAGAGCTGGAACCAGTCACGGCAGGTGATGCGGTTGCCGGTCCAGTTGTGGAAATACTCATGCGCGATGATCGTCTCGATCCGGGCGAAATTGCCGTCGGTAGAGGTGTCGGGGGAGGCGAGCACGGCGGAGGAGTTGAAGATGTTCAGCCCCTTGTTTTCCATCGCGCCCATGTTGAAATCATCAACGGCCACAATGTTAAAGAGGTCGAGGTCATATTCGCGTCCGTAAACCTCCTCGTCCCACGTCATGGAGCGTTTGAGCGCGTCCATGCCGAAAGCGGTTTTGTGCAGATCGCCGTCGCGCACGTAGATGTTGAGGTCGACCTCGCGGCCTGAGCGGGTGGTGAAGGTGTCGTGCAGGTTGACCAGATCGCCTGCGACGAGCGCAAAAAGGTAGGCAGGTTTTGGATGCGGGTCGTGCCATTTGCCGTTTCCAAGGTCGTTGCCGTTCGACAGTTTCACTTTTTCGTCGCCCTCGATTGTGACGGTGAAGACGGCCATCACGTCGGGACGGTCGGGGTAGTAGGTGATCTTGCGGAACCCTTCCGCCTCGCATTGGGTGCAGTACATGCCCGATGACATGTAGAGGCCTTCGAGGGCGGTGTTGGTTTCCGGCGAAATCTCGACTTCCGCCTCAAAAATGAACGGCGCGTCAGGGGCTTGGGCGGTGAGGCCCAGATCGGTGATCTTGGCTTGGGCGTCTTGGCCGTCGATGGTGGCGGAGATCAGTTTGAGCTCTTCCCCGTGCAGGTAAAACGTCTTGTCCGTCGCGTCCGGATTGGGACGGAATGCAATTTTGGAGATCACGCGCGTGGCGGTCGGGTGCAGTTTGAAGGTCAGCTCCACCGTGTCGACCAGATAGCTGGGCGGCGTGTAGTCCTTGAGGAAGACTTCCAGAGGGGCTGTGGAGGGGCTGGCGTCTTTCATTGCGGGTGGACTCCTGTCGCGCACATGGGAAGCGGTAGAAGACGCAGATCCTGTGGCAAGTGCAAGGGGTTGCGCGACAGGTAACGCAAAATCAGTGCAGCTGTGAATTCAGACGTTGCAGCCCCACGAATTTGGTCGCGCGGCGGAACTGTGCTATACCGTCAGACGTGTTACGAGGGGGATCGTCTTATGAGAACGTTGATCGCAGCCGCTGTGGTTGCCATCTGGGCACTGCCCGCCACTGCCGAGCAAGTCTATTTCGGATATTGGGATGGCGGAAAACCAAAAGAATTTCCAAGCACCATTGAGTTTCTGGCGGATAAGAAACTGGCCTATTGCATCAAAAATGATTGTAGAGTGTACAAATACAGCGGCAGTTCGAAACGGAAGTTCAAATTCAAGACCAAAGGCGGCAGGTGGAGCTACAAGCGCCTAAATGCCAGTACCCTTCAAGGGTCGTTCGTCCGGGACGCCGGTGACAAATACAACATCGTCATGCGGCTGCGCTAAGCTGTCAGCCCTTCATGGTTGTCGGCTGACAACCGACCGCTAAGTCCTCTGCCATGAGTGACACCTGCCTTTTGTGGTACAAACGCGATCTGCGTGTCGTGGATCATCCGGCTTTGCGCGCAGCGCAGGCGGGGACGGTTGTGCCCGTCTATATAATTGAGCCGGACTATTGGGCTTTGCCGGATACATCCGGACGGCAATGGGCATTTCTGCGGGAGGCTATCGCCTCCCTGCAGCAGGAACTGGCGGGGCTCGGCGCGCCATTGGTCATCCGCTCCGGAGAGGCGTGCGAGGTGCTCGCGGCGCTCTGTCATGAGACGGGTGCTCAGCGGATCATCAGCCATGAAGAGACCGGCAATGCGTGGACGTTCGCGCGCGACAGACAGGTTGGGGCTTGGGCGCGTGGCGCGGGTATTGCGTGGGAAGAAGTGCCGCAATGCGGCGTGGTGCGCAGGCTGGCGGGACGCGATGGGTGGGCCAGGCAGCGCGACGGGTTCATGTATCAACCGCAGATTGAAGCGCCGACCGCCTTGAGGCCGCATGGTGTTGCGCCGGGCGCGCTTCCTCACCTTGATCTTGAGGATCGCTGCCCTGCGCGCCAGCCCGGCGGGCGGGGCCATGCGCTCTCTCTTCTGGGTGGCTTTCTGACCGAGCGGGGGCAGACATATCGCAAGGCGATGTCCTCCCCTCTGGAGGGGGAGTGGGCCTGCTCGCGCCTGTCGCCGCATCTGGCGTATGGCACAATGTCGATGCGCGAGGCGGTGCAGGCGGGAAGGGCGCGCAAGGCTGAGGTGAAGGGCACACGCACGGGCTGGCTGGGGGCAATGCGGTCGTTCGAGGCGCGTCTGGCGTGGCGCGATCACTTCATGCAGAAGCTCGAAGACGAGCCGGAGATTGAAAGCCGCTGCCTGCATCAGGCTTATGAAAACCTGCGCCCGCGCGAGAGTGATCCGAGCCGTCTGCATGCGTGGCAATATGGCCAGACGGGGTTGCCTTTCTTGGATGCCTGCATGCGCTTTTGCCAGCACACCGGCTGGCTGAATTTTCGGATGCGGGCGATGGTGACGGCTGTGGCGTCTTATCATTTGTGGCTCGATTGGCGGGTGCATGGACCGGTGCTGGCGCGGATGTTTACCGATTACGAGCCCGGCATTCACTGGTCGCAAATCCAGATGCAATCCGGCACGACGGGCATGAACACGGTGCGGATTTATAACCCGGTCAAACAGGGACAGGATCAGGACCCGGATGGCGTCTTCACCCGCAAGTGGTGCCCGGAATTGGCCGATGTGCCGGATAAATACCTGCAAGAGCCGTGGCGCTGGGACGGGGCGGGCCGCATTGTCGGGCGCAGCTATCCCGCGCCGATTGTCGATGTGAAAGCCGCCGCAAAAGCCGCGCGCGACGCGGTCTGGGCTGTGCGCAAAGGGGAGGCGTTTCGGGCGGAGGCCGCGCGGATCGTGGAGAAACATGCCTCCCGCAAGGACCCGCGTTTCGTCAATGACCGGAGCCCGCGTCGCGCAAAACCTGCGCCTGTGGATCAGTTGAAACTGGATTTGTGATGGCCAAGATGCGCAAGAAATCGGACCTGCCGTCCAAGACCTGTGCCACCTGCGGGCTGCCTTTTACATGGCGCAAGAAATGGGCGAAGGTGTGGGATGAGGTGCGGTACTGTTCGGAGCGGTGCAGGCGGGCGAAAAGCGGCTGAGTTTTTCAAACTTTATTTGAAGTTCCATTCGCATGCAGGGACACCGTGAATAGATTGCGCCTGCGCCATGGCTCTTTTATGGGTTGGGCATACCATTGCACACAAAGGACTGCCCATGACACAGCGCGTCACCCGTTCCGAGCTTCAGGTTGATCCCATTCTGTCTGACTTTATCGAGGGCAAGGCGCTTGATGGCACGGGGATTTCAGCGGATCGGTTCTGGAACGCCCTGTCTGAGCTGGCGCATGAGCTGGGCCCGAAGAACACGGCGCTGCTGCAAAAGCGTGCGGATCTGCAGGCGCAGATTGACGCGTGGCATATCGAGCGGCGCGGGCAATCGCATGATCACGTGGCCTATAAGGCGTTTCTCACTGAGATCGGCTATCTGGTGCCAGAAGGCGCTGCGTTCGAGATCGATACAGCCAATGTCGACGCTGAGATCGCGACCGTACCGGGCCCGCAACTGGTCGTGCCGATCACCAATGCGCGCTACGCGTTGAATGCTGCGAATGCGCGCTGGGGCTCGCTCTATGACGGGTTTTACGGCACGGATGCCATGGGCTCCCCCGCGCCTGCCGGTGGCTATGACAAGGGCCGCGGTGCCCGGGTTGTGGCCCGCGCACGGGTGTTTCTGGACGAGGCGTTCCCGGTCGAAGGCACCAGCCATGCTGACGCGCGCCGCTATTTTGTGCGCGACGGCGCGCTGATGGTCGATGACATGCCATTGGCGCAGCCTGAGAAATTCGTGGGCTACCGTGGTCATCCCAAGGCGCCGGATGCGGTTCTGTTGAAAAACAATGGTTTGCATGTCGAACTTGTCTTTGATCGGACGCATGTCATCGGCGCGCGCGATCAGGCGGGGCTGGCAGATGTGGTGCTGGAAAGTGCTGTTTCTGCCATCATGGATTGCGAAGATTCCGTGGCCTGCGTGGATGCCGAAGACAAGGTGCAGGCCTATCAGAACTGGCTGGGCCTGATGCGCGGTGATCTGGAGGAGGAGGTCATCAAAGACGGGCGGACCTTTACCCGTGCGCTGAACCCGGATCGTCTCTACACCGCGCCGGATGGGGGCGCGCTGACCGTCAAGGGCCGCGCCCTGATGCTGGTGCGCAATGTCGGCCATCTGATGACGAACCCGGCCATTCTGGATCGCGACGGCAATGAGATTTACGAAGGTCTGATGGATGCGATGGTGACCACGCTGATCGCCATGCATGACCTGAAGCGGGAGGGGGGGAACTCCCTGACCGGCTCTGTCTATGTGGTCAAGCCAAAGATGCACGGGCCCGAAGAAGTGGCCTTCACGGATGAGATTTTCGACCGGGTGGAGGCGGCTTTGGGCTTGCCCCAGCACACGGTCAAGATCGGGATCATGGATGAGGAGCGCCGCACAACGGTGAACCTGAAAGAGTGCATCCGCGCCGCCAAATCGCGGGTGGCTTTCATCAATACGGGCTTTCTGGATCGCACGGGCGATGAGATTCATACGTCGATGGAGGCCGGTCCGTTTTCGCGCAAGGATTTCATCAAGCGCAAGGCATGGATCGGTGGCTATGAGAACCGCAATGTGGATATTGGGCTCGAATGCGGCCTGTCGGGTCGCGCGCAGATCGGCAAAGGCATGTGGGCCATGCCCGACCTGATGGCCGCGATGATCGAGCAGAAGATCGAACATCCCAAGGCCGGTGCGAATTGCGCCTGGGTGCCGTCACCGACGGCTGCGACTTTGCACGCGCTGCACTACCATAAGGTCGATGTGTTCGGGGTGCAGGCAGTTCTGAAGGCAGGTGGGCGCCGCGCCCATGTGGAGACGATCCTCGACATCCCGCTGGCCGCTTACCGGATGTGGAGCGAGGAGCAGATCATGCGCGAGGTGGAAAACAACGCGCAAGGGATCCTCGGCTATGTGGTGCGCTGGGTCGATCAAGGTGTGGGCTGCTCGAAAGTCCCCGATATCAATGACATAGGCCTGATGGAGGACCGCGCGACCTGTCGGATTTCAAGTCAGGCACTGGCCAATTGGCTGCATCATGATGTGGTCGATGCGCAGCAAGTGATGGGCGCGATGCACAAGATGGCGGCGGTGGTGGACGGTCAGAATGCGGGCGATCCGCAGTATCAGCCGATGGCGCCGGGGTTTGATGGGATCGCCTTTCAGGCCGCCTGCGATCTGGTCTTCAAAGGCCGGGTGCAACCCTCCGGTTATACAGAGCCAGTCTTGCATGCGCGGCGGTTGGCGTTGAAAGCAAGCTGACCCGCTTGCAGCTTTTGCGGTCGGTCTAACGAGTTCTTAAGATGCACATCTTATGTGCAAAGGGACGGCTCGACAGAGTGCGGTCCTTTTGCGTATGAAGGATGAAATATCTAGAAAGGTGGATTATGTCCCGCCCAGTGATCGGCATTATCGGCAATTTTTATCTGATCAATGATGAATACCCTTCCTATTCCGCGGGACAAATGAATTGCGAAGCGATTTCGGAAGCTACGGGCTGTATCCCGCTGATCATTCCCACCAGCCCGGGCTATGCATCCACCGCCGAATTGATGGAGATATGCGACGGCTTCCTTTTCACTGGCGGGCGACCGAATGTGCATCCGGAGGAATATGGCGAACCCGCGACGGAGGCGCATGGGGCGTTTGATCGCGCCCGCGATGCAGTGGCTTTGCCGCTGATCCGGGCCTGTGTGGAAAACGGTCAACCGTTTTTCGGCGTTTGCCGGGGCTTCCAGGAAGTCAATGTCGCGATGGGCGGCACGCTTTACCCTGAGATCCGCGATCTGCCGGGCCGGATGAACCATCGCATGCCCCCCGATGGCACGCTGGAAGAAAAATTCGAACTGCGCCACACAGTAAGTTTCACGCCTGACGGGCCGTTCCATGAGATTCTGGGTGATGTTGAGGTGATGACCAACACGTTGCACGGCCAAGGCATCAAAGAACCCGGCGCGCGCGTGATCATCGATGGCTACGCGCCGGATGGCACGCCTGAGGCAATCTATATCAAGGATGCGCCGGGATTTTGCCTGTCGGTGCAATGGCATCCTGAATATTGTGCGGCAAGCGATCCGGTGTCCAAACCCCTCTTCGCGGCGTTTGGCAAAGCAGCCCGAGCATGGAAAGAGGGCGCGCGCCCGAAAATCCTTAAAACCGCCTGAACCCCACCAGGGCTTCTTTTTGCAGCAAATATGCTCCAGAGTTTGCCCGCGTGGCTGAGACTGAAAGTCTCAAAGAACGCAAAACATCGCGGGCGCCGAAGGCGCTCTATTCGGTCAGGATATCGCTGACTTTCAGGGCGCGCATCTGATTGCCATCGACCTTCAATTTTCCGGTCATGACGGCCATGACCGGGTTTTGTGTCCCGTCCAGAATGGCGCGAAAAGTGGCCTCTGTCGCTTTGAGTGTCACGTCGGCAGGGGCGTCGCTTGCAGTCGCGCCTGTTTCTGTCAACAGGACTGTCCCGTGATCTGCGATGATCAGTTTGGCAGAGCCTTTGACGCGACCTTTGGCCTTGGGGCTGAGCAATGTGACAAATTCTTCGACGATCTGTGGCATGGGGCTCCCCTCGTGACTGTCCGGGCAATTTGGCACGTCATGACCACATCACAAGCCAGACGTGGCGTCACGCGAACCCGTAAAGCACTGCCGGGGCGTCGACGAGGATTGTCTGGCGGTCTGCGTATGAAGTTACCACGCGGTGAAATGCATCCAGCGCGGCGCCCGCATCGGGCATTTCTGCATCTGCGAGCATGATATAGGGGAAGTCGGACCCCCAGAGGCAGCGTTCCGGATTGGCTTCGACCAGTGCTGCGACGAGCGGGTCCGCGTCTTGCCATGGCGCTGTGCTGGTACGGTAAAGGCCGGAGAGTTTGACATAGGCCGCCCCTTCGCGGACCAGCTCCGTCATGGTCTGGAACCCGGGCTCTGATGGCCCCGCGGCGACATTAGGCCAGCCGATGTGATCAAAGACGACGGGGCAGGGGAAGCGTCTGACAGCCTCTGCGATCTCGCTCATGTGTTTGTCCGCATTGACCAGCATTTGCAGATGCATGTCACGCTCCGCCAAGGCAGGCGCAAGGGCCTGCGCGCCTGCCCAGCTGAGCACACCGCCATGCACGTAATTGAGCCTGATGCCCTTGATGCCCGCCTCTGCCAAAGCATCTAGCGCGCGCGGGCCCGCGCCATCCTTGACGAGGCCAATGCCGCGCGCGTCTGGTCCGAGCCTGCGGATCGCTTCAATCGTGACGGCATTTTCTGCACCGTAGACAATCGAATGGACGACGACCGTGCGCTCGATACCCAGCGTTTCGCATTGCGCGCGGTAGGCGGCCAGAAATCCATCCATGTCCAGCGGCGCCGGATTTTCGACGCGGCTTGGCGATGGCGCGAATTCCTCGGGCGCTGCGAGCATATGGATATGCGTGTCCACGGCGCCTTTGGGCGCTTTTTGCTGTGGTGCGGTGCAAGGACGGGGCGGGGCGCTGGTGGGCAGGTCAGGATTTTGCATATTTTTACCAAGATGAAGCTCAGCCGTAGGTTTCCAGCATTTCTTTTAGGTCGTCCAGTGTGTTGGCTTCGTCGAGAGGTTTGTCATGGCGCCAGCGGGACATGCGTGGGAAACGCAGCGCGACCCCGGATTTGTGACGCGTGGAGCGCTGGATGCCTTCAAACGCGATCTCAAACACATGTTCCGGCGTGACCTGTCTGACGGGGCCGAATTTTTGCAGCGTGTTTTTCCGGACCCAGGCTGTGATTTTGCGAAATTCGGCATCGGTCAGGCCGGAATAGGCTTTGGTGAAGGGGACGAGTTCATTACCGTTCCAGACAGCGAAGGTGAAATCGGTAAACAGGTTGGCGCGTCGTCCAGATCCTGCCTGCGCGTAGATCATCACAGCGTCGATCATCAGCGGGTCGACCTTCCATTTCCACCAATCGCCTTTCTTGCGGCCTGACAGGTAGGGGCTGTCTCCGCGTTTCAGCATGAAGCCTTCTGCATTGCGCGCACGCGAGGTTTCGCGCAAGGCGGCAAGCGCGGGCCAATCTGCAAAAGGAACGCGGGCCGACAGACGGATCGGCGCCTCTTTCGGCAGGGTTTTCAGCAGCGCGTCGAGCGCGGCGCGGCGTGTGTCATAGGGTTGGTCGCGCAAATCCTGCCCGTCATGCTCCAGAAGATCATAGGCGTAAAGCACGGCCGGCGCCTCTTTGAGCAGCTTTTTGGGAACGGTCTTGCGTCCGATGCGGGGCTGCAGGGCGTTGAAGCTTTGTGGACCGTCGGTGGCGTGATCCCAGGCGAGGATTTCGCCGTCGAAAACGGTGCCATCCGGTGCGAAATCGGGCAGGCTGGCGAATTCGGGGAAACGGTCTGTGATCAGCTCTTCCCCGCGCGACCACAGGTAGTGCTGCCCGCGCCGGATCACGAGCTGGCCGCGAATCCCGTCCCATTTCCATTCCGCGCGCCATTGGGCCGCGTCGCCCAAAGCGTCGAGCTCTTCGAGCTGGTAGGCGAGGTAGAACGGGTAGGGTTTGGAGGCGTCGGCCTCCGGGTTTTCGCTGAGGATCAGATCCTGAAAGGTCGTCTTATCGGCCGTCCAGTCGCCCATCAGGCGGTGGGCGAGGGTGGGTTCCTCGATGCCCGTGGCGCGAGACAGGGCGCGGGTCATCAGTTTCTGGCTGACGCCGATGCGCAATCCGCCGGTGATGAGTTTGTTGAACAGGAAGCGCTCGATCGGGGGCAGGCTGTCCCATGCGTCGAGGATGATCTGTTTTTTCACCTCCATGTCATACTGGCCGAGGGTGCGCACGACCTCCAGCCAGTCTGTCAGGGTTTTGTTGCTGGTCGCCGTAGCAGGCGGCAAGACAAGGGCGATGGTTTCTGACAGGTCGCCCACGATGGGGTAGCATTCCTCAAACAGCCAGAGCGGGATGCCTGCCTTTTCTGCTGCCCATTCGCGCAGCAGTGTCGTGGTGACGCCGCGTTTTGGGCGGCGGCTTGAGAGCAGCGCAATGGTCCAGAGCTTGTCGCTCTCTGGCGCAGTTTCGAAATAGGCGGCGAGGGCTGCGACTTTTGCGTTGGTTTTCGTGGTCTGGTCGAGCGCTGTAAAGAGTTGGGCAAAGCGCTTCATAGCCTGCCCCCATGTCGAGGGATGCGCGGCGCTGCTGTGATCATTCTGCGGCCTCCGGCTCAGGTTCCGGGCTGTCGAGGCTTTCGCCTTCGAACTCTGTGTCGACCACGGCGGCGTCATAGCCTTGCTCCGTAAGCCAGCGGGTAAATTGGGTCGTGTAGCCATGGGTGACGAAAATGCGTTCCGCGCCGGTGGCTTTGGTGGCGTTGTTGAGCCCCTCCCAATCGGCGTGATCGGACATGATGAAGCCGCGGTCGGCGGATCTGCGGCGGCGCACCCCGCGCATCGCCATCCAGCCAGAGGCGAAGGCAGTGGAGGCCTGACCGAATTTGCGCATCCATGGCCCGCCCATGCCAGAGGGTGTGGCGATGACCAGCGCGCCGGCATGGGCTTTTACATCGGTGTCTTTGGTGACGCGGATCGTGGGGGGCAGGGCGACGCCTTGGGCGCGCAGCACTGTGTTGGTGTTCTCGATCGCGCCATGGGTCAGGATGGGGCCGATGGAGGTGTCGACATTGGCGAGGATGCGTTGCGCTTTTCCCAGCGCATAGGCCCCGATGACGGAGAAACGGCCCGCGTCGCGGTTGGATTGCCACCAGGCGTTGAGGCCCGCGATGACGTCTTCTTGGGCGTCCCATTTGAAGACCGGCAAGCCGAAGGTGCTTTCTGTGATGAAGGCGTGGCAGGGGACCGGCTCGAACGGCTCTGACAGGCCATCATCGACGGTTTTGTAATCGCCCGAGGCGACCCAGACCTCGCCTGCGACCTCCACCCGGATTTGCGCCGATCCCGGTACGTGTCCTGCAGGATGGAAGGAGACTTTTGCGTCTCCGATCTGGCGCGGTTCTGCGTAACGGATGGTCTCGATGTTGATGTCGCCGAGGCGGTGCTTGATCACGGGCGTGGCGGCCTGCGTTGCGAGATAGGCCCCCATGCCCCAGCGCGAATGGTCGGCATGGCCATGGGTGATCAGCGCGCGGTCCACGGGTTTCCACGGATCAATGTAGAAATCACCGGCGGGGCAATAGATGCCTTGGGGACGAAACTGCAAAACCATGTTGCTAAGCTAGCAGCCGCAGCGTGGCTTGCGAGAAATTTGTGACCTGTTTGCTGTCGGAGGGTTTTCTTTCGGTTTGAGCGGCGCTTAGGGTGGCGACGTCATAACAGCGGAGAGCACGACGATGGGTATTGCGGATTTGAAAGCGCGGATGGTGGGGGGCGAGCGGCTCGTGTCCACATTTCTCAAGACCCCGTCGGTCGATCTGATCGAGATCCTTGCAGGCTCTGGCCTCGATTTCATTATTCTCGACGCGGAACATGCGCCCTATGACCGGATGCGGCTGGATGCATGTCTGGCGGTGGGGCGCGCGCTGGATTTCCCACTTTTGGTGCGTGTGCCAGCGGGCACACCGGATGAACTGCTGAAAGTGCTGGATGCGGGCGCTGTGGGCGTTGTCGTGCCGCATGTTGACAGTGCCCAGAAGGCGCAGGCGATTGCGCGCGGGTCGCGCTTCGGCAAGGGCGGGCGCGGCTATGCGGGCTCCACGCGCTGGGCAGGGTTTGCGACCCGGACCATGCCTCAGGTTCTGGCGCAATCGGTGGAGGAGACCATTGTGATCGCGCAAATCGAAGAGCCCGAGGGGGTTGAAGCGATTGACGCGATTGCGGGATGCGATGGCATTGATGGCGTGTTTATCGGGCCTGCGGACCTGAGCGTGGCGATGGGGCAGACCGATCTTAACTCTGCCGAATTGGGTGCTGCGATGAAGCGCGTCGGCGAGGCAGCCAAAGCGCATGGTGTCGCCTATATGACGTGGGTGCCGGGCGCCGCAAAGGCGCGCGAATGGGATCAATACGGGTTTACCACCTATGTTGCAGGGTCCGAGCATGCGTGGATGTTGCAAGGTGCGAAAGCTGTGGTGTCTGACATAAAAGGCTGAATTTACGCATGGTTAACGACTTGCTATGCGCTCAGCGCATGGCGGGTTTTCCCCTTTGGGCGATGTCATGGCACGGTGTCGCGCCTATCTCTGTGTCAACAAAGCAAGATATGACCCGGAGATAAGACAATGCAAAATGAGATAACCGCAACCGACCTCGCCGAGATTGAAGCCCGTGCCCGCGTGCTGCGCGCGCAGGCGGCCCGCCATGGCCTGATCACCCTGCGCAATGCTATTGCAAACGCTGTCGCGTCGCTGCTGCCGCATGGTTCGAAAACGGCCTGAGCCCTCGGCCAACCCTCCCTGAAAAACCGGGGGTCTGACACAGGAAATGCCCGCAACCGCCTTAAAAGCGGTGCGGGTTTTTCTTATTTCTGCCCAAGTTCTTTAGCAATTTATTAACCATCTATTAACGTGAGACGCCCTCACGAGGGAGATGCGAGATGAGAATTGTAAAGACTTTGGTTGCTTTGATGATTGCAGGCGGTTTGAGTGCCTGCGCTGGCACAAGCACAGTGACGCGAAGCGCGGATAACGCTGTCGCGCCCTTGGTCCCGTCTGAGATTACAGCGCTCAGCACGACATGGAACGTCCTCGATGTCCGTGTGAATGTTCCTGATGATCTGCGTGTGTCGGAAGCGAACCGTTACTATCCGTTTGCAGATATTGTCTGGCGCGATGATCCGTATGGGGATCGTCATGCGCAGGTTGCAAAAATCCTTGATGATGGTTTGAGCCGCGGCCTGACCCATTTGAACGGGGATCGCGCGGTCTATTTCGACATTACGCTGTCGCGCTTCCACTCCCTGACGGAGAAAGCGCGCTACAGCGTGGGTGGCGTGCATCACATGGTGTTTTCTCTGACCGTGGTTGATGCGCTCACCAATATCCCGCTGCATGGCCCGGTAGAGATCGAGTTGAACCTGAAGGCCTATGGTGGCGCGCAGGCCTTTGAGGCAGAGCGTCGCGGGCATACCCAGAAAGTGCGTATCCTGTCGCATCTGACTGGCACGATGCGTCGTCAGTTTCCGGGGCTTGGATTGCCGCGCCAGCCCGCCTCCGACGTGCAGGTCAGCCGCGCGGCCTATGATCCGCTCAGCCCGCCTGAAGGTTGGGAGCGTGTCACGCGCTGAGATCAGCGCTTTCACAGCAGCACAGAAGAGCTTAAGGGGGGCGCATGACTGTGCCCCCTTCTTCTTTGCCCGTCCGCCCCGTGATCCGATTGAAGCCAAAAGCGGATGCGTTGCGCCTGCGTCGCGGCGCGCCTTGGGTGTACGCCGATGACATCGTGACCGATCGGCGCACCAAGGCAATTGCGCCCGGCAGCCTCGCCGAATTGCAAGATGCGGAGCGTGTGGATATCGGTCTGGTTGCCGTCAACGGTCTGTCGAAGATCATGGTGCGGATGCTGGACCCTGATACGCGTGCCGCGGTCGATCAGGCGTGGTTTGAGGCGCGGATTGCGCGCGCTCTGGCTTTGCGCGAACGGCTTTATGACACGCCCTTTTATCGCTTGATTCATGCCGAAGGCGACGGGTTGCCCGGCGTGGTGATCGACCGGTTCGGCGAGACTTGCGTGGTTCAGCCCAATGCAGCTTGGGCGGAGGTCCGGTTTGATATGCTGGTCGAGGCGCTGGTCGCCGTGACTGGGATCAGCACGGTCTACAAGAATGCCAGCGGTCGGACGCGCACGTTGGAAGGTTTGGATGATGTGAGCGCCGTGGTGCGCGGCGAGTTGGACGGTCCAGTGCCTGTGGTGATGAATGGCGCGACTTATATTGCGGATATTGCCGGTGGGCAGAAGACGGGGCTGTTTTACGATCAGCGCCCAAACCACGCCTTCGCCGCATCTTTGGCTAGTGGCGCGCGGGTGCTTGATGTGTTCAGCCATGTGGGCGGTTTCGGGCTCGCCGCATTGGCGGGCGGTGCGCAATCGGCCTTGGCCGTGGATGGTTCGCAAGCGGCGCTGGATTTGGCCGCGCAAGGCGCGGAGGCCTCTGGCGTGGCGGCGCGGTTTGCGACCCGTAAGGGCGATGCGTTCAAAGTGATGGAGGCGTTGCAGGGCGAGGGTGAGGCTTTTGATCTCGTGGTCGCGGATCCGCCTGCCTTTGCACCCTCGAAAAAAGCGCTTCAGAACGGGTTGACCGCCTATGCGCGCGTCGCCTCCATGGCGGCGCGGCTGGTCGCACCGGGGGGCTATCTGGTGTTGTGTTCCTGCAGCCATGCCGCCGATCTGTCGAAATTCCGGCAGGCGTCTTTGCGCGGGGTGGCGAAATCGGGACGTGCGGCGCAGCTGATCCATACAGGGTTCGCGGGGGCCGATCATCCAATGCATAGCGCCTTGGCGGAGAGCGGCTATCTGAAGGCGCTGTTTCTGCGGCTCGATTGATGCGCGCTTGTCTGGATGCTTGCGTGTTGTTCCCGACCGTTCTGCGGGAAGTGCTGACCGGCGTGGCTGCGCGTGGATTGTATCAGCCGATCTGGTCGGAGCGCATTCTGGAGGAATGGGCGCGCGCGACGGTGAAGCTGGGGCCAGAAGCGGAGATGCAGGCGCGCGGCGAAGTGGCGGTGCTGCAGGCGCAGTTTCCGCAGGCCTCGGTTCGGCCGCGCGACCGCGATCTGGCGCGGCTGCATTTGCCGGATGAGAATGATATTCACGTGCTGGCGGCCGCCATTGCGGGGTCTGCTGATGTGATCGTGACGCTGAATGCGAAGGATTTCCCGCGTCAGAGCCTCGCCTTTGAGGGCGTACAGCGGCTGAGCCCGGATGAATTTCTGATAGGACTGTGGCTGGAGGCCCCGGATGATGTGGCTGGTGTCGTGCGCGATGTGCACCGCGTTGCGGTGGATATGATGGGGTCGGAGATCACGCTGCGTGCCCTGATGAAGCGGGCGCGCTTGCCGCGATTGGGCAAGGCGCTTAGTTCGTGACGCCCCATTTGGCTTCGTTTTCTTCGATGGCCGCGATGCGTTCTGCCGTCTTGGGGTGACTGAGTAGCCAGGCCGGTGCGCTGTTCATCCCTGCGGAGAGCTTGTCGAGTTTCTGAAACAGCGTCTTTTGCGGCCCCGTGCCGATGCCCGCTTTGGTCAGCAGTGCGGAGGCATAGGCGTCGGCCTCATATTCATCGCGGCGGGAGAGCTTGGCGGTTAGCATGTTGATCAGGAACCCGGCGATCCATGGGCCGACCACGGGGACAAACCGTCCGATGATGGAGGTCAGCACGATCCGGAGCGCGTTCTGGCCCGAAAAATCGGTCATACGGCGTTTGCTGTGGCCGAGGGCCACATGGCCCAGCTCATGCGCGATCACGGAGGCGAGCTCTTCGGCCGTGACCTCGCCGGCTTTGTATTTATTATAGAAGCCGCGGGTGATGAAGATGCGTCCGTCCGGAGCGGCGAGGCCGTTGACAGGATCGACTTCGAAAATATGGACCTTGATGTGATCCACATCCAGCGCGCGGGCCATATCGCGGTTCATCTTCTCCAATGTCGCGTCGGCCAGTCGCGTGGATTTCTGGTCCAACATCCGCCGCGTGTTCCACGCGGAGAATTTGTACATCAAGAGCCCGTAGGCGAGGGCGAGCAGGATCGGACCGAATTTGAACAACAGCATGGGATGGATATGGGGTGGAGGGGCCGTCTTATCAAATTGAAAGCCGGCGAAATCGCCGGCTTGCGTCATTCTGGCCCTGCGGGCCGCTCGTTGCACCGTGACACGTTAGGCGATGCGAGTCGCGAGTGGGGCGGTGCGGCCTGCATATTTTTGCCAAGATGAAGCCGGGAAGGGCGCGGGATCACGGGATGTGAGCGGATTGTCACGGGGGCGTGAGCTTGTGGGTCGGGCTGTGGAGGTGTATGTGCGTGAATGCTCAGAAATACAGTATGATTGCTAATGTTGTGCGTTGAAGGTGCGAATAGGAAGGCGCATATTCATCTCATCAAACGGCAACACGCCGATACATCAACGCGGACCTCAGGTCCGACACACACACCGGACACACAGTCCAAAACCTTACGCCTCAACAGGCACTTACATACTGGAGATACCAAAATGAAAACTCTTATCGCATCCGCAATCGTCGCTCTTTCCGTTGCTGCT
>JBCCVD010000038.1:0-24990 GCA_039195745.1 Pseudomonadota bacterium | reverse complement strand
CCGAAAGGGCGCTCGACTTGCATGTGTTAGGCCTGCCGCCAGCGTTCGTTCTGAGCCAGGATCAAACTCTCAAGTTGAAAAGCGCTTACACGCTTATCCTTGACGTCGAACCTCTGCACATATCAATCCATGAAGCTTACTGAACTTCATGAACCATTCTTTCTGTTTGTTGTGCTTGGTTTCAAAGAAACCGAAGCCGTCCAAACAGTGAAGCTGACCTTACATAATCGGGTCGAAACCCTAGTAAGTCGATATGTCGAGGTTGATCCATCGAAATGGCCAAACCGCCCACATATCTCTTCAGATACTATCAATTTCAAAGAGCTCAGAGACAAAAACCAACCGAAGCGCCTGATCTTGTTAGGCGCGCCAGCCTGCATAAGTCTCTGTTATTGTTCCGCTTTCTTGACCATGTGGCCCGTCTGGCGCCCCGTTGGTGCATCTCTGCGCCGCCGGTGAGGGGGGTTCTAGGCCTACTGACTGATCCCCGCAACCACTTTTTTGCATGTTGCAGCATTTTTTTGCGCCTTTTTCCTATTATTGTTTTATTTCAATGATTTAACTATGCGTTTTATTGAGAAGAACTTCGGTTCACAGGCCTTTTGCAGGGCTATTTGAAGTGCATTAACCATGCATTTCAGGCTTTTCCACAGACTCATAGAGGCAAATGGGGACAAATCACCCAGATTCAGTTGAGACTCGCTTCAGAATCGTGCCGATTCACATGAATCGCCGACTCGGGTGTTGTCAGATCAATGAAATTGACAAAGAAAAAGCCTGCGGCCTTCGCCACAGGCTCGTATCGACCCGACCTTCTGGAACGAGGTTTGTTTAAGTCAAAAAGCGAAACCCAATCCCATGCCAATAGATGTGTTGGTACGGCTGCCATGTGTTTTGATGAGCGGGCTATTGGCCATCTTTGATCCGTACCGTTCGACACTAGCTTCGACAAAGAATGTGCTGCGATCGGTGATCGCATAGGCCAGACCCACATCAATCGTAGCCCCTTTATATCCACCGGTTGCTTTATAGGCCGGCAAACCAGTCGCGGCGGCGGTCGCTGGTGAAATACCAACCTCGGTCGTCATGTGTTCAGCATTCGCCCAACTCACATCTGCACCGATGGAAAAGCCCAGACGGTCTGACAACTGGGTCTCATATCCGACACCGACAAAACCAACGGTGCCCTTCCCCTTGTTCAGGATGTCCGTCTGCAGCCCGACACCGATGGAGTAAGGGCCAAACTCTCTGGACAAGACACCCTGCAACTCCCACGTATTCTCCATCTCTGGGAAACCAGCGAGGATCGGATCATCTGCGTTGTCACGGCCCGGTTCGTATTCGAGTGTCAGTTCTGCTTCGAAATTCTGTGGTAAAGAAAAGAGAACGCCCAAGCCTTGCGTCCCCAAACTCCATTCTGTGCCATTGGGGGTTGTATAGGTCGCCTCAAAAGAGCCGCCGAATTCTGACGTATAAACGTTGGAGCCGGTATAGGCTGCCTCACGCTCGACGCCTGCGATGATTTCATAAGACCATCCGACCTCTTTCTCTTCCGCGAAGGTCAGGCTTGGGATCAGAAGGAAAACGGTTGTCGTAATGTATAGCGGTTGCGTCATCTGGCATGCTCCTGTTCAAGATGTCTTGCCGGACCAACCACGGGTTCCTTCAAAGCGATATCCGCCAAATGCACTAAACGGGTGCGTTTGAGCAGCCATCCGGCAAATGACGCATGACACTGGAGGCTATGAAGAGCAGTGCTTGATGTAAAAGGATCAACAATGCTGCTGGCACGAGAAAGAACATTTGTCACAATCGCACTTGCGGTCCTCTGTGCGTTTTCAGCCTATGACCTTGTGGAGGATTGGCAGGCGGAGGGTGCCGTCAGCATGCTGATTTGGGACGTCTTTGACTTTGCCATCAGCGCCGCCATCCTGGCTTACATCTGGATCCTGCAGCCGCTCACGACCGCACGCCGCACGCTCAACCTCAAGAAGATCGCCAAACGTCAGCGCGATGACATGCGCCGCGTGTCGCAAATCGCTCAAAAGCATCTGGAAGGGCTTGGGATCATGATTGACGCCCAATTTGATATCTGGGCGCTGACCGCTGCGGAAAAGGAGGTGGCACTGCTTCTGCTCAAAGGGTTCTCTTTGAAAGAAATCGCGGAGCTGCGCGGCATCTCGGAGCGCACCGCCCGGCAACAAGCGACATCAGTCTATGGCAAGTCGGGGCTCAATGGTCGTGCCGCGCTTTCTGCTTTCTTTCTCGAAGACCTGTTACTGCCGATCCGGCAAAGCTGACACTATCGGTACAGCTTCTTGCCCCTCGCCGCGAGCAAAACGACAATTATCGCGAGATAGGTCAATGCCTCTACATCCCAGACTTTCTGCATCATCACGTAGTGAATGCCACCCAACAGAATGGCGGGATAGGCCAGCTTGTGCAATTTCTGCCAGGCGACGGGGCCCAGCTTCTTGATCGACGCATTGTTGGAGGTGCAGGCCAGCGGGATCAACAACAGCAGCGCAACCATCCCAATGGTGATGTAAGGGCGTTTGACGATGTCGCTCCAAATCTCTGCCCAGCGCCATTGCAGATCGAGCGCGGCCCAAATTGCAAGATGCAGGAATGCGTAGAAAAAGGTCAGCAATCCCAAAGGACGACGGAACTTGATCAGCTTCAGCCGGAAGTAATCCCGCAAGACCGAAATCGCCATCGTTGCGATAAAGAACTGGATCGCCAGTTCTCCAAGCCAATGTTCAATGGTCTTGACAGGGTCGATCCCAAGTGAGCCACCGAACAGGTCAACACCCTGAAAAGCCAGAACCGTGCCCGCAATGATATAGAGACCCGGCGCCGCGCCCACCAGATAGACCAACCAGATCGGAATAGGCCGCAGGACAGCATTGATCCGTTCGGAAGGTGTCAGCGCATGTGCCATAGCCGGGTCCGTTACGCGGGTCGCTTAGAAGTCTTTTACAAGGTCCATGCCATCATACAGGCTGGCAACCTCTTCTTCATAGCCATTGAACATAAGCGTCGGGATCCGCTTTGCCAAAAGCCCGCCGCCAACACGCCGTTCAGAGGCCTGGCTCCAACGCGGGTGATCCACTTCCGGGTTCACGTTACTATAGAAACCATATTCGCGCGGCTGGATCATGTTCCAGCTGGTTTCCGGCTCTTTGTCAGTCAGCGTGATCTTCACAATCGACTTGATCGACTTGAACCCGTATTTCCATGGCACGACCAAACGCATCGGCGCGCCGTTCTGGTTCGGGATGTCTTTGCCATAAATGCCCGTCGCCATGATTGTCAGCGGATGCATCGCCTCGTCCAAGCGCAACCCTTCGCGGTACGGCCAAGGCACAAAGTTGCGTTTTTGACCCCACATCTCTTCGGGGCGGACCAGAGTCTCGAACGCTACGTATTTTGCGCCAGACTGCACACCTGCCATGTTCAACAGGTCAGCCAGTTCAAAACCGTTCCATGGAATGACCATCGACCACGCCTCAACACAACGGAAGCGATAAATCCGCTCCTCGACCGTCATCGCAGCCATGATCTCCTCGAAGGAGTAGCTGCCGGGCTTATCGACCATACCGCCGATTTCAACGCTCCATGGCGAGGTGGTCAGCGCATGCGCGTATTCAGCCGGATCGCTCTTGCCCGTCCCGAACTCATAAAAGTTGTTGTAATTGGTGATCTCGTCCCAGGCATTGGGCTCTTCATCCGTTGAATATTGCGACGCGGCCAAAGCCGGCCCTGCGATACCACCGGCCACCATCGCGGCACTGCCCGCCATAAAGGCGCGACGGTTCAGAAAGACGTGCTCCGGGGTGACATCAGACCATTTGAGATCGGACTTGAATCGGTGTGCCATGGGTTTTCCTCACTTTGTTGCGTTACCCTATGGCCCGACTGGCCCTCGCAACAAAGAGAAACCCGCGCATCTCACGAAGTTGTTCATTTTGCGTGTACGAACGTTGCGCGGCGCTCCCGATCCTCGGACCATGCGCGCAGAAATTGCATGGAATTCATGGGCGCCAGCAACCCGTGCAACAAAAGCAGCGGCAACAGCTCCAGGTGCAGGCCGTACGCAACGAAGCAGATGTTCGACCCCAGCGACGCAAGACGAAACCATTTTACTGTGTTGGTTGTGGCGGAAAATAACACAAAGCCACACGCCAGATAGGCTAAAAAATCAATCGTCATGTCGGTCTCGTCTTGCGCTACTGCAAAGGTCTGAAAGCAGCTTATGCACGCTCAGGCAGATGTGCATAGGACCGGGCCGTCGTATTGACGCGGCATTCACGATTGAGGTGGATTTTTCACAGTGCTTTCACTGACCAAGCGTCGCAAGGTCCACCAAAGGCGGGACTTTTGCCTCACCGGGCAGGGTTTTGCGATTGAGATTGCGGATGATCGCAATCGCAGCAGGCGAGGTCAGCGCAACGCTGTGATCCAATCCGCCATTGGCCACGCTGCTCACATCCACGACCGAGATTGGCAGATCGCGCACAGATGAGCGATCTGTCTGAGACCCGAGCCGATTGGTGCGCCCCGTCAGAAAAGCCGAAACGCGCAACGCCCGGTCCTGATCAGCGGCAAGAATGATCGTCGGATCCGGCAAAGCATCGAGCCTCGCGGCCTGCGTGTAGAACAACTCCCCATCAATATCAGGCGAAACCATGAACAACCCGTCGATCTTGCGCGCAATATTCAGACTGCCCGATATCTCGATTTGGCGCAGCGTTTCCATCAACAGCAGATTGCCCATGGAATGCCCCATCAGGATCACCTGCCGACTTGGATCGCGCGTCAGGGCGACGATCACCTTCTCCAGCTGGTCACGTGCGATCAGGACACTGTCACGATCATAAATATAGCCCGGCGTAGCACCTGCCGAAGGCCAGGAGAACAGGACCGTCGGCGCCTCGATCTCAAAGTCATGCGCCACCTGCGCGAGTTGATACACCGCCTCCCCATGAGTGACGTTGTAGCCATGCACGAAAATCAGCGTCTCTTTCGTCCCGGACTGATCCGCGCGCGCGATCTGCCGCGCAAAATGGCCGATGTTCTGATACTCTTTCGTGCGCAGCGTGACGAAATCGGTTGCCGCATCAGGCGCGCCTTTCGGCCACTCTACCTGCCCCGTGCGATGCGTTGGCGGGACGGAGACATCATTGCGCCGGAACCGCAACGCATCAGGTCGCGGCGGGGAGCGTTGTCCCTCAGCAGGTGGCTGGGTGGGGCGGAAATTCGCGACCCAGATTTCCTCCACCGTGCCACGCGGATCAGGGGCCGCATATTTCAGGGTGCCGCGCGGGGCGCAGGCCGCCAGGGACAAGCAAAGGAAGATCAGTAGGCTGCGCATAATCTGTCGTCGGTCTAATTGGCCAAATCTGTTGGACAGCAATTAAACGGATGACCGTCATCAGGACAAGTGCGCAGCTAGTTCGCCGGGTAAAGATCGCTCAGGAGGACAGACTTGCCGCTGTCTTGCACGATGCGAACGTGGTGCGGCTTGAGCTGTCTGGGCTCCGCAACGCCTACAGAATGGGCGATCGTCTCGACCTCCTTGACGATGTTCTGCGCGTAAAGCGTCACCTTCTTGTTCTTGTCGCGCGGCACCAGCCCTTTCTGAAATCTCGGGTCATGCGTCGTTATTCCGGTCGGACAGGTGTTCTTGTTGCATTTCATCGCCTGAATGCAGCCCAACGAGAACATGAAACCGCGCGCACTGGTCACGAAATCCGCGCCCGCCGCCAAGGCCCAGGCGACATCACCGGGCACCATCAGCTTGGCACTTGCAATCAGCCGTATCCGGTCTTTCAGACCGTATTCCCGCAACAGACCCGCAACCTCAGGCAAAGCCTCCCGGATCGTGACACCGACCAGATCCATCAACGGCAAGGGCGAGGCACCGGTCCCCCCTTCACCACCATCAAGCGTGATGAAGTCGGGCGCTGCATCGATACCCCGGCGTCTGATTGTCTCAAACAGGTCCTTCAAAGGTGCGGCTGCGCCAAACACTGTCTTGATCCCAACGGGCTTGCCCGTCACCTCGCGGATATGGAGGAGCATGTTCAGCAGATCATCCCAATCATCAATCTCGATGTGACGGTTCGGGCTGATCGAATCCTGACCCTCCGCAATCCCGCGGATCTCCGCAATTTCGGGTGTGATCTTCGCGCCGGGCAGGATCCCGCCCTTTCCGGGCTTGGCCCCTTGCGCCAACTTCAACTCGAACATCTTCACCTGCTCATGCGCCGCAACCGCTCTCAGCTTCTCGTCGTTCAGGCGCCCTTCCTTGTCGCGCACCCCGTATTTGGCCGTGCCGATCTGAAAGACGATATCGGCACCGCCTTGCAGGTGATAGGGTGACAACCCTCCCTCGCCCGTGTTCATCCAGATACCCGCTGCCTTCGCGCCTTGGCTCAGCGACAACACTGCAGGCTTGGAGATCGCGCCGTAACTCATCCCAGAGATATTGAAGAAAGAGGCCGCGACATAGGGCTGCCGCGCACCCGGCCCGATCATCATCGGTTCGGATTTCGCGAATTGATTGTCCAGCGGCGGGAAAGGCGCATTCACGAAAAGCGGTGTGCCAACCACCGCCAGATTGCGCGTCGAGCCAAAGGCGACCGTGTTCCCCTTGCCTGAGACTGCGCGTTTCACCCAATCCCGCTGCGCGCGGTTAAACGGCAATTCCTCTCTGTCCATCGCAAAGAAATACTGCCGAAAGAACTCGCCCAGTTCTGTGAAGATATGCCGGAAACGGCCAATGACCGGATAGTTGCGCCGCACGGCATCTTCCGTCTGCGCTCTATCGATGACGAACAGGATCATCGCCAGAAGAGCCGCGAAACCGATCACCAGCACGAATGAAAACGCCATGATCTGAATGACCCAACCCGCCCAATCCATCATGTCGTGTGCTTCCTTCTCTGGTGGCGCCGCTACTGTGGCAGCAGCGACATGAGACGCGCAACCCCGCAGATGGACAGGCTGCAACATTCCTGTCAGCCTGCGGGGATGCTGCGTCTTTTCACTCTCGCCACTGTGATCGCCACGCAGGCCACGGCAAACTGCACGTCTGACGCGATGATCGTGTTCGATGGCTCAACCTCCATGGCCGCAATAGATATGCAGATCACGACGCCCCGTATCGATGACGCGCGCGCAGCCCTGCGGCGTGCCTTGCCTCAGGTCGAACGATTTCGCGACATCGGCCTCGTGACCTATGGTACCGGCGCATTGGACGGGTGTTCGAACATCACGGTTCGGCTGGCCCCGCAACCACAAGCCGCCGCGCCGATCCTGCGCGAGATTGAGGCGATGAACCCGGATGGAATGACACCGCTGACCGCGGCCGTAGATCAAGCAGCACAGGCACTGCGCTACCGGATCAATCCCGCGACAATCGTTCTGGTGACCGATGGAAACGAAACCTGCGGTGGCACACCTTGCATCACAGCGCGAAGCCTCATGGCAGAGGCAAAAGACCTGACAATCCATGTGATTGCCTTCAAGTTCCGCTTCGACGTCTTTGGCTGGAACAATCCCGAACAAAGCGCGAGCGGGACGGATGCGACCGTGGCCAAATGCCTCTCTGACGCGACAGGCGGCCTCTACACATCGACAGAAACGGTCGAGCAGCTCGTCACAGCCCTGAACCAGACGCTCGGATGCCCGCTGACAGGGATGAAAATGCAGATCAAAACCCGGCTCTGATCTGACGCAAGCTCACAGTTCATAACGAATTTGTCAGTGGACCAGACAAAGCGCCCGAGCTTAGTCCGGCGCGGTTTTTGGTCAAGTCAGCAACAAAGTCGCATTGCAAAAAACCGCCGTCAAATCCGCCCCTATATCCACACCGAGTTGCTCAACAGAGCAGCCCGATTTTCAAACCTGACTTCAAACACGACAAGGAGTAATTGAATGATCCGTACATCTGTTTTCGCTCTCGCCGCCTCCCTCGCACTGGCCGCACCCGCACTCGCCGGTATGAAGAAGGACATCGTTGACACAGCCGCCGATGCAGGCAGCTTCGAGACGCTCTTGGCCGCAGCAACATCCGCTGGCCTCGTTGACACGCTTAAAGGCGACGGCCCGTTCACGGTTTTCGCCCCGACAGATGAGGCCTTTGCCGCTTTGCCAGAAGGCACAGTTGAAAGCCTGCTTCTGCCAGAAAACAAGGACAAGCTGACCGCAATTCTGACCTACCACGTCGTGGCGGGCAAAGTGATGTCCACCGACCTCACTGACGACATGACAGCCGAAACCGTGCAAGGCGGCGAGATCACAATCGACCTCGACAATGGCGTTATGGTCAATGACGCAACCGTGGTTTCTGCGGACGTCGCAGCCTCGAACGGCGTCATCCATGTGATCGACAAAGTGATCATGCCTGCCGACAGCTAAAACCAAGAGCCGAGAGCGCCCACCCTCCCCCGGTGCGCTCTCGCGCAATTGTTCAGTTCCTTAGGCCAGCCCCAGAAGATGCGGCAACGCCGCCATATCATCAAACAAGACATCCGAAACCGGCACCAGCTTTTCGCGCGCCGTTTCCCGGTGAAATCCAAAAACCCGCGCACCCGCTGCCTGACCTGCTTGAGCCCCTGTCGCGCTGTCTTCCACGACAACGCAGCGCGCGGGATCTGCGCCGACCAGCGCCATTGCTTTCAGATAAACATCCGGCGCAGGTTTGGGTGCAGCACAATCCTGACCGGACAGAAGCCAGCCTTGCGGAAACCTGTCCAACAGGCCGATCTTGCCCAGCGTGATCTCCATCTTTTTCACGCGCCCATTCGAGCCCACGGCATAAGGCACACCCGCCGCATCGAGCGCGTCCAACACGTCAACAATACCCGGGATCAATTCCACTTCTGCCGCCAGCCGCGCATAGGCTTTGGGGTAAAACTCCTCCACCCAGTCAGGCCCCAGCACAGCACCAGAGGTACGCGCTTTCTCCGCCACGCCCTCCATCGTCCCGCCGATAAACCTTTCCATCACCTCTTCCACGCTCAGATCCAGCCCATGCGCCGCCAGATCATCGCGCAGCACTTCATTGAGCAACCGCTCACTGTCGACGATCACGCCGTCACAATCGAATATCACCATATCAAGCTCAGCCATGCTCGCTACCTGCCAGCCCCTCGTCGCCGCAACAAGCCCTAACCACAGCACCACACAGAAATGACCCTGACTCTGGACGTTCTGTTTCTGACGGCCCCTCCACACGCAGTCGCAATAAAGAGCCCTTGCTTTGAATATCCACGCGGCCAGACGCAAGGCCGCTGCAAATCCGTAGTCATTGCAACATTCAAATGGGATAGCGCAGAATGCGCGCAGGCATTCATGACCAATCTCGCGCTCCACGCATTGATGGAAACCAGTCGCGTGTCATGCAACATAAGGATTACCATCTATGACGAGCAGTAGGTCAATCGCGATTAATCCAGGCCTGTCAGCAAGGCGCGGTTGGCCTTCAGAAAAGCAACCAAGGCGTCCAATACAAGGCGCACGCGCAGAGAGCCACGTGCAGATTCGTGATAGATGACCCAAGACTCTATCTGGTCAAAAGGTTCTGGAAAGACCCGTTCAATGTCCCTGCTCGCATCGGCAAATGCACAAAAAAGCGCACCAATCCCTGCACCTTGTTCAATCATCAAACGGGCTGAATCCGTGTTTTCTACGCGAATGCTGGGGCGCTCAGAATTTTCGTACCGATCTATGAAAGCAGACGGTTTTGAAGGTGAATTCCCGGTCCCGATCCGCACCAGTGTGTGGTCGCGCAGCTCGTCCGGTATCTGTGGGCGACCATGCTGCTGAAAATAGCTCTTCGACCCGTATAAACATCGTCCCCAGGTAAAGCCATATGCGACCACCAGCGCCGGATCAGTCGGCGCACGTGTGCGGACAGCGATATCCGCCTCTCCCTTCGCAAGGTCGAATGCAGAGATTGAGCTGATTAAGTTTACATACAAACCCTCATGAATCTCGGCAATTTGCCGGACCAACGGGCGTAAAATGTGGGCTGCAGTGGGGACGCATGCAATCGTGACGGTGCCACTCGCTTGCTGTCGCATCCCGCGCACATTGATTTGGGCGTCATTGACGATCGCGTCAATTTTCTGTGCGGCATCGGCGATGACCAGTCCTTCGGGCGTGAACGTAAATGCACTGCCGCCCCGGATGATGATTGTGGTTCCAAAGGCCTGCTCAGCAGCGGCTAACCTGCGGCTGACAGTCGACCCATCAACACCCAAACTGCGTGCGGCCCCTGCAATCGAACCTTCGTTCTTCAAGGCAAGGACGACACGGAAATCGCTCCAGTTTGGGTTTGCCATGGTTCCCCGTTTCACTTGCTTTGCAACTTTGGTGCCTGTTGCAACCGTGAGCAAGCTGTTCTTGAATCGAGTTATTCCGACGTTACTGTTTAAATTTCATTCTTGATCAGGGGATCATTCGTTGACTCAATTACCCAGTTACTTGGGTGGCGATGATAGGACCAAACTCGAAACGCAAGCAGCACTATTTTTGTTAGTTTTTTCTGCATGATCATGTGGCCAAGTTCACCTGCCGCGCTCGGTTGATCGGTTTTTTTTTGATCCAAGACTGCTGATCCGCATGCTCCTTGCTGGGGACTGCTTTGGGATCAGATCCGAGCGGCGGCCTTGCGAAGAGGAGCATCTAAGCCTGGCGGGCCACTGGTTTTATCTCTTCGGCCTGTCTGACCCAATCCCAGACCATTCGACGCTTGCGAAAAACCACCACGTGCGTTTCTAGGAGAACAAACTGCTGCGCCATCTGTTCGAGAAGACTGTCGTACAGCGTATCTCAGGCGTCTTGGAAAGCAGCCAGCAGCTCGCGTGGGATGCCAGTTTGATTGAAACAAAGGCAAACAAACAGAGTTCAAAGCCAGTGGAAGAGTGGGATCGCAATGCCATCGAACCAAATGAAGTATCGCGCGCTGTGACTGGGTGTTTAGGCGTACTGGATCACGCAGCCTTTGATGCGGCATCGGAGGTGGAGCACGAGTTCAATCCCACTCTGATACCTCAAACCAGAACCTCTTGGTGATCGAAGGCAACCATCTGACCGTAATAGATGAAATCCCGTGAAAACCTTGCGTTCTTTAGCAAGTTGAGCAGTTACCTCATCGACACTGACCACGATTTCATCGTTGATGTGGAAGGCATGAGATAAGTCCTACAGGCTACAGGCGGTTCAAATTGCATCATGCTGGACCGGATCAAGGCACAGCATGACACTGCTTCATAAAGGTTCATCGCCAACGGTGGCTATGGATCAGGGCTGATAAAGATATGGCTCGCTGATCGCGATACCAAAGCCTGTACTCCTCTGCTGCATAAAACGCGTCGAAGAGACAACATACGATCCCGCACCGACTTTGAATGGGCTCCTAAGAACAGCATCACATTTGCCCCGAGGCTGAACGGCTCAAGCATGTCCGGCGCAACTACTCAACCAGCACCAAGCTCTGAAACACACTTGCCAAGATTGCCCATTACATATGGAGTACTGCCCGAAAGCATATGCACAAAATCATCCGTGAAGAAGGTGAAGATGCTAGACGGGTTGCCCGCGACATCGCCAAAACCAAGCGAAATGCGATCTCGATATGGTTGCAGAAGAAAGTCGAAAGACACTTTTGCATCTCAATTGCATCTTCGGTTTGGGCCGATTGCGTTTGCGTGGCCCATGCGGCGCAAACGACGAGTTTCTTTTCGCAGCATCCGACTAAAATCTCCGCAAACTGGCCAAGATCTTTCCTGCACGGCTGCAAACGCAAAAAGCCTGATCAGAATTATCCTTGCGCTCGCAAATTGATCTCCACTTTCTACGCTCTCAACGCGTTGCTTTCCCGGACAAAGAGCAAAAAAGCGGAAGGTCGATGCACCGTGTAAAATCGGAACACAGGGCTGTTTCCGTTGAAAATCTCGCGCTCGATCATTTTGCATGGCGCAGAATCAGTTTTCCAGTGAACGGAAAAGTTAGGTGATGTTGGGAGCGCGAAAACGGGCGCGGGCAGCTCTGTTTAAGGGTTCTCGCAGGAATATCATCTCTTGCAGGATTACGTACCGCACTTGATTGACAGATTTCTCGATCTGAGCAAGGGCCGCGCATTTCTTGTGGATGGCACGCAGACGGCGATCACGTCCATGACTAAAATACGGTTGTTCAACACGGCTTCCTGAGTGATGTATTGGCCCGTTTGGCGACGAGGTCTTCCGCTCAAAGCGAGCGGCCTAACGAAAAGCACCAGGGGCACTAGCTACCACATCAAGTGCTTCTAAATGTCACTGACAAGTCCACTCCGGCATGCACGGATGAACAGGCGATCAGACAAGCCAGTCGCTAAAACCGTTTTAATGGCGCATAGAGGGTACGAGCAAAGTCTGAATCCATGGTTCAGCCACATTGCCCTACGACGACTGAATGACTTGGTCTGCTTTCAAAAACCCCTCGCAAACACGGATCGCATTTGGGATGTCATTGGACAACGCCCGTGCCTCGGCATCGGCTCGGGAATGATCGTGATCGATCCAGCGTTGAATAAGACGAGCGCGCAGGGTTTCCATCGGTGTGTCCAGAAAAATGCTGTAGTCAAATGCAGGCCTGAGCTGTGACCACGGGTCTTCATCCAGCAAAAGGTAATTGCCTTCGACCAGAATGATCTGGTCTTCGGGCCGTACAACGCCTTGCCCGGCAATGGCTTTGTCGAGAGCGCGATCAAAGGTTGGGATGTAAACCGGGCGCTCTGGCGCGCGAAGCCGTTGGATCAGACAGAGAAATCCGTCAAAATCGAAGGTCTCGGGCGCCCCCTTGCGATTGCGCAGGTTCAGATCATCGAGACGGTCATTGTCAAGATGGTACCCGTCCATCGGCACAACGACCGAACGGCCTTCTGCGCGGGCATTCAGTTCTGCATTAAGAGCTGCTGACAGCGTAGATTTGCCCGATGCCGGAGGCCCGGCAATGGCAACAATGAACCGCTCCGCCGTACCGCGCGCGCGCAGCAGCTCACCCGCCAGCCTGTCTAATGCGATCTCGGCCATGACTTACTCGAACTGCAAACCGCATCGGGCGGCGACGTCGTGCAAATAAACGAGGCCCTTATCGATGACATCATCAGGCTGGGCAGCCACAGGCCGCCAGATAGCGAGCGCAGAGGCGATTGCCGGGTGGACATGGTTCATACTCTCCAGCGTGAGGGTCCCATCATATCCGATCTCGGACAGGGCGGTGAATGCGGCAGTCCAATCGACACAGCCGTCACCGGGCGCGCCACGGTTAGACTCGGACAAATGCACATAGCCAAGAAACGCGCCACAGTCGCGAAAGCCCTGCGCCATGGAGCGTTCCTCGATGTTCATGTGATAAGTATCGAGATGGATAAAGACATTCTCGGCCCCTACTGCCTCACAATAGGCGCGGCCATCCGCACCGGTATTCATGATGTGGGTCTCATACCGGTTGCACGGCTCGATCCCCAAGCCCAGCCCATGCGTCTTCGCGGCTTTTGCAGCTTTCTCAATGAACCGCGCGGTGCCGTCAAATTCGGCCCGGCTGCGCGGCGCCCCTGAGATCTTGCCGATGGTGCTGTAAGTCACGCCAGACAAGCACGGCGCCCCCAGACGTGCGGCAACATCAAATGCAGGCTCCAGAAACGCAAGACCCGCGTCCGGGTCTGCGATGACATCAACATCGCCGGGCAAGCCGAGAGAGCAGACAGGTTCGATCCCTGCGCGTTTGAAAAAGGCCTGTGACGGGGTCACGTCAATCTCCGCCGGGTCAAGTAACGGCACTTCGATCACGCGGACTTTCTGCGCCGCCAACTTCGGCAACAGCGCCTCAAAATCTGCCACAGTCCAACGAGGCGCGGCAGCGAAGGTGTGTAATCCTAGTTTTGCCATGTGACAGATCCTTATCCTTGTGCTTCATGGGCAGCAGCTGCAGCCACATCACCGCCACCGACAATGGCCGAGACGATATCAGGCATGGTTGTGTCCTTCGTGATCAGGTTGGCCACTGCCCTGCCCTGCCGCAACACGACAATCCGGTCTGTCACGGACATCACATCGTTGAGCCGGTGTGAAATCAGGATCACCCCGATGCCCTGTGATTTCAGCTGCCGGATCAAATCCAGCACGCTTTGCACTTCGCGAACGGCAAGTGCAGCGGTCGGTTCGTCCATGATCACGATTTTCGGATCAAAGGTCAGCGCACGTGCAATCGCGACCGATTGCTGCTGCCCGCCGGAGAACGAGCCAACAGGGCGCGTGATCTCTGGCAGTTTTGCGCCAAGCTGGTCGATCATCGCTTGCGCGTCCCGTTTCATTTTGCGCCGATCCACCAGCCGCATCCCAAACACACGGCGCGTTGGCTCCCGCCCCAAAAAGATATTTGATGCAACGTCTTGTTGTTTGGCGAGCGACAAATCCTGATAGATCATTTCAATCCCGCGTGCGCGGCGTTGGCCCGGGCTGAGACCAAGCATGTCTTCGCCCTCCATCGTGATCGCGCCGCGATCGGCTTGATACATTCCGGTGATGATTTTCATCAATGTGGATTTACCTGCACCGTTGTCTCCGACAAGGCCAACCACCTCACCGGCACTCACCGCAAGATGAACGCCGTGCAGCACGCTGACGGCGCCAAAGCTCTTCTCGATACCCGAGACGGACAGAAGGCTCATACCTTTGTCTCCTGCCGTTGTTGAAACTGATCAATGAACACAGCCAGCACCAGCACGCCACCGATTGCCATCTGTTGGTAGTAGCTTTGCACAGCCAACAGGTTCAGCCCGTTTTGCAGGACGCCCATGATCAATGCGCCGATGATGGTGCCGAGGATAGACCCACGCCCACCAAACAGGTTTGTGCCGCCGATAATAGCCGCCGTTATGGCTGTCAGTTCATAGGTGATGCCCGCCGTCGGGTCGCCTGAGTTGATGCGTGTGGCAAACAACAGCCCCGCAACACCGGCCAATCCACCGGACAGCGTATAGAGCGTCAGACGGTGAAAATCGACATTGATGCCTGACGTGCGGGCCGCGTTTTCATTGTCGCCAATTGCAAGCGTGTGCCGTCCGTAGCGCGTATAGGCGAGGATGACATGCATGATCACGGCGACCAAGACCAGAATGATCACGGGCATTGGGATCCCGAAGGGCCGCCCCTGGCCCAGAAACAGCATCCATTCAGGCAAACCGTAGATCACCCGCCCATCTGAAATGACCAAAGCCAGCCCGCGTGCGATCCCAAGCATCCCGAGCGTCACAATGAACGCCGGTACAAACCCGCGGGTGATAACCCAGCCGTTGACGAATCCGGCCGCTGCACCGGCGCCAATCGTTGCCAGGACGGCAATCGGTGTCGGCATACCCAGATTAACCGCGACCGCAGCCCCAACCACGCCAGACAGGCCCAAGACAGAACCGATAGACAGATCAAGCCCACCTGAACTGAGAACAAAAGTTGCTGCAATGGCCAACACACCAATCGTAGATGTCGCGAGCAGGATATTCATGAAGTTGCTCACAGACAGAAAGAATGGCGACAGGAATGCCATTATGGTCGCCAGACCAATCAGCACCACGATGCTTTCAAGACGAATATGCAGTTGTTCGATGGATTTTGCTTGAAGCCGCGCCCAAAGGCTGGGGGCGCGCGACATGTGTTGAGGGGCCATTTGACAAAGCTCGATCTACGGAAGGCGATTGTTGAAAGCGGGCCCGACACCAGCAGGTGCAGGCCCGCATCCGGGAGGTTACTTCACAAATTCAAGAAGAGGTTCTGTGCCGGTATTGATCACCTCTTGCGTCAAAACCAAAGTCGGCACGATGATCGAACTCTCGACCGATCCGCCTTCGACAGCGGTCTGAACATTCTCAAGCGCCAGCTTGCCCACAAGGAACGGAAGCTGCGCAACCGAGGCTGTCAAACGTCCGTCATTGATGGATTTCACCGCATCAGAGTTGCCATCGACGCCGATGATGATCACGTCACCGCCTTTGCCTGCAGCAAAGACACTTTCAACCGCGCCCAAAGCCATGCCGTCATTGGCCGCAAAAATGCCAACCAGATCGGGGTTCCGTGTCAGAATATCGTTGGTGATATTTGCAGCCTTGCCGCGATCCCAATCGCCCGGCAGTGATGCGACGACCTCCAGACCCGGAGCCAGCTCAGCAAGCTTTTCGGCAAACCCGGTTGCCCGCTTCTCGCCCGTGATATTTCCCGACAGACCTTCGATCACCAGCACAGGGCCGGTGGCATCCGCGCCCAACTGGCTCACCATGTATTCCGCCCCCTGAGCCCCGGCGAGCACGTTGTCCGACCCGATAGAGAAGGTGATATCAATGCCCTCAGAGGCAAGGATGGCCGGATCAAGGTTGCCATCAAGATCGACGACTTTGATACCGCTTTCCTGCGCTGACTTGAGGCAAGGCAGCAGATTGGTGGAGTTGATTGCAGCCGTGATCATCGCAATCGGTTTCCGTTCCAGCATTGTGTTACACACATTCAACTGACTTTCGGCGGCCTGATCGCTTTCCACGGCTTGGATGTAATAGTCGACACCTGCGCCTTTCGCTCCCGCTTCGACCCCGTCGCCCATGGCGCCCCAGAACGGATTGGCCAGAGTTTTCATCAGGATGCCGTATTCATCGGCCTTGACCGGCGCAGCAAAGGCAAGCGATGCCATCATTGCGACCCCAATAGCATTCATTTTCTTGGACATAAGATCCTCCTCTGATTGATGTCCCGTTTAATCCAAACGGCGACGCGCAATCCTCCCCGCGTCGTTTGAATGTGTTGATTCCCGAATGTGCAAAACGCATCGCTCAAGATGCTGAACAGGATAGCCCTCGCCCCCGCTCTCAAGCCGCGATAGCAGCGCTTTTACCGCCTGTCGGGCCATGCTCTCGACAGGTTGCGCGACCGCAGTGATCGAAGGCCAGGTCGTGCGCATCCACTCCGCGTCATCAAAACCCACCAAGGCCACCTGCCCCGGCACAGATATCTTCCGGCGGCGCAGTTCAGACAGCATCACGAGCGTGGAATGCTGTGAAAGAGAAAAAACAGCCGTCGGATAATCTGACATGCCGTAGCCGTCCCAACGCTTGCTCAGCGCGGCCCGCTTGTCTGTTTGGTCCGCATCATTCAACACCACATCGACCCGGATCGCCGGATCAATATTCTCCAAATGGGAGGTAAACCCTTCGATCCGCAACCGCACAGCCTCCGAGGTCGCGGTCGCGCAATGGACAAGGATATGACGATGATTTTGCGCCGCCAGAAATTCTGCAACTTCAGCGGAAGCGCGAAAATTGTCAGCCGTGACAGTATCAAATGCCGAGCCCGCCGAAACCCGGTCGAGAAAGACCGATGTGATCCCCAGATCGCCAAGCAGCGTGGCCCCACGGCCCTTTTCCGATTGAACAGGGACCACAATCGCGCCCGCAACACGCCAATCGCTCATGCGCCGGATCACATCAACCTCGCGATCCTCGCTCTCGCGGGACGTGGCAAACATGACCTTGTATCCGGCGGCCTCAGCAGCATCTTCGATCCCGCTCAGCAGAGCGCCGAAAAAGGGGCTTTGCAGTTCCGGCACAATCGCTGCGATCAATCGGCGTTGCCCGTGGCGCAACTCAGTCGCAACCGGGTCAGCGCGATAGTCAAGCGAGGTGATCGCAGCCATCACCCGGTCAATATTCTCCTGCTTCACGGTTTTAACGCCGTTCAGGATTTTGGACACGGTCGCAGCCGAAACACCTGCTTCGCGGGCAACATCATGGATCGTGGCGCGCTTTCCTGACTTCACCCGAACCCCCAATGACCGGACCAAAAATCAATTAACCAAACGATAAATCGGTTTACTATACCTGTAAACCGATTTATTTCTGCTCGGGGAGGCCGCCAGTGAAACCGATCATTCTATCCGCACCTGCACCCAGAAGCCTTGATCTGATCTTTACGCCAGACAAACGCCAGCAGTTGCATGCGACATATCAGGTCGTTGAAACAACGGATGAGGCGCTCTCAGAGCTGCCGGAATCCACGCTCATGAACGCGCGCTACATCCTCGGCCAACCGCCGATCTCTGACGAAACACTGGCAAAGCTGACCCAATTAAAGGCAGTTCTGAACGTCGAATCCAACCTGATCGACAACATGCCATATCCGACGCTGTTTGAACGAGGCATCCACGTGCTCACAACTGGCGCAGTATTCGCAAAACCGGTCGCAGAGCTCGGTCTGGGTCTCGCACTTGACCTGGCACGGGGCATTACCGATGCCGATCTTGATTTCCGGCAAGGCACGGAAAAATGGGGCGGCGACGGAAACACAAACGCGCGGCTGCTCAGCGGATCTGATATAGGCATCGTCGGCTATGGCGACCTGGGGCGTGCGCTGCGCCAAGTGCTGCGCGGTTTTGAGCCAACCATACGGGCCTATGACCCGTGGTTGCCACCATCAATGCTGCGCGAAGACGGGGTCGTGCCGTCCGATCTGAAGACAGTGTTGAGCCAATCCGACACGATTTTCGTCGTCGCCGCAGTCACCACAGAGAACCAGCATTTCATGGACGCTGCGGCATTTGCGCAGATGCGCCCCGGTTGCAATGTCATCTTGCTCTCACGCGCTGAGGTGGTCGATTTTGATGCGATGATGCAAGCTGTTCGGTCTGGCCATATTCGTGCGGCGAGCGACGTTTTCCCCGATGAGCCCTTGGCCAAAAACCATCCTGTGCGTGACCTTACGGGTTTCATTCGCTCCGCCCACAGGGCAGGCGCGCTTGACGTGGCCTTTCAACAGATGGGTGACATGGTTCTGGAAGATATGGCGTTGATGGACCGCGATCTTGTTCCAATGCGATGCAAACGTGCAGAGCGGGAAACGGTCAGACGGATGCGTTCAAAACCGGTTACGCATAACTAGTTTCTTCAAATCTAGGCGTCTTTTTCAAGCGGCCTTCGCCCAATCGCCCTGCGTCGCACACGTATCTGATGCAATCCCGGCTGCAAATCGTCTCAGCGACCGGTTTTGGTGCCGGACGGGCTTGTGGCGCAGGTTTTCAGCGGAATGGTTGCGCGCATTGCCCATCTGTGGACCGCTCAACCGGCCGGGCGCTTTGACCCAGATTAGAAAGCCCCGCAGATCACTCCGCGGGGCCTTGTCATTTAATGCACCGTGGCGTCTTCCGGTTTAGGCCTGTTTGAGGCCGACACCCGGTCCCCTACGATCAGCCCATCCGCACCAGCGCTGACCTCGATCACTTCGCCATCCTTGACGTCACCGGCCAGCAGCATCTCCGCCAACTGATCCTGCAGCGCGCGTTGAATGACACGCTTCAATGGCCGCGCACCGAAGACCGGGTCATAGCCTTCATCCGCAAGCCACGTCCGCGCGCCCTCATCCAGATCAAGCGTGATCTTGCGCGTGGCCAGACGTTTGTCGAGCAAACCAAGCTGGATATCGACGATACCCGCCATATCCGCACGGGCCAGACGATCGAAGATGATCGTCTCGTCCAGACGGTTCAGGAATTCCGGCCGGAAGTGCGCCCGTACCGCATCCATCACATCGCGCTTTGCGTCCGAGCTATCGGCATTCTCCGGCAACTGGCTCAACGCCTGCGCTCCAAGGTTCGACGTCAGGATAATCAGCGTCTGCTTGAAATCCACCGTCCGGCCCTGACCATCGGTCAATTGACCGTCATCCAGCACCTGCAAGAGCACGTTGAACACATCCGGATGCGCCTTTTCGACCTCATCGAACAGCACGACCTGATAAGGCCTGCGCCGCACGGCTTCCGTCAAAACGCCGCCCTCATCATAGCCGACATAGCCCGGAGGGGCGCCAATCAGACGCGCGACCGCGTGTTTCTCCATGAATTCAGACATATCAATGCGCACCATCGCGCTGTCATCATCAAACAGAAACTCCGCCACGGCCTTGGTCAGCTCAGTCTTACCGACACCGGTAGGTCCGAGAAACAGGAAGCTGCCAAGCGGCCGCGTTTCCTCGTTCAGACCAGCGCGCGCACGGCGCACCGCCCTAGACACGGCCTCAACGGCAGAGCGTTGTCCGATCACACGACGGCCGATTTCCTCTTCCATCCTGAGCAACTTGTCGCGCTCGCCTTCCAGCATTTTTGAGGTTGGAATACCCGTCCAGCGCTCGACCACATGCGCGATCTGCTCTGGCCGCACGGCCTCTTCGACCACGACGTCATTCTCAGACGCTTCAGCCTCGCCCAGCTTTTTCTCAAGCTCCGGGATCACGCCGTAAGACAGCTCCCCCGCTTTGGCGAGGTTGCCTTCACGCTTGGCGATGTCCAATTCGGCGCGCGCACGATCCAATTGCTCTTTCAGCTCCCGCGCGCCTTCCAGCTTGTCGCGTTCCGACTGCCACTGCGCCGTCATCTCTCGGGATTTCTCCTGCAAGTCGGCCAGTTCTTTTTGCAGCGTCTCCAGCCGGTCTTTGGAGGCGTCGTCATCCTCTTTCTCCAAAGCCACAGCCTCGATCTGCAATTGCATGATCTGACGATCCAACGCGTCCAGCTCTTCCGGTTTGGAGTCCACCTCCATCCGCAGACGGCTGGCGGCCTCATCCATCAGGTCAATCGCCTTATCGGGTAGGAACCTGTCCGTGATATAGCGATGGCTCAGCTGCGCCGCGGCAACCAAAGCACTATCGGAAATCCGCACACCATGGTGCAGCTCGTATTTCTCCTTAATGCCCCGCAGGATCGAAATCGTATCCTCGACCGTCGGCTCCTCCGCCAAAACAGGCTGGAACCGCCGCGCCAATGCCGCGTCCTTCTCGACATGCTTGCGGTACTCATCCAGCGTCGTCGCACCCACGCAGTGCAACTCACCCCGCGCCAGCGCAGGTTTCAGCAGGTTCGACGCATCCATCGCACCTTCGCCCTTACCCGCACCGACCAGCGTGTGCATCTCATCGATGAACAAGATGATCTCACCGGCGGCATCCGTGACCTCGTTCAGGATCGCCTTCAAACGCTCCTCAAACTCACCACGGTACTTCGCACCGGCAATCAACGCGCCCATATCGAGCGCCATCAGCTTCTTATTGCGTAAGGATTCAGGCACATCCCCATCTACAATGCGCAAGGCCAAACCTTCCGCAATCGCCGTCTTACCGACACCGGGTTCCCCAATCAGCACAGGGTTGTTCTTCGTGCGCCGCGACAGCACCTGCATCGTGCGCCGGATCTCCTCATCACGACCGATGATCGGGTCAATCTTGCCCTCCCGCGCCCGCTCCGTCAGATCCATCGCGTATTTCTTCAGCGCATCATAGCTGTCCTCAGCCGACGCCGAATCCGCCGTCCGCCCCTTGCGCACATCATTGATTGCGCCGTTCAGCGCCTGAGCCGACACTCCGCCCGCCTCCAACGCCTCACGCGCCTTCGACTTGACCATGCACAAAGCCGTCAACAGCCGCTCCACCGGCACAAAACTGTCACCCGCTTTCGTGGCCAGCTTCTCCGCCTCGGCCAAGACCTTACCGGTTTGGCTATCCAGATAGACCTGCCCCGTATCGCCCGAGACCTTGGCCATTTTTGCAATCGCCAAATCCACAGCCTCAAGCACCCGCGCAGGCGCACCGCCAGCCGAAGAAATCAGATTGGACGCCAAGCCCTGCTCGTCATCCATCAATGCTTTCAGAAGATGTTCAGGGGCCAAACGCTGATGATCTTCGCGCATGGCAATGGTTTGGGCCGCTTGTATGAAACCGCGCGACCGTTCGGTAAACTTTTCCAAGTTCATCACATGTCCTTTCCATAAGCGTTTGTCCGTCCCGCGCCCGCCAGGCAGCACGCGGAGGCAACAAACCTCACCCAAACAGATGGGTATCCATACGCCCCCACTCAAGAGGATACCGTTAATTTTGCGATGTCAGAAAACCGTGCCGATTTATGTCCTAGGGTCACACATAGGTGAACAAATGTTTAATTTTCGACGGAACCGAACCATCTATACGTGAGTTAAGGCGAAAAGGAGCAAATCCATGAGCAGCTACAAAACCGAAGTTCAGAACCTGCATTACAATGCCGCGACCCGCAGCTTTGACGCGATGGTCGTTCTCTATGAAGGACAAGAGGCCACGAAATACCCCACCTCCCTGCGCCTGCCCATCGACAGCGAATTCAGCTTTGTCTCCCACAAGCTGGTCGCGCAAGCCAAGAAACACCGGGCGCGCAACGCCAATCACCTGGTCGCACGCACGCCCACAGGCCAAAGCAAACTCGCCCACCTGGGCGATCTGGCGCGCCAACTCACGGACAACCTGACCTTCTCGCCCAAACGCGCGGCTTGACGCGCTGGCGAAAGAAGACCAATCAGGGCCGATTTTCATTGAAAAGAGGCCCTGATCCATGCCCACAGCCGATGACCGCTTGATTGTCGCCCTTGACTTGCCCACAGCCATTGCCGCCCATGAGTTGACGCAAAAGCTTGGCGATGCGGTCTCCTTCTACAAAATCGGCCTCGGCATGCTGACCACAGGCGGCCTCGCGCTCGCCAATGAGCTCAAGCAAGAGCATGGCAAACGCATTTTCCTCGACATGAAGCTCTTCGACATCTCTGCGACCATTGAAAAGGCCGTGCGCGGGCTGGCACAATTCAATCTGGATTTCCTCACCGTCCATGGCGATCCGCATGTCGTGCGCGCCGCCAAAGAAGGGGCGTCCGCCAGCACTATGAAAATCCTCGGCGTTACGATCCTGACCTCGCTCGACCGCGCAGACCTCGATGCCAGCCTGATCAAACAGGGCGATATGCAGGATCTGGTGCTGGAGCGCGCAGGCAACGCGTTCAACGCAGGTGCGGATGGTATCATCGCCTCACCACAGGAAGCCGCCGCGATCCGCGCCCTGCCGGAAGCCGAAAACAAGCTGATCGTCACCCCCGGCGTGCGCCCCGCAGGCAGCGCCTCCAATGACCAGAAGCGCATCGCCACGCCGGGCGAGGCCATCAGGAACGGCGCCGATCACATCGTCATCGGCCGCCCCATCTGGCAAGCACCCGATCCGGCCTCAGCAGCGCAGGCGGCACTGGCCGAATTCACCTAGGGTCGGCCAAAACCTTCTTGCAATCCTTTGGCGGCGCCCCGGTATGGCTCAACGCCACGACCAGACAGGCACTGCACTTATATTCTACAAACCGCCCCTTTGAGCCGCCGGTCTCGGACCATTTACACGGGTTGCGCGGCCGTTTTGACCGGCGCGCCACGGACCCACCGGCGCGCCCATCCCGGCGCCACCACAGGGCCCAGACCGCATAAAGCAGCACCAGTATCGCTGTTATAAATATTGCCATATGCCTCCCCGCCCCAGATGCGAAACACCTGTCCGAACCATAAAGCGCAGCCGCTCCATGCGCTGAAATTCACCGGCACAGCAAGCCGTCACAACCACTTGGCCCATTTGAACACGAAAAACAGCACTGCCCCGACTGCCACAGAAACACCTGACAGAACCCAGAATGCAGACGGTTCTGCCACCCCCGGCATGCCTGCGACATTCACGCCGAACAGGCCCGTCAAGAATCCAAGCGGCAGGAAGATTGCGGCAATCACCGACAGGACATAGCTGTTGCGGCCCAGCGCAAGCGCGCGATCCGCTTCAATGTGATCCTGTAGCGCAGACAGGCGATCCCGCGTCGCATCCAGTTCTTCGACAATCCTGCGCGTGCGGTTCGCCGTCTCCCGCAACAAGGCCAGATCTTCGGGTTCAATGATCCAGTTCTCCAATGCCGCAAGCGCTGCGAGCGCTTCGCGCTGCGGGTTCAGAAAACGTCGCAGCTTGATCACCGTTTGACGCAAGCTTCCAAGCTCGGCGGCGCGCAGATCCCGCCCGTCGGACAGGCCGTCCTCCAACGCATCCGTTTGCTCTTCCAGCGCCAGGGTGATGTTCTCGATCCGGCTGGTCAGACCGTAGCTCAGCTCCGCCAGAAACCGGCCGACAGAGCTTGGCGCACGACCTGCGGCGGCGGCCTCCCGAATGGCATCTACCGCAAAAACCTTGCGCTTGCGCGCAGACACAATGCCCGACCGCGTCACCCAAAGCCGCACCGACACCATGTCTTCGGGATCAGATTCCGGGTTCAGATTGACCCCGCGCAGATTAAGGATAAGCCCCTCATCCAACCGCTCGCAGCGCGGGCGGGTCTCACTTTGCACCAAGGCGCTTGCGGCAATCTCAGGCAGATGCGCGCGCGCCCATGGCAGCAAGCCAGTATCGGCCAGATCAAGATGTATCCACCGATAACCACGCTCCGCGTCCGGCTCAGGCGTGGGCCAGTCAGACATGCACGCCACTGCGACGCCGTTTTCCACATCGAAACGCGCAATCGCGTCCAGCCTGCGTTCCGCCATTTCTTACCCCCGGCGTTTTCTTTTGAGCATATCCGGTTTCCCAAGGGTTTGTCTTGCATTACTGCACCATCATGAAACGCCTGACCCGCTGAAACGCAACATGGGCCGCCCGGTCGGGCGACCCATGTCTCAGTCTGCGGGGAGGAGACAGACGGGGCGGGGATTACTTCACGACACGCTCAGCAGCGCTGTCATTGCCCAGCGCGAAGAAGCTCAGCACAGAGACGTTGCGCGTCGCGACATCAGCCTCGGCGTACACCTGACGCTCAGCCGCGCTTTCATTCGACAAGGCGCCGATTTCCTGCGCTTTCAACACGTCACCTTGCGAGGTTTGACCCAGGACGCGCTCAGCGGCAGAGTCGTTGCCCAATGCGAAGAAGATTTGAGCCGAAGTGGTGTCTGCGACAGCAGGAGCAGCAACGGAAAGAGCGACGATTGCGGATGCGATAAGAGTTTTCATTTTGGTATCTCCAGTATGTAAGTGCCTGTTGAGGCGTAAGGTTTTGGACTGTGTGTCCGGTGTGTGTGTCGGACCTGAGGTCCGCGTTGATGT
>JBCCVD010000037.1:0-25522 GCA_039195745.1 Pseudomonadota bacterium | reverse complement strand
TTGCGCCCGTCTCAACGCCACACCTCGCAAGTGCCTCGGCGGAAAACGCCTGCTGAGGTCTTCAAAGAAAAAGTCTTCTAAAGCCGCGTGACACCTCAAACTAGAACCAGCTCAAACGTCGTAACTCAGGTATCGCTCACAACATTTAGAAACAGACATCGACTGGCGCTTGATCACGCTTAAATAGTTTTTGCAAAGTGTTTGTGTCGGGAGCTTTATTGTCAGCGATGCGTAGAGTTTCGGACCCAAACACGCTATTCACCGCTGACACATGCACGAAATCGGCTCAGAAAGTGGCGAGACCAAGACAACTCTCGATTTGCGTTGTGCCGCAAACTAGGGAGGAGACGCTATCACAGTATCCTAATTCCATACGGGGTTCGTCCAAGCCCTCTTCCCATGACTGTCAATGACGGTCAGTCGCATCCATGGAGATGTTTTCAAGAGGGAAAGTTCGATTTCTACTTCCCTCAAATTCTCTCCGTGAACAACCGTCGAAGCACAGCCGCGACCCTGTACGATAAGGGAGGAGACTTCGCTGCACGCGACGCTAACCTTGTTGTCACCCCACACAACGTTATGTAACTCTGGTCCTTGAGAAGAATAGTAGTCCCCGCGTTTCAACGCGTCCAAAAGCAGATCCGGATTGTTGCTTTCTGCCTTCACCATAACCCAGCCATAAAAATGATCAGGGTCGAAAAAGTGGGCATCGTCGGAAGCGGAAAGGTTTAGCCTTTTTCCTTCGCTCAATAACAGATCGAGCGTGTGTGCACCGCCGCCCCTGTCGCAGGCCACCTCGCAGCCGCGGTTATAGATTTCCACCGCATGAGCGACATCAATTGACTTGGCATCTTCCAGCGTAAGACCAGACCATTCCGGGTGCACAACCGCCACAAAGGCCCCCGCGTCCCGGGCGCGTTTTGCAATCTGTGGCCCAGTCTCTTGATCCTCGACCGGGACAAACCCGGGCGAGTTGGACGGTACAAAATCTGTAGGTAAGCCAACAGCAAGAATGTGCCATAAGTCACCATTTTCCAAAGACCCAGAATGCAATTCCGCACCCAGAATAGTGGTAAATGTATCATCTCTCATGCCTGTTGTATCAGTGATCGGATAATCAAATTCACCGATAAAATGATCCGTCACGGCGAGGAAATCATACCCAGCTTCCTTGTAACGACGGCAGAGCTCACCGGGATCCAGCTTGCCATCCGATACGTTGGAATGTGTATGTATATTTCCGCGATAGAATTTTCCGGGAAGTTCAAACGGCACGGGCGCTTTCCTTATTTGAGACACGACAACTCACCGACGCGTCGATACAATTTTTTAGCCGACAACCACCTCAACCCGCAATATCAAAGCGACCTTGGCGGGATGGGTTGAGATTTAGAACCATTGCACGGTCGCACAGCTTATCTTTCCGCGCAAAGAACTCGTACAATGATGGGAAAACTGAAGCTTTGGCATCTAGCCATTTGAACGCAGCATGAATGAGCCGTTTTCATCTTTCGTCAGTGCGAGCGTGTTCTCATCCAACAGCAAGACCTGACAGGTCTCCGTCAATTCAATTGGTATCGATTTCAAACATTCGCTGTTTGTTACAATCACACTGGGCAATTCATTGCCCTCGTCATCTTTTCGGCTGACCAGGTGTTGGAACCATGAGGAGGTTTCCACCCGATCCACGCCTCTCAATGAAGATGCAAGTTGATTGGCCTCATCGCTCCCCCCAGGAATGGGCACAGCGACCACCTCCCTCTCGAAATCTCGTGCAGTGTCAAGAATGTTCGCCAAAGGCATATCGAGCTGATCAAACGACAATGCAAGAACGATTGGCGGGTAATCTGGTCGATTCAGAAACGGCGCAGGCACCGATAACTCGCTAAATTGGGTTGGAAAATAGCCCGTAAAGTCAATTCCAAAGTGGGTCTTCAGCAAAAGCGCCGACTGGTGCGCGTGGTGACGTGCGCCGGACTCAACGTAACCGATCATGTAGTCGGTCAAACTCAAAATCGAGTCCGCATTTTTTATATATGTTTTGTTTGTTGGATCGAATAAATGATCGAAGAATATGGTCGGAGAACGCCAATTGCCGTAATTCTGCTGTAAAATAAGCTCGTAATTTTCGGGCACAAAAAACTGGGTGCCTTGGAACTCAATCGCTATCAATTCAAACTCTTGAAACGTCCATTTGATGGTGCCCCCATCATGAAAAAACACGATCCGATCCTGCTCGCGAAAAGCCCGGTGCACATCAACAAAGGGGCCATCATCGGTTGAAAAACCACGGACGTAACACCCGTTTTTAGCCGTTTGTGTTTCGGTAAAGACGCTCGCTACAATGGTCTCTAGTTCGCTTTGAGAAACTTCATCGTCAAATACCGCAATATCGATCTCATTGATCCGTGGATCAAATGCACCATCACGCATGACGCCAAGCAAAGTACTGCTGATGAGAAAGAAGCGTTTACCACGTTTCTCAAACTGCTCTGTGAGCGCTGAGAGTTGCTTCAGGAACTCTGCGGGATCATGGCTTTTGTCTGCTGCATGAAAACTGTTCAACCTGGAGCGCAATGTGTGCTCAAGTCGCTGTTTTACAAAACTCTGCAATTCGGGATCATTCCACTCCGTCCCCGACATCCGAAACAACTGAACGCGCAATGCGTCCTGAGAGCCTGCATGAATCCTGGTGGTTAATCCCCGATGAAGCAGCTGCTCCGTGTAAGAGCGCTCCTGTTCGGTTTCCAGTAGTTCGGGAAAATTGAATGTAAACCCGTCAATGACGCGCCCGAGTTCCAGGTTGATATAGTTTTTGAGAAACTGAATCGCATTACTGAGGCCGTCGTCTTTTTGTTTGATGGCCTCAGCCCGTTCAATGATAAAATCTGCAACTCCTGAACGCTTGGCCATCACTTTCAATGACTTATAGATGAGAGGCGAAGCTATTTTATGGTCATCGGGATTCTTGACAGCATCCACTGCCCATTTAATCACCATAACTCACACCTTCTCTAAAATCAGTGCCGAAGACTGTTGAATTCACCACCTGCGATAAGCCGTTGGGGAACTTACTGTTCGGGTCACAACTTGTTTTGCAGATCGAATTTTTCTTCCAGATATCCCAATCCGCAAGACCGTATCTCATCGACATCCTGCTCATCTTGATGATTGCGAAATCGAGTCTTTCCCAACCAACGCCAATCACGCCCATATAATTTATCCATGATATCGTCTGAGTTTTCCGGCATCCACGCAACCGCTTCGCCTGGTCCAACCTTGAAATCGACTTTGCTCCGCTTACCCAGCTTGAAGTTGCTCCAGCCATCTCCAGCGTCTTCCACCATGAAGTACAGCTCGATATATGGCCAAAGCTTTGCTCGGTCGAAATTTTCATCTTTTGCAACCAACACGCGCCACTCGCCTTCGAATTCACTGTAGAGAAGGTTATGCGAACGTCGGATAAGAGCTTGACGGAACTCCTCCAATCGCTCTTCGCTCCATTTCTTGTCCCCCCATATCCAGCAATCAATGTCGTCGTCCCAAGGTTCCTGCTGATGGTGGCGCACAGCACCCAAAAGCGAGCCGTATGCGAGAGTCCATGGAACGTCCATTTCTTCTAGGGAGTCGCCAACAGCAGTCAACGCATCCGCTATCGCGAAACCAATTTCCCCGTCCCAATAGTTGTCAAAACCCTCTGTTGAAGCCAGATCGGATGAAGTGGACACCCCCGGTGTGCGCGGTTGAACAATCTCTGGGCACCCTTCCAGCACGCCTGCATATTCGTCAGCATAACGAATTGGGTGTTCTTCGCCCCGGATCCAAAGGCCTACACGATCTTTGAAGCGGTTTAGCTCTTCCGCCGACCCAACACTTTCTACCAACACTTCCGGAAATACGTCTTGAATAGCGCGCTTACGCTCTTCGTATGGAAAAATGGGTCGGTGGGGGCCTTTGTTATTTTTGGTATATTCATCATCCAAAATCGCGACCAACAAGGTGAGGTCCCCTGACGCCTCCAGCGAATTCCGAATTAGATTTTCGTGCCCCTTGTGGAAGCCATCGAAACATCCATCGATCAACGAAATTTCTTTTTTCATGCGCACTGATCCCAATTTTTATGGAGATGTTATTTTCATTTGGACCAGCTAGGTCACGACTCAAGAACCGTATCTCGGAACACGAGGAAATTGAAAATGCCTGTTGTCAGGTGCCAAAGACCTGCAGGGTTCCAGGATTCTCGCCAACAATCGGCTCTGCGAGTTCTTTAAAACGAAATTTGGTCAAAGCACAATGGTTACAGGGGCCAGACGATGGGTTCCCGTAAATCTCCAGCAAAGACTTCTCTTCAGAAAAATCAGAACTGACAAATGCCGCATCGACGAACGTGAGGCGTCTCACCAATGCAGCCATCTGGGACGCTTCATTGCCGTGGCGCGATTTGCGAACGTTAACAACGCAGTAGAAGTCACCAGCGTTACCTTCTGTTCTGATGAAACAGTCCTCCAACTGCCTGACGCTTGATGCGTCAAGTGCGGTCGCGTCATCGATAGAGACGACCAGCACATCTTTGCCATCCGCCAGCAAAGCGTTTGGTTCAAAGGGGATCGTATGCGCGTTGACCGGATGCGGTATAAAGCGGCGGCAATCAAGGGAGAAGAAATCATACAGCCCCTCAGCGGCCTTGTCGGAATAATAACGCCATCCCAATCGGAACGCCTTTTCGGCACGTGTGAATATATAGAGGATTGATTCCAGGGTCAGGTTATAGGAGCGGCAGGGACAATCGTATGACAGGTCGAAAAACAATACTGGCTTCTGCCAATTGCCATAAATCTCTTCCAAAATCTTTTCTTCATCCTGAGGCACCTTGAAGAGTTCACCGTTGAAATCCCAGTCTTTCAGTTCAAACTTTCGGGTCCACCATTTGTGAATTTCTGACCCATGAAACAACATGCCCTCGGCCTCATGGTACATGAAGATGTCGAAGTCGATGCGACTTTCGCGATGTCTCAAGCACACTGTATATTGATCCGTGCTCAGCACTTCAAAAGGCGACTTGATAAACAGTTTCGCACAGTCTTCATGGTTGATCTCATTGGAAAACACGCCAACATCAATATCGTAATCGGTCGCAATAAAACCGTTTTCTCGTACCACCCCTAACAGCGTTCCGCTGGACAGAAAAAAACGGTGGCCCGCCTGCTCTATAACTTTTTTGAAATCAATCAGAACACTAGGAGCGGCGCCCCGATCAAAGTCCCTTTTGCGGGCTTGATAGGTGTTGAGATGTCTTTCGATAAGCGCGTTCAACCGCAATTCTACAAACTCAGTCACCAGGGCATCGTCGGGCGGTAAGTCACATGCACCGATGACGTGTTTACACAACTCTGAGTCGCCGGTTTTCTCTATGTCTTCGCGAACTAGGTCTAACAAAGCCAGACGTCCGCCTGGCAATGTTTCTACAAACTCCATGGAGTCGCAATGATTGGTGAGTATCCACCTCATTGGACGGGTGTTCCCTTTCAGGATCTTTACCAATGCCGATGTAAATTCCCCCGCTGCCACAGCACCTTTCGCGCGAACAATTCTATTTAACTGTTGCATTAGCTTTGGATCGGCTTTGTTCTTCCGAAGCCTTTGCTTCATTAGAACCCAAGCGACAAACTCCAAAAGCCGTGCTTTGGGAAAAGCCCTGAGAAAAAACTTCATTAGCACCAAATTTCCTCCAGCCATTCCGGGCGGGCCATTGTCTGAACCACAATTCAGGTCGAGACCCAATACAACCCTTTGATACATTCGCCCAAGGCGCGGTAGACACTCACGCTGTAACGCATATCCGCGATGTAGACCACATCCTTAACGAGATACTGCACATCCCTCTTGGCATTCACCATCAACCGCGTGATGATCTGCATCATCTCGTCGGTCTCACCCACCGGATCATGGCTGTCGTTGTCCTGGACATTATCCAGAACCGGCGTGGGGTTGCCAAATTACGGTTCCCTTTTTTTGATTGTTAAAGGCACTCAGCTCGCGGCTTTTGCTGCTTGTGAATTCAAGCCGCTGAACGTTTCTTAGTATTGCTCTTATCCTCCCCATTCACTTTATCAAACAGTGTCTCCAGCTGCGCAAACACGCGCCTGCGCGTGGTCATCTGCTGCAAAGCCATGGACTTGTCGCCGCCAAGCCCGGTATTAAAGGTCTGCACTCGTGCTCACATATAGTCGCATAAACGCACTTACCAATTACTCGAGACAAACACGCGCTCAACCATATTTGAAACACAAAGGTTCGCTTGCCGCTTGCCCAGCTGGCCCTCAATCTCGAAACACGGAGCCAACACAAAGAGTAAACTCTCGGATACACTCTTAGAAGCTATGGTTGAGGCTTAAATCACTGTTATTATAGATAAAATGGCGGAGAGACAGGGATTCGAACCCTGGGAACCCTCTCGAGCTCAACGGTTTTCGAAACCGTCCCGTTCGACCACTCCGGCACCTCTCCGCACCGCTGACATGTGATCAGGTGCGGGCGGTTTAGCGAAGGGCCGGGGAGGGCGCAAGACACTTTGTGATCCGTCTCGGGCTTGAGAATTTCTTTATTTTTGCCTGCAAGATTGTCGTTGAGGCGTTGCAGGCCTATTATGTCGAAAAACACGTCACACGAGGTCGAGCTCATGCGCATTTTTACATCAGTTCTGGTCACATCCTTGGTGCTTGCGTCACCGCTATTGGCGGAAAGCGGAGCCATGGTGAAGCGCTATTATGATGCGCTGAAAATGAACGATGTCTTCGAAATCTTGCGGGACGAAGGGATACAGGCTGGCCTCGACATCGCGGCAGATGAGGAAGGGATCAGTGCCTCCCCTGCCTGGACAGCCCGTGTCAGGAGCATTTATGCGGTCGACAAGATGGACGCGGCGTTTCGCCATGCGTTGACCGCGAGTGCTGATCTGGCTGCATCAGAGGACGCTTTGGCCTTCTTCGAAAGCACATTTGGTCAACGTGTCGTACAGATTGAGCTTGATGCCCGTCGTGCGCTCAGCGACGAGGCCGTTGAAGACGCCGCGCGGGAACAGGCGACTTCCATGCAAGAAGAAGATCCCGCCCGGCTGCGCCTCTACAGTGCCTTTATTGAGGCCAATGACTTGATCGACAGCAACGTTATGGGCGCTTTGAATTCAAACCTGGCATTTTATCAGGGCCTGGGCACAAATCCGCTGTTTGGTGGCATGGATGAGCGATCCATGCTGGCGCAGGTCTATGAGCAGGAGCCCGATATCCGCGAGGAGATGGAGGAGTGGAGCCTTAACTTCTCCGTCCTGGCTTACGGCGTGTTGAGCGAAGACGAGATGCAAACCTATATTGATGTTTCCGAGACGAAGGCGGGGCAGGTTCTGAATGCGGCCCTATTCGCAGGGTTTGACAGCGTCTTTGAGCTGCAGAGCTTTGAGTTGGGTCGCGCCATGGCAGAATTCATGGTCGGGGATGATACATAGTCTATTGACTTAACCGCATTGCTGCCGCATATGCGCGGCTCTGGCCTTATCGTCAGAAAACTGAAACTCACGCTCCGATCCGGGGGCGCGCAGTCCGAGGTGGTCTAACCAGCTGAAAGGTAGGCCGAAAACACCGCAAAGCGGGACCAAAGGGCGCGGATGAAAAAGGGAATGCGATATGTTCGCGGTTCTAAAAACCGGCGGCAAGCAATATAAAGTCGCCTCTGGCGATGTTTTGCGCGTCGAAAAACTGGATGCCGCCGCTGGCGACAAAGTCCAATTCAACGAAATTCTGATGGTTGGCGATCAAATCGGTGCGCCGCTTGTGGATGATGCAGGCGTTCAAGCCGAGGTCATTGATCAGATCAAAGGTCCGAAGACGATTAACTTCGTCAAGCGTCGCCGGAAGCACTCTTCCAAGCGCACGAAGGGCCATCGTCAGCAACTGACGCTGCTGCGTGTCACAGATATCCTCGCCAAAGGTGCGGGTAAATCCGGCGTAAAAGCTGCTATCGGCGGTGCTGGTGTGTCTGTCGCGGCTCTGGACGCTGCGGCGCCTAAGAAGGCCGCGCCCAAGAAGGCTGCCGCCAAGGCGGAGAAGGCGGAAGCGCCTAAAGCTGAAAAGAAGGCGGCTCCGAAGAAGGCAGCGGCACCCAAGGCTGAGGCCGGTGCAGATGATTTGAAAGAGTTGTCCGGCGTAGGACCCGCTTTGGAAAAGAAACTGCACGCAGCAGGCGTTACAACATTTGCGCAGATCGCAGCATGGACCGAAGACGATGTAGCTGCTATGGACGAGAAACTGTCGTTCAAAGGTCGCATCGAACGCGAAGGCTGGATCGAACAGGCCAAGAAACTGGCTTAAGGCTAAGGAGAGTACGAGATGGCACATAAAAAAGCAGGCGGTTCATCCCGCAACGGCCGCGACTCAGCCGGTCGCCGCCTTGGTGTAAAGAAATTCGGTGGCGAAGCTGTCATTCCAGGCAACATCATTGTGCGTCAGCGCGGTACGGTCAAATGGCCGGGCGAGGGTGTTGGCATGGGCAAAGACCACACAATCTTTGCAACTGTTGAAGGCAACGTGCAATTCCACAAGGGCCTCAAGGGCCGCACGTTTGTATCGGTCCTGCCAACGGCGGAGGCCGCCGAGTAAACCGAAAGCTTCAAGCAATTATTGAGGGGATCGGTTAAACCGGTCCCCTTTTTCTTTTTCGAGAGAGGCGTCTCGACATGAGCGTCGCGGTCACATCTTTTGCGGTTTTTGCAGCCAGTCAGGTCGGCACGCCTGGACCTGCTAATATGGCATTGCTTGCCACAGGCGCGCGGTATGGATTGCGGCCAGCATTGCCTTTCGTTGCGGGCGTGGCCTTAGGCAAGCAGCTCGTGATCTGGCCTATAGGGTTTGGCCTGATGCACTTGGCCGATACTGCGCCTTGGGTGTTCACAGCGCTGAAATACATCTCCGCCACTTACATCATCTATCTGGCATGGCGCGTCGCCAACATGCGGCTTGAGACCGATGTGGAAGCGAAAGCGCCGGGCTTTATGGCAGGGCTCATTGTTCATCCGTTGAATCCAAAAGCCTGGGGTATGATCACGGCTGGGTTCACAGCATTTACTGCGCCGGGCACGCCGACATTTGAGGCAACCTTAACGATTGCAGCGATACTGCTTGCCGTACAAGCCGTGTTGCACCCGATCTGGACCTATGGTGGGCAGCAAATTGCGCGCAGCGTTGCGGGCACGCCAGTTGAAAAATACTTGATGTGGACTTTGGCAGGATTGACCGTTGCCTCTGTTCTTTTCGTGTTGTTTGGAGGAACAGCAAAATGAGCATTTCAGAAACGTTTTCGCAACCGATCATTCAGACCGATTTGTTCGTTCTGCGCCCGATCACACGCTCAGATGCAGGCCAGATCACACTCTATGCTGGTGACAAGCGTGTTGCAGAAGCGACAAGCACGATCCCGCATCCGCTGCCGGAAGGCGTGACGGAAACCTTCATTGAGCGTTCGCTGGCCGCAGACCGGACAGAGGATGTCTGGGTCATTGATCCCTCGGACGATTGCTCAGAAGTTTTGGGCGCAATCGGTTTGCGTCGTCTTGATCGGGATCAATCCGAAATCGGCTACTGGGTGGCGCCTGCAGCATGGAATAACGGCTTTGCCTCCGCGGCCGTTGAAGCAATTGTTGCGGCCAATCCGCAAGCATGTCGTACGATTTTCGGATCGGTATTTCAGGACAATCCCGCATCTGCACGGGTTCTGACGAATTGCGGTTTCGACTATATCGGCGAGGCGGAGAGTTTCTCTGTTGCGCGCGGCGTAACGGTTCTCACCTGGACCTATATCAAGAAACTCGATTGAGCCGCGAAGTCACTTTGCGCTAAGGAAGCCCCATGAAATTTCTTGACTTAGCAAAAGTGTATATCCGCTCAGGCGCGGGCGGCGGCGGCTCTGTCAGCTTCCGACGCGAGAAGTACATTGAGTATGGTGGTCCCGATGGCGGTGACGGCGGAGCCGGTGGCAATGTCATTGTCGAAACGGTTGAAGGGCTGAACACGCTCATTGATTTTCGATATCAGCAGCATTTCTTTGCCAAGAATGGCCAACCCGGAATGGGACAGCAACGCACCGGCAAGACAGGCGATGACATCATCCTGCGCGTTCCGGTCGGCACGGAGATCCTGGACGAGGACGAAGACACAGTTCTGGCTGACATGACCCAAATCGGGCAGCGTTTCATCGTCGCCAAAGGTGGCAATGGTGGCTGGGGCAACCTGCATTTCAAATCCTCCACCAACCAAGCGCCGCGCCGTGCCAATCCCGGGCAACCGGGCGTGGAGCGCACGATCTGGTTACGCCTGAAACTCATCGCCGATGCGGGGCTTCTTGGCCTGCCCAATGCCGGCAAATCTACATTCCTTGCGGCCACATCTAATGCGCGACCCAAGATCGCCGATTACCCGTTTACGACCCTGCATCCAAACCTCGGCGTTGTCGGAGTCGACGATGTGGAATTTGTCATCGCGGACATTCCGGGTCTGATCGCAGGAGCTTCTGACGGCAAAGGCATCGGCGACCGTTTCCTGGGCCATGTCGAACGCTGCGCTGTGCTACTGCACCTGATCGATGGCACATCCGACACTGTGATCGAAGACTACAGGACGATCATCGCAGAACTGGAAAAATACGGCGGCGATCTTGCGTTCAAACCGCGCGTCACAGCTTTGAACAAGATCGATGCGTTGGATGAGGAAGAGCGCGCCGAAAAGCTGGCGGAACTCAAATCAGTTGTGAATGGCCCGGTTCATCTGATGTCTGGTGTCAGTCGCGATGGTGTGCAGGATGTGCTGCGCGCGCTGAGGTCCGAAATTGACGACACACGTTTGCGCGAAAAACGCCAGAGCGAAGAGCCTGAACCATGGCATCCCTGAGCGCCGCAAAACGTATCGTCATCAAGATCGGCTCTGCCCTGCTCGTAGACCGCGACACGGGCGAACTCAGACGTGAATGGTTGACAGCGCTCGCCGAAGATGTGGCCGTGGCGAAGAGCAGGGGGCAGGATATCATCCTCGTCTCATCCGGTTCGATTGCCTTGGGGCGCTGCGCGTTGGGGCTGCCGCCTGCGTCGCTTGCGTTGGAACAATCGCAGGCGGCGGCAGCTGTCGGACAAATCCGTTTGGCCCGCGCCTATGAAGAAGCGCTCGCGCCGCACGGGATCAAGGCCGCGCAGGTGCTGGTGACATTGGAAGACAGCCGAGACCGCCGCCGATATCTGAACTCTCGCGCGACGTTGGAACAGTTGCTCAGCTTTGGTGTTGTGCCAATTGTAAATGAGAATGACACGGTTGCCACTGATGAAATCCGCTACGGCGACAATGACCGCTTGGCGGCGCAGGTGGCAGTGACCATTGGCGCGGATCTGGTTGTGCTCCTTTCCGATGTCGACGGGCTCTACACGGCCAACCCGCATGAGACGCCAGATGCGACCCGCTACGATGTCGTCAATAAGATCACGCCAGCGATGGAGGCCGCAGCCGGGGATGCCGGGTCGGGCCTGTCCAAGGGAGGGATGAAGACCAAGCTGCTTGCTGCAAAAACCGCGACGGCGGGTGGCGCGGGACTTGTCATCACCCATGGCGCCGCAATGCATCCGTTGACGGCGTTGGATAAGGGGGCGAATGCGACTTGGTTTACGGCTCAGGACGACCCGCAAGCCGCGCGCAAACGCTGGATTGCCGCGATGAAGCCGCAAGGTGTGATCGCGCTTGATGCGGGTGCAACCACGGCTTTGAGGTCAGGAAAGTCGCTATTGCCCGCAGGTGTCACTGAGGTGTCCGGCCATTTTGGCCGCGGAGATCCAGTGGCGATCACAGACGAGACGGGTGCGATCATTGCCCATGGTTTGTCGCGCTACAGCGCGGATGAAGCGGGACGCATCAAGGGACGGCATTCGTCACAGATAGAAGCGGTCCTGGGCTATCCGGGGCGTGCCGCACTTGTGCACCGAGATGATATGGTGCTCTAAACCCCTGTTCAGAATGGAATGATGCGAGGCAGATCCCGATGAAAGACATGGATGATATTCCCGCTTTGATGGCTGAGATAGGCGCGAAAGCCAAAGCGGCCTCCGTCGCGCTTGCAACCGCGTCGGCAGAGCGTAAACACGCCGCCCTGATCGGTGCGGCCGATGCCGTTTGGGACGCTCGTGCTGAAATCATTGAGGCCAACAAGAAAGACCTCGATTACGGGCGGGACAAAGGGTTGAGCCCTGCGATGATGGACCGGCTGATGCTCGATGAGGACCGCATCCGCGGCGTCGTCGACGGTCTGCGCGCCGTTGCCGCACAGTCTGACCCTGTGGGCGAGGTGATTTCACAGTGGGATCGGCCAAGTGGTCTGAACATCAAGCGCGTGCGCACGCCATTGGGCGTCATCGGTGTCATCTATGAAAGCCGCCCCAATGTGACAGCGGATGCGGGGGCGCTGTGTTTGAAGTCTGGCAATGCGGTGATCCTGCGCGGCGGATCTGAGGGTTTCAACAGCTCTCAAGCGATCCATCGCTGCCTTCAACAGGGGCTGGAGCAGGCCAACCTGCCTGCTGATGCCGTGCAACTGGTGCCGACGCGGGACAGAAAAGCTGTCACGGAAATGTTGCAAGCCACGCAGTACATTGACGTGATTGTGCCGCGCGGAGGGAAAGGGCTCGTAGGGCTTGTTCAGCGCGAGGCGCGCGTACCGGTCTTTGCTCATCTGGAAGGGATTGTGCACATCTATATTGATAAGGCCGCTGATCCGCAAAAGACGATGCGCGTGGTGTTGAACGCCAAGACGCGCCGCGCAGGGATTTGTGGCGCGGCGGAATGTCTGCTGATCCATGAAGATATTGCAGAAACGCTCGGGCATGATGTGATCCATGCTTTGCTGGAGAAAGGTGTCACCGTTGATGCGGACATGAAGCTGAACCTGATCGAAGGCACACAGCCCGCCAGCGATGAGAGCTGGGGGCATGAATATCTCGACATGGCGATCGCGGCCAAGACAGTCAGTGGTCTGGACGAGGCGATGGAGCATATCCGAACCTATGGGTCAGACCATACCGATTGCATTATGACGGAAGATCACGTGGCCGCGGATCGCTTCACAGGGGAGCTCGACAGCGCGATCCTCATGCACAACGCCTCGACCCAGTTCGCAGATGGAGGAGAGTTCGGCATGGGCGCGGAAATTGGCATCGCAACCGGGAAGATGCATGCGCGTGGCCCGGTCGGTGCCGAGCAATTGACCAGTTTCAAGTATATCGTCACGGGCGACGGTACTGTGCGCGCATGAGCAAGGATATTCCTGACAACCTGGTGCGGCGCGCGGCTTTCCCTGCCTCTGTCAGTCGCGCTGTGGCGACCCCGCTGCAACCCTCTGTGGTCTATGCCTCGCCTGACCCTGATACGCTGGATGCGCAATATGAGGGCAATGCGTTTGGCTATACTTATGCGCGTGAAGGGCATCCGAACGCTTCGGTTCTCGCGGCTAAAATTGACGGTTTGGAAGGAGCGGAAGGCGGCTTCATTACCTCAACGGGCATGTCGGCTGTCACTGCGGCTTTGCTCGGGCTGCTCAGGCAAGGCGATCATGTCATAGGCGGCAATCAACTGTATGGGCGTTCCTTGCGGATGCTGACGCAGGAACTGCCGCGCTACGGTATCGCGCATGGATTGGCCGACCCGACAGATGCGGCTGAGATCGAAGCAGCAATTACACCGCAGACGCGGATGATCCTTGTCGAAACCGTTTCCAACCCGACATTGCGGGTCGCGGATATGGAAGGCATTGCTGAGATCGCGCGCAAGCACGGGCTGATCCTTGCGGTCGACAACACGTTCACCACGCCACGTGCCTACCAGCCCTTTGCGCATGGCGCGGACGTTGTGATCCATTCCATCACCAAGCTGCTCGCGGGGCATTCAGATGCGATGCTGGGCTATGTGGCCGCGCGAGATCCCGAACATCGCGCGGCGATTGAAGGCACGATCATCACCTTGGGTCTGTCCGGCAGTCCGTATGATTGCTGGATGGCAGAGCGGGGTCTGATGTCGTTCCATCTGCGATATGACCGCGCGGAAGAGAATGCGGCCGCTTTGGCAGATCACATCGCAGGGCTCAGCGGCGTGAAACGCGTGCTTTACCCCGGCAGGGCAGACCATCCGGACCACAACCGTGCGGGCGCACTTCTTGGTCCGCGATTTGGCAACATGGTCAGTTTTGAGATCGACGGCGGGCGGGCGGCGGCAAACGCCCTGACCCGCGCAATGCCCGAGATGGCTTTTGCGCCGACGCTCGGCGATATTGGCACAACCGTAAGTCATGCCGCCTCTTCCTCGCATCGTGGCTTGACCCCCGAGGGACGCGCGGCACTTGGGATCAGCGAAGGGTTCTTCCGCGTCTCCGTTGGTGTGGAAGACATTGAGCTATTGAAATCCGAATTTACGAATGGGTTTGCAGCGCTGTGAGCTTGACCGACGCCAAACAGATCATCGCAGGCGTTCCAGTGCCAGTGATGATCATTGATGCAAACTATCGCATCGAACTGACCAACACGGCGCTCCTTGAATTGTTTGGCCATGATCCGGGCGGGCTGAACGCCGTCACGCTGTTGCGGCAGGCAGAAGTTCTGGCGGCGATGGATCAGGCAATTGTCGAGGGGAGCGAGGGGGATGCGCGTTTTATCTTCAACGGGTTGGCCGGCGAAACTGTTTATCATTTTCGCGCCGCGCCGATATTTGACAGGGGAAAGGTGGCGGGTGCTACGTTGAGTTTTGAAGACCGTTCGTTGATTGAGGAATCGGAGATCATTCGTCGCGACTTTGTCGGCAATATCAGTCATGAGTTGCGCACACCGCTTACGGCATTGACAGGATTTATCGAGACCTTGCGCAGCTCCGCACGCGATGATCCTGAGGCCCGCGACAGGTTTCTCGGGATCATGGAGAATGAAGCGAACCGCATGAGCCGCATGGTGACCGATCTTCTGTCACTCAGCCGCGTGCAGAGTGATGAACGCGTCCGGCCACGCGAAACGACCGATGTGGCGGGTGTTCTACGCTCCGTCATTGCGACGCTGGAGGGCAAGCTGGACGGCGCATCTGTCACCGTCCGTACAACAGGATTGAACGAAGAAGCACTGATCCTGGGCGACAGGGACCAGTTGATACAGCTTTTCATCAACCTGATCGAGAACGCGATCAAATATGGCGGGTCCGAAAAGGAAATCCACGTATCGCTCACGAAGCTTGAGCGCGACAGGACGCTACGGATGCCTGCCTATAGAATCGATGTGCAAGATGAGGGCGAGGGAATCGATGCGATGCATTTGCCGCGCCTCACGGAACGTTTTTACCGCGTGGACGACCACAGAAGTCGCGAAATGGGCGGCACAGGGCTTGGTCTGGCCATCGTGAAACACATTACGAACAGGCATCGCGGGCGACTGAAAATCACTTCTAAACAAAGTGTTGGAAGCTGTTTTTCAGTCATATTGCCGCGAGTCTCCGGCCAAGGCCAAGGCTTGTCATAAAACTCTTACAAAACTGTCACAAAAGGCAGATGTGGCGTCCATAGGGATGGGACCACAGCGCGCCATGTGGGTGCGTTGGACGCAAACTTCCAAGGAGTGACATCATGTCGTTCATCAAAACCGCTGCATCCGCTGCTATTCTGGTCGCTGCTGCCTCATCTGTTGCAACTGCACGCGATCAGATCCGGATTGTCGGCTCGTCCACTGTTTTCCCGTTTTCAACAGCCGTTGCGGAACAATTTGGCCGCTCCACTGATTTCCAGACGCCGGTTGTGGAATCCACAGGCTCAGGCGGTGGGTTAAAGCTGTTCTGCGCCGGTGTCGGCACCTCTCACCCGGACATCACCAACGCATCGCGCCGCATGAAAGAAAGCGAATTCAAGCTGTGCAACGACAATGGTGTGACTGGGATCACCGAAGCGATCATCGGCTATGACGGGATCGTCGTTGCGAATGCAAAGGGTGGTGCTGTTTTCTCTCTGACCCGTGAGCAACTGGTCACAGCATTGGCCGCACAAGGCCCGCTGCCGACCACATGGGATGAAGTTGACCCCTCCTTGCCGCCATTGAAGATCGAGATTCTCGGACCGCCGCCCTCTTCGGGTACCCGCGATGCATTTGAAGAGCTGGTCATGGAAGAAGGCTGTGAAGGCGCGGGTATTGAATGCGAAGGCATCACGATCCGGGAAGACGGCGCCTATATCGAGGCCGGTGAAAATGACAACCTGATCGTTTCGAAACTCGAAGCAAACCCCGACGCGCTTGGCATTTTTGGCTTCTCCTTCCTTGATCAGAACGCAGACGCGCTGCAGGGCTCTATGGTGGATGGTGTCGAGCCGACTTTCGATAACATCGCCGAAGGCGACTACCCAGTGTCGCGTTCCTTGTACTTCTATATCAAGAACGCCCATGTCGGTGTCGTGCCAGGCATTCAGGAATTTGCCTCTGAATTCTTGTCAGAAGATGCCGCTGGTGAAGAGGGCTATCTGATCGACAAAGGTCTGATCCCATTGCCTGAGGACATGTTTGAAACTGTGTCCGGCAATGTCACAAGCATGGTGCCCATGACTGGCGACGAGTGGAAGTAAGCCGGGGATGAACCGAAATATTGCGCGGGGGCTGGTTTCTGGCCCGCGCGCTTCTAACCTGACGCGAGAACTGGGGGGCACATGTTTGGATTGACGCTACTCGCCGTGTTTGTACTTGGCGGGGCATTGTATGTCTCGGCGCGCAACAAAGCTCTGTCCCTTGCGGGAGGTCATCCGCAAAGCTTGCATTCGCGCCCGAACTATCATGGCTTGCTGGCTTTCCTGATGTCTGTCGTGGCGGGGATCGCGGTTCTTGTCGTCGTCTGGACGGTCTGGGGCGCCTTTATCGAGCGTCAGTTCGTGGCGCACATTCTGGATGCGCAGCCAGAGCTTAGTCCCATTGAGGTCGAACTCGTGCTCAGTGACGCACGGGCCTTGGCCGAAGGCGGCATTGCCTCCAGGACCGATGCGCTGAGAGAGCAGATCGCCGGTGAAATCGGTGGGCAAACTGCGTTGCACCACTATGGCACGATGGTGCTCTCTCTGCTTGCAACGATTGCGGTCGGGCTGTGGTGTTTGCGTTCCGCTCATATTGGCTGGCGCGCTCGCAATCGTTCGGAAACCATCATCTTGCGGCTGCTTGCGCTGATGGCCGTGATTGCAGTCGCGACGACGGCCGGCATCGTGCTATCGCTGATTTTCGAGACGTTGAACTTCTTCAGCAAGATCGACTGGCAGGTCCATAAATTCATCTTCGGGACCACATGGTCGCCCTTATCCGGCGTGCATGATGGCAAGCTGGACGCGGATAAGGTCGGCGCAATCCCGTTATTTGCGGGCACATTGCTGATCACAGTCATTGCAATGCTGGTCGCAACGCCTATCGGGTTGTTTGCAGCGATCTACCTGTCTGATTTTGCCTCCGCCCGCACCCGGTCTTGGGCCAAACCGATGCTGGAGATCCTCGCAGGTATCCCGACCGTCGTATATGGCTTCTTTGCCGCGATCACATTGGCCCCGTTTCTACGCAATAGCGGGGAGGCGATTGGGCTGTCCATCGCCTCTGAATCGGCACTCGCCGCCGGGATCGTTATGGGCATCATGATCTTTCCTTTCGTGTCCTCATTGTCCGATGACGTGATCAACGCTGTACCGCAGTCCCTGCGTGACGGCTCTTATGGGTTGGGCGCCACCAAGGCGGAGACGATCCGCCAGGTGGTGTTGCCAGCGGCCTTGCCAGGGATCGTCTCGGCCGTCCTTCTGGGCATCTCGCGCGCTGTGGGTGAGACGATGATCGTGGTCATGGCCGCGGGGCAGGGCGCGAACCTGACCGCAAACCCTCTGGAAGCAGTTACAACGGTGACCGTACAGATTGTCATGTTGATTACTGGCGATACGGAGGCCTCAACAGCCGCAGGCCCCGCATTCACGTTGGGGTTCACGCTGTTCTGCGTCACGCTTTTGATGAATGTGGTCGCGCAGCGCATCGTGCGCAAATATCGCGAACTCTACGACTAGGGGCAGGGTAGCATGGTTGATATGACTGAACTGACCGGCATGCATTCCGGCGAGACGGCGGCCAAACGCACCGCACGCAGGCGCGCGGCAGAGTTTCGGTTGAAGCTCTACGGGATCATCGCGATTTTTCTGGCAGGTGCGGCGCTTGTTGCCTTGCTCTGGTCTGTTGTTGGCAAAGCTGTTGGCGCATTGACAGAAACCTATCTCACATTGCCAGTCACGATTGAGGCTGCAGAGGTTGATCCAGATGCGACTGGTAACCCGAACATCATTCGTCGCGGTGATTTCACCGGGCTGACGAAAGACATGCTGAAAGCCACGTTCCCATCGGCAAAAGGACGGACAGTGCGTCGCCAGCTCTATGATCTGACATCATCGGGCGCTGCCTTTGAATTGGCGGATCGGGTTGCGGCAAACCCGAGCCTGGTTGGTGAGACGATTGATCATCGGTTTCTGGCGTCGGACGTTACTGATTTGTATCTGAAAGGTGATTTCGGAGATCTGCTGGAGAAAGCAACCGAAGGGAACATCACGCTTCAGGCAGATGGTGACGCATATCTTGTGACCTCGACCGCAGGTGATTTTTCAGCCGCGTTGGAACGGGTGAAGGAAGGTTTGGTCTTGCAGGCAGATGCAGTCCGTCGTCAAGCCGCGCTGCAAGACAATGGTGTACGAGAATTCACCCGCCGTGCAGAAGCTGCCGAGACGGATGAAGAGCGAGAGAAAAATACGAAGTTGGCAGAGCAGCGAGCGACGAAGCGCGACAGTTTGCTGGCGGAGGCTGATGATCTGGAAGCCCGTGCGGCGGCTGACGGCGGGGATGAGGCCTTGAGCGATGAAAATCGCTCGGTGTTGATCAAGGTCGCAGATGGTTGGCTGAAAATGACGCGAATTACGCCGACCGGCGGCGTCGCAGAACCCATCATCCCAATGGCCCGGGACGTAACGGCCTCTAATCTGTGGGGGCTTTACGTCACTGACCTGCCGGAGAATGCGCGCAAAGTCTCGGATAATCAGATTGTCTGGATCGAAACACTGAAAGACCGCGGACAGGTCGATCTTGTCTTCAACACGCGGTTCTTCACCGCAGGCGACTCCCGAGAGCCGGAATTGGCCGGTATCCTCGGTGCCGCCGTCGGCTCTTTCTGGACGATGGTCGTCACCTTTGCCCTCGCGTTCCCCATCGGCGTGGCAGCGGCGATCTATCTTGAAGAGTTTGCACCGAAGAACAAGATCACCGATTTCATCGAGGTCAATATCAACAACCTCGCGGCCGTGCCCTCCATCGTATTCGGCTTGTTGGGCCTTTCGCTTTTCCTTGGCGTGTTCGGTGTGCCACGGTCTGCCCCCATCGCAGGTGGTCTGGTGCTGGCCCTGATGACGTTGCCCACGATCATTATCGCTTCACGCGCCGCCATCCGTGCTGTGCCGCCGTCAATCCGCGATGCCGCAGTGGGCCTGGGCGCAAGTCCGCTACAGGCGAGCGTCCATCATGTCTTGCCATTGGCGATGCCCGGCATTTTGACAGGCACGATCATCGGTATGGCGCAGGCTTTGGGCGAAACAGCGCCGTTGATTATGATCGGGATGGTCGCCTTCATCGTGGATATTCCCCAAGGGATCAGAGACAGCGCCAGCGTCTTGCCGGTACAGGTCTTCCGCTGGTCCGACTTCCCTGAGCGCGCATTTGAAGCGCGCACCGCCGCTGCAATCTGCGTTCTGCTTCTGTTTCTGGTTGTGATGAACGCGATTGCAGTTTTCCTTCGCAAACGCTTTGAGCGCCGTTGGTAGGAGTATATGAAATGCTGGACGATTTACGATCAAAGGAGCGTCTGATGGTCAATGATGACATCAAGATTGTGGCGAAGGGCGTTGACGTCTTCTACGGCGACACCCATGCCATCAAGGATGTCAGTGTCGACATTCAAAACCGGGCTGTGACCGCGTTTATCGGTCCATCCGGCTGCGGCAAGTCGACCTTCCTGCGCTGCTTGAACCGGATGAATGATACGATTGATATCTGCCGCGTGACGGGCTCCATGCACCTTGATGGGCAGGACATCTACGCCAGAGATGTCGACCCGGTTCAACTCCGCGCACGTGTGGGGATGGTGTTTCAGAAACCCAATCCCTTCCCCAAGTCGATCTATGACAATGTGGCCTATGGGCCAAAGATCCATGGGCTCGCGAAGAACAAGGCGGAACTTGATGAAATCGTTGAAAAATCCCTGCGTCGTGCCGCCATTTGGGACGAGGTGAAAGACCGCCTAGATGCGCCTGGCACGGGGTTGTCCGGCGGACAGCAACAGCGGCTTTGCATTGGCCGGGCGATTGCGACAGCGCCAGAAGTCTTGCTGATGGATGAGCCATGCTCTGCCCTTGATCCGATTGCAACTGCGCAAGTGGAGGAACTGATCGACGAGCTGCGACAGGACTTTACGGTTGTGATTGTGACCCACTCCATGCAGCAGGCCGCAAGGGTCAGTCAGAAAACCGCGTTTTTTCACCTCGGCAATGTGGTGGAATACGGTGAAACGGACAAGATTTTCACAAACCCCGAAGATCCGCGCACGGAAAGCTATATCACCGGCCGGATCGGGTAAGGAGTGAACCGATGAATGATGCACATATTGCTTCCGCATTTGATCGCGATCTGGAGGCCATTCAGGGCCTGATCATGAAGATGGGCGGGCTGGTTGAAACGGCCATCTCTGACGCCTCAAAAGCGCTGGAGATGCGTGACGCGGATATGGCGGCCGTGGTGCGCAAGAATGACAAGCTGATCGACGCGCTCGAAGAAGAAGTCGCCACAGAGGTTGCGCGTGTGATCGCGATGCGCGCGCCGGCTGCAGGGGATTTGCGCACCGTCCTGTCCGTCCTGAAGATTTCCGGCAATCTTGAGCGGGTAGGGGACTATTCCAAGAATCTCGCCAAGCGGACCTCCGTTCTGGCTGAAATGGACGTCGTGAACGGGACCGGTGCATCTATCAGACGGATGGCGAAACTGGTCTCTGTGATGCTCAAGGATGCGCTGGACGCCTATGTGCAAAGAGACGTGGAACTGGCGCAAGATGTCCGCGCGCGCGACACAGAAGTAGATCAGATGTACAATGCGCTGTTTCGCGAATTTCTGACCCACATGATGGAAGACCCCCGCAAAATTACGGCATGCATGCATCTGCACTTCATCGCCAAAAACATTGAGCGGATGGGCGATCATGTGACCTCCATTGCCGAACAGGTGATCTATCTGGTGACCGGTGAAGTGCCTGATGAGGATCGCGACAAGGCGGATAAAACCTCTTACATGTCAGAAGTTCAGTAGGATAAATGTCGTTATGGAACCTCTTGTTTTGGTTGTAGAAGATGATCCTTCCCAGCGGGAGGTTCTTGCCTATAACATCGAAGCGGAAGGCTACCGGGTCGTTTCGGCCGAAAATGGCGATGAGGCGCTTTTGACCGTGCGCGAAGATCAGCCGGATCTGATTGTTCTGGATTGGATGCTGCCGAACGTGTCTGGCATCGAAGTGTGCAGGCAACTCAAGAAAGACCCTGATTTGGCGAAGCTGCCCGTCATTATGCTGTCGGCACGTTCAGAAGAGGATGATCGCGTCCGCGGGCTTGAAACAGGCGCAGATGACTACATCGTAAAGCCCTATTCTGTCGCCGAACTGATGGCCCGCATCCGGACGCAATTGCGGCGGACGCGACCGGCCGCGATGGGTCAGCGCCTTGAATATGAAGACATCGTCATGGATGTCGAACAGCACAAAGTAACGAGGGGCGAGGCATTGCTGAAACTTGGGCCAACCGAGTACCGGCTATTGTCAACTTTCATGGAGCGGCCCGGTCGGGTCTGGAGCAGAGAGCAACTGCTTGACCGTGTCTGGGGACGCGATATTTATGTCGATACCCGCACTGTCGACGTGCATGTCGGTCGTTTGAGAAAAGTTCTGACCAGCACAGGTGGTGATGATCCGCTGCGTACGGTGCGTGGCGCGGGATATGCGCTAGGGTAAACTCTCATGAAAGGTTCCAGGCCGGAGCAAGCGGTCCTCAGCCGCGATACAGACATGTCCAAAACCGAAGAGACCCGCGCGGTTATCGAAGGTATGGTGGATGGCCTGAATGATCATCGGATTGCCGATATCGGTGACTTCTTCTCAGAAACGTTTCGCTGGATGGGCAACACGGGCTGCGGAACCAAAGAAGGTATCCGCGCCTTTCAGGAGAACTGGCAAAAACCCTTTCAGGCGGCGTTTCATGATAAGACCTGCATTGACGAGGCGCGGCTCTATATGGGCGAGTGGGCGGCGGCTTTCGGCCGTCAGGAAGCCACGCATGGCGGCACATTCATGGGGGTCGCCCCAACCGGCAAGCGCATAGAGATCCGCTACATGGATTTCTGGAAAGTTGTCGACGGCAAGATCGTGGATAACTGGGTTATGGTCGATTTCCCGCACGTGCTGTCACAGCTTGGCGTCGACGTGTTTGGCGGCGAAGGGTGGGAAGCCTTTGATCGTGGTGAAAAGGCGCCCCCAGCGCCAGCGGACTAACACTGCACGTCAGTTCTAAGGATTGTGTTTTCGGGCTGGTCTCAGTCGCGTGTCCTCCGCGTCTCAAACCTGCTCGTCACCGACAGGTGAGTGGGTGACGTGACCCTCGGCGGTTTTTGCAAGAAACCTATAGAGTTGGGTCTTCAATGATCCGGTCGTCATTGGGTTTGGCAGCATTTCGCGCATTCAGTGTAAAATGAAGATCGCATCATATCCTGCTGTTCAAAATATATATTCCACCTCTTTTTATCCCACCTATTACGTCGTTCATTGTATTTAGTGGGAAATTTGCACACAATTGTATTGACCCGCCATGGTCTCGACCTAATCTTTTTGTGTGCAAAATGCACACTGATTTGATGCGTGTACTTCTCGAAAAGGAAAGACCATGACTAATTTTGTAACCCGACGGCAGATGCTTCGCTTTGGGGCAGGGGCCGGAGCTGCCGCTGCGCTCACCGCATGCTCCATGCCGGCGTCAGAACCGGACATCGTTGACACAGCCGTTGCAGCTGGCTCCTTCAACACACTTGTCGCGGCTGTTCAGGCCGCCGATCTTGTCGACACGCTCAAGTCGCCCGGTCCATTCACCGTTTTTGCGCCAACGGATGACGCCTTCGCCGCATTGCCAGCAGGCACAGTGGAGGATCTGCTGCGGCCCGAGAACAAAGATCAATTGGTTCAGGTCCTGACCTATCATGTTGTTGCTGGCCGTGTGCCTGCATCACGTCTGGCGGGTGACCGTGGGTCTATCAAGACAGTCGAAGGCCGCGCGGTTCATTTTGACGGGCGCGACGGCGTGAAGATCAACACATCCAATGTGATCACGGCCGACATCATGGCGTCGAACGGGATCATCCACGTTATCGACAGCGTGCTCTTGCCGCGCTGATCTTCAAACCCATTCAGGAGGAAAACTGATGGCTAAAGAACAATCCAAACCCAACATCGTTGATATCGCAACGTCGTCTGACGACTTCAATCTTCTCGTTCTCGCCCTGAGTGCGGCTGGTCTGGTTGAAACGGTGCGCGGCTTAGATGACATAACTGTCTTCGCGCCGACGGATGCCGCATTCACGCAACTCGCGCAAGATCTTGGCTTCGATGGAGACGCGTCTGATGAGGACGCGGTTTTTGCGTCTCTGGTCGACAGTTTGACAGAGCTTGGCGGCGGCGATCCAATCCCATTGCTGACAAATGTCCTGCTCTATCATGTCTCTGCTGGTGCGAAGTCAGCCAAAGAGATCGACACCCTCGATCAGGTCGACACGCTTCTCACTGACGCGACATTCGGGTCTGAGGGCGCTGAGTTGATCGACAATGAACCCGATATCGCAAATCCAAACATCGTCATTCCAGATATCGGCGCTTCAAACGGAACTGTTCAGGTGATCGACCGCGTGCTGCTGCCTGTTGACATTCCTGGTAATGACGCGCCCGATGAACCGCAACCCACCAAAACCCTGGCAGGCATCGTGGCGGCAAGTGGCGGTGTATTTGACGGTGATGCGACTGATTTTGATATCTTGCTCAATGCTGTAAAAGCTGCGGGGCTAGACGGTGCGCTCGATAATCCAGAGGCCGATCTGACGGTTTTCGCCCCAAATGACGCAGCTTTTGTCAATCTCGCACAAACCCTCGGATTCAAAGGCGATGATGAAGGTGCGGCCTTTGCCTATATCGTTGAAGCTTTGACGCTCCTATCGGGCGGCGGTGATCCGATCCCGCTTTTGACCGACATTCTGACATATCATGTCGCGCCAGGGTCGTTGTCTTCCGATGACGTGCTTTCAGCAGAGACGATCCCGACATTGCTTGGCGCAACACTTGGCGTCAACGGTTTGGAGCTTGTCGACAAAGACCCCGACATTGATGATCCGGAGCTGATCGCTACGGATATCGGAGCGACCAATGGCATCGCGCATGTCATCGATGGCGTGTTGCTCCCGGCTGATATCTTGACTGGCGATGGTGGCCGTGGCCGGGTTGATTTCAAAATTGGTGATGACGGCAACGATCATTTCAGAACCGGAAGCAACACTGATTTCGTCTCTGGTCTTGGCGGGAATGATGCGATTTTCCTCGGCAGAGGTGACGATGTCGGTTTGGGCGGTGATGGTCATGACATCCTGCATGGCGGTCGCGGTGACGACATTTTGGACGGTGGTGCCGGCAAGGATGTGTTGAAAGGTGGTCGCGGTGATGATGAGATGTCTGGTGGCGCGGGGAACGACTTGCTGCGCGGCGGTCGTGGTGATGACGCCGTAGATGGGGGCGACGGCAACGATGTTCTGCGCGGCGGTCGCGGTGAAGACACGCTCGACGGTGGAGCTGGTCATGACGTGTTGATCGGAGGACGTGGCGCGGATCTTCTCACCGGCGGTGCTAATGCAGACACTTTCGTATTCTCCAGAAAGAGTGGTTCCGACACTGTCACAGACTTCACTATTGGTGAAGACCTGATCGAAATATCAGCCCGTGGTTTCAGAGACTTCCACGACATTGAGGATGTGATCACTGACGGTGCTGATGGTGCAATCATCCACATCGGCGGCAGTGATATTACGCTGGTCGATGTGTCGGCTTCGGCTCTGACAGAAAGTGATTTTCTGTTTGCATAACGTATATGTTGGCGGCTCGGTAAAATGAGCCGCCAACATAGTGATTATAAGTTACATAATACTGATTATAAGTTGTAAATTGTAGAATGGGTGCGCGCTATCCTGACTTGCGACTTTTGAGTGATATCAGCCTGTTGGCCACTCGAAAGGAACAATCGCAATGAGACCGTACAAGCAGCTTAGCCTCGAAGAAAGACGCAAGATCGAGAAATGGCGCGCAGTCAAGGT
>JBCCVD010000036.1:0-27180 GCA_039195745.1 Pseudomonadota bacterium | reverse complement strand
TCGGCGGGGGCGCAGCCCGCGACGAAACATTATCTATACTGAACCGAAGTAATGAATTCCCCGAAACTCTCGCACCAGACCAGCACTGTGTTGAATTCATTCACATCAACACCTTCAGGCACGTCGACCAGAAACCCGCCAAAGGTCTTGATATCACCAAGCTGAACGGCATCAGCGCGCGCAGCCTCAAACCCGTCTTCGTGATCGATAAATTCCTTGAGCAGATACAGCTTATAATCCGGCCCCGGGGCCAAAGCGCCTTCATGCACAATCATATCCGCTGTAATGCTGATCGTCCCCTCGCCCCAATGCAGGAAATCACTCCCGTGAAGGTCTCGGGTCAATTCCGCGGTGTATAACGCAGATTGCGCCTGCTCTTCCAACATCGCGGCATCAGGGGATGGCGGAGCTGTCAGAATAGGCAATGCGTAAATGCCCAAAGCAAATCCTATAGCAATCGCAATCCCATGTGTGATCGCACGAATAATCCAGCGGCGCATGTCACATCTCCCTCAAGACTTCACGCACAACCTGACATGTTCCTTGCATAGAAAAAAGGGCGGGGACCTCCCCCGCCCTTCCTCAATCTTCACATCAGCTGATTTCAGCTTGCTGCGGCAACCGCGCGCCCTGTCATGACCTTGACCAGATGCGCACGATAGTCACCGGAACCATGCAAATCATTGATCATCCCCTCCCCACTTGGTGCTTCGAGCCCCGCGACAGCATCGGCTGAGAAATTGGCATTCAAGGCCTCCTCTGCCGCTGTCCAGCGATACACGCCATCCTCGGACGCACCCGTAACGGCCACCCGCACGCCATCAGCGTATTTCGCGACAAACACACCGACCAGCGCGAAACGGGAAGCGGGTTGCACGAATTTCTGGTAGTTGGATTTCTCCGGGACCGGGAATTTCACTTCCGTGATGATCTCCCCTTCGTTCAAGGCCGTGTCGAACATGCCCTGGAAGTAATCATCCGCCGCAATCTCGCGCGCATTGGTGACGATGGTTGCACCCGATCCCAACGCCGCCGCCGGATAACAGGCAGACGGATCATTATTGGCAAGCGAGCCGCCGATTGTGCCACGATTGCGCACGGCAGGATCACCGATATGCGAGGCAAGCCCCGACAGGCCGGGATAGCTGCCATCTGCAGCCACGGCGGCATGGGTCGTCGCACCACCGATGCACAAACGCCCCGCATCATCGCTGCAGATGCCGACCATCTCCGACAATCCGGACAGGCTGACCAATGTGGCTGGGCTGGCCAAACGCTGTTTCAGCGTCGGGATCAGGGTTTGCCCGCCGCCCAGCGCTTGTACCTCGTCGCCCGCCATAGACGCGACAGCGTCCGCGATGCTGCCAGGTTTCTCGATTTCAAAATCATACATAAGTGCTCTCCCGGCTCAGGATTTCATCGCCGACCAAACGCGGTCAGGCGTCAGCGGCATATCAATATGGGTGACATCATGGCCGCCACGTTGCAGGGCATCGACCACGGCATTGACCAAAGCGGGCGGCGATCCGATTGCCCCCGCCTCGCCACAGCCCTTCACACCCAGCGGGTTATGCGTGCAGGGCGTGATCGAGGAATGATCGACGTTGAACATCGGCAGATCATCCGCGCGCGGCATGGAGTAATCCATGTATGACCCGCTCAGCAGTTGGCCGTTCTCGTCATAGGCACAGTTTTCGACCAGAGCTTGCCCGATCCCCTGTGCCAGCCCGCCATGGACCTGGCCTTCAACAATCATCGGGTTGATGATGTTGCCGAAATCATCTGCGGCAGAGAAGGCCATGACCTCCACCTTGCCGGTTTCCGGATCAACCTCCACCTCGCAGCCATAGGCACCCGAGGGATAGGTGAAGTTCGCCGGATCATAGAATGCGGTCTCTTCCAGACCGGGCTCCATATCTTCGAGCGGGTAGTTATGCGGCACGTAAGCCGCCAGCGTCACATCACCCCAAGCAACCGATTTGTCGGTGCCAGCCACTGAGAACGCACCGTCTTTCAGTTCGATATCGCCTTCCGCGGCTTCGAGCAGATGCGCCGCAATCTTCTTGGCTTTGTTGATGATCTTCTCGGTCGCACGGACCATAGCAGAGCCGCCCACAGCGATGGAACGCGAGCCATACGTTCCCATGCCCATCGGCGTTTTTGACGTGTCGCCATGCACGATATCGATCTGGCTTTCATCAAGGCCGATCATATCTGCGACCACCTGCGCAAAGCTGGTCTCGTGACCTTGGCCGTGGCTATGCGACCCCGTCATCACAGAGATCGACCCAGTCGCGTTGACCCGCACTGTAGCACTTTCATAAAGGCCAGCACGCGCGCCAAGCTGGCCCACAAGGTTTGACGGCGCGATGCCGCAGGCTTCAATGTAATGCGCGATGCCAAAGCCCCGGAGCTTGCCAGCCGCCTTACTTGTCGCCGCGCGGGCCTCAAACCCTGCGTGGTCTGACATCTCCAAAAGCTTGTCCATCGTGGCGTGGTAGTCGCCCGTATCATATTCGACCGCGACGGGCGTTGCGTATGGGAATTCCGTGATGAAGTTGCGGCGGCGCAGCTCCACTGGATCGATGCCCATCTCACGCGCAGCCTTGTCTATAACGCGTTCTAACTGGAACGTCGCTTCAGGCCGTCCGGCACCGCGATAGGCATCTACCGGCACGGTGTTTGTGAACACCGCTTTCACATTCACATAGATCAGTGGTGTGGTGTAATTGCCTGCCATCAGCGTGCCGTGCAGCCACGTCGGGATAGACGGCGCAAAGGTCGACAGATAGGCGCCCATATTGGCATGCGTATCTGTCCGAATGGCAAGAAACTTGCCCTCCTCATCCATCGCCAGTTCGATCTTCGTGACATGGTCACGCCCTTGCGCGTCGGAGATAAATGCTTCCGAGCGGGACGACGTCCACTTGACCGGACGCCCGATGGCTTTGGCCGCGAAGGTACAAAACGCCTCTTCCGCGTAGTGGTAGATTTTGGCGCCAAACCCGCCGCCTACATCAGGGGCAACGACACGCAGCTTATGCTCCGGAATGCCCAGCACGAACGCACCCATCAGAAGGCGGATCACATGCGGGTTTTGCGATGTGGTGTAGAGTGTGTGCTCCTCGGTCGAGCTGTCATAATCTGCGACAGCCACGCGCGGCTCCATCGGGTTTGCCACCAGACGGTTATTCTTCAGCTCAAGCGTGGTGACGTGATGCGCGCCATTGATCGCCGCATCGACCGCATCGCGGTTCTCTTCCACGAAACCCCAATCATAGCATAGGTTCGACGTCAGATCGTCATGCACCTTCGTCGCGCCACCGGCGAGCGCGTCTTTCATGTCCAGAACAGGCTCAAGCTCTGTGATGTCAATCTCAACCGCTTCCGCCGCGTCGCGCGCTTCTTCCAACGAGTCTGCCACAACCACGGCAATCGGATCGCCCACATGGCGCACCTTGCCTTCAGCCAGAACCGGGTGTTTTGGCTCCTGCATCGCCTCGCCAAAGCGGTCTGTGACTTGCCAACCGCAGGGAATGCCGCCCACGCCTTCAAAATCGGTCGCCGTAAACACGCGTTCTACGCCGGGCATCGCCTCTGCGGCGGAAACGTCTATCGCGTTAATTGTCCCATGCGCCACATCCGAGCGAATGAAATAGGCATAGGCCTGCCCGTGAATATTCATGTCATCGGTGTATTTGCCTTTGCCGGTCAGAAACCGTAGGTCTTCGCGCCGCTTGCTGCTGGCGCCGATGCCTCCATCTTTTGGCATTTGAATTCCTCCCTAAAGGACGGGTTTGCCCGTCAAACGTCTTTTGAAATTATTCGGCAGCAACAGCTGGCACGTCCTGTCCCGCGGCCGCCATGATTGCCTTGACGATATTGTGGTAGCCCGTGCAACGGCAGATATTGCCTTCGAGATATTCGCGTATCTCATGCTCGCTGGGTGACGGGTTGTCTTTCAAAAGTGCTGCAGCAGACATCACCATGCCCGGCGTACAGAACCCGCATTGCAGCCCGTGATGTTCCTGAAAAGCCGCCTGAACGACTGAAAGGGAGCCGTCTGCATTGGCCATGCCTTCGATGGTTTTGACCTCGGCCCCGTCAGCTTCTGCCGCAAACATCGTACAGGCTTTGACCGCCTCACCGTTCACATGGACAACGCAGGCCCCGCATTGCGACGTGTCACAACCGATATGCGTTCCTGTCAGGTTCAGGTCCTCGCGCAGAAAGCTCGACAAAAGCGTCCGGCCTTCCACTGATTTGGAGACGGCTTTCCCATTCACCGTCATCTTCACTTTTGTCATACTATCCTCCCTAGAATGTCTTATGAAACCAGACGCTTGAACCAGCCTTTCTTGGCGGTTTCCTCAGCCGCGTCTTCCTGTTCTTCAGTGTCTTGGTCTTCGGGGTCTTCCAAAGCGTTCTGGAACCGGGTGAAAAACTCATCGGCCATCTTCTTTGCAAACCCGTCAATGATACGAGACCCTAGCTGCGCCAGCTTGCCACCGACCTTGGCCTCGACGTCGTAATGCAGCACCGTCATGTCGCCATCTGCCTCCAGACGCACATCCGCGCCGCCCTTGGCAAAGCCAGCCGCACCACCCTTGCCCGAACCGACAATATTGACGCTGTTGGGCGCGTCCATGTCCTGCAACTCGACCTGCCCTTTGAAGGTCGCCTTCACGGGGCCGACTTTCTGAACAACCACAGCTTCGAACCCCTCCTGCGGAGAGCCTCTCATCTCCTGGCAGCCGGGCACGCATTCTTTCAGCACATCGGCATTCAGAATGGCCGCCCAGACTGTCTCAATATCGGCTTTGATTGTGCGGCTGTCGCTTAGGTTCATGCGATCCATTCCTCCGAACGTAGCCCGCATCGCTTACCGTCGGTCGAAGGATGAAGCTTGCAGGCTGCTGGCTCATTTCAAAAAGCTTAAGAATAAATCAGCCTACGTCTACAGAATTGTTTTCTTGACGAGAAAACCGGGCATCTAACGATACTTTAGTCGTATTTAATGGCCCCACTTGCGCTTTCGGAACTGCCTATTTTTTCATCGCCACGCAAAAATCGGCTCCTTTTGTGAGCGGTTCGCGTCCAAAACCATCCGAATTTACGGCACTCTCTGCCCCTTGCCGAAAAGCTGTGCTGCAGTTGCGACCGCGCTTCGGGGGAGAGGACCATCAACGCATCCAATCATATTGACACGGTTCGCGCGCGCCCCATGCAGCCGCGCGCCATTGGCTCAGCGCATCTATCTGTGAAACGCGGCAAAGGGGGTCGGTCAACACTCGCAGAACTCCGCCACGCGGGCTCTGCAAAGCTGGTTTTTCCGGTTAGCCCGCGGCCAGAAGTCGACACGATCCTCGTCAATACGGCTGGCGGCCTCACTGGCGGCGACCACTTCAATTTCAGTTTCGTGGTCGAGGAACATGCAGCCCTGACGCTGACGACACAAGCCGCGGAGCGCGCCTACCGCGCACAGCAGGGCGAGATCGCGCAAGTTGATACCAAGATCACAGTCAGAGCCGGTGGCATCATGCACTGGTTGCCACAAGAGTTGATCCTGTTCGACAAATGCGCGTTACGCCGCCAGTTGCGCGTCTCAATGGCCGAGGGAGCGCGGTTCTTGATGGTGGAACCCGTCATCTTCGGACGCAGCGCGATGAATGAGATTTTGCAAAACGTCCACTTTCGCGACCGGATCGCAGTGACGCGCAATGATGCACCGCTTTATGTGGACGGAATGGATTTGAACGACGACGCCGCTGCGCTGCTTTCGCGTCCCGCGATTGCAAATGGCGCCGGTGCCATGGCGAGCGTGGTCTTTGTCGCGCCCGAGGCGGAGGCCATGTTAGCGCGGATACGCGAACTGCTGCCGGAGACGGCAGGTGCCAGTCTGCTCGCGCCGGATTTGCTTGTCATGCGCCTGTTGGCACCTGACGCCTTTGAACTGCGGCGCAGCCTCGTTCCGGTCATCGAACACTTGTCCCAATCGCACATACCTACTTCTTGGAGGCTCTGACCCATGCAACTGACACCGCGTGAAAAAGACAAACTGCTGATCGCCATGGCTGCGGAAGTAGCCCGCAAGCGCCTCGCGCGCGGCGTCAAGCTGAACCATCCCGAGGCCGTTGCTTTGATCACAGATGCCGTGGTCGAAGGCGCACGCGATGGCCGATCCGTCGCGGACATGATGGAAGCGGGCGGTCATGTCATCACCCGCGATCAGTGCATGGAGGGCATCGCGGAGATGATCCACGACGTGCAGGTGGAGGCCACCTTCCCCGATGGCACAAAGCTCGTCACTGTCCACAACCCAATTCGCTAGAGGCCCACTATGACCCCCGGAGAGATGTTTCCCGCCGATGGCACTTTGACCCTGAATGCCGATGCCGAAGCGATCACATTGATGGTTGCCAATACTGGCGACCGGCCCGTGCAGGTCGGCAGTCACTATCACTTCGCCGAAACCAACCCCGCACTTGAGTTTGATCGTGATGCTGCGCGGGGGATGCGGCTGGATATCCCCTCTGGCACCGCCGTACGGTTTGAACCCGGCCAACGTCGCGAGGTCCAACTGATCCCAATCGGCGGCGCACGGCGCATCTTCGGCTTTAACCAACAGATCATGGGGGACCTCTGACATGGCCACCGAAATTTCCCGCCCGCATTACGCCGCCATGTATGGCCCCACCACTGGCGACAAGCTGCGTCTGGCCGATACCGATCTGATCATCGAAGTGGAACACGATCTGACCACCTATGGCGAAGAGGTAAAATTCGGTGGCGGCAAGACCATCCGCGACGGCATGGGGCAGTCCCAAGTCACACGCGCGGGCGGCGCTGTTGATACGGTCATCACCAATGCGCTGATCGTCGATCACTCTGGCATTTACAAAGCCGATGTCGCCCTGAAAGACGGGCTGATCCATGCCATTGGCAAAGCAGGCAATCCCGACACGCAGACCGGTGTCGACATTATCGTTGGCCCCGGCACGGAAGCCATTGCAGGCGAAGGACGCATCCTGACAGCGGGCGGCATGGACAGCCATATCCACTTCATCTGTCCGCAGCAGATGGAAGACAGCTTGCATTCCGGCGTCACCACCTGTTTCGGCGGCGGCACTGGTCCAGCCCATGGGACGCTGGCCACGACCTGCACGCCTGGCCCGTGGCATATCGGGCGTATGCTTCAGGCCTTTGATGGTATCCCCATGAATATCGGCCTCGCCGGGAAGGGCAACGCCAGCCAACCGGACGCGCTGGTCGAGATGATCAATGGCGGTGCATGCGCTTTGAAGCTGCATGAAGATTGGGGCACGACACCCGGCGCGATTGATTGCTGCCTTGGCGTTGCGGATGACATGGATGTGCAGGTGATGATCCATACTGACACGCTGAACGAGAGCGGCTTTGTCGAACACACGGTCAAAGCCATGAAAGGCCGCACAATCCATGCCTTTCACACCGAGGGTGCGGGCGGCGGGCATGCGCCTGATATCATCAAAATCTGCGGTGATGCGAATGTGCTGCCGTCCTCCACCAACCCGACGCGGCCCTTCACGGTCAACACGCTGGAAGAGCATCTCGACATGCTCATGGTATGCCATCACCTTGACAAATCCATCCCCGAGGACATCGCATTCGCTGAAAGCCGCATCCGCCGCGAAACGATCGCTGCCGAAGATATCCTGCATGATATGGGCGCGTTCTCGATCATTGCGTCGGACAGTCAGGCCATGGGCCGCATCGGCGAAGTGCTGATCCGCACCTGGCAGACGGCAGATAAGATGAAGAAACAACGAGGCCGTTTGCCGGAGGAAACCGGCGAGAATGACAACCTGCGTGTGCGGCGCTACATCGCGAAATACACGATCAACCCGGCCATCGCTCAAGGCGTCAGCCATGTGATCGGTGACATCTCTGTGGGCAAACGCGCGGACCTTTGCCTCTGGGATCCAGCGTTTTTCGGCGTGAAGCCAGAGATGGTTTTGATGGCCGGCACCATTGCCGTGGCGCAGATGGGCGATCCGAATGCCTCCATCCCGACGCCGCAGCCGGTCTATACGCGGCCGATGTTCGGGGCATATGGTGGCTCGCTCACCAACTCTTCCGTCAGTTTCATATCAGGCGCTGCGAAGGCGGCCGATCTCGGCGCGTCTTTGGGTCTGTCGAAAGAGACGATTGCGGTGAACAACACACGCGACATCTCGAAATCGGATATGGTTCTCAACCGCGCTCTGCCCCAAGTCGAGGTTGATCCCGAGACCTATGAGGTGCGCGCCGATGGCGAGCTGCTGACCTGCCAACCCGCCGAGGTACTGCCCATGGCGCAACGCTATTTCATGTTCTGAGGTCTTGAGATGAGCACCCTTCCCGTCGCCCAAACCCTGCATCGCGTTGGTGATTGGTCCGGTCCTGCGGATCAATGCGAGCTGGATTACACCGAGCGTTTCTTGCGGCGCAAGAAACTCACCTCGGTCAACGGAAAGGCCTTTCTGGTCGATCTGGCCCGGACCACTTCGCTGGATCATGGCGATGCATTGATCCTGAACGACGGCACCCTGATGAAGATCGCAGCCGCTCCTGAGGCGCTCTATAAGGTGACGGGTCCGGACCTCGTGCGTTTGGCGTGGCACATCGGCAACCGTCACACACCCTGTCAGATTTGCGACGACCATCTGTTGATCCAGTCCGACGCGGTGATCGGATATATGCTTGAACAGCTGGGCGCCAAGGTTATGGCAGTTCTGGCTCCCTTCACACCGGAAGGCGGGGCCTATGGGCATGGCCGCACGCATGCCCATGAACATGTCGCGACCGCACATGAGCACTGACGTTCTCACCCTGACGCAATGGCTGTCACCGTCCTTTCCGGTCGGGGCCTTCGCCTATTCACACGGGCTGGAAACAGCCATTCAAAGCGGCGCGATCACCACGGCCGATGACCTTCAAACATGGCTGGCCGACGTGCTGGAACATGGCAGCGGGCGCAACGATTGCATCTTGTTGCAGATGGCTCACGCAAGTACCGCCCCAGAAGAATTGAAGCATATCAACGACACGGCCATGGCTTTCGCCGCCTCAAAGGAGCGGCTGCGCGAGACCCAGCTGCAAGGCGCTGCGTTTTGCCAGACGGTTACGGCAGTTTGGGATCACCAAACGGACGAACTGACCTACCCTGTGGCCGTCGGCGCCGCAGCCGCGCGGATGGGGTTTGACGTGACACTGACCACCCAAATGTATTTGCACGCCTTCACCAGCAACCTCGTCTCGGCCGCCGTGCGCGCCGTGCCATTGGGCCAGACAGAGGGGCAAGCCGTGCTTTCAGCGCTGACCCCGCTTTGCAAAAAGATCGCGTTAAACACAAAAGACCCGACGCTGGATGACCTGCATTCAACAGCCTTCCTATCCGACATCGCGGCGATGCGGCATGAAACCCTTCAACCAAGGATATTTCGCACATGAGCACACTCAACGGCCCCTTGCGCGTGGGTATTGGCGGCCCGGTTGGCGCGGGCAAAACCACGCTGACTGCGGCTTTGGCGAAGGCGCTGCACCCACATGTCTCTATCGGGGTGATCACCAATGACATCTACACGCAAGAAGATGCCGAAGCGCTGATGCGCATGCAAATTCTGCCGCAAGACCGCATTATCGGGGTGGAGACCGGCGGTTGCCCGCATACTGCCATCCGTGAGGACGCTTCGATCAACCTTGCTGCTGTGGCCGAGATGCGCGCGCGTCACGAAGACCTCGATATCGTCCTGATCGAAAGCGGCGGCGACAATCTTTCAGCCACTTTCAGCCCCGAACTCGCAGACCTGACAATCTATGTGATTGATGTCGCCGCTGGCGAAGAAATCCCACGTAAAGGTGGGCCTGCAATCACCAAATCCGACCTGCTGGTAATCAACAAAACCGACCTTGCCCCTTATGTCGGGGCGTCGTTGGATGTGATGCAGCGCGACAGTGATCGGGTCCGCAGCGGACGGCCTTACGTCTTTTCCTCTCTGCGCAACGAGGTGGGCGTGGATCGCATTTTGGAGTTGATCGCAGATATCGGCGGTTTGGACTTGCCAGAAACACAAACCCCGGCCAGTCGGGCCGGGGTCTAAGTATCGCGTTGGTTGCGGGAGTAGGATTTGAACCTACGACCTTCAGGTTATGAGCCTGACGAGCTACCGGGCTGCTCCATCCCGCGCCAGTCGCGAGCCCTGTACTTACGCCCGAGGCATTGAGTCTTCAATAGGGAAAACGCCGCTCTGCTATTTTTCTTTAACGTTTTCCGCAATCATCGAAATCATCTCGAACATCACGGCAGCCGCTCCCATCGCTGTGATCTGATTTGGGCTGTCTTTCGTGGGCATCAGGCAGACAACATCGCCGCCCACAATGTTCATACCCCGCACGGCGTGTAGTAGCGCCACGGCCTCATCCATGGTGAAGCCACCCTCGCCCGGCTCCAGATTGGATACGGCCGGAGCGACGGTGGAATCAAGGCAATCAAGATCAAACGTGATGTAAACAGGCCTGCCCGCGAGCGTCTCTTTGATCTGCGCAATCACATCCAGTGCGCCGCGTTTGCGATACTCCTTCATCGTCACAACATTATAGCCATACTCATAGCTTGGCTGCAGCCAATCCAGCGTTCTTGGATGGCCCCGCAACCCGATCTGCATTGAGGTCTTAGGATCGACCTGGCCCTGATCGGCCAGATAAGCCCCCCAATGGGCCGCAGATTTCTCCGCACCTAGGAAATGATCAACCTTGGTAAAAACATCGGTATGTGCGTCGAGATGTAGGAAAGAGACAGGCTCTCCCCCGGTCAAATCGCTGCATCCCAGCGCCTGCACAATGCCGCCGGTGATCGAATGATCGCCGCCAATCGAAACCGGGCGCGCAGCTGATTTGGCAATCGGCGTGTAGAAGTCGGTGATCTGCTGAATACAGTGTTCATTATCATTGGCACGAGGGAACGGCACATCTCCGAGGTCCGCGACATGCGCGGCGGCCCAGGGATCAAGCCCAAACTCCAGATGTACGCGCCGCTGCAAGGCAGAGACGTGCCTTACCGCTCGCGGGCCCAGATGTTGATCACGCTCGGTCGTCCCGTTTCCAGCCGAATGCGGCACCCCCGCCAAGACGATATCCTGTGTCGACAGCACTTCATGCGGCGCGCGGAACAAAGTCGGAATACCCCACCAATAAAGGTTCTCCATTATGCTGGCATTGTGTTCTTCAGCCATGTCTGTCTCCCTTTCGCGGGCACCGTGACCGATTGTCCGTCGTGACGCAATCAGGTCTAGCGCATCTTTCAAATAGCGGCGCGCCCTGGATACATTTTGATCCGCAATGCGCCCTGCTGTGCAAGCTTATCCAGGCCCACCGCAAGAGCGTGATCATAGGTGAGAAAGCCTTTTCCCCCTTCTTTCTGATCTGTAAAATCTCTAAAAATTAGTGACTTAATCGGACAAAAATACCCAAAACTAACCTAGGGGCGTTGACGCAGATTGCTCATGAACGGCCAAATGAAAGCGGCAAATCCTTCTTCCAATTTCGTTGAAACCACACGTTTTTACTCCCACGAAGATGCCGATGAAAGAGGTCCCGCAGCAATTCAGATTCGCTTGCCCCTTACTAAATGCCTGCGCGTACCGAAACAGTTGGTTTCATTTGCTCGCGGCTGTCTACGGAACAACACGGTCGATAATTGAGCAATGCGAACTCCGGAGACGTGCTCAAAACACTGTATTCGTCGCGGTGCTAGTGATCTCGCTCGATACGGCGTCGTATTTGTTGCGGGAACTTTCGCTCCAGAATACAGCGCCTGAACTTGCAGCCGATGCAGAAGCGCTCAGCGACATGCACAGTTACTCGAAATTGCAGAAGTCGCTGGAAGCATTGGAAACAAGAGACGTTGATGAAGCGAGAATTTCTGTAAGAAATGCAATATCGAGTCACCTCGAGTACTTTGAACAGGTTTATTGGCACCCGAGCAACAACTCCACTATTTCCGGTGACAAAAATTTCGGGCGGATACTTATTGTTTGGCCATTTGGCGGCGCAAGGGTTTGGGACACTTCCTCCAACCAAATGCTCGATGCTTGTGGCCACCATGGAATTCTTGAAATTGCAAGGCTATAGCCTGATGGTGAGACGGTAGCTTGGTTTGACGACCAGACAGGTTTTGTCGGCTTCTGGAAGGTTGATGCACAGAAGCAATATTTTGAAGAGCCAGCCTTTGAAGTCTGGTCCAGTTGTCGCTTCGAGTTTTCGGATGACTCCAGATTTCTTCTAACAATCCCTTTTTCGACCCCGAATGAGCTATGGAGTACAAGCACAGGAAGTTGAATAAGGAAACTTGAATTTAGCACTCCCGACAGTGTTAGGCTCGGCGAAGGAGCAACGTTTTCACCGGATTCAACGCTTATATTACAATATCCTGAAGGGTTCAGCAGTTCAGATCATGTCGCCGTCAGAGACGCGATATCTGGTGAGATTTTGCATTCACAAGAAACTGGAAGGTCAATAGACTCCATCGCATACACCAAAGACTCTTCCAAGGTCGTTTGGACTTCGCACTCAGAATTTGGTGTTCTTGAGATCGAGAATGATCCTATTCGTGCTTCAACATTCGACGGGTCGAGCTTTGACTACTCGAATCTCTCGAACATCTCTGCAGGTTTTTTCCATGATGGTACGGTTGTGCGTTCACACTACCGGGATGCTATTGCCGAGAAATATCCTTCATTGAGTGATAGCTTGGACGTAGCGAATATGCTGATTGCGAGCGATGCAGACATCGCGACCGTGATTGGAACAAAGAACCATGCGATCAACCCTTACAGTGTACAGATTATATCAGGACTTGAAGATGTTGATGTTGCTGGGTTTGTCGATGACTTTGTTTTGTCCCCCAGGGGGCAGCACCTTGCGGCAAGACGTGATCTCCTGCGTGTCTGGGATGTTGAGACCGGGCATCTGTTATGGAACGAGGATGAGGAGTATGATCAGATTGCCCTTTTCCGCTGACGACAAAAGGCTCGTAGGTGTCCACCATCATGGTTGGATTGATTCTCGTGTAGCACCAGGTGCTAGAATCGATGTTTCAGACACTTCAACTGGAAGGACTATCAGCCAGCTCCTTCCGCATGCGGACGATATAACTCTGCGAGGTTATACCGAAGCCCAGTTAAGACTACTTCATGTATCCCAAGATGGTAACAGAGTGGTAGCTCGATCGCATCATTCGGTATATGATTGGAAGTCATTGATGGGTCAAATAACTCGGTTTGAGGGCACATTTGGGCAAGAGGACGCAACTTATCAAGAGGTGTCTAGTACTGATACTGATGGCGCTAGTCCGATGGACCTAAAGAGCATTGTTGGTCGTTTTCTTCGTGAATGCGGTAGCAATTTAGAGTAGAATCACTTTTGAGGCAATCTGGACCGTTGTGTATGCCCTTCGATCATCCGTTGGTGCAGCGGTATGGTCTTCTCCCCTTTCGTGAGGTACTCCTGTCATCAGTTTGAGAAACACCAATCGTCAGACAGGTCAGCAAGATCCTAAAATGGCCGGATCAGCGCTCAACACCGGCCACAAGCGTTATTGCTGCGGTAGCGGCTGCGTCCTCCCGCCCCGGGTGCCGTATCCATGACCAGCTGGTCGCACTTATCAGGGGTCGTATTGAGAAACGAACATAAAAGCTTGTTCAGTAGACAGAACGCCCCGAAGCTCGCCAAAAACGATGAAATTCGCGTTCTTTCCCAACAAAATCTGCAACTCTAGCCGGACAAGTTGCGATTCATGCCGGAGGACACAATAGCAATGTAGGTGGCTGGGATGGTAGGATTCGAACCTACGGTACACTGTACCAAAAACAGTTGCCTTACCACTTGGCTACATCCCAACAGTGCCGCGTGATTTAATGCGGGTATGTCTGCACTTCAACCCCCAAAATCATTGAGTCTCGTGTCAGATTGCCTCAATGAGACGCAAAGAATGGAATATGATGTCATAATACTGGGGGCTGGTGCTGCAGGTCTGTACTGCGCAGTTGAGGCAGGACGTCGCGGGCGGCGGGTTCTGGTGCTTGATCATGCGAAATCCGCCGGTGAAAAGATCCGTATTTCAGGCGGGGGGCGGTGCAATTTCACAAACCTTTACATCGCGCCGGAAAAGTTCCTGTCAGCCAATCCGAAATTTGCGCTTTCGGCTTTGAAGCGCCACACGCAATGGGATTTCATTGCGCGTGTCGATGAGGCCGGAATTGCATGGCATGAAAAGACGCTGGGCCAGTTGTTTTGCGACGGATCAGCGAAGCAGATTATTGCGATGCTACTGGATGATATGACTGACGCGAAGGTTGACTTGCGGCTCCGTACCGAGGTGCAGGCTGTTGCGAGGTCCCAGGGCAGGTATCAAGTTGCGACGTCCTCGGGTCTGATAACTGCGGGCGCATTAGTCGTGGCGACGGGCGGCAAGTCCATCCCTAAAATGGGAGCGACAGGCTTGGGGTACAAGATCGCTGAGCAATTCGGAGTTCATGTGCTTGAGACGCGGGCGGGTTTGGTGCCGCTGACCTTCGGCCCAGAGATCCTTGAAGACACTGCGGCACTGGCAGGTCTCTCGGTTGAGGCGCGGGTAGCGCGGGATGGGGTGCAGTTTGATGAGGGGCTGCTCTTTACGCATCGCGGGTTGTCGGGGCCATCCATCCTGCAGATTTCTTCCTATTGGCGGGAGGGAGACGACCTGAGCGTTGATCTGGCTGCCGGGCGCGATATTGAGGCATGCCTGACAGCGGATCGGCGCGATGCGGGGCGGTTGTCGATCAAGAATGCATTGGCGCGCCATATTCCGGAAAAGCTTGCAGGTCTTGTCACGCAGGACCTGGCACTGGAAGGCAACCTCGCGGATCAAAGCAAGCGAACGCTTCACAGGATCGGGGAGCGGTTGCACCGGTGGCAGGTCAAGCCGGCGGGCTCGGAAGGGTACAGGACTGCAGAGGTCACGCTGGGCGGGGTTGATACGCGCGCGCTGGATGCCAAGACTATGGAGGCACGGGAGGTGCCGGGCCTTTATTTCATCGGAGAGGTCGTGGACGTCACGGGCTGGTTGGGCGGCTATAACTTCCAATGGGCTTGGTCGTCGGGCTGGGCCGCAGGACAGGTTTGCTGACGCCCCGCATGCGGGGAATCTTGTAAGGTATTGATACAAAATCATTTTTGAAATTTCTCGACGTCAATGCAGTTGCCGTTTCTAGGCGACAACGTCACGATGAACGGGCAATAACTACGACCTCGAATTCTATCCGTTTTGCCGCAGATTCTGAGACGAAGAGAAAATTCAGGAATATGCAGAAGCTCGCAACTGCCCCGATCAAAAACGGTCAGGACTGAACATTACTGCGATGCGCATCCATGATGGTCGTTCAGAATGTTTGAGATCATTCTGCACGTTTCAGCCAGTCACTGAACTGACGCACGGTTTTGCTGTTTGGTTCTGCGAAGGGCTCAACAAGAAAATACCCATAATCAGATAATTCTTGCTCCGACAGGCTCACCAAGCGACCATCGCGCAATTCATTGGACACGAGTTCGTCCATCAGTGCGACACCCTGACCGTCAATGACAGCCTGCACGCGCACGTTAGGATCGGGAATAATCAGTGTCTCGCGACGGTGAATTGTGGACAGCTCTGCAGCCTGCAACCAATCTGTCCATGCGTCGCTATCATCATGATCGCGCAGAAGCGTGAATTCCGATAAAGCCGCGTCAATTCCCATCGCTTCAATCTTTGCCAGAGCCTGTAGATTTCCAACGGGCCAGGCCGGCATGTTGAGGAACGGCTCTACCTTGGCGTCGTCCCAGTCGCCATTGCCCCATCGAATTGCGACATCGACGCCCTGCTTGTCCAATTCGAATAGCCGGGTCATCGGTTGCAGCCTCAGCCGCACATCGGGAAACTCTTCCATGAAACCCATCAGGCGTGGGGACAACCATCTGGCCGCGAAGTAGCTGGAGAGGCCCACTGTCAGTTCCGGGTCATCAGTTCCTGCTAAGTCCCGTAACCCGGCCTCTAAAGCCGCAAACGGGGGTTGGCAGAGATCAACAAGCGCTTCGCCTTGTGCGGTAAGCGCGATCCCACGGGGGTGGCGATAGAAAAGCTGCGTTTGCAAAGCATCCTCCAGAACCCTGATCTGATAGCTCAATGCCCCTTTGGTCATGTTCAACCCTTCCGACGCCGTAGAAAGGCTTGGAAAGCGCGCGATCTCCAGAAATAGACGCAAAGAGTCATGTCGTTTGAATGGCTGCTCCATTGGCAAATCGTATAATAATTTTGAACAATATGCTTAGAAAATTTCGACCCTCAGACTTGAGATATCATCATAAGCTGGAGATAAGCAAAACTGAGCGAGGCTCTGAGGTTGGAAAATCTAAACGTAACTGCACCATCTCAGGAACGGACTGCTACGAGACGTGGGCGCAGGGCGCGGCTTGAGAAGCCTGCGGCGACAGTGTCCTACAGGACGCGTAAGATCCCTGCTTATCAATTGCTCAATGATGCAGCGCTTTCTGCGATTGAAGCTCAGGCCGACTGGATTCTTGACAGGATCGGCGTTGAATTCCGCGGGGATGATCCAGCAGTGGAGATCTTTCGAGGGGCTGGTGCGCGCGTGGACGGGCAAAGAGTGAGGTTTGAGCCGGGGCACGCACGTGCCCTTTGTGCGACAGCCCCTGACCGCTTCACATTACATGCGCGCAATCCCGAAAAAAGCGTCCAGCTTGGGGGCGACCACGTCGTCTTGATGCCAGGTTACGGCTCTCCTTTTGTGAGCGATCTGGACCGCGGGCGGCGTTACGCAACCTTGGAGGATTTTAAGAACTTCGTGAAACTGACATACAGCACACCCTGGCTTCATCATTCAGGCGGTACGGTCGTGGAGCCTACCGATGTTGCCGTGAACAAACGGCATCTGGATATGGTGTGGTCACATCTCACGCTGTCCGACAAACCGTTCATGGGCGGCGTAACCTCGCCAGAGCGTGCAAAAGACAGCATCACAATGGCGCGGCTTGTTTTCGGCTCCGACTTCATGAAGGACCATGCTGTTATTCAGGGCAACATCAACGTCAACTCTCCGCTGATCTATGATGACAGCATGTCTGCCGCATTGCGTGTCTATGCCGAGGCGGGTCAATGCGTCTGTGTATCGCCCGCGATTTTTGCCGGCGCAATGGGGCCACTGCCCCCGCCAGCCGTTGCCGCGCAAACGCTGGCGGAAGCGATGGTTGGCATCGCCTTGGCACAGTTGGTGAAACCGGGATGCCCGGTTGTGTTTGGCAGCTTCCATTCAACTATGAACCTGAAGTCCGGGGCGCTGACCTTTGGATCACCTGAGGCAAACCTCGCCACGATGGCACTGTCTCAGCTGGGCCACCGTTTGGGGGTTCCAGTCCGATCCGGTGGCGGGCATGTCTCGGCATCTAATGTCGCTGATGGGCATGCGATGCAAGACAGCGTTGGTGCGATGTGGGCGACGCTTTTGTCAGGCGCGCATCAAGTCTGGCACGCGGCAGGCTGGCTCGAAGGTGGGTTGGTGATGTCCTATGAGAAATTCATCATGGATTTGGACCATTGCGGCGCGATGATGACCATGCTGCAGGGCGTCACCGTGTCAGACGAAGCATTTGGGCAAGACGCCTATCTTGAAACCGGTCCGGGCGAAAACTTTTTGTCGACTGCGCATACGATGCGCCACTTCTCCACCGCCAATTATCAGCCTGACATCCCCGAACCGGGACCGTTCGAAACTTGGACCGAAAACGGCAGCTTGAGGTCGAATCAACGCGCCAATGCTCGGTGGAAAGAGGCGCTTGCGAGCTATCAACCGCCAGCAATGGACGACAACGTCAAAGCAGCGCTGTCGGACTTTATGAAAGAACGCAAGGCGTCAATGAAAGACGAGTGGTACTGATGCCCGGCTTTCGCTTCTTCACTAAGGCGTCGGGTGTTGGCTTACTACTGCGGCTCTCTGAGGGGCGTTGTCCCAAAAAGCCCGGCCTCAGAAATTGCAGGTGTAACGACGTAGAACATCAGTGAGTAAGACGTATCAATGCGCGACCTGCAGACCGCACGCCAAGCTTGGGATCAACTATCTAGCAGCGCTTTCGCAAGCGCCGTATCTACACAAAGATGCGATACAAGCCCCCCTCGTATGGCCGCCAGCGTTGCTGCGCTGCGATCTGCACCACATACGATCAGCAATTTCTTGGCGGCAGACTGCAAATCACTGAGTTTGGATGCGATCACCCGATCACTTGGCGCTTGATGTATTTCTGCTCCCTGCGCGTCAACATACCTGCAGCACACAATACCGACCGCACCCGCTTCTTTTGCGTTTGACAACTCCCCACTAGTCGCCATTCCTGCGGCAACCAGATGGGTGTCGGCTTTGACGTTCCCGATGGAATACACCACGAGGTCCAATGCGCTGAGGCGCTGAAGTTGGTCCTTGATCGTGGGCTCAGCACGCAGCATTTGTGCCAGTTCCGCATTCGAAATAAGAGCCGGGGCGTGCAACGTGAATGATCGTGCGCCAAGTTTGCTGGCGATCTGGATCGTACAGTTCTCGGAAGCAGGGATGCGTTCTGACATCATGGAGCCTATCAATTGGCAGACTTCAACATCGGGAACCGGATTCATGGGCAGCGCGTCCGCCACCGCCATGATCGTCTCGCCCCATGCAACGCCCACTCGGTCGCCCGGGCTGGTCACATCCAGAAGCGCGGTCGAGGCAACGCGCCCCAATTGTGCCAATGTCGCTTTACGGGATAAAGACTGCCCAGCTTCAGCATGCGAGACATAGACGTCGTCAAGCTTGAAATTTTCCCTGACCTCGCGGGCCAGTCCCGAACCCGACAAATGGCGACCCTGAACACGGATATCGACGATTCCGACATCCCGACTCTCTCGCAGCATATTTACGATTGTCGCGCGGCTGACTTTCATCCTTTTGGCAATTTCACCTTGGGTCAGCCCTTCGCCGTAGTAGAGCAATGCCACATTCGAAAGCAGGGCTTCCTTATCTCCGCTGGCGCGTTGCGCGCTTGTCGTTTTTTCCATCGTCAAGAATTTACGTTCTTTTTCCCCGACTGACCATAGTTCTGCCGGAACCACGCATAGCAGCGGTCGATCTCGACTTGAGACAATTCCTCCACATGGCCGTGCAGCATGGCCAGATGTGTCGTCATGGCGGCCTCTTCCAGATACATCGCGATGGATGTGGCTTCGGTCGCTGATGATCCCATTGTGAAAGGACCGTGTGATTTCACCAACACTGCCAATCCGCCGTCTGCGGCTTCCAGAATGGCTTGCCCGGTATCGACCTCGCCCGGCGTGGCATAGCGCGAACATGGCACGTCACGCCCCAGAATATGCGTAATCGGGGTCAGGATCGCCGGAATGCGCTCTCCGCGGGCAGCAAAGCTGGAGGCATAGGGCGAATGTGTATGGCAAATTCCATTCACATCCGCACGGTGGCGATAGATGTAGAGATGGATGCCTGTATCAACGGAGGGTTTCATATCGCCCTCCACAACGTTGCCGTCGCCATCGACGACCACCATGGTTTCCGGCGTCAACTTGGAGAATTTCACACCTGATGGCTTGATCACGATCAATCCGGTCTCTGGATCACGCCCAGAGACATTGCCGCCGGAGCCAACCACAAGACCGTTGCGCGGCAATTCATGGTTTTGCTCGCAGACTTCTTCTTTCAAGGTTTCCAACATCAGGCGACATTCCTGAGTTGCTCGGGCACGCCATGGGGATAGACCACAATCTTCAGCGACTCTTCCGCTTCGACCAGCATTCGGAACGCCTCCGCTGCCTCAGCAATGTCAAAGCGATGCGATATCGCCTGATCTGCCTTGATCCGACCGGCTTCCAGCAAACGGATATAGCTATACGTATCCGTATGATCCGAGGAATACCGCGAGGTCACCGTGATCTGGTCAAAATAGGCGGCATTGCCATCGCGGACCCAATCGGTCTCTGGCGGAAGCGGTGCGCCCAGATGCAGGCACCCTCCAACCTCCACCAGCTTCAACGCCTGATCCCAAGCCGATGGAAAAGGTGCAATCACTATGACGGTATCCGCAAGACGTCCATCGTTGAGCGCACGCAGCGCCGCTTGAGCCTCCTCAGTTTTGGGGTTGATCGTGTGGGTCGCGCCGAACTCCTTCGCTTTTGCCAACCGCCAGTCTGAGAAATCCAATGCGACGACTTTGCCTGCACCAAATAACGGCGCAAGATGCACGAACCCCTGCCCCATGAATCCCGCACCGACGACCGCAACAGTATCGCCCGGCTGGATATGACATGTTTTCAGCCCCGAGAGCACACAGGACCATGGTTCAATGGTGACAGCTGCTTCTGTAGAAATGCTGTCGGGCAGTTTATGCGCGTCCATCGCGAGATGTTGGGCAGTCACGCGATAGTATTCGCACACACCTCCAGGATCGAGCTTCATGGATTTGTAGAACGGATCGCGGGTAAAATGCCCGCGTCGCGACAGATGGGAGTTTACGCGCCCCACATGGTGGTTCACAAAAAGCCGCTCGCCAATCTGAAAATCGGTGACCCCATCACCGACGGCCACTACCTCCCCCACTGGTTCGTGGCCCAGCACTTTGGGTTCCGACTTGTACCATGCCATCGTCTCGCCGCCGCAAAGACCGCATGCCAGTGTCTTGAGAAGAAGCTCCCCTGCGCCGATGGTTGGGACCGGATGATCTTCGAGGCGAATATCGTCTATCGCATATTGAACGGCAGCTTGCATGGTTTGTGTCATTGGGCGTCCTTGCGCAGAGTGTTGAGTTCGGCCTGCAACGCGCGGTGATGGCGCGAGATGGCAGTGTAGCGGGTGAAAATGGGATCGTATTTCTCAGCGTGTTGTGGATAATACGTATCGAGCGTTTCTTTCCGCTTCGAGGCAAGTGCGACCGCATCGCCATGACCCGCAGCGGAGGCCCCAAGTGCAGCAGCCCCCCAAAGCCCGTGATCCGATGCGGCGGAGACCAAGACAGGCTGGCCCATGACGTCAGCAATGATCTGGCACCAAACGGGGTTCTTGGCACCTCCCCCCGTCAGTTGAAGTGGGGCGGTCGGCAGGCCGCCTTCTTCTTCGATGCAATGACGCAAACTCAATGCTGCGCCTTCCAAAACCGCCCGTCCCATCTCACCTGTAGTCGTCGTCGCGGATAGCCCGTGAAATCCAGCGCGAATATCCGGTGCAACGAATGGTGCGCGTTCTCCGTTGAGATAGGGTAAGAACGTCACACCGTTTGAACCCGGCGGGACATCAGATACCAGTGCATTCAGGCGCGATGCGACATCCCCAGCCGACGCACCGCCCAGGCTCTGAGGGTGGAGAGCTGCAAACCAATCAAAAGCAGCCGCCCCGGTCGTTGGAGCCAGCACGCGAACAATGACATCCGAAGTTGGATGCAACACGCTTGCACCCACTGGCGTGTCAGATGGCGTAACGCGATCGGTCAAAATATTCACGACGGCGGTCGTGCCCATGATCATCATGGTCTGTCCGGGTTGATCCATTCCCATCCCGACCAGCATTGCAGATAAATCCAGCGTGCCGACCGAGACCGGCAAACCTTCTGGCAAGCCAGTCGATGCCGCAGCATCCGCAGTTAGGGCGCCCAGAACCGTATCCGCCCGTTTAGGCGGCTGAAGTTTCGATGATAAGTCTTCGCATCCCAACGCATCTATCTGGGCTTTCGAGTAACTGCGCGTAGCAAAATCGAGAAACGGGATCGACGCGTCGGAAAAATCAGTCGCGATGCGCCCTGTCAGAGACAGGCAAATCCAGTCCGCGCAGGTCAGCACATAATGCGTCTTTTCCGCTCTTTCGGGGTCGTTGGCCTGTATCCAACGCCACAACATGCCTGATGTCCCTGACCATAAGGAGGTATGACAACCTCGCCCGATTGGCGTCGTTGCGCCTGCGTCGATCAACTCTGCCAAGTCGTCCGCAGTCCGCGTATCATTCCAGAGCATCGCCGGGCCTGTCGGCGTTCCATCTTCAGCGACACACCAGATGCCATCTCCCTGTGCCGCAACGCCAAGAGCCGAAAATTGCTGACCCGCACATTGCGCGCAGAGATCTCGAAGCACCGCGCAAACCGTTTGCCAGACCTGCCCCATATCCTGCTCACACCGTCCGTCAGCCTGTTGCTTCACCGCGCTGGGCGCGTCTGCAAAGGCAATTTGAAGACCATCCAGCGTGTAGGCTGCGGCTTTGATCGCGGTGGTGCCGACATCCAGTCCCAACCAAAGCGTCGTCACGGCTTTTCCTCCGCTTGGAAGGGCGCAGCATTGGCTATGTTTGGCGGCTGATCGATTGTCAAAGCAGGCAGTGGACCTGACCACTTTGCAACCCGCACAAGGCAGGTATGGGCCATGTTGCCCTGACTCAGCTCAGAGCAGCCGCGATCGATCGTCAGGACATTCGGGTTGCCATGCACCTCAAGTGGCTTGCCATCCACTGTCTGCGGATCAAACCAAGCCCCCGTAGGCAAGATAATGCAATCCTCGCGCATGTCCGCGTCCAGCCTTACGCCTGCCAGACAAGCGCCGCGCCCGTTCCAAACCCGGATGATATCGCCGCTTGATAAGCCGCGCTGTTCAGCCGCTGCGGGATGCAGATATGCTGGTTCTCGCCCGTCAATTTTATCGGCCAGCGCTTCTGCGCCCCGGTCGTTTTGTCCATGCAGGCGCGTATCGGGTTGATTTGAAATCAGATGCAGCTGCCCCTCTTCTGCGTTCAGTAGTGACTCCTGTGGCTGCAACCAAGTCGGATGACCCGGGCAGCCCTGCGCAGCAAAACCCTCGATAGTCTCGTTACATATCGTGATTTTTCCGGTCTCGGTCGCCAAAGCGGCCTGGTTTGGGTCTGCAATGAACGCCGCGAATGCAATGCGTTCCTCGCTGGCGTCGGGCACATCAAATCGCCCGTCTTCCTTGAAAGCCTCATACTCCGGAAGATCAAAGCCCGCATCTTGCGCCACGCGCCGCGCATTCAGCCAGAGCTTCTGCAGCCATTGTTCAGCATTGCGCCTCTCCGTAAACGCATCCGCCAGCCCCATCTTTTCAGCGATGCCGCGAAAGATATCGAAATCATCTTTGGCGCCCCCGATCGGTGCGTGCAGGGGTGACATGTAGAAGATCGACGGGTCGCGGCGGTTCATCATCAGGTCAGCGCGTTCCAGCGGCGTCGTCGATGGCAGAACGATGTCTGCGCGGCGCGCCGTCGCGGTCCAGGTATGATCATGAACAATCACCGTTTCCGGGCGCGTCCATGCCTGAGCCAGCCGATTGAGATCTTGATGATGGTGAAACGGGTTGCCACCGCACCAATATACCAGTCGAATGTCAGGGTAGGACCGGCTCTGGCCGTCATACTGATAGGGCCCACCCGGGGACGTCAGCATATCGGCAACGCGAGCCACGGGGATATAATCAGTGACTTGGTTCTGTCCCTGCGGCAGGGACGGCCAGTTTATTAAGCGCGATGACCTGCCAACATGCGTTGTAGACCCATATCCGAACGCAAATCCAGTACCAGGCCTGCCGATTTGGCCGACGACGCAGGCCAATCCGAGCGCCGCCCAGATTGTTTGCTCTCCATGCTGGGCCCTTTGCATTCCCCAATTTACAGCGATCATGCTTCTTTGAGAGACGAGCTTGCCAGCAATGTCTTTGATCCGATCAACGGGCACGTCGCAAATCGCTGCAGCCCATTGCGGCGTTTTGGGAATGCCGTCGTTTTGACCCAGAATGTAAGCACGCCATTCCGGCCAACCGCTCGTGCAGCGTTCAAGAAAAGTTTCATCTGCGCCACCATTCGCAACGATGTCATAGGCCAGCGCAAGCATCAGAGCCGTGTCCGTTCCAGGTCTGATCGAGAGCCAGTCAGCACTCGGAAGATCTGATTTACAAGGTGAGACATTCAGGATGTCCCCGCCTCTTTCGTGCAGCCGCGACACCGCGAGACCGATGTCATGGCGCGCCACACCTGAAGATGAAATCTGCGCAGTACGTTCTGAAATACCACCAAAGGCCAAGAGAAACTCGCAATGCTCACCCACCAAACTCAGGCTGGTCATCTGATCTTGAAATGCGCGATTGGAAAGGCCGAGAATATGCGGGAAAAGCACTTCGGCCGCAGCATGAGAATAAGTCTCACGCGAGCCGACATACCCACCTGTCAGGTTGAGGAAACGTCTCAACTGACTTTGCGCATGGTGGAAACGACCCGTGCTTGCCCATCCGTAGGAGCCACCAAATATAGAGCTGTTGCCATGTTTACGCCGCACAGAGTCCAGCGATTGAGCCACCAAGGCACTTGCGGCCTCCCAAGTCAGCTCCACAAAGCTGTCGTCATTTCGATTGCGGCCGTTGTCACCTTCCAACCAACCTCGACGCGCCACGGGCGTCAGGATTCGGCTTGATCTGTCTGTCGCCGCCGAAACCCAGCCTTTGCCGATCCGGGACGGGCGGGGATCGTCGTCAATGGGCTTGATCCCATCAGGACCGTCAAGCTGGTATGTACCCCAATGAGACGAGGTGAATTTCATGTCTCACTTCCTGAATTTTGCGGCTTCTTGACTTTTACATATGATCTAAATTATGACTTTTGTAAAGCATCAGAGGCGCCCCCATGCGGAATGAAAAAACAACAGAAGATATCGCTCTCGGTATTCGTCGCAGGGTATTTGAGCACTCGATCCGAAACAATGGTGGTTATCTGAGTCAGGCCTGTTCTGCCGCAGAGCAACTGGCATGGCTTTATAATGAAGAACTCAATCTCGGCGCACCAACTCTGCCCATGATCCCCAAGCCCTTCGCAGGCGTACCGTCCCCTAACAATCCTGATTATCACACTGGGGCCGGATACAACGGGCCTGCAGCGCCAGAGTTTGACCGTCTGTTTATTGCACCGGCGCATTATGCCCTTGTCGCCTATGCCACGCTGATCGAGGTCGGTCGCATGGCACCCGAAGGCCTTGAGATGTTCAACAAAGATGGCTCCTCGGTCGAGATGATCGGCGCAGAACACAGCCCCGGTATGGAGGTGCATAACGGCACGCTTGGCATTGGACTTTCGACCGCTGCGGGGCTTGCATGGGGACGCAAACGGCGCGGCGAGCCCGGGCGCACATGGGTCTACATGTCCGACGGTGAGCTCCAGGAAGGACAAACGTGGGAAGCCATCCAAGCTGCCGCGTATCACCGGATCGACAATCTTTATGCGATTATGGATGTGAACCGCCAGCAATGCGACGGCGCCATGTCGTCGGTGATGGATGTCGGTGACATCAAAGCCAAGATTGAGGAGTTTGGCGGCGTTGCCGTTTGGGTTGATGCCCACAAGCTTGATGAAATTCGCGAAGCTGCAAAAACCCCCCACCGTGGGAAGCCGCTCATTATCCTTGCGAATTCGTCCCCCTATCGTGGCATGCCTGCATTGATGGAGCGTTTCCCCCGCCTGCATTACGTACGCTTCAAGTCAGAGAAGGAGCGTGCCCGCTACAACCTGGAAATCGCCAAGTCACTCAAAGTCGAACCGGTTGAGTATGAAGGGGCGAGTTGATGGTTGAAATGGTGTCCAAGCCCTATGCGCGCGCCTTCGAAGCATATGCGACGCAATACCCTGACGAAATCCTTTGTCTTTCTGCAGACCTGACCTCATCCTGCGAAGTGGATGGATTCAGGGACCGGCACCCGGACCAGTTCTTGTCCCTTGGCATGGCGGAGCAGAACATGATGAGTTTTGCTGGTGGTTTGGGGCTGGCCGGGTATCGGCCATTCATCCACACTTTCGGGGTCTTCATGTACAGACGGCCTTACGACCAGTTGATGGCGTCAGTTGCTTATCCGCGGCGCAAGGTCCGGTTGATGGGGTTTCTTCCCGGCGTCACCACGCCCGGCGGGATGACGCACCAATCCATCGAAGACATATCAGTCATGCGGTCGATACCGAACATGACCATTCTTGAGACCGGTGATGCCACAGAAGTCGAGAGCATCTGCGAAGCGGCCGACAGCATTGACGGCCCGGTCTGGTGCCGCGTGCTGCGCGGCTCGGTGCCGCGCTTGTTTGACACGCCGATCAAGGTCGGTGAAATGCGGGAACTGTCGGCGGGCGATGACATTCTGGTCGTGACCGCTGGCATCTGCACCGAAGAAGCGATGCGCGCGCGATCCGCCTTGGCAAATGCGGGTCTCAGCATCCGCCATCTGCATCTGCACACGATCAAGCCTTTCGATCATTTGGCGCTGCTTGATCACATTGGTTCCGTGAAATCTGGTGTGGTCACATTGGAAAACCACGTCACCGAGGGCGGGATTGGCAGTCTCGTTGCCGAAACCATGGCCGATGCCGGGGTCGGAAAACGATTGCTTCGGCTCGGGCTGAAAGACACGTACGCGCATGGCGGTTCGCGCGGATACCTGATGCGACACTATGGGTTGGATGCGTCCGCATTGGTGCGCGGTATCGAAGATTTGCTTGGCGCAAAATTCGGAATCTCAGAATCAGATCTCGATGCCGCGCGGGTCGACGATGTGCATTCCCTCGCCAAGGCAGAGGCTCTGTGACATCCCATCGCAGAATCTGCCCATCAATGGCAGAGATTTTGCATAAAAACGGCGCTTACCCAGAGCATTCGACACCCGCACAGCTCCACATTTAAAGTTTCGCTGCAGTCCGCCGTTGACCTTGGGCATGTATTGCGATTTCTTAGCTTTGATGGTTCTCAGACGCCAAAGGCTGAAGAGATGAAAAGGGAACACGGTGAGGCGTAGCCAGTAGGCACCAAATCCGTGACTGCCCCCGCAACTGTGAGCGGTGAGCGACCCCGAGATGAACCACTGGATCAGTGTCCGGGAAGGTTCGGGGAAGCAGAGACCCGCGAGTCAGGAGACCTGCCATCGGCGGCGCATTCTCATGTGCCGGCGTTTCAACACGATGCAGGCGGGGCGTCTGGTCAGGAGCATATGATGGCAAAGCGGTTGCACCGCGTGAGATATGGTTCTTCCTTCCCCCGTTTGAGCGGCGGAGGGCCCAATGAATCATCGCATTACAATATGTA
>JBCCVD010000035.1:0-29779 GCA_039195745.1 Pseudomonadota bacterium | reverse complement strand
GTATTCTCGGCAAAGGCATCCCCGTAGAGGTCATCGCGAAACTTGGCATTTCGGGCGTCGCCGGGGCCACGAAGCGCGATGATCTGCGCGAGCCCATACCTTTTTGGGCCAGACAGTTTCGTGCAAGCCCTGCCGATACGGAGCAGGTATCACCCGTCGGGAGAGAGCCCACGTTTCGCACAGTGAACGGTTAGGCGGCAAACACGACGAGCGAGCCTTCATCCCAAGATACCATAGCCCGCGCGCCGCGCTCTAACACAGGGCGTGTGGTCAGGTTCTTCATGGAGATCGTGACCGGGGAGACGGCGCCATCCAGCTTCACCTCATAACAGGTCATATCGCCGTAATAGCTTAGGTCGATCACTTCCCCCTCTACCAGACGATGTCCACGAAGTTTCGGATCCTCATAGACGATCGTAAAGGCTTCCGGTCTCAGACCGACAACCGGAAGATAGGCGCGCGCACCTGACGGCAGCTGTTCATGCGCAATTTCTGCCGTTCCCAAACCTTCTATGTCGAATGCAACAGAGCCGTTTGGGGTGTCGACCTGGCGCGCATCAAGAAAATTCATAACGCCGATGAATTCCCCTACCCGCCGTGTCAGCGGACGACGGTATAATTCCTGCGGCGGCGCGACCTGCGCGATCTCCCCGTCAAACATCACCGCGATCCGGTCCGACATGATCAAGGCTTCCTCCTGATCATGCGTGACAAGGATGAAGGTGATCCCAACTTGCCGTTGCAAGCGCCGCAATTCCGTCTGCATCTGCTCGCGCATCTTCTTGTCGAGCGCAGAAAGCGGCTCGTCCAGCAGCAACACTTTTGGTTTCAGAATCAAGGCGCGGGCAAGTGCTACCCGTTGCCTTTGTCCGCCGGACAATGCATGGGCTGCTCGCCCGCCAAAACCTGCGAGACCAACCATCTCCAGCGCGTCATCTGTTGCCTTGGTCAGGTCGGTGGCAGACATTTTCGCACGCCGCAACCCAAAGGCCACATTCTGCTCAACGGTCAGGTGCGGAAAAATCGCGTAACTCTGAAAGACCATGTTTGTTGGGCGCTTATTGGCAGGCACCCCTGCCATGTTTTGCCCGCCCAGCAATACGGTCCCGCTGGAGACATCCTCAAACCCCGCAATGACGCGCAACAGGGTGGTCTTGCCACAACCAGACGGGCCCAGCAGCGAGAAGAATTCGCCCTCTGCAATTTCGCAATTGATCCCACGTAGCGCATGGTAATCGCCGTAGAATTTTTCGATGCCTGTCAGGGAGATGATGCTCATAGAAAGCCCCCGCTATCTTTGCCGCCGACGCGCGCCACACCGCGGCGCCGGTAGTATTCAGCCACAGTGAGAATGATGAGGGACGCGACCAGCATGAGCGTTCCCAACGCCATCACTGCAGGGATCTTCGTCGGGAAGCGTAACTGGCTCCAGATGTAGACCGGCAAGGTCGGTTCGGCTCCGGTCAGGAAAAACGCGATAATGAACTCATCCAGAGAAATCGTGAAACAGATCAGAAATGAGGCGACGATCCCCGGGCTGACGAGCGGCAGGATGATACTCCTGAACGCGCCCCAGCGGGTTTCTCCCAAATCAATTGCCGCTTCTTCCAAGGATTGATCGAGCCCTTGGAAGGAGGAGCTGAGGATCGCAATCGCGAAAGGCGTGCAGATCAGCGTATGGCCTGCAATCACCGTCCAGGCTGACAACGGAAGGTCAAACACCTGCACCACGACAACCAACAGTGATACTGCGACAATGATCTCTGGCAGCACGAGCGGCACCATGATCGCCCCCATGATCGGCGCTTTGAACGGGAAGCTATAGCGTGTCGAGGCACGCGCGGCGCAGATCCCGAGTATCACCGACAATGATGCTGTAACCACCGCGATGAAGATAGAATTCAGGAGCGCGCCATGCAATGCCTCTATTCCGGCGAGCTGCACGAACCATTCGGTCGTGAAACCCTTTAGCGGGAAGGCCATGACTGTGCCTTTGTTGAAGGCAAAGAGGGGCAAAAGAACAACGGGCAAGTACAAGAATACCAGATAGGCAACCGCGTATATCCGCAACCAGCCGCCCCTCATCGCAGATACCGTCGATTGAGGAACACAAAGACCAAGGAGATAGCGGTCACGGCGCACATCGCAAGCACAGCCAGCGTCGCGCCCATCGGTGCGTTATTCAGCTTCAGAAATTGCGTCTGGATCATATTTGATATCATCAACCCGTCAGGCCCGCCAACGAGGCGCGGGGTGACATAATCGCCGATGGTCGGGATAAAAACGATCAGTGTGGCAGCAATCACGCCGGGCATGGCCAAAGGCAGCGTGACACGGAAGAAAGTGGTGAACTTGCTTTCACCAAGGTCCTGCGAGGCTTCCAGCAGCGACCGGTCAATCTTCTCCAGCGCGACGTAAATCGGCAGGATCGTGAAGGGTGCAAAGGCGTGGGCCAGAGTGATCACAACGGCATTGGCATTGTACAGGATGAAGGTGATCGGCTCATCAATCAGACCAATCGACAGCAGCCCGGAGTTCAGAACACCGTTAAAGCCAAGGATCACCTTCCAAAGAAACACGCGAAGCAAATAGCTGGTCCAGAACGGGATTGTGATTAAAAAGATCCACAGCGCTTTGCGTGCTGGATCGACATAAAAGGACACGAAATAGGCAATCGGGAAGGCCAGAACCACGGTTACGATGGTCACCACGCCTGAAATAATCAGGGATCGCACCATCAACGTGCTGTAAATCGGATCCGAAAAAGCCTCGCGGTAATTGGCGAGCGTCAGCGTCCGGTCAATGGTCAGAAAGTCTTGTGTCCAAAAGCTGAAGGTCACCACTGCTGCTAATGGAGCCGCCAAAAGTAACAGCACATACACCGCTGTTGGAGAGATCAGCGCCAGCCCCCGCCGCGCGTCAGTCGTCAATGGATCGTCCTGACATATGACCCGTACATCGCAAAAACCCCCGAGCATCCCGGAGGTTCATTAAAAGCAGGTTTTACTTTGTAATCAATAGGTGGACATGGATTTAGAACGGGATCTCGTCATCCAGATCGCTTGAGCCACTGCCTTGGGGACCACCCTGGGATCCGCCGCCGCCATAACCGCCGCCCATCGGATCGTCACTGTATCCGCCGCCGCCCTGGCCACCACCGTACCCGCCGCCACCGCCGTCGCCCCGCCCGTCCAGCATCGTGAGAGTGGAGGTATAAGGACGCAGGACAACTTCGGTAGAATAACGGTCCTGACCGGATTGATCTTGCCATTTCCGGGTCTCAAGCTGTCCTTCCAGATAAACTTTCGAGCCTTTCTTGAGATATTGCTCGGCCACGCGCGCAAGAGGCTCTGAGAAAATCGCAACGGAATGCCATTCCGTCCGCTCGCGACGCTCGCCCGTATTGCGATCTTTCCAATTCTCAGAGGTTGCAATCCGCAAATTGCAAACCTTGCCGCCGTTCTGGAACGTGCGCACCTCGGGGTCGCGCCCCAGATTGCCGATTAAGATAACTTTATTGACCGAACCAGCCATGTGCAGACGTCTCCCCGAATCTAAATCCACGAGACACTACCTCACCTAGCCATGGTTAATAAGTGGCAAATTCATGCCAACGGACCACAAGGTCTGGTTCATCGGCAGATTTCGGCTATACTCTCGCAAAATGTTGCGGGCGGTTCGGGGCAGTATGCGGTTTATCTTGAGTTTGGTACTGGCGCTTGGGGTCACGGCCCCGGCGCAGAGCTTTGCCGAAGGCTTGTTTGCAACGGGTTCAAGTTCGGCACGAGAACGAATTTTCAAATCACAGTCGCGCCTGCTCGATGGTCGCCTTGCCAAGCAATATCGCGGGTCGGTTAAATACAAGCCCGGCAAGCCAAAACTGGCGGCGGCAGCCACATCCATTCCGAGCTATCGCGGAAACTACCGGGGCGTCTATCTGAGCGCTGCGAAATCAGCGGCACGTCAGCATGGTATTCCGGAAGACCTTTTCTTGCGCCTTGTGCAGCAGGAAAGTGGCTTTAACCCACATGCGCGCTCGCATAAAGGCGCCATTGGACTTGCCCAATTGATGCCAGCGACTGCGCGTGCTTTGCGTGTCGACCCACATGATCCCAAACAAAACCTTGAAGGCGGCGCGCGTTACCTCAAACAGATGTACCGGAAGTTTGGCAATTGGCGCCTTGCGCTTGCAGCCTATAACGCCGGTCCAGGCGCCGTTGAAAAGCACAATGGCGTGCCGCCTTACCGCGAGACACGGAACTACGTGCGCAAGATTCTGGGCAGTTAGTCATTCCAGTTCGGCGCGCGTTTTTCTAGAAACGCCGCGATCCCTTCCTCTGTATCGGGAACTGCCATATTCTCAACCATGACGCGGCCTGTGAAGTCATAAGCCTCGGCCAGCCCCATCTCCAACTGTTCGTAAAACGCGCGTTTTCCGATCCGCACAGCCGCGCCCAGCTTGGACGCAATCGTTTTGGCCAGCGCTTCGGTTTCGGCTGCAAGATCGTGTGTTACGCGATTGACGAGACCCAGTTCACGTGCGCGGGCCGCATCAATGAACTCGCCCGTTACGAGCATTTCGAATGCTTGTTTCCTGCTGATATTGCGCGACAGGGCCACCATAGGTGTCGAGCAGAACAGGCCGATATTGACACCGTTGACGCCAAACCGCGTCCCCTCTTGCGCCACGGCCAAATCGCAGGAGGCTACCAATTGGCAGCCCGCAGCCGTCGCAATCCCGTGGACCGATGCAATAACGGGCTGCTGCATGGTTTTGATTGTCGTCATCATCTTTGCACAGCGCTCAAACAGATCATGAAAGGCGGCCGCACCACCATCCTGCAACTGGCGAGCTGCTGTCATTTGCTTCAGATCATGTCCCGCGCAGAAGGCTTTCCCGGCCCCTGACAGCACAACGACTTTGATGCTGTCATCACTTGCAATTTCATCGAATGTATTTTGAAGCGCGGCCAGCATCTCATCACTGAGGGCATTCAATTTGGCCGGCGCATTCATGGTAAGATACGCAATTGACGCTGCGTCGCGTCTCAGCAGAAGGTCATCAGTCATCTTGTCAGCCTCGATCTGTTTCACGAGACTATGACGCAAGAGACGCGCGGAGAAAACAGATGGATTTGAAAATGACGGCCGATGATCTGGCAGCGTTCCTGCAGCGCGATTTCACCCAAGTCGCCGATGATTTCGAGTTTGTCGAGGTCACGCCAAATCATGTCATTATGGCGCTATCCGCTGAGGAAAAACATTTGAGACCGGGCGGAACGGTGTCAGGTCCTGCCATGTTCGGCCTCGCAGATGTCTGCGCATATTTCTGCATCCTGTCAAAACTGGGCCCTGTCGCGCTTGCTGTGACGACATCTTGCTCAATCGACTTTATGCGCAAACCCGCGCCGGGCCGCCTTTTATGCCGCATGGAGTTGTTAAAGCTCGGGCGTGCTTTGGCTGTAACTGAAGGACGACTGTATAGCGAAGACGCACCGCACAAGCCTGTCGCCCGTGCCTCCCTTACCTATTCCATACCTCCAGGCTCGTGAACTCTGCAGCCTGTCATGTTTCGCGTCTGGCGTCTGGCCATGCATTCCAGACAAAAAAGCCGGGCAAAACTGCCCGGCAAGTAACTGCCCTTCGCGCATAGGGGACCGCGCGGAAGGCATCAGGAAGACGGTTACAAGCGCCAGAAGCCGCGCCGGGCCTCAGCCATGGCTTGCTGTTTGGTCAGACCGACATCGCGCAATTGATCAGGTGTGAGCGTTTTGAGCGTTTGTCGGCTGCGAAAGGCGTCGTCCCATGTCATCGCCACAACGGCCAGTTTGACAGCTGCGCGTGCAACCGGCGCCAATGTTGGGCGGTTAGACAGTGCAGACAGGTCAAGTCCGAGCGGTTGGGTTAAGATTGCCATGGTCGTGGCCTCCAAATTTGTATTGATACAATATAGCAAGATTGCTACAATTTAGGAATACAAAACCGATACACCTTAGTCCACTGAAAGATTGTAATGAATACAATATGGTTCCCTGATTTTTCTGTCCGATCCGGACCCAAGTACCAGGTCCTTGCGGATGCCATTCGCGGCGCGATACGTAGCGGCGCACTTGCGTCCGGCGAAAAACTGCCCCCCGTCAGAGAAGTCGCATACCAACTCAGCATCACACCCGGCACAGTCGCCCGGGCTTACTCCAAGCTTGCAGATACCGGGGATCTGGATGCAGTCGTTGGGCGCGGAACATTTGTGGCTACAGCACAAGCAGAGCAAGACAACACAATGCGAACGAGCAACCCGATTGAAGTCGACGCCACACCGCATGATTCCGAGAGAGATCGATACCGCGTCAACATGATCTCTCCGCACCTGCCAAGTGTTGGGCAGGCGAAGTTGATCCGCCAACTTCTGGCAGAGGTCGCACAGCACCCACCCTCCGGCGTGATGCACTACCCCAGCGCGGCCTCCTCACTGCCTGCACGCCAGGCGGTGGCCAAATGGATGTCCGGCGCTCCCTTAGGCTCTGTCCACCCCGAAGTGGTCATTCTGGCAAATGGCGGGCAAAGCGGGATCGGACTTGTCCTGCAATCCCTTCTTAAAGGACGACGCCCCACGATCCTTGTCGAAGAATTGGCATATCCCGGCTTTCGGCGTGCGGCAGAATTGCTGCGTGCTGATGTGATTGATGTCGCAATGGATGAAGACGGGATCATTCCGGCCGATCTGGAAGCGAAAGCGCGCGCGCATGACGCGCAAATCCTATGTACATCGCCGGAAGTGCATAATCCGACATGCGGCTTCACTCCTGAAGCCCGGCGCAGAGAGATCGCTAAATGCGCGCGGAAACTGAACCTCGAAATTCTGGAGGATGACTGTTATCGCACCAGCGCGCCTCAAGCGATCAGTTATCGCGCGCTTGCGCCTGAGCGGACCTGGTTTGTCGCCTCCATTTCCAAGACGCTCACTCCCGCCCTGCGACTTGGGTTTGTCCTCGCCCCGGATGAGAAGGCCGCACATCTGCGCCGCGCGGCCGAGCAGTCTTTCTTCGGTCTCGCCACGCCTCTCACGGATCTCTGTGCGAAGCTGCTGACGCATCCGGAGCTCCCCTCGTTGACCGCGAAAATCACCGCGCAAACAAACGCGTATGTGGAAGCGACCGTCAACATCCTCGGTGGCTATGATCTGAAATGGCGCAAAGACGGTTTGTTTCTGTGGCTTTCCTTGCCGGAGGGATGGCGTGCAAACGCATTTTGCCAAGCCGCCGAAGCTGAAGGGGTGCAAATCCGATCTGCCGAGGATTATCAGGGGCGGGATGCCCAAACCCGTCACTGCGTTCGGATTGCGGTTAATGCCGGCGTCAGCCTTGAGAGCCATGAGCGCGCAATTGCAAGACTGAGAGCATTGCTGGACAATCCACCGGGCCAAATCGGCGTATAGATTGTGAGGTATTTATATACCTTATTTTTAAGCATATGTTTTTCATCAATAAAATAGGTAAAACATGCATTGACTGCTGGGCTGGAATGCTTAGAACACCCCAATCCCAAGAGGCGCACGCCTCATGGACATCGCATTCTAAGGAAGACCCATGAAAACCTTTACCGCTACACCAAGCGATATCGACAAGAAATGGATCCTGATCGACGCTGAAGGCGTGGTTCTGGGCCGTCTTGCATCGCTCGTGGCTATGCGCTTGCGTGGCAAGCATAAGCCCTCTTTCACGCCGCACATGGATATGGGCGACAACGTGATCATCATCAACGCTGACAAAATCCAGATGACTGGCAAGAAGCGTGATGAGAATTTCTATTGGCACACCGGTCATCCCGGCGGCATCAAATCCCGCACGAAGCAGCAAATTCTGGACGGCGCACATCCCGAGCGCGTTGTGACCATGGCGGTCAAACGCATGCTGCCCGGCGGTCCCCTGTCGCGCAAGCAGATGACCAATTTGCGCGTTTATGCAGGTGCAGAGCACCCGCATGACGCCCAATCTCCTGAGGTTCTCGACGTGAAAGCCATGAACCCTAAAAACACGCGGAGTGCCTAAAGATGGCTGATGAGATCAAAACACTCGACGACCTGAACGAGGTCGTAGATACCGCAGCGATGGACAACTCTGCCGCTGAAGCCGTGGCAGCCGCTGTCACCCGTGAGCCAGTGCGCGACGAGTTGGGCCGCGCTTACGCAACCGGCAAACGCAAAGATGCTGTTGCCCGCGTCTGGATCAAACCAGGCTCCGGCAAGGTTGTAGTCAATGGCAAAGAGCAGAACGTCTATTTTGCACGCCCTGTGCTGCAAATGATCCTGCGCCAACCTTTCACAGTGTCCGGCACAGAAGATCAGTTCGACGTCATGGCGACCGTCAAAGGCGGTGGCCTGTCCGGTCAGGCCGGTGCGGTCAAACACGGCATTTCCAAAGCACTGCAACTTTACGATCCGTCCTTGCGCGGCGCCCTGAAAGCCGCAGGCTTCCTGACCCGTGACAGCCGTGTTGTTGAGCGGAAGAAATACGGTAAAGCCAAAGCGCGTAAGAGCTTCCAGTTCTCCAAGCGTTAACCTGCTTTACTCGATCAAAAGAAAAACCCGCTCAACCGAGCGGGTTTTTTTTCGTGTTACCCCACCTGCAGCGCCAAGCATCATGCGCGCCGCAGGCGCACAATCAGGTCACGCTGTCTTTGAGGACGGATTTGACCAAGGCCAGATCGACGTCCGACGTCACAAAAGCCTCGCCAATTCCGCGCGCCATAATGAAATTCAGCGTGCCACTGACGACTTTCTTATCCTGCCCCATCAATTCAATCAAAGCATCCGCATTTGGAAGCTCTCCCGGAATGTCTCGCAAATCGCGCATCATGCCCATGGCCTCCAGATGCGCGCGGACGCGGCTTGGCGCTTCTTGCGAACACAGCCCCATCCGCGCGGACACCTCAAACGCGAGCGCGCAACCAACCGCAACGCCTTCGCCATGAAGCAAACGGTCCGAATAGCCCGTGGCGGCCTCCAACGCGTGACAAAACGTGTGCCCAAGGTTCAGCAGCGCGCGCTCCCCCTGCTCTGTCTCGTCGCGGGAGACGATCTCCGCCTTCATCTCGCAAGAGCGTTTGACAGCGTAGATGCGCTTCTCAACGTCACCTTCCGCCATCGCCTTGGCGTTCTGCTCCAGCCAGTCAAAGAAAGGTTCATCTCCCAAAAGCCCGTATTTCACGACCTCACCATAACCTGCAAGAAAATCACGTTCCGTCAGGGTTCCGAGCACATCAACATCGGCGAGCACCAGTACAGGCTGGTGAAACGCGCCAATCAGGTTCTTGCCATGGACAGAATTGATCGCCGTCTTGCCACCAACGGAACTGTCGACCTGTGCGAGCAAAGAAGTTGGGATTTGCACATAGCGCACACCACGGCGCAACACGGCCGCCGCAAACCCGGCCAAATCACCGATCACACCACCGCCCAGGGCCACCACGATATCGCCGCGCTCGACTTTCTGCTCGAGAAGCCAGTCAACTGTCGCGCTAAAATGCGGCCAGCTTTTTGTCGCTTCGCCAGCGGGGAGGCTCAAAGAAACCATCTCGATCCCTTCAGAGGCCAACCCGACACGCAAGCTTTCCAGATGGAGCGCCGCAACCGTCTGATCCGTCACGACCGCGACGCGGCCGGACACACCAAGCGCGCGCAGCCGACTGCCTGTTTGAGCCAGAAGCCCCTCGCCAATCAAGATGTCATAGGAGCGATCTGCAAGTTCTACTCTCAACGTTTCCATCTATCGCGCCTCTACGACTTTGGCAGTTTTCAGCGACTGCAAGACAGCGCGCGCCATATCTTCGATTGAATATTCCACCCGTGCCTCAACGGCCAGATCAGCCAATTGATAAATCGGATCACGTTCCAAGAAAATCTTTCCCAAGGTCCGGCGTGGGTTGTCTGTCCGCAGCAGCGGACGTGTCGTTTTGTGTTTGACCCGGTTCCACAGCAGATCAAGGTCGGCCTTCAACCAAAGCGTGACAGCCTTTTCAGCCATCAAGGCGCGATTTCGTTCTGCCATGAAGGCCCCACCACCGGTCGAGACAATTGCAGGCGCGCCGGTCAGCAACCGATCAATCACTTCTGTTTCGCGCGCGCGAAAGAACGCCTCCCCATCCCTTTCAAACACTTCAGCAATGCTCATATTGGCGGCTTCAACCAAAGCATCGTCTGAATCAAGGAAGGCCACCTCCAAAAGGTCTGCCAAAGCTTTCCCGACCGCGCTCTTGCCCGAGCCCATCATTCCGACCAACACGACAGGTTTGTTTAATTTTCCATTGGCAGGTGGCATTCTCTTGCTCAATACTTATTTCAAGGTCCTGAATGGCGTGATCTTGTCATAAACACCATATATAAAACGATCCAATCGGACGAAGATTTCGCATCACAGGATCCGAAGAGGCAGAGCTTATAAAGGGCTAAGACAGCATGGGGCGGTTATTCAAGCTATTGGTTTTCCTGATCGTGATGGGCATTTTGACAATTATCGGTTATGCCTATTTCGGCGACCTGTCCCCAAATCGGGTCGAGGTGAATCAACCGGTTGTACTGGATGCAAATTAACACCTTTCGCGCTGCTCTTACCGCAATGTTCATTGCGCTGCCGTCTGCATTGGTCGCGCAAGACAATGCCGCGCCGCTCTCGGCAATCGACTGGCTGTCTGATGTGGTACGCAAAGTGCCCGCGCCTGCCCCAGCCCAACCCCGTCCTGCCACGCAGGATGTGGCTAGATCGGCCTCAGTTGCAACCGTGACAACCACCCCGCTGGGTCAGATCAAATTGGATGCTGTGGGGATATTGCCGCAATCGACAACCGGACTACCCAATGATTTCTGGCAGCGTTCATCGGCCAAGCAACTCGCTGCACAACTCGGCGATCTGAGGACAGACCTGCCCCCGCCACTGGCAAAATTCCTGACGGTTTTATTGCTGGCGGAGCTGCCTGCACCAGCCGATAGCACGGATGGCGCAGAATTGTTTTTGGCGCGGGTCGACAAACTGCTGGAAATCGGCGCCTTGGATCAAGCCGCTGCCCTGCTGGCGCGCGCTGGCCCAACACGGCCTGCCGTCTTCGGAAGATGGTTTGACGTCAGCCTGCTGATGGGCCGGGAAGAACAGGCTTGCAGATCAATGCTGCAAAACCCCGCTATTGCGCCGACCTATCCGGCGCGCATTTTCTGCTTGGCTCGTGCGGGCGATTGGGACGCTGCCGCATTGACGCTGGGCACGGGGGAGACACTGGGCGTTATCACACAGAAAGAGGAAGCATTGCTTGCGCGTTTCCTTGATCCCGAGCTTTTTGAGGGAGAGCCGCTTCTGCCCGTTCCGGACCGGATCACGCCGTTGTCCTACAGAATGCACGAGGCCATTGGAGAGCCGCTAAGCCTCGGCGGTTTGCCCCATGCTTTTGCATATGCTGACATCGCCGACACCCGCGGCTGGAAAACGCGGATCACCGCTGCGGAGCGTCTGACCCGCACCAACGCAATCGCGCCTGAGCAATTGTTTACCCTTTACAGCGAACGCAAACCCGCTGCTTCCGGAGGTGTCTGGGATCGCGTCGATGCGGTTCAAGATCTGGAAACTGCCGTACGTGACAGTGACGCCGGTGGGGTCGCGACATATTTGCCTATTGCGATGCGGGCCATGCGCAGCGCAGGCCTCGAACATGCGTTTGCACGCGTCTACGGACCTCAGCTTGCGAATATTCCTCTGGACGGCCAGGCATCTGTCGACGCCATGCGCGCTGGACTGATGTCGGATGAGTATGAGGTCACGGCCAAGACGCGCGCATCAGATAAGACACCCGATCTATGGATTGCGATTGCCACTGGCGAATTCGATGCTGTGCGCAGCGAGGATCCGTTGGAGGCTGCAATCATCGCGGGATTTGCCGCGCCCCCTGCTCTCACGCAGTTCGAAGCCTTGCTGGAAAAGCGCCGGTTTGGCGAGGCCGTTATAAAAGCGCTGAGCCTGATGGCAGATGGCCCGAGAGCTGATCCGCTAGATGTTGAGAGCGGGCTGGCGCTTCTCAATCACTTGGGCCTTGTGGACGTTGCACGCCAAACAGCGCTTTACACACTGTTGACCCGCCCCCGCTCATGAGCGCGCCTTTGTCACAAAGCGCTTCGCGTTGGATAGAAACATTTCTCGATGCGCAGGCGGCAGAGCTGGATGCAGCAGAGAACACGCGTCTGGCTTATGGCCGCGACCTGATCGACTGGGCGCATTGGCTCGATCGACATGAGAAAAACCTTGAAACCGCACAACGCGACGACGTCGAAGACTATCTGATAGACTGCAATACGGCGGGTCTTGCCGCGTCTACCCGCGCGCGCCGGCTGTCTGCCATCAAACAGCTCTATCGCTTCGCTTATGAAGAAGGTTGGCGTGACGAAAATCCAGCGATCCAGATCAAGGGCCCTGGAAAAAAGAAGGCCCTCCCCAAAACGCTCACGCTTGAAGAAGTTGACCGGCTGTTGGGTGCTGCACAAACAAGCGCAAAGTCTAAAGATGATCGTCTGCGCAACACCTGCATGATGGAGTTGCTGTACGCCACCGGCATGCGGGTCAGCGAGTTGGTGACGTTGCCTGTTGCGGCAGCCCGAGGCGACCCGCGTATGATCCTCGTACGCGGGAAAGGTGGCAAGGAACGTATGGTGCCACTTGCCCCGGCTGCGCGGGACGCTGTGAGTGCGTGGATCAAGCGCCGCGATGCGCTTCAAGAGGCCTCGAAAAGGAGCACCGCAACTGCCTCCAAGTTCCTGTTCCCATCTCGCGGCAAGTCCGGCCACCTGACCCGGCACCGGTTCTACGTGTTGATCAAAGAGCTCGCAGTCGCTGGCGGAGTTGACCCATCAAAGGTCACGCCTCACACGTTGCGCCATGCTTTCGCCACCCATCTGCTCGCAGGCGGCGCGGATTTGAGGGCAATCCAGACCCTGCTTGGTCACGCTGATATCTCGACGACCGAAATCTACACGCATGTGCTGGACGAGCGGTTAAAAGAGCTGGTGTTGGAAAAGCATCCGCTTGCAGACCTTGAATAGAGGGGCCTTGCGCCCCATAACATAGTCTAGCTTGAAATTACTGACCGGATAAGCCAAACCAAATGGAAGAGCCCTCATCGCTGATCGAAACCGCGTCTTGGCTTACTGCGGCGGCGATCATGCTGCTCCTTGTCATGTCGGCGTTCTTTTCAGGTTCAGAAACAGCACTGACTGCGGCCTCACGCGGCAAGCTGCGTTCGCAAGCCGACAAAGGCTCCGCTGGGGCGGAGCGGGCGCTGGAAATCACCGAAGACAGTGAGCGGTTGATCGGGTCAGTCCTGCTGGGCAATAACCTCGTCAACATCCTCGCAACCTCCCTCGCGACAGCGCTGTTTACCGGCCTTTTTGGAGAATCCGGCGTTGCTTTGGCAACGCTTGTGATGACCCTGTTGGTTCTGATCTTTGCGGAAGTTCTGCCGAAAACCTATGCAATCACGAATGCTGAGACGGCGGCAGCTAAGGTGTCCGCACCGATCAAAATCGTCGTCTTGATCTTCGCCCCTGTCGTTAATGTCGTGCGTGCGTTGGTGCGCAGGCTGTTGAAAGTATTTGGCGTTGAGACAGACCCTGACAGTCACATCCTCTCCGTTCATGAAGAAATCGCAGGCGCATTGGAGCTGGGCCGCCAAGAAGGCGTGGTCGAGAAAGAGCAGCGCGACCGGCTTTTGGGCGCGCTTGATCTGGCGGAGCGTGACGTCGAAGAGATCATGCTACACCGCTCAGAGATCGAGATGATCAATTGCGAAGACAGCCCCGAAGACATTATCGGGCAGAGCCTGAAATCCGCACATACCCGCCTGCCCGTCTTTCGCGATGAGCCTGAGAATATCGTCGGCGTCCTGCATGCCAAAGACCTGCTGCGCGCCGTTGACAAGGCGTTGCGCCGGCCTGACGGGCTGACCGGTTCGCTTGACGGGTTCAAAGTCATGGACGTGGTGCGCGAACCATATTTCGTGCCAGAAACCACGACACTTGAAGAACAGATGCGCCAGTTCCTTGCGCAATCCTCCCATTTCGCACTGGTGGTTGACGAATATGGCAGCTTGCAAGGGCTGATCACCCTTGAAGACATCCTGGAAGAAATCGTCGGCGAAATCACAGATGAATTCGACATCGGCGACGAGCAACGGCCGCAAGCAGGTGCTGATGGCGCCTATGACATCGAAGGCGCCATGACCATTCGCGACCTCAATCGCGAGTTGGATTGGGACCTGCCAGATGAAGAAGCCAACACCGTGGCCGGTCTTGTCATCCACGAGGCGCAATCCATTCCAGAGGTCAATCAGGTTTTCAACTTCCATGGGTACCGCTTTGAAGTTACCGGAAAATCCGAAAACCGGATCACCAATCTGAAAGTCCGTCCATTATGAGCAGCGCGCGTAAGATCATCATCGACACAGATCCGGGGCAAGATGATGCAGTTGCAATCCTGCTTGCTTTGGCGTCGCCAGAACTTGAACTGCTCGGCCTCACCGCGGTTGCGGGGAATGTGCCGCTCGCGCTTACCCAGAAAAACTGCCGCATCATTTGCGAACTTGCGGGCCGCACCGATATACCCGTCTATGCTGGTTGCGATGCGCCGTTGAAGCGAAAGCTGGTCACTGCGGAACATGTTCATGGCAAGACCGGCCTTGATGGCCCACAACTGCCGCACCCGCAGATGGCATTGCAAGACGGGCACGCAGTGGATTTCATCATTGACACTTTGCGCAATGAACCGCCGCGCACAGTAACGCTTTGCCCGCTCGGACCGCTGACAAATATCGCGACAGCCTTTCAAAAAGCGCCCGACATCGTAGACCGTGTGCAAGAGATCGTGCTCATGGGGGGCGCCTATTTTCAGGTGGGAAACATCACCCCGGCTGCAGAATTCAACATTTATGTCGATCCGGAAGCTGCTGAAATCACGTTTAAATCCGGAATTCCAATTGTCGTCATGCCGCTTGACGTGACCCACAAAGCCTTGACCACACGCCCGCGTGTCAATGCATTCCGCGCACTTGGGACAGAACCGGGTCGGATGGTCGCCGAATGGACTGACTTTTTTGAACGTTTCGACAAAGAGAAATACGGATCTGCGGGGGCTCCACTCCATGATCCATGCGTCATCGCTTACTTGCTGAAGCCTGAACTGTTCTCAGGGAGAGAGATCAATGTCGAGATTGAAACAAGCTCAGAGTTAACGCTGGGCATGACCGTGGCGGATTGGTGGGGCGTCACAGATCGTGCGCCAAATGCCTTATTCATCGGCGATGTCGACGCAGATGGGTTCTTCGATCTTTTGACCGAGCGTCTGGCCAAACTGTGACACCGTCTTTTGACAATCAATATGCGCGCCTGCCGGACCGATTCTACACCCGGATGATGGCAGAGCCCGTTCGCAATCCTGAACTCATCACCTTGAACACCGCGCTTGCAGAAGATCTCGGCCTCGACACAACCTGGCTTGCGTCAGATGACGGTGTCGCGATGCTTTCTGGAAACGCCCTGCCCGATGGCGCAGAGCCTTTGGCGCAGGTTTATGCCGGACACCAGTTCGGCGGCTGGTCGCCACGGTTGGGAGATGGTCGCGCGCTGCTTCTTGGCGAAGTGACCGCGCCGGACAAATCACGATGGGACATTCAGCTCAAAGGCTCTGGGCCGACGCCATATTCCCGCTCGGGCGATGGGCGCGCTTGGCTTGGCCCGGTATTGCGGGAGTACATCATCAGCGAAGCAATGGCTGCACTTGGTGTACCGACAACGCGCGCGCTTGCGGCGGTCAGCACCGGGGAAACAGTGTTGCGCGAACGCAGATATCCCGGCGCCATTCTGACCCGCGTCGCCAGCTCTCATATACGCGTCGGCACCTTCCAGTATTTTGCGTCGCAACAAGATGTCGATGCCTTGCGCGCGCTTCTCGATTTCAGCATCGCGCGGCACTACCCGGAACTGGCGCGTGATGATGCACTTGGATTTCTAAACGCAGTAGTGTCAGCGCAGGCAGAGCTGATCGCCAAATGGATGGGGCTGGGTTTCATCCACGGGGTGATGAACACGGATAACTGTCATGTCGGCGGTCTAACTATCGACTATGGCCCCTGCGCGTTCATGGATGCCTACCACCCGACGAAAGTGTTCTCCTCCATCGATCAATTTGGGCGCTACGCCTATGGCGCACAGCCGGAGATAGTCGTCTGGAACCTCGCGCAGCTTGCCTCCTCCCTTTTACCGCTCATCGATGAAGACACGGATACCGCTGTCGCACGGGCACAAGCGGCGCTTCATGCCTTCGGCCCCGGTTACACTGACGCTTGGCAACGCGTCTTTTTCGCCAAGGTCGGATTGGCCTCGGGCGGCGATACAGAGATTGCTTTGGTGCAAGACCTTTTGACGCGTATGTCGGATAATCAGGCAGACTTTACCAGAACATTTCGGGGGCTCACGGACGGGCGCGCTCGCGAGGAATTTGTTGATCCAACAGCATTTGATGACTGGGCAATAGACTGGCGCGTTCTGAAGCCTGAAGATGCGATAATGGCAGGCGCAAATCCTGCCTTCATTGCACGCAATCATCAGGTAGAGGCCTGTATCCAAGAGGCCCTGGACGATGATTACACCCGGTTCGAGAGACTGTCTTCCGTCTTGGTAAACCCTTTCGAAGAGCACCCAGATCACGCAGATTTACAAGCTGCGCCGCAGGATCAGGAATTGGTTTCGCAGACTTTTTGTGGAACCTGATCAACGGATTGTTGCCGAAGCTGATCCACAATTCCCCACACAGCCGTATTGCAATGCGCGTTAACCTGCACCACCTTCAAACAAACGCATAACGGATCACAGACAGGAGAATGCAGATGTCACTGATGAATATGGTTACAAAAGTCGCCATTGGTTTTGCGATCGCGAAAGGCGTCAGTGCGGTGCAAAAATCCGGTGGATTTGGCAACGCGATGGAGCAGCTCAAGGCAAAGGCCGGGGCCGCCGGGCAGTCCTTGGGCGGTGGCACGGCAACGGGCGGGCTCGGCAGCATCGGTGGATTGCTGGGCGGGCTTGCGGCAGCGCGAGGCGGCGCGCAGACCAGCGGTCAAAGCCTCGAAGACCTGCTGAGCCGCGATGCGCCGCAAGAGGAACCGCCCGCAGAAGAAAGCGCAGGCCTGATGATCCGTGCCATGGTCATGGCAGCCCGTTGTGACGGTGAAATTGACGCCAATGAGCGTGAAACGCTGATGGCGACCATCGGCGAAGACGCCACACCCGATGACATGCAGTTCGTTCGCGACGCGATGGACGCCCCCGTCGATGCGCGGGCTTTGGCTGATGATACCCCTCAGGGAATGGAAACGCAGGTTTACTCCATGTCCGTCATGGCGATTGAGCCCGACCACCCGGCAGAGGCGCAGTACCTCCATGAGCTCGCATCCAGCCTTGGAATCAGCGAGGCCACGGTGAACGAAATCCATGACAGTTTCGGTGTACAGCGCCTGTACAGCTGACGCGCGCTACATCCACCAGAACGTGTTCTTGGGGCGGGTCGCGGCGCATTTTAAATGCCATTTAGTCCCTAAACGCAAGGCCTCGCTATATCAGGCGGCCGCTTTGGGCCCCTGCCCTCGCCTGCGCCTGTTGCGCCGACGTTTCGGTGGACCATCAGGCTTGCCACCGTGCCCTTGAGGTTTGGCTGACCTTTGCCCACGCCCACGACCGCGCGACTGCACACCGCGCTTGGGTTTGTCTTCCTCCTCAGCCGGGCTCCACCGACGGCCGCCAGCGACGGGAATGGACATTTTCAAGACTTTCTCGATGTCTTTCATTTCTGACATCTCGTCCGGTGCGCAAAATGCAATCGCTTCGCCATCCTTGCCCGCCCTCGCAGTACGCCCAATGCGGTGCACGTAGTTCTCAGGAACATTCGGCAGGTCGTAATTGTAAACGTAGCCCACATCCGGAATATCGATCCCGCGTGCCGCAACATCTGTCGCCACGAGAATGCGCAACTCGCCGTCCTTGAACGCTTTGAGCGCCCTGTCGCGCTGGTTTTGCGACTTGTTGCCGTGAATTGAGCCCGCGGCGAACCCCTTTTTCTCAAGTAGTTTCTTCAGCTTTTCTGCGCCGTGTTTGGTGCGCGAAAAAACCAGCGCCAACTCCTCGCGATGGGTGTCGAGAAGCTCGATCAACAGCTCGTTCTTGGCCGCTTTCGCGACATAGTGGACATGTTGCGTGATCTTATCCGCCGTCTTGCCCGGTCTGGCCACTTGAACCTTCCGCGGATGATCCAGATAGGTGGCGGCAAGCTCTTCCATGAGCTTCGGCATGGTCGCTGAGAACAAAAGGGTCTGTCGTTTCTCCGGGATCAGTTTGGCGATCTGCCGCAACGCATGGATAAAGCCCATGTCGAGCATTTGATCCGCCTCATCAAGAACCAGATATTCGGCCTCTGACTGGGTGAGCGCTTTTTGTTCAAGCAGATCAATCAATCGGCCGGGGGTAGCGACCAAGATGTCCGTGCCGCGTTCCAAGGCTTTGCGTTGTGTATTCATCGACAGGCCGCCAACGACCATGTTGATCTTCAAATGCCCGCCGCCCTGAAACATCTTCAGGTTGTCCTGAATCTGTTTTGCAAGTTCGCGAGTGGGTGCGAGGATCAGCGCCCTGACTGTTTTCGGGTCAGGCTTGGTGCCGATTTTGATCAGCTTGTGAATAATAGGCAGGCCAAATGCGAGCGTCTTTCCTGTGCCTGTTTGGGCAAGGCCCATGACGTCACGACCACCAAGGATGATCGGGATCGCTTCCTCCTGAATAGGAGTTGGATCTATGATCTTGTTTTCATTGAGCTTTGCACCGAGTTTCGGGGCAATACCCAAGGCTTCGAATTTGTTCAAAAGATGTCCTTTCAAGACATATATGCCGGTCCTGTGACGGAGCCGGATCGCGTTAAAAGTGGTCGCGGAACCGCAGGTTCCGCCGGACCCTTTCGCGTGAAAATCGGGAACGAAAACAGCTGCCTGCCAGCCTTTCGCAAGGCGTTCACGCGGCATGTCTGGCGCTGTGTTGGGTCAGCAGATGGCGTGCCTTGGGGCATAAGTCAATGCACAGATAGATTTTTTAGGTGGAGACCGGCTGCCACATTGGCTTAAATGAGCCAGCAATACGGAGGGCCCTATGGTTACAAAATTGATCGAACGCTCGGCCAAGAAAGGCCTGCGCATGACAGGGCAACGCATTGTAATTGCAGAGATTTTGGAAGAAGCTCAGGACCATCCGGATGTAGAAGAATTGCATGCGCGGGCGATCAAAAAAGATGCCGAAATCTCAATTGCGACAGTCTACCGAACGGTCAAATTGTTTGAAGAAGCAGGACTTCTTGAGCGGCTGGAATTCGGCGACGGGCGCGCGCGGTATGAAGACGCAGAGCGGGAGCATCACGACCACCTGATCGACGTGCAAACCGGCGAGATCATTGAATTTGTTGATCCCGAAATCGAAGAGCTGCAGGAGCGGATCGCGAAGCGATTAGGCTACAAGCTCAAAGGTCATCGCCTTGAGCTCTACGGCGTGAAAGACGTAAGCTGATCTATCGTCATTAGGTCTGAACACTTCGCAGCAACGACTACTCAGTGCGTATTGCAGACTTCTGAGCAGATGCAACATGTTCCCTGTCATGGATCAATTTGCTTCTTGGCAGGGCGCCGTCATCTTAGAGATGCAAGAAAGTGATCAATCACCACATTTCGCTTCGACTGCCTCCGCATGATCGCGCCAAGCGGGCGGTGGAACTGTGGGTGATCAAAGGTCAAAAGGGACAGTCGGTCCTCCAGATAAGGCTGCGTCGTCGCACGTGGCATCGTGGTTATCAGGTCAGTTGACGCAATGATCTCCAGCACAGAACGGATGGAGTCAGTCTCACAAACGATGCGCATGGTACTGACCCCGGATGCAACCATCGCGGCCTCGGTTTGCTGGCGCAAAAGCGATCCGCGCGAATGCGCCAGCCACGCATGATTTTCAATGTTTGACGGCATCACTCGTTTCAGTCGGGTCAGCGGATGTTCTGCACGGCAAAGGATTCCGACCCGGTCGTCAATGATCGGGTTGAATGCCAGCCCTTCGGACGGTTCGGCCAGGCTTTGCGGACCAAACACCACATCCACCTGTCCCCGCTCGACCATTGTGCGCAGTTCATGCACCAGACCCGTGCGCAGTTCCACAACGCAGTTCGGGTTTGCACGCATGAACCGCGCAAGCGACATGCTCAGAAAGCCGTGGCTATAGAGGGAGACAGCCAACGCACCATGACCGGGTTTGACCGCCCGCAGCGTGTCAGGACAGTGGTGACGGAAACTCATCGCATGTCACTGCGAGAGGGCGAAGACTGGAACGAACTCTACGACCTCGGCTCCGATCCGATAGAAACGACAAACCTGTTTGACGCGCAAGAGGCGGACCTGGTGCGCCAAAAAATGACTGAGGTGATGCTGCGCCGGATGATTGCGCTGCAGGACCGATCACCGCTTCCCGCCTACCGCGCGTAGGATCCGTAAGAAGCATCCAAGCGCAACCTGCAATGCGGCGGTCGCAATCTATCGTCTTGCCCTTCACTGCGCTTGCGGGATTTCCTCGCTGTTAGACAACCGGAGTGCGGAATTCTAGAGAAGCCTGGCAACATGGCCCTTCTATCGGAAAGCAGTCCGCACAAGAACGTCCACGAACCCATCCAGATTGTCGAACATCTGCCCGTGCCCGGCATTTGGCACCACCTCTATGCGGACGCCTTTGGCTCTGAGATCGTCAGGCCAAGGCGTATCCGGCCCCGCAGCTTCCGGCGTCGCAGGCATAGATTTTTTGCCGTAGATGAATGTCCGTGGAATTGTGAGCGATAGAAATTCTTCTAGCAGTGTATCCTGTACGCCATTCAAAGCATGAGCATTCCGATAAAGCCCAAGGGCAGACGCGCCCTTCCACACGTTATTGCGCCGACTCCCAACAGCGTCGCCTCTCTTGGCCGCTTCAACCATTTCTGCCTGCATTTGAGGGAATACGCTGTCCTTGAACTCTGCCTCTTCATAGCCGACGATCTGTTTTACCAAACTGCCACCGCCAGACGTAACATTCCCCTCACCCACGATCAGGTTTCCAACCAAGTCAGGGCGCAATACAGCCAGTTTGATCGCCACCGTGCCGCCCATACTGTGACCGATGACCGTTGCCTTCTGACATCCCGCACTGTCCAATAGCGCCGCGATTGTACGAGCATGCGCATCCAACGAATAATCGAAATTGACAGGGTGATCGCTCATGCCTGACCCGAGATAGTCCACCAGTAAGGCGCAGTGATCGGGAGTTTTCGGATGAGTCACGACCCCAAAGAAAGACGCAGTTGCAGAAAAACTGATCGCAGGAAGATACACCACGACCGGTCCGTTTGAAGGCGTCTCATGGCAGCGAATGAACGCGTTATACGTCGGAATATGTACGGCTCTCATTGTTCACCTCATTTGTTCTGCGATACGTCCTGAACGAAAGTCTGCGTAGATTAAGCCGCCAGATGCAAACCTGGCAAAGAAGGATGCGGAATTTACGGGCTAAACTCACCGCCGCATTGGCTCGTTTTGGCGGGCAAATGATGCTGGTAGCTTTGTGGGATCTTACGAACGTCAGCATGTGCGGCCGAATGCCGACACCTGCGCTATTCGGAGATAGATGATGTTTCCTGCAGGCTTGCAAAAACGCACAGCTTCCGTTTGCCACCGCAGCATTGACGATAATTAATCCATACATTACTCGTATATTGACTGTATATTGATTCAATCAGGATAAGTGACATGTTGACTTCGCCAAATGTTGAACTTCGAGATTTCAAGCAATCAGTACGGAGAGGGTTTCGGATCAAATGCCCGAATTGCGGCAAAGGAACGGTCTTGCACTCTTATCTCAAAGTGAGCGACCACTGCACCGTTTGTGGGTTGGATTTGACCAAGGCGCGAGCTGACGATGGCCCCGCCTATTTCACTGTTCTTCTGGTCGGCCACTTGGCGGGTTTTGCGCTCCATATCATTTGGTCACTCTGGCAGCCCACGCCACTTGTGATGGCCAGCACGGTCTGCATTGGATCGACCGCGCTCGCCCTGTGGCTGCTGCCTCGCATCAAAGGGGCGCTGATAGGGTATCAGTGGGCCAAGGGCCTCCATGGCATGTGACGAGCCACAAGCTTAACCCCATGTTTTTACGCAGCCGCCTGACACCCAATGCGCAAGGGGGCCTATGGATGCTATTGTCCATGGCTGCATTTGCCATTGAAGACGCTCTTATCAAATCCCTTGGGTCGAGCCTTCCGTTGTCGCAAACACTGATACTGTTCGGTATCGGCGGCGCAGTCGTTTTTGCGTTAGATATTCTTGCAAACGCGCGACCGATCTTCCCCGAGGGCTTGCTGGGGTCTGTAATGGCACTTCGCGCAGTCTTTGAAGCGGTTGGACGCCTGTTTTTCTTTTGGGCTGTGGTCGTTGGGTCTTTGTCAACTGCTACAATTATCTTGCAGGCCACACCCATCGCAGTCGTCTTAGGTGCCTGGCTCGCATTTGGCGAGCGCCCAACGCGGCGTCAGATGCTTGCCCTTCTGGCAGGGGCCGCTGGTGTTTTTGTTGTTTTGCAACAGAGCTTTGATGGCTTGTCCTGGGCGGCGATCCTGTCGTTGGTCGGCATGCTGGGATTTGCCGGGCGTGATTTGGCCAGCCGCGCGGCACCACAAATCTTGAGACTATCACATCTGGGCTTTGCAGGCTTCTTGACGATTGTCATCATCGGCTTTGTTTTTAGCTTCTGGGAAGGCCAAGACTTTCGGCCGGTGGCAGGCGTCCTTTGGGTCAAGCTCTCTGTCGCAGTCGGTGTCGGAGTTTTGGCCTATAGTGGACTGATGATGGCGATGCGGACGGGCGACGTTCCAGCTGTGGCCCCTTTTCGTTACTTTCGCCTGATCTTCGGTGTCGCAATTGGCGTGCTGTTTTTCGGCGAGGAATTGACCGTGCAAACCCTGTTTGGCGCCGCGATGATCATATTGTCTGGACTACTTTTGCTACGGCCGCGCGCCGTCCCGGCCTGAAACAGGCATTACCGGCGTCAAACAACCATCCATGCGGTGTCGTGAGGGTTTGCGATCACATCGGCCAGCGCTTTTACCGCCTCTTCAAAACTGGTCAGGCTTTCAGACGACCCGATGGCAATGCGGACTGCATTCGGCGCATCCCCCGGCGCAAAGACCTGTGCAGGCACCACCCCCAAATCCACGCCGCGCAAGCTCAACACGAGCTGCATCGCCGAAAGATTTGAAGGCAAAGGCATCCAGACATGGAAAGCGTCATCCTTAACCGGCGTGTCTGGCAACCACTTTGCAAAAGCATCCTGCCTCTTTCTCGTTTCTTTTCTGATAGCGTCCGTCACCTTATCGGCCAGCTTTGAGCGCATCCAATGCGTGGCCAGTGACGCGGAAATCGGTGAGATCAAGTTGCCGCTGGCGCGAATGCTGCGCTTGAATCCTTCGGGCGACGTACCAACAGGAGGCAGGACGAGGCAGGCACGCAACGCCGGCGCCAGACACTTTGACAAAGACGCCAGATACCACGTCTTGGCAGGGGCAAAGTAAGCAAGCGGGGCTGGAGCGGATGCCGACACGACGCCGTAAGCGTCATCTTCAATGGTCAAGAGATCGCGACGCACAATCACTTTCGATAAGGATTGCCGCCGCGCCTCAGACATCGTGACGGTCGTTGGGTTGTGCAGGGTCGGTGTCACGTAGAATGCTTTGGGGTTTTGCTCCGCGCAAGCTGCGTCCAGCGCCTCTGGGATCACGCCTTGATCATCCATCGCAACGGGACAAACATTCAATTTCATATGCTTAGCCAGCGTCAACACGCCCGGATAACAAAGCTCCTCACAGCAGATCGTGTCGCCGGGCACGGTGATCTGAGACAGGATCGACCAGGCCGCACCCTGAACACCATTACACAGAACAAGATCGCTTGTGTTTTCAAGCTGTTGCTTTTCACTGAGCCATTGCATGGCTTGCAGGCGATCCTCCGCATGGCCGCCGGGAGACTGATACTTCATCAGCCAATCTTGCGCCGCCGCACCGTCAAGCACATCAAACAGTTTGCGCTGGAGCGCAGATTCATCAAATCGCGGCGGCATGTTCATTGACATGTCCACACTGTGGTCTCGCAGTCGGGATGGCGCGTTTCTTTGCGGCGCATCGCCCGCTTTCACATAGGTCCCCTGCCCGACGCGGCCTTCCACAAGACCGTCCTTGCTGGCTGCGTTATAGGCACGACTGACGGTCGTAAAGTCTACGCCGAGTGCCTCTGCCAGAGCGCGTTGAGGCGGCAAGCGCTGCCCGGGCCGGAGAACACCAGAATAAATATCGTCACCAATAGCCCGGGCAATGGCCAGATAAACCGGGCCATCTGATTTGGCGATAACGGGCATCCATGCGACATTTTGCGCGCTGCTCGACATGACGATAACCTTGCATCTTATTGTATGTTAAATGTATGTATATTCGAGATCGATTGGCACTGCAAATGGATGGTATGAGGTCGCCATTTATGCAACGCTGTTTCAAAGACCTCATTGTGAGCCCGATTGAGCCCACTTCCAACTTTGGCAGAAATTGTAACCAGTGATCGCTGTGAAAGTTCTTCAGGCTCGCCACAGCGCGACCAGCAATTCGAAACCTGAGATACCTTTGCGCAACAGACCGGAGATATAGAATGGATCATTGGTCAGATATTTTCCCGCTGATTTTCTTCCCTTTCAAAATCATCGTGTTGGCCATTGGGGCGTATTTCGCCATCAAATGGCATTATGATGAGGACAACAGGCAGCGAAAAAAAAGAGCTCAGGAGCGCGAACTCATTGAGGCCGACGCCAAAAAGGATCCCTAGAAAGCCAGGGTCACCAGATCGGGAGAGCCGACGCGCTTTTGGATGCAAAGCCAGTTGGACGTCTGTCGCGCATCAATTCTCGCGCGCACGCCGGTATTCAGAACCGTTCAAGACCAGACATCAGCCCGGATACCCAAATGCGCGAGGCAGCCATAAAACGAGACCGGGAAACAGTATCAACGCAGCAAGTGCCGCGATGAGTACCAGAAGAAAGAGCCAGATCTCGCGAATGATTTCGGCCAAAGGGATCCGCGTGACCGCGTTGATAACGAAAAGCAGGATGCCATAAGGAGGGGTGATCAATCCGATCATGCAGTTCACGACTGCAACAACCCCGAAATGGATCAGATCGATGCCAAGTTCACGACAAGTCGGCAGAAAAAGCGGGATGATGACAAGGATGATCGTCGTTGCGTCCAGGACGCACCCGAGTAGTAATAGCAGGATGTTCACGCCCAGCAGGAACAAGAGCGGGTGCACATCAAGCCCGACGAGGCGTTGCGCCAGAAGGTCAGGAATATTCTCGGACGCGACGACGTAATTCAGGATCAATGCGCCACCGATCACCAGCCCAACTGCAGCTGATGACCTTGCACTTTCAATGAGGATTTCCGCTAGTGCTTTAAAGCTGAGCGCGCGATAGAAAAACGCGGCGAGCACAAGGGCATAAAACGCCGCGACAGCAGCTGCCTCCGTTGGCGTCGTGACACCGCCATAGATCCCGTAGAGCAAGATCGCAGGCATCAGAAGCGCGGGAAAGGCAGTCAGCGTTTTGGCAGGAAGTTGCGACAGCGGCGCTGGCTCTTCAAGCGCGAAGCCTCGCTTGTGGGAGATGATCATGTTCATCGACATCAAAACAAGGCCCATCACCAGACCGGGAACAATTCCGCCAAGGAAGAGGTATCCAATCGACGTGTTCGACACCAATGCATAGAGGACCATCGGAATCGAGGGCGGGATGATCGGACCGATGGTTGCAGACGCTGCCGTGATCGCGGCCGCATACCCACGGGTGTAATGCCCGGATTTGGTCATCATCTCGATGATGATCTTACCGATCCCCGCTGCATCCGCGACGGCAGAACCGGACATGCCCGAGAAGATCAGCGAGGCAACGACGTTGACATGTCCAAGCCCACCGCGAAACCGGCCCACCAAAGCAACACAAAAACCCAGAAGCCGGTCACTGATCGTGCCCGCATTCATGATGTTGGCGGCAACGATAAAGAGCGGTACGGCGAGCAGGATGAAGCTGTTATACAGCCCGTCCATCAATACTTTGCCAGCCAGCCCGATATCTCCTCCTGCCGCGAACATATAGACCAATGAGGCGATCAGGATTGCATATGCAATGGGCATGCCAATCCCGGCAATCACGAAAATCGTTCCGAGACACAGGAGGAAAGCGAGGCTCATGTATCGCGCCTTCCTGGATCTTGATTAAGGTCAGACGGCCATGCGCGGATGGCCTGCCAAACAGTCCAGGCATAGCGAAGCGAAACAGCTATCAAGAAAAGGATGTAAACCGAATAGACATCGCGCATGCGGACCCAATCGCCGACCAACTGTTTCAACGTGGCGGTCTGCTTGAGCCTGAGAATGTAGAACTTGTCCCAGGTTGGCAGGATCGAGGCCACAAGCCCTGCAATGATGACCACCCCGCCGAGAATGACAAACCAGCGCCGGATACGCGGCCGGACGTGATTATGAAGAACATCAAACGTGACGTGATCGCTGTCGCGTACAGTGAAGGCGCAGCCCGCAAAAATGATCCAGACCCAAAGAAGCAGGCAAAATTCCAGGGTCCAGCCATACCGCGTTGGATCGAGAAGCGGCACCGCATCAGCAATCCATTCAAGCCGGGCGGTATATCTGATAAAGATTTGCAGAATGAAGGTCAGAAACATCAGAGCCATAAGCGTTCCGACAAAGTATTCAGCAACCCGGCGCAGCGCGTTGAATGCGGCCATGTTCCCTCCCCTGACGATCGGGCGGCCCCAAGGCCGCCCGGATCCGGATCACTCGCCCAAGGCGTTGATCTTTTGCAAAACACCTTCAGGCCATGAGGCCGCGAATTCCGACCCTGTGTATTGCTCCTGCACATGGCTGCGGAATGCAGCAAGGTCGGGTTCATAGAGCGTCAGCCCGTTTTCTTCGAGGAACGCTCCCAGATCGGCTTCTTTTTGCAGTTGCGCCTGACGCCCGCTCTCGGCCGCGTCTTCAGCCGCCTTTTTCACAATCGCCTGCTGCTCTTCGCTGAGCCCGTCCCAGACAGCCTTGGAAAAAGCGACATAGTTCAGGTCAACCAGATGCGACGTCAGCGCGATCTGGCAGGTCACCTCAAAAAACTTGGCGTCTACAACAGTCGGCAACGGGTTATCCTGCCCGTCAACTGAACCGGTTTGAAGTGCGGTGTAAACCTCCGTAAAGGCCATCGGCGTCGGGTTGGCACCAAGCGCTTTCCCAAGGAATTGCCACGCGTCTGTGCCGGGCATTCTAAGGTTGATCCCGGCGAGATCGGCGGGCGTCTGAACATCGACTTCATCCTTGCACTGGCGCAGATTCACATGCCGTTTGCCAAGATACATTACGGCCAACAGCTTGATCCCCAGTTCATCTTCGACAGTCTGCTTGAATGGCTCCATCAGAGCGTCATTGAAGACAGCAACCTGATGCGCGGCCGACTGATGCACATAACCTGTCGCAAAGATCGAGAATTCAGGGAAGAACTGCGCCAGCTCCTGTGCCGAGGCGATGGACATTTCAAGATCACCCGACGCAATCGCTTCCAGTTCTGAATTCTGCGCAATCAGAGACGCGTTATAGTGCGGCTGATAGGTCGCAAACTCTGCGACAGCGGGGGCAAAGACTTCGGCCAGCGCGACCGAGCGCTGGTCCGTCTCGGATGCAGGTGTTGACATGCGCAGCGTGATGTCCTGCGCGGATGCAGCCCCGGCCAGCAGAGCCGTCGTCATAAGCGCAAGCGCGCTTGATTTGAGTGGTAGTGTCATGGTTTCCTCCTCAATGGTGTGTCAGACGCCAAGCGCCCTTCGTTTCGCGCTCTCAAGATGCGCGTGGATAGCGGCAATCGTCGCCGCCCGGTCGCGGGCCAGAAGCGCCGCTACAATGTTCATGTGTTCTTCCATGACCGATACCACAAGCTCCGGCAGCATCCGTGTATCTGCATTTCGGATGAGGCGGATCTTGATCGCATTCACCCGGTAGATGTCCGAGATGATCCGATTTTGCATGTGATCGACAATGTGATCGTGAAACGCCCAGTCCATGCGCTGCGCCCGGTCAAGAAGCTCTGGCGTGACACCCGGTTGCGCGTCCCTCTGGATGGCTGCGTGATCTTCCTCAATTCTGGCCAAGTCGGCATCGGTTGCCGTATCACAGAATGCCGCAAAAGCTTCGCTTTCGATCATGCGCCGAAGCTGAAACGCATTACGGATCAGGTCGAGGTCGATGGAAAGAACCTGCAGCCCGCGTTTTGGCGATGTCCGTATCAGCCCGTCCGCTTCGAGCCGCGGGATCATTTCGCGTATCGCGCCGAGGGGCATCCCGGTCAATTCCACAAGCTCACGCTGAGACACGAACTGGCCCGGCTGAATATCCTTGGCCAGAAGTCTCTGCGTAAAATTGGAATATGCGTGATCACGCAGGCGAAGTTGCACTTTGGTCATCAGGCGTTCCTTTCATCCAAACCAAAGATTAAGGCACGCTCGGTGCGATCAAGCGGGCTTAGCGGTGCGCGCACACGTTCCCAGTCTGGATCATTCATGCGCGAGGACAAGACCGCCTTCAGTGCCGCGACAACCGGGACCGAGACGATTTGGGTGACGTCTGCCGACAAAGCGGTGTCTTCCTGCGCCGTTTCCACAATGCGTTTCATCCGCTCGGGATAAAGATTTGCCATGCCGGATATAGCGCCGCCTGCGCCAAGGCGCACCGCCTTGTGTAGAATACGCTCATCGCCCACAAGCACTGTGACACTCTCAAGCTCCAGAAGCGCACGTGCGTTGTCCCAACTGCCAGAACTGTCCTTGATCGCAAGGATCCGGTCTTGAGCCTCAGCAACGATCCGTCCGACCAGAGGCACCGGCAGCGCGACTCCTGAGACCTGCGGGATGTGATACAGAATGAACCGTGCCGCAGCATCTGAGCGCTGAAAAAGCTGCATGTGCCAGTCGAAGAGCCCCTCGGCACTGGCTGCTTTGAAGTAACAAGGCGGCAGAAGGAGAAAATCGGTTACGCCATAGCGTCTCCCTTCTGCAACCTGTCGCGACGCATCCGATACTGAATTGGCTGCGATCCCAAGTACGATTTTCTCGGCTAGACACCCACCGGCAAGCAGGGCTTCGATGCCTGCCGCCCGCTCTTCCATACCGATAGAGGCGCCTTCACCGGTGGTGCCGAACAAGGTTATGCTATCCACACCTTGCTTCAGGACGGACAGAGCATGGGCGCAAAAACGACCACAATCGATCTCGCCGTTTCCAGCGAATGGCGTCAGCATAGCCGTGGACAGTCCAAACCGCTTCATGATGCCCCCTTGGGGTCAAGATAGGCCGAACAAACGCCGTGTTGCAACTGACATGTTAGATTGTTGCAGTTGATGTTATTCCAACTGGACAAAAGTCATTGTGCGGGATGGGGTGGATGGCTCCTGCATCATCCGGCGTCGCAATGCGCCATAGTGCAGTTGTCATAGACTGCTTATGAGAGGAGCCACCCGATGCAAGTTACCACAGTCGGCCTAGATTTGGCCAAGAACGTCTTTCAGGTT
>JBCCVD010000034.1:0-31568 GCA_039195745.1 Pseudomonadota bacterium | reverse complement strand
GAAATAGCCTCGCGTGAAAAAACTGCGGCAGCACCCCTGATCACGCTTGACGGGGCAGGCGCGGGGTCATAATACAGCCAAACATTCCGGCGACGGGATGCGCAATGGGCGGTTGTAGCTCAGTTGGTTAGAGTACCGGCCTGTCACGCCGGGGGTCGCGGGTTCGAGCCCCGTCAACCGCGCCACCATTGCCTGAAAAAGCCCTGAGCGATGCTCGGGGCTTTTTTTCGTTGCGATCTGATCTGGATGAGCGCCTTGCGGCGCGCATGATGATTTGCGTTCTTGGGAGAGTTTCACTCTCCCGCCACGCGGGCATCCCTCTGAGCATATTTCCCGGCAGAAAGAAGCAGGGAAGAGGTCAGCCGCGCCTGCGTGAGACAAAGCGCGGCAGCATGGCCGAAAAGTCTTTCCCGGCACCGTCCTCGGCTTCAACAAACTCCGTGTAGAGCGCAGTGGCGGCTTGCCCCATGGGCGTGTCGGCATCGACTGCCTCTGCCGCTTGCTGGCTCAGGCGTAGGTCTTTCAGCATCAGGTCGGCGGCGAAGCCCGGTGCATAATCATTGTCGGCGGGGCTTTGCGGCCCGACACCCGGGGCCGGGCAATAGGCATTCATTGTCCAGCTATAGCCTGATGAGGTGGAGACAACATCGAACATTTTCTGGCGGTCCAGTCCAAGCTTGTCGGCCAATGCGAAGGCCTCGCAGGTGCCGATCATTGTCACGCCGAGGATCATGTTGTTGCAGATCTTGGCGGCCTGTCCATTGCCGGATGGACCACAATGGACGGCCTTTTGGCCCATGATCTCAAACAGTGGAGTGACTTTCGCAAAAGCCGCCTCACTGCCACCTGCCATGAAGGTCAGCGTGCCGGCCGCAGCGCCGCCAATGCCTCCTGAGACGGGCGCATCTACTGCGAGGCAACCCAGCGCGTCTGCCTGACCGGCGACCGCGCGGGCGCTGTCCACATCCACTGTGGAGCAATCAAGATGCACCGCGCCTTGCTCCATTGCGGGCAGAATATCATCTGCGACAGCGCGCAGAATGGCGCCATTCGGCAGCATTGTGATCACGACATCAGCGCCCTGTGCCGCGTCTGACGCTGTTTTCGCTTGCGTGACGCCGGTCGGGCAGGGGGCCGTGACATCGAACCCGCTGACGTCATGACCTGCGGCCACGAGATTGAGCGCCATTGGGGCGCCCATATTTCCAAGTCCAACAAATCCGATTTTCATGGCATGTCCTTCCAATCCAGCGCCGCGTCTTTCAGGGGCAAAAGCATGTTTGAGACCGCGATACCGGGGACGTGTTCCGGCCCGTCATGCGCCCATTTTGGATGTTTGTCCCGGTCAATAATCGCCGCGCGTATCCCTTCGATGAAATCACCTTGTTTCATTGCCCGATAAGTGTAGCGATATTCCATATCCAGGGCCTGACGGATGGAGCGGGCACTGCGCAATCTGCGGACGATCTGGATCGTGCAGGCCATGGCAAGCGGAGCATTTCGCGCCAGTGCCTTGCGCGCGCTGACGGAAAATGCATCCTCCTCACTTTGAAGGGATCGGTAGATATCGCCCAGCGTTTCACCGCCAAAATGGCGATTTATTTCCGACTTTTGAGCCTGAAGCGGGCTGTCGCCTGCGTCTTTTGATGCAGCTTCAACACCATTCACCTCTCCTGTTGCGCAAAGCGCATCTTTGCAGGCGGACCATGCGGCTTCCGGAATGAAGTGATCCGCGAAACCTGCATAGATTGCATCTGCCGCGCCCATGCGCGCTGACGTCACGCCGAGATATTCGCCCAGCCGCCCCGGCGCCAGCGCAAGCATAAGTGAGCCGCCCACATCCGGGACAAGACCGATGCCGCATTCGGGCATGGCGATCTGACTGCTCTCCCCGACGATCCGGTGCGACCCGTGGCAGCCGACGCCGACGCCGCCACCCATTGTGAATCCTTGCAGAAAACTGATAACCGGTTTGGGATACTCAAAGATTTTGGCATTCAGTCGGTATTCGTCCCGCCAGAATCTGCGCCCATAGTCAAAATCGCCCCGCGTGCCGGAGGCATACATGTCGGAAATGTCACCGCCTGAGCAAAAGGCGCGCTCGCCTTCGGCCTCAATCAAGATCAGTGTGACGTCAGCATCGCGCCACCCGTCGAGCGCGCGCTCAATCTCAAGCACCATTTCATAGGTCAGGGCATTGAGCGCATCGGGACGCTGCAGGGTGATCCGGCCCGCCTGTCCGTCGATGCGGCAGTGAATGTCGCTCATCGTGCAGCCATCAGGTCGCGGGCCACGATCAGGCGCATGATTTCATTTGTACCTTCCAGAATTTCATGCACGCGCAAATCCCGCACCAGTTTCTCGATCCCGTAATCTGCCAGATAGCCGTAGCCGCCATGCAACTGCAGACAGCCATTCACGATGCGAGAGCCTGCCTCTGTGCAGAATTTCTTGGCCATAGCGCAGTGGCGCATCGCATCAGATGTCCCTTGGTCGAGCTTCCACGCCGCTTGCCGCAGCATGACACGCGCAGCTTGTAGCTCTATCTCCATATCTGCGATGCGGAATTGCAGCGCCTGAAACTGATCAATCGGTTTGCCGAACGCATGGCGCTCGCGCATGTAGTCCATGGTTTGATCCAATGCGCTCTGTGCTGCGCCAAGCGAACAGGCAGCGATGTTCAAGCGCCCGCCATTGAGACCTTTCATCGCGTAATTGAAACCTTGGCCCTCTTCTCCGAGCAGATTGCTTGCCGGAATGTTGCAATTGTCCAATTGGACTTGTCGCGTGGGTTGTGCGCGCCAGCCCATCTTGTCTTCCAGGCCGCCAAAAGAAAGCCCCGACGTGTCATCTTCGACGATCATGGCAGAGATCCCTTTAGGTCCATCTTCGCCTGTGCGGCACATAACGATATAGGCGTCAGAATAGCCGCCACCCGAGATAAAGGCCTTCGTTCCGGTCAGTGCATATCCTTCATTGGTGCGCGCGGCCCGTGTCTTTAGCGCGGCCGCGTCAGACCCTGACCCGGGTTCGGTCAGGCAGTATGAAAAGAACGTCTCCATCCGTATCGCCCTGTCGAGATATGCCGATTTCAGGCTGGCGGAGCCAAACGTGTCGATCATTGCTGCGCACATGTTGTGGATGGACAAAAAGGCAGCGACAGACGGGCAGGCCATGGACAGGGCTTCAAACACCAGCGTCGCTTCCAGGCGAGACAGGCCCGACCCGCCGCTCTCCTCGCTGACATAGAGCCCGCCAAAGCCCAGCGCTGCAAGTTCGGGCCAAAGGGATTTGGGGATGTCACCGGCTTTTTCCCATTCAAGAGCTTGGGGCGCGATATGCGTGTCCCCGAAGGCCTTTGCCATGTCGAAGATGGCGTTCTGTTCCTCGGTTTGTGCGAAATCCACGGGTCTGCCTCGCATTAAATGAATGGTTGTTCAATTTTGCTCGTTTAGGTCAATAATGCAAGAAAGAAGCGAATGTTAACGCTGCGGAAACGAAGGCGGAAATGTGTTGAGAATGCGTTAGGAAATTGTTAGCGAAGCGATGTCGCGGGGGCAATGATGTTAACTAAGTAGACGTTTACGGTAAAAAATTATGTCCACACGGGTACTGCTGGCAGGCGCGCTTGCCGCTGGTCTGACCGCTGCAGGCGCATCGGCACCTCAGGCTGCAATCATCACGCATGACATGGATCTGACTGGCTATGGCGGCTTGGGAAGCAGCTTTTCTTACAGCGCCGGTGATCTCGATCTGACAGTAACAGGGCATCTGTTGAATGCTGACGGCACGATTGGCTCGCTGGAGCGGATCGGCCAATGGAGCAACGGCCTCGGGGTCCTCAATAACGACGAGATGCGCAGATATTGTCGGTATCGGCGTGGCAAGAAACAGTGTCATGATTATTCCACTGATCAGCATTTTGTGGATGGGCGCAAGAATGACGAGGTCGTCAGATTTGCATTTTCGCAAGTTGTCACGATCGAGAAGATTTGGTTTTCCTATGTCGACCGTCACGATGATTTCGCTTTCACCGTGATTGATGGTGGCGCGAGCACGCATTTCGACGCCGTCGAAGACATTCCGGGTAGTGGTCGCGGGAACGGTCGCTCCGTGCAATCCTTCTCCTTCGGACCTGACTTCTACTACTCCAGCGTATTCGGTATCGGTGCGGTTGAGAATGATGATCAGTTCAAGATCAAGAAGATCCGCGTCTCCTACAATGACGCGCCGCCCAAGGAGGACATCCCTGTGATGCCATTGCCTGCGGGCGCATGGTTGATGTTATCGGCCTTTGGTGGCCTCGCTCTGATGCGCAGACGCCGCAAAGCGGCCTGATCGGTACAAGATCGCATGAAAAAGGCAGCCCAACCGGCCGCCTTTTCTTGTTTGATGCGTCAGATGGGTTCAGATCAGTCGGACCTGCGTGCCGATTGGGGTAATCTCAAACAGTTCGGCAATCTGCTCATTATAGAGCCCAATGCAGCCTGAAGAAGACCGGCGTCCGATCTTGCGCGTGTCATGAGTGCCGTGGATCAGATAGGCGGGCCAATCGAGATACATCGCATGTGTACCAAGCGGATTGCCTGGACCTGCGTCCATGAACTCGGGCAGGGAAGGGTCACGTCGGCGCATATCGGCGGTTGGCGTCCATGTTGGTCCCACGCGTTTGCGCACGATTTTCGTGTAGCCGCGCCGCGTCAGCTCATCCGTCTTGGGCACGGATGTCGCGAAGACGCGGTAATCTGTGCCATCGGCATTCCAGTAATGCAGGGCGCGTGATTTGGTGTCCGAGACAATCGTTGCCACACCCAGTGTCGAGAAATGATCGCGCCAATCCTGCGCTACAAAGCTCGATGCGTTTCGACGCGTGGTCACACCCGAAGGAACCAGCGTGGCATTGCCTTGCGCGCGGGCGGTCACCGGCGCACAAAGTGCGGCCCCTGCGGTCAGGATCAGGTTGCGGCGTGTTGTTTTGCTCATCTCTCACGTCTCCTTTTCAGGCTCTGTGATAAGATAGAGCCAAGCACCGCACGAATTAAGGGGCCATTTTCACCAAATGGCCCCTTTCACGAGATTGTGTGCCGCTTATTCCATCACCGGGATGGAAAATTCGCCGCCTTCTTTCAGGCCCGACGGCCAACGAGACGTCACTGTTTTCGTGCGCGTATAGAATTTGAAAGCATCCGGCCCGTGCTGATTCAGATCACCAAAGACCGATTTCTTCCAACCACCAAAAGTGTGATAGGCGAGCGGCACAGGGATTGGGACGTTGACGCCGACCATGCCAACATTCACCCGGTTGGCAAAATCGCGCGCTGTGTCGCCGTCGCGGGTGAAAATCGCAGTGCCGTTGCCATATTCATGATCCATCGCCAGTTTCAGGCCTTCCTCGTAATTCTGTACCCGGACAGTGGACAGCACGGGGCCGAAAATCTCTGTCTTGTAGATGTCCATATCTGGGGTGACATGGTCAAACAGATGCGCGCCAACGAAGAACCCGTCCTCATAGCCTTGCAGCGAGAAATCGCGTCCATCGACCGCTAGTTTTGCACCCTGATCAATGCCCGTTTGCACCAGCCGCTCGATATTGGCCTTCGCGGCTGCTGTGACGACAGGACCGTAATCCACATCTTCGCCCGACGTGTATGGACCTACTTTCAGCGCTTCGACCTTGGGGACCAGCTTTTCCAGCAACCGATCTGCTGTATCATCACCGACCGCCACAGCGACAGAGATTGCCATACAGCGCTCACCTGCAGCGCCATATCCCGCGCCGACCAACGCGTCAGCGGCTTGGGTCATGTCCGCGTCTGGCATAATGATCATGTGGTTCTTCGCACCGCCGAAACACTGCACGCGTTTGCCATTGGCGCAGCCCTCGGCATAAATGTAAGCCGCGATTGGGGTGGAGCCCACGAAGCCCACTGATTGGATCACCTCGTTCTGCAGGATTGCATCTACCGCTTCTTTATCGCCGTTGACGACTTGCAAGATGCCTTTGGGCGCACCGGCTTCTTCCATCAACTCAGCAAGCATCAACGGCACGGACGGATCGCGCTCGGACGGTTTCAGAATGAACGCATTGCCGCAAACGAGGGCAGGCGCAAACATCCACATCGGGATCATCGCAGGAAAGTTGAACGGCGTGATGCCCGCCGTCACGCCCAATGCTTGACGCATGGACTACATGTCGATGCCGGGACCAGCGCTGTCCGTGAACTCGCCCTTCAAAAGATGCGGCGCGCCGATGCAATACTCGACTACTTCAAGGCCCCGGATCACGTCGCCCTTCGCATCGGGCAGTGTCTTGCCATGCTCACGGCTGAGCGCTTCGGCCAGCTTATCCATGTCGCGATTGAGAAGCTCGACGAATTTCATCATCACGCGTGCGCGCCGCTGCGGGTTGACTGCTGCCCATGCCGGCTGCGCGGCAGAGGCTGCGGCAACCGCTTGTTCTAGCTCCGCCGTGGAGGCCAGCGGCACTTTGGCTTGCACTTCGCCGGTTGCGGGGTTGTAGACATCGGCAAAGCGTCCCGATGTGCCTTTAATATGGGCGCCATTGATGTAATGCGTCAGCTCTTGCATGGAATCCTCCTCAGATATGTTGCACGCAGCATAGGCTTGCAATTTTGTCAGTAAAAGCGTCAGTTTCCCAAAACGGTTTTGCAAAAATGCAAGGATGTCATGGCTGATCCAAAATGGGATGATCTGCGCGTATTTCTGGCTGTTGCACGCGAGGAAAGCCTGTCTGGCGCGGGCAGGCTCGTGCAACTTGACCCGGCCACAGTCGGACGACGCATTGCACGTCTGGAAACAGCTCTTGCCACGCCGCTGTTTCAGAAATCACCTCGCGGGTATCTGCTCACGCAGGCTGGCCAACGCCTGCTTGATCGCGCTGCTGCAATGGAAACGGCGATGCTTGGACTGCGCGATGACATCAGCAACACGGCCGGTGGTCTGACTGGTCAGATCAGGCTGGGTGCGCCGGATGGGGCCGCAAATTACCTTCTGCCGCAGGTCTGTGCGGCCATTTGCACGGATAACCCGGGGCTTGAGGTGCAGCTCGTGGCGTTGCCGCGTGTCTTTAACCTTTCAAAGCGGGAGGCCGACATGGCCGTCACCGTCTCACCGCCCGCAACAGGCCGCCTGACAGTGCAAAAACTCAGTGAGTACCGGCTGCATCTGGCTGCAAGCCAAGCTTACATCGCGCAATATGGCCAGCCAAAGACTGTGCAAGACCTCAGGCAACACAAAATCATTGGCTACATCCCTGATCTGATCTTTGACAAGGAACTGGATTACTTGTCGGAGATCGGGTCACCACAAGTTGATTTCGCGTCGAACTCTGTGTCCGTGCAGATCAACTGGGCACGCGGCGGGGCAGGGCTGACCATTGCGCATGACTTTGCGCTCCCCTCAGCGCCGGAGCTGAGAAAGGTCATGACCAAAACCGTCAGTCTTACCCGATCCTTTTATCTGGTGCGCCACGCGGATGATCGTAAGATTGCCCGCCTCAGCCGCTTCGCCGAAGAACTCGCCAGCAGAATTCCCCGCGAAATCGCAAGGTTGGAAGCCCTCACTTGACCGATGCGCTCGGTCTCGGACACACTCGACGCATTCTAGCAGCACTTTTTAACAAAGGAGCACGCCATGCTTGTGAGCCATATACTCAAAGCCAAACCCAATCAGGGCGTCGTCACAATCGCGCCGGATGCAACCGTCGCTGATGCCGCTAATCTCTTATCTACAAAACGGATCGGTTCGATTGTCGTCTCCTCTGACGGCACGTCTGCAGCCGGGATCCTGTCAGAGCGTGACATTGTCCGCGAGATTGGCAAGCGTGGCCCGGGGTGTTTGAGCGAGGCAGTCGCGAGCATGATGACTGCGGATCCGGTCAGCTGTACAACGACCGATACAGCAGATCAGGTGCTCAGCCGCATGACGGACGGCCGCTTCCGCCACATGCCGGTTATCGAAGGGGGTAAGATGATCGGTCTGATCACCATTGGTGACGTCGTGAAATCACGCCTGTCAGAGCTCGCAATGGAGAAAGACGCCCTTGAAGGCATGATTATGGGCCACTGATACGCACGGCCAGAACCAAGGAAAATGGAGAAGAGAAATGGCGTCAGGTTTATCCGGGCAGTGCCTTTGCGGAAAGATCAGCTACAAGATCGAGCGTCCAAAATCCAAGCTGGGCGCGTGTCACTGCACGATGTGTCGCCGCTGGTCCGGCGGGGTTTTTATCGGTCTGCAAGTGGCCCCGGACGACATTGAATTCGAGGGCGCGGAGCATCTTGCAAGCTTCGCCTCTTCCGATTGGGCGGAGCGGGCCTTTTGTACCACCTGCGGCGCAAACATGTATTACCGCGTGACGGCTCCCGGTCCTTACCATGGGGTCTACCACGTTGGGTCGGGGACCTTGGATGAGCATGGTGATCTGAAGCTGGTGGAAGAGCTGTTCATAGACATCAAACCGCAAGGGTATAGCTTCGCCGAGAAAACCCATGCCATGACCAACGCCGAAGTTGCTGCGCTCTTTGCGGATGCAGATGGTGTTGATGCAGACAGTGATGGGGACGGCGACTAACTGCTTGATCTTTCGCCTTGAATGCGATTGCGTGTCGTCGGGCTGCGGTGGCAATGGAGAGGGGGCCAGATATGCGCACAGGACTTTACCCGGGCACGTTTGACCCGCTGACATTGGGTCATAGCGATATCATCCGCAGGGCCTGTTCGCTGGTCGACCGGCTGGTGATTGGCGTGGCGATCAACCGGGACAAAGGCCCGCTGTTTTCCCTTGAAGAGCGTGTCGCGATGATTGAGGCGGAATGCGAGACGCTTGCCGCGCAAACGGGCTGCGAGATCATCGCCTATCCGTTTGAAAACCTGCTCATTCATTGCGCCCGCGACGTCGGCGCCTCTGTCATTGTGCGCGGTCTGCGCGCGGTTGCTGATTTTGAATATGAGTATCAGATGGTCGGCATGAACCGCGCCATGGACGATTCTATCGAGACGGTGTTTCTCATGGCGGAAGCCCAGCATCAGGCGATTGCCTCCAAACTGGTCAAGGAAATCGCGCGCCTCGGCGGTGATATTTCCAACTTTGTTTCTCCTGCAGTGGCCGCACAGCTAAAAGATCGGCTGGGGTAGGGGGTCTGAGCCTTTTCCTTCCGGGCTGCGCGCATTAAGTAAGCGATAACGCATACCAAGGAGCAGCCAGATGGCCGAGATCAAAGACCCAGAAAATACCATCATCATCGAACTCAAGGACGGTCCCGTCACGATTGAGCTTTTGCCCGATGTCGCGCCCAAACATGTCGAGCGCATGAAGACGCTGGCCCGTGCGGGTGCCTATGACAATGTCTGCTTTCACCGCGTGATTGACGGCTTCATGGCCCAAACGGGCGACGTGGCCAACGGCAACATGGAAAAGGACTTCAACATCCGTATGGCCGGCACTGGCGGTTCGGAGCATCCGGATGTTCCTGCTGAATTCTCCTCCCTGCCGCATGCGCGCGGCACAATCGGCGCGGCCCGTTCGGCCAATCCGGACAGCGCAAACTCGCAATTCTTCATCAACTTCAAAGACAATGATTTCCTGAACGGCCAGTACACGGTCTATGGCCGCGTGACGGAGGGCATGGAGCATGTCGACGCGATCACCCGTGGCGAACCCCCTGCGGACCCGGACCGTATGGTTTCTGTCAAGGTTGCGGCGGATGCTTAAACCAGCGCTGGCCCTCCTTGCTATGACCGGTTCTGCGTTCGCGACCGGTCTGACAATCGAAGTCGCTGGAAAAGGTACGATCACCATTGATCTGCTGGAAGAGACGGCGCCAAAACATGTCGAACAGATTACCGCGATTGCCAAGGATGGTGACTATAATGGCGTCGTCTTCCACCGCGTGATTGAAGGCTTCATGGCCCAAACCGGCGACGTCGAAAACGGCCGCGCCGATGGCAATCTGGCGCGTGCTGGTACGGGCGGGTCGAAATACCCCGACCTGCCAGCGGAGTTTTCCGATATCAACTATGACCGCGGTGTGGTCGGCATGGCTCGCGCGCAAAACCCAAACTCTGCAAACAGCCAGTTCTTTATCATGTTTGAAGAAGGCGCATTTCTGAACGGCCAATACACTGTTGTGGGTCGCGTAACTGAGGGCATGGACGTCGTCGACGCCATCACCCGCGGCGACGGCAATAACGGCGCGTTCGTCAATGCCAAACAAGACGTGATGCAGACCGTGACCGTAACGGAGTGATTTGGTCGCTCTTGGAAAACTGAAAAGGCCGGTGCGTTTCGCCCGGCCTTTTTCTTTGAAATCCAATGACGTCTTGTTGGGCACGAAGCTGTCATCCGCTAAAATCTCGGCGATGCCACAGCGGAGCCGATCCCAATTAGCTATGGGTGGCCGCCACCATGAAAGCGATCGCACCGGGCCCTTTCAGGCTTTCTGACTGCGCAACACGCGCGGGTGTGTAGTGCCCCGCCTGATGCAGGCAATTTATCGTGCCGACAACGCGGTCCGCGATGAGAACCGGGATGTTGATGCAACTCTCGCATCCGAGCGACTGGATCAGCGCATGGTCGGGAAAAACCTCAGCGATTGCTTCAATCGAATTCGCGACAAAGGTTTTGCGCTGGCTCAGGACATGATCGGCCCAGGGGTTTGGCTCCATCGGTTTTTCGCCGCTCACCGGATAGGCGTCCGGTATATTGCTATAGCTGCGCCGCGCTGTGCCCGCAGCATGATCGAGCGTCATCAAGGTGAATAAGCGGACGCCGATTGTGTCCTCGACCAACCTTTGCAAAGCCGAAAACGTTGCGCCCGGTTGGTCGGGATCAGCAAGCACTTCTGCGAATTCCATATGCGCCCCTCCGACCGGTTTCTGGCCCAATACGCGTTCTCACCTTTGAGCGTGGTGTGATCTCAACTTACGGCAGAGCCGCCGTATTTCTAGCGCTTTCGACGAGAAGCACGTTGTAAACAGGGACCCTACGGACAACGCGAGCTAATGATTGCAACAGGTTTGGCACCTCGCCAGCCAAGGATTGCGGACGCGATTATAACCTCTGATCAACCTCCCGTGAGGGGAGTGCCCAAACCACGATTTGCGCGCCATGATGCATTGACTGATCGGAGGGAGGACATCATGGCCCGCATTTTCATGGCAATCGCAGTTTGCTTAGCATTGCCCGCATTCGCGCAAAATCCGTTTCTGAAAGCCCAATGGCCGGATACGGATTTCTCCAAAACGACTGTCGATTTGAATTCGATCCGTTCGGGCGGTCCGGGCAAGGATGGCATTCCCTCCATTGACGATCCGACCTTTCTCAAAGTTGCCGATGAACGTCGCCTTGCAGACCGGGAACCTGTCATCGCGCTCGAACTGGGTGGCACCCCGCGGGCCTATCCGATCCGCTATTTCATGGTCCATGAGATCGTTAATGACAGTGTGAACGGTATTCCCGTTGCGGTCACGTTCTGCCCTCTATGCAACTCCGCCATGGTGTTTGACGCGCGTGTCGGAGGCCGTGCGTTGGAGTTCGGCGTCTCCGGCAACCTGCGCAATTCCGATATGGTGATGTATGATCGTCAGACCGAAAGCTGGTGGCAGCAGGCCATTGGCGAAGGGATTGTGGGCGTTTATGCCGGTCGCACGCTTAAACAATTGCCGAGCTGGATGGAAAGCTGGGCGGATTTCAAGGCGCGCAATCCGGAAGGCATCGTGCTCAATGCCCCGCGTCGCAATTTCAACTATGGCTACAATCCATATGTGAACTATGACAGCTCCGCGCGCCCGTTTCTTTATGATGGCACTTTGCCGCCAAACGGCATTGATCCGATGGAGCGAGTCGTGCGCGTCGGTGACAATGCATGGCCGATGACGCGTTTGACCGCAGAAAAAACCGTTACGGAGGCCGGGATCACGCTCAGCCATGTCGGCGAACAGGCCTCAGCGCTGGACACAGGCAATATTGCGAAGGGGCGGTCTGTTGGCACAATCCGGGTCCGTGACGCGCAGGGACGTGACGTGCCGCATGATGTGATGTTCGCCTTTGCTTTTCAGGCGTTCTTTCCTGATGGTAACTGGCGCGTGCGGTAAGCGCGCATCCGCGCCAGCCCCGGCACACAGGCCCAAGTCCCGCCCAATGCCCGCGCAGTGGCGCCGGTGCCCAACTTGAACTGCGCCAATCCGGGCGCCGCTTGACGGTCGATCGTGCCGAGATCCAATCGTTCCACACCGCGCGCAGCGAAATGCTCAGCCGCGCGCATCAGCATCGCGCGATGCGCCTCCAACTGCCGTCCCAAAGGTGTTGCGAAGGAGATATGATAGCTCGCCACACCGCCATGGCGCAGAAAGACCATGCCCGCCACCATCGCCCCCTTGGAGCGGGCTTCGATCAACAGCGTATCCTTTGGATGCAAGGTCGCCCAAGCGCGTGTCAGCCAAAGCGGCAAAGACCTGTAACGCCTTTGTTTTGCCTGCCGTTGCTCTGCCATCAGCAGCCAGTGATCTCCTGTGGCAGGCATATGGGTGAGCGATAATTTTAGCCCCTCGGACTGGTCCAGCGCGTGCCGCCATGTCTTGCGTAAGCTCCGGCGCAGGTTCGGTGCTGTGATATCCCAGTCGGCAACCTCAACAGGCGCGCGCAATTGTACGTATCCACGCATTCGCAAGCGGTCGTCCATTGCGTGCTCCGGTGTGAACAGGCGCAGCGTGCGGGCAGGGACCTCCGCCCTCAGCATTTCCGGCGCGCCACGCGAAACGAGCCCGAGCTTGAATGCGCGCAGATCGCGCAACACCATCATGCCGTGCGCCGTTTCAACAACGTCGCGCCCGCCTGCCCGCAGGCAGGCGGCGAAATGAGCATGTTGTTGCAAAGGCCGGAGCATCCCCCGAGCTTCGGCCATCAGAGTTAAGGGCGTGTTAACCGAGCTTCACCAAAGCGTGGCGTTTCTTGCCCGCGCTCAGCTTCATCGGCTCTGCCAACATGTCAGGCGTCACGAACAACCCTGCATCGCTCAGATCCGCATCATTCAGCTTCGCGCCGCCCTCGCCAATCAGCCGTTTCGCATCTTTGCCGGATTTGGCCAGCCCAGAGCGGACGATCAGCTGCACAATGGAAATCCCGTCGCCAAGCTCATCAGCGCTTAGGGAAAGCGTCGGAAGATCATCGCCCGTGCCGCCTTTTTCAAACACTTCGCGTGCCGTGGCTTCCGCCGCCGCCGCAGCCTCCGCCCCGTGCAATAGCGTCGTCACTTCGTTGGCCAGCACGATCTTGGCATCATTGATCTCTTGCCCCTCAAGGGCTGATAGACGCTCGCATTCCTCCAATGGCAACTCAGTGTAGAGCTTCAGAAACCGTCCGACATCCGCATCGGTCGTGTTCCGCCAGAATTGCCAGAACTGATAGGCAGAGACCTGATCCGCGTTCAGCCACACGGCACCGTCCTGGCTTTTGCCCATCTTTTTGCCGTCGCTCGTTGTCAGCAGGGGAGACGTCAGGCCGAACACCTGGTCATCCAGAATCCGCCGCGTCAGATCGATCCCGTTGACGATATTACCCCATTGGTCCGACCCGCCCATCTGCATCAGGCAGCCATAGCGACGATGCAGTTCCATGAAGTCATAGGCTTGCAGGATCATGTAGTTGAACTCAAGAAACGATAGCGATTGTTCCCGGTCGAGCCGCGATTTGACGCTCTCGAAAGAGAGCATCCGGTTGACAGAGAAATGCCGACCCACATCGCGTAGAAAGTCGAGGTAGTTCAGCCCGTCCAACCATTCCGCATTGTTGCGCATCATCGCATCATTCTCACCATCTCCGAAGGTGATATAATGCGAAAAAACCTGTTTGATGCCTTCGATATTGCTGTCAATTTGCGCAGGCGTCAGCAAAGGCCGCTCGTCCGCGCGGAAGGACGGATCGCCCACTTTCGTGGTCCCACCGCCCATCAAAACGATGGGTTTATGGCCGGTCTTCTGCAACCAGCGGAGCATCATGATCTGGATCAGCGAGCCCACATGCAAAGACGTGGCCGTCGCATCAAACCCGATATAGGCCGGCACCACACCTTTGATCAAAGCTTCGTCAAGCCCCTGATAATCAGTGCAATCGGCCAGAAAGCCGCGTTCGATCATCACGCGCAGGAAGTCTGATTTAGGGTGGTAAGCCATGTCATTTCCGTCCAGTGTTTTCGGCAATGGTATAGCCATGGCATCAGCCGAGGGAAAGCAGTGAAAATAGACGAACCCATTTGGGCCTTGGGCGCCATGTCCGGCACCTCGCTTGATGGCGTAGATGCCGCCATGTTGCGCACCGATGGGGAGACGATTGCAGAGTTCGGCGACACCGCGTTTCGCCCCTATACGGCAGAAGAACAAAGCACGCTCCGCGCAGCATTAGGGCAGTGGCCGGACGGCCCTGACGTTGCCGCCGCTCAGGAAGTGGTTGAGACCGCTCATGCCGCGCTCCTGTCGCGTTTCAGAGCGGAGATTGTCGGGTTCCACGGCCAAACGCTGGCCCATGATCCATATGGCCTGCAAGGCGCACCGCGCACGCATCAAACTGGCGACGGTGCGGTTTTGGCAGAGATCCTGCAAATGCCCGTCGTTTGGGATTTCCGCACAGCCGATGTTGAGCTGGGCGGGCAGGGCGCGCCGCTCGCGCCTTTCTTCCACTTTGCCTGCGCCAAATACATCGGGGCGACCCAGCCTGTCGCATTCCTTAACCTTGGCGGCGTCGGCAACCTGACATGCGTGGACCCAGATCACACGAACCCGGACGACCCGGGCGCACTTCTGGCGTTTGACACCGGACCTGCCAATGCGCCGGTCAACGATCTGATGACGAAACGGCGCAACCAGCCTTTTGATGAAAACGGTGACTGTGCGGCGCGGGGACAGCCTGACATGGATATCGTTCAGACATTCCTGACAGACCCGTACTTCCTGAAAATCCCGCCCAAATCGCTCGACCGCAATGACTTCCCGCGTCTCTCTGACATGGTCACTGACCTCTCAGACGAAGACGCGGCCGCGACACTCACGCGCTGCATCTCCGCCTCTGTGGCGCAAGGGCTAGAGCATGCTCCAGCCATGCCGCGCGAGATTTACGTAACGGGCGGTGGTCGCAAAAATGCGTATCTTATGAAATGCTTGGCAGATGACATTGAAGCTGAAATCACTGACATAAACGAGACAGGTCTGAATGGTGACATGTTAGAGGCGCAGGCTTTCGCCTATCTCGCCACCCGCGTTGCGCGCGGTCTGCCCACAAGCTGCCCTTCTACGACTGGGGTTGCGGGCGCCGTCGGCGGCGGACGTCTCAACAGGCCAACGAGAGCATGATTGAGCCATGATATCGCGGCGGTTCGTTGAGCCGATCAGGGACGCCCGCGACGATCTGGCCATGGGCCGACGCTACTTCATCGGCCCATGCAGTTTTAGCCCTATGCCCTAGAAGAACCCCATTGGGTTTTCATCATAGCTCACCAGCAGGTTCTTGGTGTTGCGATAATGATCGAGCATCATTTTGTGATTTTCGCGACCGATACCGGACTTTTTATATCCGCCAAACGCCGCATGTGCGGGGTAATGGTGGTAGCAATTCGTCCAGACCCGCCCGGCCTGAATGGCACGGCCGACGCGGAAAGCGATGTTGCCGTTTCGTGTCCAGACGCCAGCGCCAAGCCCGTAGCTCGTGTCATTCGCAATCGCAATCGCTTCTGCCTCATCCTTGAAGGTCGTGACCGAAAGGACCGGCCCGAAAATTTCCTCCTGGAAGATACGCATGGAGTTGTCGCCGCGGAAAACGGTCGGCTGCACATAATAGCCATCGTTCAACCCCTCGCCGAGCGATGCGGTCTCCCCGCCGACAAGGACTTTCGCGCCTTCTTCCTTACCAAGTTTCAAGTAACCGGTGATTTTCTCCATCTGCTCAGTGGAGGCCTGACCGCCAACCATCGTCTCCATTTGCAGTGGATTGCCCTGTTTGATCGCTTTGACCCGTTCGACAGCGCGCTCAAGGAATTCCTCCGCAATGCTTTCATGCACCAAGGCGCGCGACGGGCAAGTGCAGACTTCGCCCTGGTTCAGCGCAAACATCGCGAAGCCTTCAAGGCACTTGTTCAGGAAGGTGTCATCCGCGTCCATGATATCGGCAAAGAAGACATTGGGCGACTTGCCGCCCAGCTCAAGCGTGACGGGGATCAGGTTTTCTGACGCCGCTTTCATGATGGTTTTGCCGGTTGTCGTTTCCCCTGTGAAGGCCAGCTTGGCGATCCGGGTAGAAGAAGACAGGGCTGCGCCTGCTTCTTCGCCGTAGCCATTGACGACATTGACGACGCCATCCGGGATCAGATCATTCAAAAGCTCCATCAGGACGAGGATGGACGCAGGCGTCTGTTCTGCGGGTTTCAAAACCACCGCATTGCCTGCTGCCAGCGCCGGCGCCAGCTTCCACACTGCCATCAGGATCGGGAAATTCCACGGGATGATCTGTCCAACCACGCCCAGAGGTTCATGGAAATGATAGGCATATGTGTTGCCGTCAATCTCAGCGATAGAGCCTTCATCGGCTCGGATCACACCGGCGAAATATCGGAAGTGATCAATCGCCAGTGCGAGATCTGCATTGACCGACTCGCGGATCGGTTTTCCGTTGTCGAGTGTTTCTGCCACAGCCAGCATCATCAGGTTTTCTTCGATGCGGTCGGCGATGCGGAACAGCAATGTCGAACGCTCGGTCAACGAGGTTTGACCGAAATCGGGAGCGGCTGCGTGCGCGGCATCAAGCGCTGCCTCGATGTCATCAGCGTTTGAACGCGCAACTTCGCAAATGCCCTCTCCGGTGATGGGCGTGACATTCTCAAACCATTGACCAGATTTCGGATCGACAAATTTGCCGCCGATGTAATTTCCGTATCTTGCTTTGTAAGGAAACTCGACTCCGAGGTGGCTCGGGTCCAAAGCCGCACTGGGCCCTGATGCATTTGTATGTACGTTCATTTTATCCTCCCAATATGAAATGATCCGCCCGGGAATACGGGCGGCAATTAGCTGGCGGAATGTCGTGGAATGTGCTTGCTTGCCTCAAAGTATGGCACGTTAGGCCCCACTTGGGAACGCTCTTAAGCCGCAGCACCGCGCGGAGCTGCCTTTGCCACATGCAGATAAGCTGTTTATCGCGAGTGTTTCACAGGATGCGTCACGGCCTGAACGGCTATTTGACAAACACGAGTGAAAACCGGTTTTCGGAGCTTTGCCGCAGCCGGACCGCCAGCGGCCAGGCTTTCATCCCTTGCGCGTAAAGCGGCGATGGGTCCAGTCGCTGCACCAGCGTGAACCCTGCACTCTGGAGCATATCCGTCAGAACTTCGGCCGACAGACCGTCTTTGAATGGCAGTTGTGACCAGATGGAGCGGTCTGCTGCGACCTCTGCCTCACTGCGTGCGACCTCCGGCTGCAACCAATGTGCCAGCTTGCGTTTCAGGCGATATCGTAAAGACAGGTCCTGCTGCCAGTTGCCATCATTGATCAGCAAGCGCCCGCCCGGTTTCAAAACACGATGCCATTCTGCAAACGCGGCTTGCGGATTTGTCAGGGTCCACGCCAGATGTCGGGTGATCGCAAAATCCACGCTCTCATCTGCAATAGATCGCAAGTCCTCGGCATCGCAAAGCAACGGGGTCCAGCGCGCATCTTCAAGCTTGGATCGCGCCTGCGCCAGCATGTCTTCAGAGAAATCCAACCCCGTCACTGTCGCGCCTAAAGAGCACAGGACGCGGCTTATCTCGCCCGTGCCGCAGGCCAGATCAAGCACGTTGAGACCTTCCATCGTCTCTGCGGCGTCAAGACCGGCGGCCGTTTGGATCAGTTTTTGCCATTGTGGCATGCCAAACCTGTCTTCGATCTGATGGGCGGGGCTGTGATCAAACGTCGTGGCGCGCGCCGACCAATAGGCGCGCACCTCCTCTTTCAGATCGAAGTTGGAGCGCGTCATGCAGGCAGTCGCGCATCAACGTAAAGCGCACCGCCACTCGTGCGTTCAAGATGGGTCTCGACCCGGTAAGTCTCCCCGATATCGGGCAATGCAAGTACCTCATTTGGCAATCCGTCTGCCAGAATAACACCTTCGCGCAGCAAGACCAGACGATCACAGAACTTGGCCGCGAGGTTCAGATCATGCAGCGCCGCCATCACTACCGGCTTCTTGCGCGCGGCCTCGTTGCGGATCGACGTCATGATCGACAATTGATGATGTAAATCCAGTGCGCTGGTCGGCTCATCGAGCAAAATCACCTCCGGGGAGCGGACGATAGTTTGCGCGACAGCAACCATTTGCGCTTGCCCACCGCTCAGATCCGCGATGCCGCGATTGGCCAGATGCGACAGGCCCAATGTGGCGAGCGTGTCCGAGACGCGGTCGAGATTTTCGGACTGAACGCGCCATCCTGTGGTCTGCTTCAGCGCCAACAGAACGCTTTCAAACACCGACAGCAGCGCGTTGCAACCAAACGCCTGTGGCATATAGGCGACCCGCCGCGCCCTGTCTTTGCGACGCAGATGGGTCACATCCTCTGCATCAATCGCGATCCGCCCCTGCGTCGGTGTGACCAGTCCCGCCAACGTCTTGAACAATGTCGACTTGCCCGAGGCATTTGGCCCGATCAAGCCGACAAAGGCGCCACCTGCGATATCGGGCACTGAAATGTCATGCAGTATCTCGGTCTTGCCGTAGCCCGCCTTCAGATGCTCGATGCTCAGGGTCATGACAATTTCTCCCTCCGCGTGCTCAATATGATTGAGACGAAGACCGGAACACCAATCAGTGAAGTGATGATCCCGATGGGATAGATGATGCCGGGGGTGATCGACTTTGAAATCAGCGATGTCAGCGACAAGACCAACGCCCCGACAATGGCAGAGAGGGGGATAAAGTAACGCTGGTCCTCACCCACCAGCAAACGGGCGATATGCGGACCCACAAGCCCCACAAACCCGACGGTTCCCACAAAGGAAACAGCTGTTGCCGCCAGCAATGAGATGCAGATCAGCATTTCAACACGCAGGCGGGCCACATCGACACCCATGCTTTCAGCTGTCGCCTCGCCCATGCGCAACGCCGTCATCGGCCATGTCCGCACAAGGCTGAACGGGATAGCAAAGGCCAGAAGCAACGCGCCCAGTGAAATCTTCTCCCAACTCGCGCGGCTGAGTGAACCCATCATCCAGAACACGATCCGCGCAATCTGATCTTCTGACGCCATGTATTGCATCAAGGCCAGAAGGGCCGAGAAGGTGAAAAAGATCGCGATGCCGAACAGGATCATCGTCTCTGATCCCACGCCCTTCAGTCGGGTGGCAAACAGAATGAAGCCGCAGGTCGCAAGCGCAAAAATGAAAGCATTCATCGTCACCAGCAACGGCCCGACGGCAGGGATAATGCTGATCCCCAGCACGATGGCCAACGAGGCGCCGAAACTTGCCGCGGCAGAGACGCCAAGCGTAAAGGGTTCCGCCAACGGATTGTTCAATATGGTCTGCATCTGGGCGCCCGCGACCGCCAGAAGCGCGCCCACAAGCACAGCGGTAATCGCCACCGGCAAGCGGTAATCCCAGACAATTACTTTTAACCGGACCCCGTGCGACAACGGATCAACAAAGACGTCAAACACGGTCGAAAGGGGGTAATTCCCCGGCCCGGTGGCGACATCCAGAAAGAAACTGAGAAGCAACAGCCCGAACACAAGGGCGATCATGAGGTAACGGCGCGCAATCTGCGCCGCATAAGACTGCCGCATCTCTGCAGCGTTTACATTGAGCGTCAAAATCGTCCCTCCAAAAGCAGTGGCGGCCCCGCGGATGCGGGGCCGTATCGCAAGTTGCGATTAACCTCCTGCTTCGAGGCTGCCCCAAAAGACGCCGGAATAGTCGATGGGAAGGAACTTGTCGTGAAGCTCCGTCATCGTTGCGTCCGGATCAAGGTCTTCAAACAACTCCGGATGCAGCCATTTCGCAAAGGCCTGCATTGCGACGAAATGGTAGGGGCTGTTGTAGAACTGGTGGTAGACCGAATGGAACCGGCCATTCTTTACCGCTGACAGCTCTGGCCATCCCTCACGCGCAGCCAGTGCGCCCAAACGGTCCTGCACCATTGCGTCATCCGCCTCATAGCCGAACAGCACCGCAGTCGTCGCCGGGTTGGCCTCCGTCCAATTGGCGCCCGTGCCGATGATGACGTCAGGATCATCCGCGAAAATCGCCTCAAGGCTCACAGCGGTGGAGAACCCCGGCGATTTCAAAGATCCCCAGTTGATGCCGCCCGACAGGTCGACCAAGCGACCAAGATTGGCTGCGCCGAACGTGCTGCAGCATTTGGCCGGGTTGTAGCCTGCCGCACGCTCAATGAAGACAATCGGGCGCTCTTCGTCCGGAATGCCTTGGACCCGTGAATAAATCAGCTTCATTTGCGCTTGATAGTAATCGCCAAACGCATCGGCCTCATCGCGCTTGTCAAAGATGCGGCCCAGAAGCTGGATGCTCGGCACTGTGTTCTGGGTGGGGTCCTGACGGAAGTCAACGAAGACCGTTGCAATCCCGGCCTCTTCCAGCTTTTCGATGATACCGCTTTCCTGCGCTTTGAGCAGATTGCCGAGGTTCATCAGAACGACCTCGGTACCCAAGGAGATCACAGCCTCAAGGTTCCACTCATCGGAATAAGGGCTTCCAAAGCTCGGCAGGTCTGCAGCTTTCGGGAACGCCGCCTCGTATTTTCGGTAGGCGTCGGGATCAAACTTGATCATGTCATTCTTCCAGCCAACAACGCGCTGGAAAGGATCGTCTTTGTCGAGAAGGGCGATCGAATAGATCATCCGGCCTTCTCCGATAACAACTTTCGAGGGGTTCTTCTCGACTTCGACAACGCGTCCAGCGATGTCGGTCACGGTTACTGTCTCTGCGATGGCGAGCGTGGCAGACGCAATCGTAAGCGTTGTTGCTGCGGCAGCGGAGCAAAGACCCCGCGTCAGTGATCTGACATTCATGGGTCTCTCCTTTTTATGGTGGTGGCAGTGGCCACGCACGCCGGTAACCAAATATTAACCCACTGATTTTGTCAACTTAATGATTGATATGCAGATGGCTTGGCTGGCCGGTTTGCCCAGCGTACCGCTGGTCATGCTCTGATCGCGTGATGGCGCGTTTGCACTGGCAAGGTGCAGCGCTACGCCCGTGGTATGTCGAAATCCGGTGTCGCCAGTTCGAACCCTTCAAACTGAAATGCAGGCGACACGGTGCAGCCCACCAAGGCCCAGCCATCCGGCGCGTTGGCGGCCTGCCACCAGCCTTCCGGCACAATGATTTGCGGGGCTTGGCCTTGGGTGAAATCCGGACCGAGACGCAGGTCTTTCGCGGGTCCCTGATCCGTCTCCGACAATGACAGGGTAAGCGGCGTCCCTGCGTAGAAATGCCAAATCTCACCTGCATCTACCTTGTGCCAATGGCTCCGTTCCCCCTGTTTGAGCAGGAAGTAAATGCAGGTTCCCGCTGCTCGCCCCGTTCCCTCAGCCACCCAGGTCTGGCGATACCATCCGCCCTCGGGATGGCGTTCAAGCGCAAGTCTGTCGATCAATTCATCTGCTGTCATAGCCATGTTTCCAATGTTTAGGCCTACAGTTGCCGGGCCGTCAAAAGATAGGCGTGATAGTCTTGCCCGCGATACTGGTGTTTGAGAAAAATGAAATCCAGCATCTCATGCCCCTCAATGGTCAGCAAAATAGGCCCGCTGCCCCCTGTGTTCAGGCGATCATTTGGTATGAAAAATCGCATCTCAGCCCCCTTGGCCTCGACAGTGTAATACCCTGTCCCGCGCCAATGGGCGGCGCGCCCCACGCCGGTCGTGCTTCCCATGGGGGCGGGCTTCTTTCCAAAGAACTCCTGTTGATCAAAATACGTCCGTGACACCCGATACGCCCCCTCAAAGAAGGACGGGGCCTTATGCGGAGCGAGATCATATTGCACGGTCAGATCCACGAAAGGCGGATACTTCCATTCGAGATATGGGCTGTTGCTCGAAGTCGCTTTCTTCCAGACTCCGTCCTGCAAAAAGAAATGCGTATCGCGCTTCATCGCATATTCAGGCCTGTCACTGGCAACATCCGACGCGCTGATGCGTCGATAATATGTACTCTGGCTCTGAAGTGCCTTGAGCGCCGCGTGGTCCAATGGCTCGTCAAGCAATTCGTAGGGAAGGGGCCCGCTTAACGTCTCTGACCCGATCTCGTAATACCCGTCCAGCCCCAGCATTACCGAACCCATCGAGGCCAAGCGTTCGTCAGTTGCGATCTGCCCAAGCACCGTTCCATCGCGCGAGACGAATAGATACACATACCGCGTTTCTGCGCCAAACAGCATGAACCACACGACATTCTGCTCCGGCAGGTAGTAATTCTCGAAATACTGCCCGTATGCACCGAGGTTGATCACCTCGATATCGGCCGTGCTTTCGAGCGCCGCAATATCCACAAACGCCGCAGCGACAAACCCGTCTGGTGGCGGCGTTTTGCGCGGCGGAATGCTTGGCAATGGCCCACCAGCCATCAGCCAAATCGCAACTGCGAAAAGGATGCCCCCGCAGGCCGCAATCCAAAGCAGAGCTTTCAGGAAAGGGTTCAACCTTTCAGGATCGACGTACCCGCATAGACCGCGCTTTCGCCCAGCGCCTCATCAATCCGGATAAGCTGGTTATACTTCGCCAACCGGTCAGAGCGGCTGAGCGAGCCTGTCTTGATCTGCCCGCAATTCGTAGCCACTGCCAGATCCGCAATCGTCGCATCCTCCGTCTCGCCGGAGCGGTGGGACATCACATTGGTGAACCCCGCGCGGTGCGCCATATCCACAGCGCGCAACGTCTCTGTCAGCGTCCCGATCTGGTTCACCTTCACCAACATCGAATTGGCGGAGCCCTTCTTGATGCCTTCGGCCAGACGCTTCGGATTGGTCACAAACAGATCGTCACCCACCAGCTGGATTTTGTCGCCCAGCTCAACTGTCAGAGCGGCCCAGCCGTCCCAATCATCTTCGCCCATCCCGTCTTCAATCGAAATGATCGGATAATCCGCAACCAGCCCGGCCAGATAGGCCACGTTTTCGTCAGAAGACAGAACCTTGCCTTCGCCCTTCATGTCGTACTTGCCGTCGCGGTAGTATTCCGTCGCCGCACAATCGAGCGCCAAGTAGATGTCTTCACCGGGCTTATAGCCAGCCTTCTCAACAGAGGTCAGAATGAAATCCAATGCCTCACGGGAGGACGAGATATTCGGCGCAAAACCACCCTCATCACCGATACCGGTCGCATAGCCACCCGCAGACAGCTCTTTCTTCAGCACATGGAACACTTCCGCCCCCATCCGCACCGCATCGCGGATATTGCCGGCAGAAACCGGCATGATCATGAATTCCTGAATATCAATCGGGTTATCCGCATGCTCGCCCCCGTTGATGATATTCATCATCGGCACCGGCAGCACGCGGGCGGAGGTCCCGCCGACATAGCGATATAAAGGCATCGTCGTGTAGTCAGCCGCCGCCTTCGCCGTGGCCAAGGACACTCCCAGGATTGCATTCGCCCCTAGCCGCGCTTTGTTCTCCGTCCCGTCCAGCTCGATCATCATCTCATCAATGGAGACCTGATCGGTCGCATCCTCGCCCAGCAGGTTCTCTGCAATCTCGCCATTGACGGCCGCCACAGCCTCCAACACGCCTTTGCCCAGATAGCGGTCCTTGTCGCCATCCCGCTTCTCATTGGCCTCATACGCGCCAGTCGAAGCCCCCGACGGCACCGCCGCACGCCCCATCGTCCCATCTTCGAGCACGACATCCACCTCAACCGTCGGATTCCCCCGGCTGTCGAGAATTTCGCGGGCGTGAATATCAATGATGGTGCTCATGGCGGGGAGGTCCTCAAAATCGGGTTAATTTCGCGCCCGGGTATAAGAGGGTTGCAGCGCCGGGGCAAGGCAGGCCCTTTTGGCGGTAACAGGGTTCTTGTCGCTGCAGCTACATTCACTGACTAAGAAGCCACCAGACCTGCGGACTGCCTGCAGATGCACGTCGCGCGAAACGGTTTATTTCAAGGGCAGGGACCGCTGCGGTAGGCTGTGAGCCCTGAATTCCGGATGCAGCATCTAAAGGATAGTCGTTCAAGGAGGGTTGCGAACTGAACAAGCGTTCTACCCTGCGCGGCAGAGACGGAAGCATCGCTAAAAGATGCTTCCGTCTGCATGAGTGAGGCGACCTTCGTGTTAGAAATTACTGTCCGCGCAGTTGTTGCAACGCGCTCGCCCAGTCTTCGACGTGATAGGTCTGAACGATGACACCGTCGTCCAGCTCATGAATGTCGATTGTGAGGATATCAAAGCTGCGACCTTCACCATCGACACCGAAAAATGGGCCCGTCGGTGTTCCTGTCGCCCGGCTGCGTACCGTGACGAAGTTCCCGTCCTGGTGCATTGCCTGGACGGACCAATCAAGATCAGGAATGAGCTGCGCAAAGAACCCCACCTGACCGACGAATTCATCCCGAGATTTGTTCTTGCCAGAATAGTTCCCGATGCTTTCCCAGCCTTCGGATGTCACCTCAAGAAACGATGTGGCCAATTCTTCAGAACCGGGATTGCTCAGAAGATCATAGAAAGTCTGTACTGTCGCTTTGTCATCAGCAACAGCAGCTGTGGACGTTGCGGCAAACGCAGCAACTGCAAAGATTTTTCGAATTGCGGTCATGAATATTTCTCCTGTTTGGTCTCTCTTCGAGCAGCGCAACGGCGCAGCCGCTCTTGCGCAAACATGGACAAAGCCGCATAAGATCATAAGATAGGATAACTAAATTTAACTGTTCGGATTATATGAATAATGATTGATCGGCTTCGCCAGATGGCCATCTTTGCGAAAGTGATCGACCACGGCTCGTTTCGCGGCGCAGCACGTGAGCTTCGTCTGTCACCGTCTGTTGTTAGCCATCATATTTCGCAACTCGAAGAAAACCTCGGCGTGGCCTTGATCTATCGGTCAACCCGCAAGTTGACGCTGACCCAAGAAGGCCAAAGGCTGTTGATCGCAGCGCAGAACATGCTTGAAGCCGTGGAAAGTGAGTTGGTTGATCTGTCAGTGTCGGCAAATGCGCCGAGTGGCGAGCTGCGCCTGACCCTTCCGTCGGTACTTTCGTCATCTCCTCTGGTTGAACAACTCGCTGCGTTTTCTATCCAGTACCCAAGGATCAAACTCTCTATCGATTTCTCCGACATGCGGCGCTCCCTGATTGACGAAGGATATGACATAGCAATTCGAATGAAGCCTCAGGCAAGGAATTCGGCCACAACCCGTAAGCTGTTTTCTGTTGAGCGCAAACTCACCGCGTCCCCAGGATATCTTGCAAACCGACCATCACCAAGTGGACCAAGCGATGTGTTATGTTGGGATTGGATTGCCCTGACACCGGTCCAAAATATCCCTGTCAGGTTTTGGAAAGACGGGCAGGAAGTGGTTAGCCTCAAACCGGAAGCGCGCATCTCCGCGAGTGATGCGCAGGCAATATGCCAACTGGCATGTGTCGGAACCGGGCTGGCCGTCTTGCCGGAGTTTCTTCTTAGAGAGAGCGTTGAAAACGGTAGACTGCAATATGTTCTGCCAGAATGGTCATTAGGTTCGATTGATGTCTTCGCAGAATGGCCTGCAAACGCACCAAAGCATGGCCTGGTCCATTTGCTGTTAAACTGGCTGCATCAAGTCAAGTTTTGAAGCGTACGATACGCCACTTCAACGAAAGCTCACCGATCCGGATCTCGACATGTTCGAAATCCGCCGATCCAGCCTTAAGCGTCATTCCGACTTGGACTGCCGCGTCCCTACCATTCCGCCAATGGCAGCATTGAGCTCTTACCAGACATTTTGATTTTGTGCTGCATGCGCACGCAGCAGGATAATTTCCGCACCGTCTATATTTCTGCTACTGCGGTGTAGCGCGATAAACCAGCTGTTCAGTCAACGCCCGGAGCTAGTCCTGTAATAGCCACAATTCCTGACTATGCTGCACTGGTTTATACACGAGGTTGAACGAATCCGTTGATCAGTATGATTCTAAAAGCGATGTCACTGGAATATCTCGACATTACGTTTCATTCTTCGCGCGAAGATAAAGTCCGGATCATAGAATATCCTGGCAAATGGATGACCGACACTGAGTTGGAACAGTTGGTGTCCGATCTGCGTCAGGTTGCAAAGAAGACGCTGACCGCGGGGGATTTGACCTATGGCGTCTTTAGCGGTGATCGCACGCATCTATCGCAATCAATCATCACCTTGGTCAACCGCCACGATGACAACCAACCCATTGCTTTTAACGCATTAGCGCAAATGGATGTTGATTTAGACGGCAGAACAGAGCCCATCTTGCATCTGGGCCTTGTGCTGATCGATCCTGACACTCGATCACAAGGCCTTAGCTGGATTTTATATGGCCTGACCTGCGTTTTGATTTTGTTTCGCAACGGCCTGCGGCCGCTTTGGCTTTCTAATGTCACCCAAGTGCCCGCTGTGGTCGGTCTGGTCTCAACCGGTTTTGCGCGAGTCTATCCTGCGCCGCAGCAACCTGATGGCGGGCGACGATCTTTGCAGCATCTGTTACTGGCACGCCGGATTGTGGAACATCACCGCAGTGTTTTTGGTGTTGGCCCTGAGGCGGCGTTTGATGAGGACCGGTTTGTTATTGAGAATGCCTATACCGGGGGGTCTGATCATCTCAAAAAGACATTTGCTGATGCTCCAAAGCATCGAGACGAGGTCTATAATGAATTTTGTGAAAGGCAGTTGGACTATGATCGCGGCGATGACGTGCTTCAGCTTGGCCAGATTGATTTTGCGACAGCCTTATCTTACCTCACCCGCGAAGTGCCGTCGCGTTCAGCATTTTCGTTTCTCATTCTAGCGGCAAGCGCCGTTATTCAAAGATTGGCCCTGCCGGTTTTGCATTGGGCAGACACAGACCGGCCCTATGGCATCTTACGCAAGCGATCAAAAACACCATGATAGATTTTTCCTATTCCGAATTCACGACCCGAAACCTTGGATTTGTCACAGAGGCTGAACAAGAGCGTTTGCGCAATGGGTGCGTGTTTGTCTGCGGCAATGGCGGCATGGGTGGGGCCGCGGTCATGACGCTGATCCGGGCTGGCCTTGGCAATTTGATCTTGGCGGACATCGACAGGTTTGATGTATCAAATTTGAACCGGCAATTGTTTGCGACGCTTGATACTGTTGGCCAGCCTAAATCTGAGGCAACGCGTGATATGTGCCTGCGCCTGAATCCTGACGCCAAGATAGAGGTGCTTGGCGCGGACTGGACCGATCAGGTTGACCGGATCGTTGGGCAAGCGCAGGTTGTTGTGAACGGAACCGACGATCTGGGCGCGAGCCTTTTGCTTTACCGCACGGCCCGCGCTACCGGGCGGCATGTGATTGATGCTTATGCCTCGCCCTTACCGTCGGTCTATGTCACTGGGCCGCATGATCCGTCCCCCGAAGAACGTCTGGGGTATTCCACGACCGGCACAGATTGGAACGCGCTAACAGATCCGCAACGCGACGCGGCGATGATGGCTGAAGCGACGTATGTCATGACGCATTCAACATCACGCCATCATGTGGATCTGGCGTTAGCAGGTGAGGTCATTGCGGGAACCCGAAGCCGCATGTCATTTGCGCCGATGGTCATCACATCAGGCACGTTGATGGCGGGCGAAGCCTTGCAATCTGTCCTTGGGCGCGCGCATGTGACCGACTATCGCGGATACTTTTTTAACCCGTATAAGGGAAAAGTTGAAAAACCATTGCCCAACATTGTCGCTAAGCTCATGGCCCCGATAGTGCGCCGGAAAATGAACGCGATGATCGGCGCATGACCGAATTTGGTACTTTGATCGCTGATGCGTGGGTGTCGATTTGTGGCGCATTCGGCGCACTGACCGTTCTACTTCGTTTGGCAGATTTAACGGCAGCTCCGGCGCTTGCGCGGCGGTTTCAAACCTGTTTGCTCGTTATTATCGTGTTGCTGACATTTAGGGTCGGGCATTGGGCAGATTTGGGTTGGTTGTTCACAAAGATAACCTATGCCGCGGCCGCACTTTTGCCGCTCACTGCGCTTTTACTTGCCGAAGGGATGATGCGCTTGCACGCACCAAAGGTAGCCAAGCAGTATTGCGGTTGGGGTGCCGTGATTTTTGCAGTTTTGGCCCTCCTTCCGACAGGATGGATGGAGTTTGTTAATGTACTTGGACTTTTGCTATTTCAGCTAACTGGCTTGGGCCTTGTTGCGATGATTGTTGTTGGTCGGGACAAGACGCTTTTGTCTAATGTGGAAAACCAAGGTCTGAACCGTATGATCTTGTCTTTCTTGCTCATCTTGCCGTTTCTTGCGACAGATTTCCTGAGCCCTGTTGTCCCCGCAATCCCTGTTCGCCTTGGTGGAATTGCCGTCCTTGGACTTTGCCTGCTGACCATCAACATCAATCGTACCAGCCTGTCACAATCGCGGATTATCAGCAGTATGGCAGCACTATGTGTCGTAAGTATGTTGTTGACGACTGCCGTTGCAACACTGAGCGGAACCGACAGGTTCGCAACAGTTCAGATAGGTGTTGTTGTTCTTTCAACGATCATGTTGCTTGCCACATGGCAGGCCGCCCGCGCGTTGGTCGCCGAAGATCGCTATATGATTATGTTACGCGAAATTGCTGATGCGAAAGGGTCGGGTGAAGATGCAGCCATTGGGATCATTCAACGCGGTGCCGGTGTCAGCAACACGCTGGCCCTGCGTGAAACTGATTTGGTTGATTTTGACATCATTGCCTTGCGGCATTTGTTTCTGCAAATGCCTGTGCGCACGGTTGCAACCGACGAAAAGGATGAACAATTAGCGTGGTTCTTCAAGAAATACGAGGCGACGCATGCAGTTTGTATCGCCCCAAAACCATTGACTGTGATCGCGTTGAATAACCCGTCCTTGATGGCCTCAGACGGGAATGGTTATGGACTTGCCGCACTGCAACGGATCGCGGCCCAAACAGTAAAACAGGATGTCCTGTGATAACACTGATCGAACGTGATTTTGCGTCCTTTTTTGCCGCGCCCTTTGCCGCCTATGGGATGGACAGTCACTATGTCTCTCCGATGAAAGCCGATTTGGCGCGGTTCCTATCGCCCCAAAACCCTTTATTCGCGTCAACGGATGACTATACCTACTTCACAGCCCTAAGAGACGGAAAGCCCGTAGGCAGGATCACAGCGCACCTGCATCGCGCCTCTTTGCAAATACATGCAGCGACAACCGGCTATTTTGGATTTTTCGATTGCGCAAATGATGCGGAGGCCGCCTCAGCGTTGCTGACTGCTGCGCAAGATTGGGCGCGTGCCAAAGGCATGACGAGATTGATCGGCAACTTCAACCTGACCGCAATGCAGCAAATCGGCGTGGTGACTGACGGGTTTGACCATCCGCCCTACACCGACCAGATTTGGGGACCGGCCCATTTGCCGGACCTCCTGCTTGCGAACGGCTATGCACGCACGTTTCCGATGACAACTTTCGAGATGCAGCTTGGCCCAAACACCAAAGCACTGCGCGATGACGCACGCGCAGATTTGCTTGCCCAAGGTTTTTCATTCGCACCGATAAATCGGCGCACCATTCATACCAGACTTGAAGAGGCCCGCACCATCCTCAACACCAGCTTTCAGGAAAATCCGATGTTTGTGCCCGTCAGCGCCGCCGAGTTTAGCTTTCAGGCGAAGGATATGAAGTGGATCATGGACGTACGTATTTCCAAGGTCGTCCACTTTGAAGGACAGGCCGTCGGAGCCGTGATCGCCATCCCGGACCTCAACCCTTTGCTGAAACGGTTGAATTCACGCATGGGGCTTAGCCTGCCATGGCACTTTATGCGCTACCGCGCGCAACGCAATCGAGCGATTGTCATTTTTCAAGGAGTCCTGCCCGCGTTTCAACGCAGATCAGTGAATCCGTTGATGCTGAACGAAATGATCACCGATATGCATGCCGCTGGCTATAAATCAGTTGGTGGGACATGGATCGCCGATGAAAACGTCGCAAGCCTCAGGCAAACCGAAAAGAGCGGAGCCGAACCGCTGCACCGGCTGCATCTTTTTGAAAAAGAACTGACATGATGGACCAAAACACCTTTAGGACGATTGTTGATATCGCAAAATACGCCCCATCAGCGCACAATACCCAGCCCGCCCGATGGAGTTTGCAAGACAACGGTTCAATTCTGGTATCAGCCGATTTGTCCCGCAGGCTTCTCGTCGGCGACCCTGAAGACCGTGATCTTTTGATCGCATGTGGCGCAGCCGTGGAGGGTACGGTGCTAGCGATGGCACAGATTGGCCAAGGTGCACAGGTGCAAACTGTTTCGGCCCCCGCGGCCACCGGCTATAGACCAATGGCCGTGATTGTGCCGACAGCGGATGCAAATCCAGAGGACATCGTGCTGTCCAAATATGTGAAGCAACGATTGACACATCGGCTAGGTTTTGCACCATCTTCACAGCCGCATGATCTAACCAGCCTGAGGCATTCATGTGTCACATTGGTACAGGACTCAGATCAAATAGCTTGGCTGTCGACCGAAATCGACCAGGCATCAGCACGGATTATGCGCGACCCTAACTTCCGTGCTGAACTATTGAATTGGATGCGTCTGTCAACACGACATGCGCGCTATCATGAAGATGGTTTGAACAAAGCAACCCTAGCGATGGGTAGGGTAACGGCATGGTTGACGCGTCCGATCCTCGGCTCGCCACTGTATCGTTTTCTTTCGGCCTGCGGGCTCGGCCCCACGATATCAGGTGAGGCCGCAAAAAGCCGCACTTCGTCAGCGATTCTGTTATTTCACTGGCCCAAAAATGGTAAAATGATCGACGCCGGGCGGATGTTCTATCGCACTTGGTTAAACATGACGGCTATTGGCCTCGCAGGTTGGCCAGCGGCAGCATTGGCTGATGATGATCATACGGCCGATCAAATTAGCACCAGATTCCAACTGCCCCGAGACCACGTCCTGTTCAATGCCTTGCGTCTTGGGAGTACGAGCGTTGCGACGCCGCCGAATAAAAGACTGACCACTACGGAAGTCATTATTCACTCATGCTAAACGCAAAGTTGTCACTATCGGTACAAAGACCAGGGCCCTTTCATACGCTATGCTCCAGATATGGCGAAGCCGAGGATTGGTCACCCCTGACCGCATTTTGGTAGGTGGATGGCTGCTCTAGTGAAATCTGCCGCACAGCAATATGTATGCCGCTGCAACACGACCGGTGCTGCGTCAGCAATAGCTGCGTCTGCAAAGGTCCGCTTTGTCCTGTGTGGATGTCTCCTGCAAAGCAAGACTTTTTTGAAGCTCTTGGCAATTTGTCAGATACGGTCTTGTGTTCCCGTTGCCCGGCAGGCGATTTGCGAAGCAAATCTGCCGATAGGG
>JBCCVD010000033.1:0-33896 GCA_039195745.1 Pseudomonadota bacterium | reverse complement strand
GGCTAAGCTGCTTGTACGGTCTCATTGCGATTGTTCCTTTCGAGTGGCCAACAGGCTGATATCACTCAAAAGTCGCAAGTCAGGATAGCGCGCACCCAGGCTGATATCACTCAAAAGTCGCAAGTCAGGATAGCGCGCACCGGCTTACATCTATTCTTGGTTTTGGTTGCCCAAGGCGCGTGTTGGGAGTTCTCAAGCGCCTTGGGTTTTTTGTTGGTTCGTCTTACTTCTTTTTGGCGAAGTCGACATACATGCCGACGACTTTGTTCATGTCGGCCATTGTCTTATTCAGATTGTGGAACTTTTCCTCTTCCTTCGCGACACTTACCTCGGTCCCGGCCAGGATCTCGTCGAGAGTAGGTTTCACCTCCAACCAGTCTTTTTGAACCACTTCGAGGCCCGCGGAGATCTCTGCGGTGGGAGGGGCTTTTACGCCAGCGGCAGGCAAACCATGCCGCAGAGCCGCCAGAGATGCTTCGAACACCTTGATCGAGGATTCCAGGTTGCTGCGCGTGTCATCGCGTTCGTGATGACTTGCCAACATGCAAGATTCCTTGGAGATTTTCTGGCTGAGCATCCGCTGTCGGCCTGCAATGTCCAAAACCATGGAGTCGGCCTGAACCATCTCTGCCGGATTCGAATATTGACCAACAATCTCTGTCACCAAGACTGCCGCGCGGTTCAGAAGCTCAGAGTTTGACAGAATAACCGTTTCGAGATTGGCTTCGATGTCTCTTTGATCTTTCAACGCGTAGACAGCTGCCTTCATAGGTTCCCACTGTTCCTTGACGGAGGCGATTTTGACCAGTGTTTTGCGACGTTCTTCAGCGCCTATGACGTTAAGCTCAGCGTCGCCGTTCACCAGCGCGTTCAAAATCTTGTCGAACTCGGTGCTGTCATTGGCCAACAGGGTTCTGGCGGCTTCGATGTCAACACCTTCGACCAAGTGGCACGACGCTGATGCGATCCGCTGAGATAACATCCGGAGCTTGCCGGAAAGACTGATACGTTCTTGCGCGCCAACCTCTTCGTTAAACGCGGCGTTTTGTAATGTCGCCTCTTGCGCGGTCGCTGGCAGCGAAACGAAGGAGACGGACATGGCGAAAAGACAAGCACTTGCTATTGATTTCTTATGCATTCCAAGGCCCTATGCTGAATGAGAACGCGTCGTTTATGGACGCTTCTCGAAAAACGATCTGCCGCACTGCGCCATTGCATTTGCGATTAAGAGGCAAATGCGGAAATTTGTTGGGCGCGATGTCGGCTGTGGAGGAAGACAGCGCAGGCACTGAGACCCGCGCTGTCATAGTATGATCAGAAGGATTTCTGTTCTTTGGAAACCCATACTTCTACGCGACGGTTGATCGCGCGGCCGCGCTCGGTGGCGTTGCAGGCTGCTGGTGCAATTTCACCGTAGCCAGCCGATGCCATTTGTATGTGGCTCAGGCGGCCCTCTGAAGCATCAGACACGGCGTTCATCAATGCATTGGCGCGATCTTCAGAGATATGGCGATTGCCTTCAAACGCGCCCACATCATCCGTGAAGCCAACGAATGTGACTTTGGTGCCTTGTGCTTCACCTTCGAGGAAGTCAATGAGGCGCACCATGTCGAAACGCCCACGTTCATCAACCTTGGACGAGCCGGTACGGAAGCGGAACGTGGTGGACAGACGATCATAGTCTTTCATCTGCTCCAGCATCTCTTTGGCAACCTGACCTTCAAAGTTGGCATTGTAGCCAGCAAGCTGATCTTCGAGGCTGCGCGCACGGTTTGCGGCATTCTCTTCGGTGTTCCGGGTCACGCCCAGATCGATAAAGCCGGATTTTGCAATCACGTTATCCGCGCTTGCTGAGACAATGTAATCCAGCAAGTCTTTGCTTTGCTCATCCTGCGTGTCGCCACGGCTGTAAAGATACATGCGGCGGCTCAGGTCGTATTCCTCGGTCTTGGCTCCAAATGCATCTGGCGAGATGGTGATGCCACATTCATTGACCAGGTTGACAGCGTTTGTGCCACGCTGGAATGCAAAGCCGACGTAACCGATCGCATAGCGGTCAGCATAGACAACGTTGGACACGTCCTGGTCGTTACGACCAATCGCTTGAGCCACGTATTTTGGCGCCTCGCCTTCATAGAGGTAGTTCATGAAATACTCATGGCTGCTGGAGCCATCTTCGCGCAGCACAACATTGATCGGTTGATCATTGCCGCCAACTTCGGACCAGTTTCTGATCTGCCCGGAAAAAATCCCGCGCAGCTGGTCATTGGTCAACTCTTGCACCGGGTTGGACGGGTGGGTGACAACGACAACGTTGTCGATGGCCACGATGCGTTCTTGTGCTGGGCTGACCATGCTGCCGGCGCCAGATGCGCGCAGGGCACGGGCCTCATCACGTGTGATGCGGCGAGAGGACATGCCGATGGTAGCGTCTTTTTCCAGCAAGGAAGAGAACGCGCTGTCATCGGTGCTTGAAGCAACGATGTAGGAACCGACGTCATCACCGAACCCGCCATCACTGACCAGCGTTGCGATGGATGTGCCTTCCGCGACGTTGTTCATTTCAACTTCAGCGTCCATTGTTGATGCAAAGCCGTTCATCAAAAGCGGCATCATGCCAAGCCCGATTGCGTCAGAGCCTGCGATTTGCACATCTGCGCTTACGTCATCAAATGTTGGACATGCCGCGCCTTCACAACGCACCCGGCTCGCGGCGACGCGTATGTCACCAAGAACGGTGCGCAAGATATATACGCCATCTTCCAGAGCGACGAATTCACCGACAAGATCGACCGTGCCGTCTGCTGATTTTAGGGTTACGTCTTCCGCACTTGCTGTCGTCGGGAGCATGAAAGCTGCCGCGACTGCGATACACGCAGCAGACGCTTTCAATTGATTTTTCAATGTATTCTGCATTTGCCTTCTTCCATTTTTATGATCCAAAGACGCTCATGCGAAATGGACCCCTCACACCGCCCTGGGGAGTACAGGCGGAATTTCACTTATTGGTTTCGTAGGAGAACTAAAGGCGCCAAATCGGATAATATTGTGTCTGAATTTGGGAACTATCTGCAATTTTAAGGGAATTTTAACGACATTGGGTTTTCGGCGGATTTTGGCGCGACCAGTCGTGAAAAAGGGCCTGCAAATGCAGGCCCTTTCCAGGGTTCTCGTCGAACACAAAGCCCCGCTTTTCGGGGCTTTGCATGCGTTTTGGCTTAGCTGCTGCCAGTCGATTCGATCCACACTTCAACGCGCCGGTTGACGGAGCGCCCGAAGTCACTTGTGTTACATGCGGCCGGTGCAACTTCGCCAAACCCGGTGTGATTGATCTGAAGACCAGCCAAACGATCTCCGGCTTTTGCCAAGACCGCGTTACGCACTTGCTGGGCCCGGCCGACTGAAAGACCGTAGTTTTTGGTGAATGTACCAACGCTGTCTGTAAAGCCAACGAAGGTTACTTTGGTGCCAGCAGGCATGGTTCCGAGATATTCAAGCAAACGCTCGATGTCACCTTCGCCGCGTTCATCCAGAATGGCAGAGCCAGTGACGAAGCGGAACGTGGTCGAGAGGCGCTCGTTTTGAAGCATCATGCTGAGCATATCGCGCATAATGCTGCTCTCTGCGGCGTTCTTGCTTGGTTCAAGAAGCGAACGCGCGCGGCTGCCGTCAAGCGCTTGCTTTTGCGAAACGATGCTCAGGTCGATAAAGCCGGCCTTCGCGATCACCCCATCCGCAGCGACCGAAGTCACGTAGTCGATGAAGTCTTCCGCATTTTCATCCAGGCCATTTGCGCGATTGTACAGGTACAGGCGACGTTGGAACGGGTATTCTTCTGTCTTGGCCGAGAAAGCATTGGGGCTGGTTGCGATACCGCATTCGCTGATCAACTTCATCTGTTGCGCGCCGCGTGTATAGCCGGAGCCAACAAATCCGATCGCACCTTCATTGTCGGTCACCTGCGATGCCATTGCACGGTTATCTTCTGCGATGGTCATATCTGAGCGCAGTTTTGCGCTGCGGTTCTGAAACAGACGGGACTCAAAAACGGAGCGCGTGCCGGAAGAGGTCTGGCGCGTCATCACTTCGATAGCGCGGTCTTCGCCGCCAAGCTGCCGCCAGTTGCTGATGCGGCCGCTGTAGATATCGCGCAGCTGATCCATGGAGATCGCTTTGACCGGGTTGCTCGGATGCGTGATGATTGCCAGGCTGTCGACAGCAACGATATGTTCCTGGCTTGGGCTCAGCATATTGCCTGCGCCGGACGCCTGAAGCTGCCGGGCTTCTTCTGGTTTGATGCGGCGTGATGACATGCCGATATCGGCGCTGCGATTGGCGAGCGCTCTGAATGCGGTGCCCGATGATGTGGAGCTGACAAGGACCTGCGCCATTTCATCGCCGAAGCCGCCATCATTCACGATGCTCGCAACGATTTCGTTGGCATTTTCGGTGTCCGTGATTTCTGCATCCGCGTCGAGGCTGGTCGCATAACCTGAGATCAGCAATGGCATGATGCCCAACCCGACAGTGTCAGAGCCTGCAAAGCTGAACTGGGCTGCGGGTGCGTCGACGGTGAGGTCAGGGCAGGCCGCCCCTGTGCAGGTCACCGTATCTGCTGCGAACTCAAAGTCGCCAAAGCTGGTCTTGATTTTGTAGGTGCCGTCGCTGAATTCGACCAATTGGCCGATCAGGTTTACCTTGCCATCGAGCGACTCCAGGGTGATTTCCTGAGCCAGCACATTATGTGGAATGACAGTCGCGCCAAGCAGCATTGCTGCGCCTATTGCGCTTTTTTGTAGGGCGCTCGTAGAAATAACCATTTCTAACTCCTCAATTTTGTTCTCATTATCCCGCTCGGCGCAGGGCCAAGCATGTAAATACGGCGCAATTCACGCCGCAACTTCATTGGTAAGCTGTCCCTACCAGCGTTCTTTAAGCTGTCAGATTGAGATGAAAATGGGGCGAAGTGGGGAAGACTTAATGACTTCTTAACCACGCTGGCAGGAAAATTGTGATCAATCTAGCGCAGTTAGCTCTGGTGCCAGAGGGTCGCCAGAGCTGGCACAGAGCCGCCCGCCGCAGCGATGAAAGCGTCGGTTTGGTCGGTTCTGATGACGCAAAGCAAGGCGTCATCAGGCAACTTCCCGGGCAACACCAGCATCTGTGTCGCCTGTCCCGAATCTCGCTTCTGATCAATGTCTTGCAACATTTGAGCGATCTCTGTGCGCAAAGTCTCAGATGCGAGGTGGTCGCAGATATCATTCTCACCATCTTGCGCGGCGATCTGCGCGCCATCAAATTCGACATGTGCAAGCGCTGCCGCGCCCAGCCCGGCCAGCATTACACCGAGTTGGCTTGGCGGGGTCAGTGCGACGTTCCAAAGACCGGCCAAAGTGGGGCTGTCTAACCCGCCATCCGAAAACTTAGCCGCCCGCGCATCGACGCTGCGTATCAAAGTCAGCTTACCCGGTTTTGAGTTCAACTCGGTCAGCAGCGCACCAATTTGATTTGGCAGCTGCTCGTCGTCGCGTGACAGCAACGTATCCAGGGTCACATCATTGGCCGTAAGGTCATCTGAAACGGCCACAATTGCGCGCAACCTGCGACCCCCCGCGACCAGCGATACTGCGGCTTGCCCGACAGAAAATTCAAGCAAACGCGGCAGCATCGTATTGTCGATCGCGTGTAGGATTTCGGTCATCGCGCCGGGCGTATTCGATGCGCTCAAAACCAAAGCGCCGTCCTCGGTTTCATAGCGACCGGCCAGGTCTTCGAGCTTTTTGTGAAACTGTTCCTCCATCTCAAGCCCCGCCAGTGATTTCGTTCAGACAGGACTGTCCCAAGGATATGACTTGCGCAACATCTGTGTCAGGCGCGCAGATACAACAAAGAACATCGTTCGGTATGGAGGTTGATCTGAGGTAAAGCGTCAGCCGATCTGCGGAGGCCAACAGGCTGATATCGCCGTCGCGCAGGACCACATTGGCTTCAGCGCATAAATCATTCAGGCTGTCCTGACTTTCGCGGGTCTCGGTATTTTTTAGCAATACGATCCGCGTCGACAGATCGAAATAGGCAAGCGTGTCGCAGCCAGAAATCTGAGCGTACAGCTGGTCGAGAGGGTTCTGAGCCATCAGGCTTCCGTCCATATCAATAACTGCGTATTGGATAGGACACTCTCAGCCTGAATGGAAGTCACTTGCCCGGCGGCTAACTGAACTGTGACGTGCGCGAAGCCCTTATGCTTCGCGGAAAACGTCGCGCAGCTCTTCGGGGTTCTGTTTTGCGGCAGGGCGCTCGACAGAACGTTCAGGTGCAATCTGCGCAACATTGCTGGCCGCGGCGGGACGGCGTGGGCGCACGGTTTTGAGGCCACCTGTAGGTCGGATGCGGCGCGGTACCACGACATTGGCTTCCTGTTCGGGCTCGGGTGTGTCGATTTTGGGCATGCTGGTCTCAATTGTTTCTACGGGAATATTACTTTCGACATGGATCACTGGCTCCGCCACACCGATGCCAAAGGGCATGGGTTGCGTCGCAGCGGCTGGCTCTGATTGCGCGTCTGGCGCTGGGTCGGCCGTAAGCATGTCTGCATCGGCTTCGGTCAGTTCTGCTCCTACGGAGGGTGATGTCTCTTCTGCAGAGATCGGCGCGTCAGCAGTTGCAGGTTTGGCCGTCTCATAGATGGACTTTGACGTATCGCCAACCGCGGCGCCCAGCTCCTCGATCATCTCGATAAGATGTTCCAGAAACGCGCCGCCACCGCTTGCGTTAAACGCTTCATAGTCATCGCCCGCGGCCAATGCACGCGTCAGCGAAATCGGGAATAGCGCATTGAACTTGTTGCCTGCCTCTTTCTTGAGCCGGGCCAGAACGCGGTATCTGTCCCGCTCCGTGATGAGCTTGTCGAATTTGGTGACCAGCAGGACGGAGCGCTGCCGAACAGCATCGGGTACACTGTCCCAAACCGCAGATTCAGATTGACGCCAGGCTTGGGTCGCATGGGTGCACCACAACACGGCATCGACCTCATCCATCATACGTTGCCACACATCGGAGGACATATTGGGGTCAGAAATGCCGGGGAAATCAATCAGGTCACAGACTTCCAGAATATCGGCTTCAAAAAACAGGCGGATGACGCGCGTTGCATCAACGTCTATCGTTTCAAGCTGTTTGATATCCACCGGTTCTTCTGTGCCATTCACGTCAATGCGATAGGCGGGCTGTGTTCCGTGCGACATCCAGACCGGGGACACACGCGTCGCGGTCACTTTTTCCGGCAAGGGGCGCGCGCCAAGCATCAGGTTGGACAGGGTACTTTTGCCCGAACTGAATTCGCCCATCAGGGCAATCCGGGGTTTGCGTGTTGTGACTGTCATGCGGCGTCTCCCTGTGAAACGGTGGGTCTGACGGGGCGTACCGGACGATCCGGGCGTGCGTCTTGTTCAAATGTCATGTCGTCTTCATCGTCGCTGAATTCATCGAACAGAATGTCGAAAATGGCGTCGCGTTCTGCCTGTGCGGTGATGCCGAACAGCTCGTTCAGCTCGTCGACAGAGACCTGACTTTTCAGGCTGACATCGGTCAGGATACCGCTCTGCTCGGACAGGAAGTCATCCAGCTCTTCCAGAGCAATCCGCTTGATATCAGCCAGTTGCCCTTCTTTCAGGTCGCGCACAATCGGTGTGGTCTCGGCTTCTATCAATTCGTAGAAGGCGTCCGCGTAGGCGCGATAGCCCCGGCGGCGCTTCCACCAGTCGTTCCACCAAGAGGTTTGCAAATCCAATGCGATTGTCTGCCCCAGGGTAACAGGCGGCGGGAAATCCGGCGCATCTGGTGGCGTGATATGAAAACCTTCGACCTCAACGGTCATGAAATTCGTGTAAACCCCGGTCATGTTTTCAGCCGCTTCCGCAAAGACCTTTTTGCAGGATTTGGCCGCGCCGGTGCGCATCGTCTGGTAACCGGACCGCAGCAAGGTACGCAGGCCGTCCGGGGAGTATTGCCAAGGCTCTTTCTCGCCATAGGTTTCGAGGTGGTTCAGCAAGGATTCCAGCGCGCGCTGCAGGAAGCGGTTATGCGATTGGTCGATGCGCCGCGCGCACGTCTCTACCAGCTTGTCGATCTCTGCGCTCAACGCCTCATGAAACTGCACTTCAATTGCGTCGAGGCGTTGGCCAAGTTTTTCAGGGTTAACGACTTTCAGCTTCTGTTCGTCCAGACGCAGTGACACGATGGAGCTGGAAGCCTTCAGACCGATCAAATGGTTCAAGGCGCGTTTGCGAACGCCCTTTGCCATTTCTGCACCTTCGCCTTTGGCAATCCGCGCGGAAATGGCATCCAGCAGGTCCGGCAAGCCCGACATATCCCAAGCGTTTGGCGCTTGCGGCTCCGGATCGCCTTCTGTCAGGCCCATGTAGTTGCGAAGCGCTTTGGCGCTGTCCTCGTCAAACTGTTCGAAGTTTTCCTGTAGGGCCATATTTGCCCAATAGGCGGAGCCAAAGACGATCTGCATACCGTCCGGCACGTTGTTTTTGGCCAGTGTCGTTTGAATTGACGCCTTGATCTCCGCGACTTGGTCTTTGGGGTTGGCCAACTCGTCAATCCTGTTCACAAAGATAACGACTTCCCGCGGGTTCACGTTGGTGATCAGGCGGATCAGCCCCATATCCATCGAGCTGAGCGCCTGGGTGGCAGAAAGCACGACGACGCAAACACGGCTGCCGCGCAGCGCATTGATCGTGATCTGCTCGCGCATCATGAATGTGTCATTCACGCCCGGCGTGTCGCGGATGCAGAGCGAAATCGGCAAGGTTGGCGCGTCAAGATACAGGTCTGCGGATTTGGTGATATCTGCAAACTGGCCTTGCGGATCCTGCATTTCGGGATCCCCGAAATCGTCGCCCATGCACACATAGCGTTGGATCAATTCGTCATCGAGATGACGGAAATCATGGGTTTGACCCAGCAAAAGTTCAAACTTTTTGCCCAGACGCGCCTTGGTCTTGTCGCGCATTTCCTTGATCTGCGCTTGGACTTTTTCCAGTTCTTCCGAGGCTCCGGCCCGACTGGATAATTCACCGATGCGGCCCCCATTTTGGACCAGATAGTCCCATTCTGATTGACCAAAAAACTGGAAGGAGGCGGCTGTGTCGTTACCGGGCCTCTTGGTGTTGAGGTGCAGCGATGTCACAACGGAAGTCCAAGGGTTCACATCAGCCGGCAACAGATTTGGCCGGCCGGCCAAAGCGTTCACCAATGACGTCTTACCGGATTTGATCTGCCCGATCATTGTCACAGATGGTTCGAAGGCTTCGACTGAATTCATCAGTTTGCGCGCTTTTTTCTGCGCCTCGGGTCCGCCAAAACTTTCGATGTCGCGCAGGGATTCCAACAGGTCGAGACGCTCTTCATTGAAGTCGTCCATACGTTGCAACCCTTTGCGTGCAAATCTTGGAGCGAAGAATTGTGTGCTTTTTACAGGCGCAGCGTCTGGCGTGGTGTCGTCTTCTGCCTGAATTGGTTCAATTTTCATCGCCGGATCCGTCCTAGTTATCCACTCGGGTCATATTCAATTTAGAAACGTTCCCATCGACAGCCGTATGACCGTTTCCATGGAAATTATTAACACCCGCAGATCTGTTCAATTTTATGGCATCCATTTGATTTAAATTTGAACGTCAGGGGTTTTGCTCGGTCGTGCCTCAAGCCGCCAGACTGGTTTGCATGTCCTGCCTGAGCTGCACCATCAAAGTCAGCATATCTGACGCAACTGTGCCGCTTGTTTCCAATTGGATCAGCTGCGCAAGATCAGCCGCATCCAAAGCCACGTCGCGACAGGCCTCATATGCCGGGTCATCATCGCTTTCGCTTTCCGACATGTAATCGGCCAACCATGACACGGTATCAGCGCAGGTCTCGATGACGGTCTCTTCGCTCAGCTGGTCTTCCGCCAGGCTTTGCATCAATACTTCGCCCTCGGCGACCAGCTGGTCCACTGCCTGCCCCACAATCATCTTCGAATGTGCGTTCAGCGTCAGGATCTCCGGCGCGGCCACGTCTTCAGAGCGGGCCTCCGCGTCCGATGGTTCCGGCGCACATTCGGGCTCTGGTTGCATGTCGGGCTCAGGCTGATCGACGGGTGCGGTTTCGGTGGGTTCCGGCGTGGCCGCGACAGTCTCTTGCGCCTGTTTTTCGGCGGGGTTTTCGACCGCCTCAGCAGCGCTGAGAGGTGTGAAATCGACCTGACGCAAGAAGACCTCTGCCTGGTCCAATGCGCTTTGCGCCCCGATTTCGACCTCACGCAAGATCGCGGAGATCAGGTTCATCGCACCGGCTTTGCGCATCACCTCTTTGTCGACGGCACCATTTGCGCTGCGTGCCGTCAGTGCCGTTTTGGTGGCAATGGGCAACACTTGCTTAAAGTAGTCGCGCCCATTGTCAGAGGCTTCCGACAGACGCCGAGCAGGATCAGAGCGCTTATTTGGGTTATCAACATTTGTCAGAAGCAAGAAAGAGTGGTCCTGCACCTGTTCAGGTATGAAGTCCCAAATGTCCTGTTCTTCCTCGCTGAACGCCTCCGCGCTGCACCAAACGGCCAGATCAACGCGTTTTGCGGCCCATTTCGTCGCCTTTTGCTGCTCTTGCGGCTTTGCTCCGGCCACCAGTTCCAGCATTGAGAGCTTGGACAGCGCCGGAAGCGGCAATTGCGCCTCAATGAAGGCCGGTTCGAGATCGAGCAGGTCGGCAAGGCTGTCGCCTTCCACGAGCTGCAACTTGCCATCTTGCATGGTACAGACTGCTTGCGCTGTCTCCCCATATGTCAGCGAGATGGTGGGAAGCGACCTGTCCGTAGGCAAAACATCTGCGCCCAAAAGAAGGTTGATCAAGGTCGACTTGCCGCTGCCGGGCAATCCGAAGACGCCAAGCCTGACAGGCCGCTCAATCCGCTGCAACATTTGGTTTGCGCGTTTGAGCAGCGGTTCCGACAGGCTGTGCGACGCGATCAGCTCCTTCAGGGCAAGCTGAGTGGATTTGATTTCATCATGTGCGGACATGACTCAATTCTCAGCAACTTTTTGCGGTTCGGAGAAGGAGCTGTCGCTTTGCTCATTCTTAGCCATCTCTTTGCTTGGCTTAGATTTGTTGATTTCCTTCTTCACATCCTCAAGGTTCACAACCCGCGTGGTGTTTGAGCTGTGCTTGTCCACAATATCGGTCGGTTTCGGCGCAATCACGCGTTCCATCGGCTTGTTGTGGTTCAGCTTGATCACCGCGAAAGAGACATTGTCCTGATCGGGGTCGGCCAGCGTTTCGATCGCTGCGAGCAAATGCCCGGCGATCTCCGCTGATTTGCGACGGCGGTAGCGATGCAGGATTTTCTGGATCTTCGGCTCTTCCAGATACTGCAACCCATCGCTTGAAACGATAATGATATCGCCAACCTTGATCTCGAACGGTTTGGTCGGACAATCAGTTTTTGCCACGCGTTGCCCCAGAATGACCGAGGTCAGGCAGTTGCGGTCCGGGTGGTTCTTGGCCTCCTCTGCGCCGATCATTCCTTGCTTGGCCATGAAATCAATCTGCGGAGCCATGCTGTGGTCCTCGTTCAACTGATTCAGCTTGCCGTCACGCAGGATGTAGAGCGGGCTGTCACCGATAGACATCCAGAACATCCGGTTCTCCACAAGGATCAGGGAAACCAGCGTCGCCCCCATGCCTCTGACCTCAGGATGCACTTTGACATGTGACTTCACTGCCGTGTTCGCGCGCGATGCGGCGATTGCCATGAAATCGGGGATCTCTTTTTCCTTGCGCACGAAATTCGCACTTTGGAATTTGAGTTCTGAGAAGACTTCAGTCACGACGATCTTGGAGGCGACATCACCCGCCGCGTGCCCGCCCATACCGTCCGCAAGGACGACGAGGCCGGTATCTGCACCGAAGGGGAAGTCAGTCGTAATGGCGTCTTCTTGGTAATCGCGCCCACCCTGACAAATGGCTGAGGCGACGTCGAATCTTGGTTCAGGCGATCGCCACATGATCTTGCTCCTCGGAGGGGTCTTCCTGGTCGGCCCAGTTGAATTCGGTGGTGCAAAGCGCCACGAAACGCAGAGTTGTCTCGCCAACTTTGATTTCGTCGTTTGTTGCCAATTCTTCGTTCGACACGACGGGCTTGCCGTTCAGGCGCACAATGTTCTTCTTGCCGCCGTGGCCCAAGATGAAGCTATGCGTCTCCTGATCATAGACGATGGCGGCATGGTTCACGCGCGAAATGGCGTTGTCGCCAAAATCCAGCTGGATCGTTTGATCTTGGCCGCGTCCAATTTGCGACATGCCAGCCTCAAGGGAGAAACACTCGCCGCGTCCCAGCCCTTCGGTTACAATCACCCAACCGACAGGGAATTTTGGGCGCACGCTTGGCGCGACTTGCTCTGCAGCATCAAATGCTGACACGACATTGTCTTCCTCTGCAATGAAGCCCAGCACACGGGTCTGGTTGCGGCGGCGGCGACGCTGTTTTGGTTTGTCCTCAACCGCCTCAGCACTGTCGCCCTCGTCCAGATCCCAGATGTTGACGGCGGCCTCTTTGCTTGAGGTCGCTGGGTCAAAATCAGCATTGATCTTCTTGAGAATGTCACTGTCGGACGTGTCTTCCTCCTCGGCTGAGGCTTCCTCCTCAGGGGCGGCGGCTTCAGTTTCAACGACAGCTGCGGCTTCGGGCTGCGGCTCGATCGCGGGGGCGGCCTCGGCGGCCTCCGGTTCCGAGGGTTCGTCTTCAGCGACGAGCGTTATGTTTGCTTCCTTTGGCAAATCGGCATGAAGGGTTGCCGAAAGCTCTGTTTCCTCGGCTTCAGTTTCTTCAGAAGCGGCCTCTGTCGATGCCTTTGCCTCACTTGTTTTACTTCTCGTTAGGAGATCGCGAATAAATTTCATGGTCCTGTCCTCCGTCTTTGAATTGGTGATTTATACGCCGTCGGCGTAGGTCATTGAGACAACCCACATTGATCCCGAACGCGATACTGCAAAGCTGAGCTGCTCATTGCCATTCGCATGCTCGCGCTCAATGATGTCCGCAAAAGCGGTGCGGCTTTCGATGGCCTCATTCGTCGACATCAAGGCGACGACGACGTCGCCAATCTGGAAATTCCCGCCATTCTCGGCATTTTCCGTCACGAACGTTTTCCACGCGTTGTCCACGTAGCGGGTCATGAATGTCATGTTGTTCGGCAGAACCGTCTCTTGAACGATCGGGAATTCCCATTTCTGATCGAACGCCGCGCCATCGGCAGGTTGCAGGCGCAGCACGACGGGCAGACGGATCTGTTCGCCCAGCCTTGTAGAGTTGCGCAACACTTCGGAGATATCGTTCATCTGGTCGATTGGTGTGCCGTTGACTGCGATAATGCGGGTGCCGGTCAGAGCCCAAGCAGGCGAGACAATGCCAACCTCGCCAATCACGTTGGTGTCGTCTTTGCCTTTGAATGGCAGATCGACCGACCATACGGACATTTCTTGCGCTGTGCTGAGCGCAGCGTCAGTTGACGTGCCACCTGCAGAGGTTGCGCTGTCAGTCGCCGCAGCAATTCTGATCTGGTCGCGCTCTGCCTGACGTGCCTCACGTTCCGCGCTGTTGGCGGCCGCAGTCGCAAATAGTTGGGCCGTCAGGGCGGCGTTACGATCTTTCTGGCTTTCTTCGCGGGCTGTTGCGGCACGAGACAGGGCTGCTGTGATTGAAGCGCGCTCGGCACTGCGTTGCTTAGCTTCTTTCGCATCAGGCGCGTTTGCCAGACGCTGTGCTTCTTCTTCAGCCGCTTTTTCGGCTTCGATCTTTGCCAGAAGCTCGGCTTTGACCTTTTCCTCCGCTATGGTGATCGCAGCTTTCGCACGCGCGACTTGCTCCGCAATGCGTGTGGCTTCAGCTTCTTCTGCAGCCTTGGCGGCGGCAATTTCAGCGGCACGCTGTGCCGCAGCTTTTGCGGCTGCGATCTCTTCCAGACGTTGCTTTTCCTGTTCTGCCAGCCGTGCGGCTTCGGCTTCTTCCGCGGCCTTAGCGGCTGCGATTTCAGCGGCGCGCTGAGCGGCGGCCTCGGCGGCGGCGGCTTCAGCAAGACGTTTTGCTTCTAGCTGTGCAAGTCGTGCAGCTTCGGCTTCTTCCGCCGCCTTTGCGGCTGCGATTTCAGCGGCGCGCTGTGCGGCGGCCTCGGCGGCCGCTGCTTCGGCCAGACGTTCCGCTTCCAGCTTTGCAAGTCTCGCAGCTTCAGCCTCTTCCGCGGCTTTGGCGGCTGCGATCTCAGCTTCACGTTGTGCGGCGGCTTCGGCGGCTGCGATCTCTTCCAGACGTTTCTCTTCAATCTGGGCAAGGCGTGCGGCTTCGGCTTCTTCCGCAGCCTTGATGGCTGCGATTTCAGCCTCACGCTGTGCGGCAGCTTCGGCGGCGGCGGCTTCAGCCAGTCGCTGTGCTTCTTCTTCTGCGGCTTTGGCGGCGGCCTCTTCAGCCGCGCGCCGTTCTGCGGCTTGCTCAGCTTCAATTTGTGCAAGCCGCGCCGTTTCTTCGACTTCTGCCGTTTTGGTTGCGGCAAGCTCGACATTACGTTGCGCAGCGGCTGACGCGGCAGCAAGTTCCGGGCCTGTTTTGGCGGCGGGTGTCGTATCAGCCAGTTCAATTTCGGTGTTGGCACTGTCAAACGCGCCAGTTGCAACAAGGCCCACGACAGCGATAATCGCGATCGCAGCAGCCGAGCCGAGCAAAGGAGCAAGCTTGGAATTGCTTTTCTTTTCTGCAGCGGCCGTTGCAGCCGCAGCGGAGGACATTGGAATTGGGGTTGAGGTGACGACCCGCGATCTGCGCCGGCTGCCTTCCATCAACTCCAGCCACTCCTGTGCTGATTGCACACGATCTTTGGGCAGGATCTGCAACGACTTATCAAGCGCGTTCAGGAATTTCTTGTCGAACCCCTTGATACGATCAACGAGCGGTTCATAGGGGTCTTTCTCTCCCGATGCGATTGCTGCCAGGCGGGCCTGGCTGTTCGGTGGGGTTTCGCCGACGATCAGGTGGTAGAAAGAAGCACCCAGAGCATACAGGTCGCTCGATGGTGTCTGTGCGCTGCCTTGCACGTAAAATTCTTGCGGGGAGTAGCCGTCTTTCACAACGCGCAGCGCTGACAACACGCGGCTCTTCTTGGTGGCCTCTTCGCGCGCGGCGCCAAAATCAATCAAAACGGGACGCAGGTCGACATCCAGCAAAATGTTGTCGGGCGAGATGTCACGGTGCAGCAGGTCTTGGTCGTGAATATACGCAACCGCGCCCAGAACGTCTTTCAAAATGCCTTTGATCTGTGGCGCAGTCAGGGTGTGTCCATCGTCTTCCAGAATATCCAGAAGGTCGCGGCCTTCGACAAAATCCAGCACCATGTAAGCGGTCGAGTTATCCTCGAAGACTTGATGCACGCCGACGATATTCGGGTGATCCAGTTTGGCGAGGCTACGTGCCTCCTGTACGAACAGATCCACGACCGAGGTCAGTTCTTGCTGATGTGCGCGGGAACGCGGCTGTACGATTGCGCGCGAGCGATGACAGAAAGTCGATGGGAAACACTCCTTGATGACGACAGGCCGATTCAGACTGTCACGTGCCAGATACGTAATCCCGAACCCACCAGAATTCAAAAATTCATCAATCTTGAATTGCCCGTGCAACAACTCTGTGCCCGGAGCCAACTCGTCGACATAACTTTCGTCCTGCTGGTCGACCTTTTTGTTTGCGTTGCCCATCTTGAGACCACCTTCAACTACTGAGAAACGACAGGCTTTGCCCATCGAAGCTGGCCTATTAATCAAAGTTAATAATGTCTAAATATGGGCAGGGTTTTGTTGTTTCTTGGACGGAAACAGTGTTTTCCGGTGAAAGCTCTTGGAAGGGTGTTTTTCGGTGTCCTACGCAGTGTCGCCAGTCGCTTAGACCCCTTGTTAATGAAGCTCCCGTGCCCCTCTGACGCGATATCCACATGCGCGCCAATGGGGGCTTTTCGACTTTCCCAGGAAGCAAAGGATGATCTGATAACTATCCACCAGTTTGGCGTGCATTCGATTTACGACCATCTCGATGGCAACACGGTCGACGTCGTGCCGATCCGGAATTAGCAAGACACAGGCTTGCGATTTGGGCGATCAGAACCATGACAATCGATCCATCTATGATGAACAGAAGATCGAATTACTTATGGTCACCAAAGAGGGAGTCTTTAATGCAAAACGTACGTCATCCATTTGATAACAGCACTTTAGGAGCTTACCCATCAGGGCGTTGTCGACAATCGCGATTTACTCAAATTGATCGAAGGCTCTGACGAAACGCGGGCGGAAATGGACGTCTGTTGTCGGGCGAACCCTCTGCAAAACTCCCCTGCCCTGGCACCCCAACATCCTCCGCGCAGGTGCGACGCAGTGTCTGCACCCTCGACGCGGGGCATGACTTGCTTACATCATCCTCCATGCGAAGCGCACCGCAAAATCTGACGAGGCTTTTGACACTCGTGACAGGCACGTTCCGGCCCCCGCCCGGCCGCGCGCGCATTGCGCTGGCCTTTGCCTATGGCATGGTGTGCCACACCATTTTCGCTGCCGCCGTTCTGGCCATGATCTTCGCGATGTTCTTCGGGATGAGCAAAAGCCTCGGCAGCCTTCCTGCCCCTTGGTCCTACCTCGCCAATGCCGCGCTGATCCTGCAATTCCCGATCATGCACTCTTTGCTGCTCTCGCGTCTTGGTTCGCGTTTGCTTCGCTATCTTGCGCCGCGCCAATATGCCGGCACTCTGTCAACCACGACCTACGCCATTATCGCATCGCTCCAGCTTCTGATGCTCTTTGCGCTCTGGACACCCAGTGGGATCATCTGGTGGCAGGCAAGCGGCCTCGCATTCTTCGCAATGTGCGCGCTTTACGCCACCTCCTGGCTGCTCCTTCTGAAGGCCAGCTTTGACGCAGGGGCCGAAGTTCAATCCGGCGCGCTTGGCTGGATGTCACTGGCCCAAAACATCAAACCGGTCTTCCCGGATATGCCCACAACAGGCCTGTTCCGCATCATCCGCCAGCCGATCTATGTCGCCTTCGCCCTGACGCTTTGGACAGTCCCGGTCTGGACCCCGGATCAATTGATACTGGCCATCTGCCTGACGGGCTATTGTCTGGTCGCGCCAATGCTGAAAGAACGCCGGTTCAAACGCCGCTATGGCGCACAGTTTGACAGCTACAAGGCCCGCGTGCCCTACGCGATCCCCCGGCTGCGCGCCCGTTCCAGATGAAGTGATCCCTGTCTTATGCTGCTCACCTTCCAAGACGTCGAAAAGTCCTTTCAGACCAACGAGCGCCCGGTGCCCGTGCTGCGCGGCGTCAGTTTTTCTCTGGAAGCTGGAGAGACGCTCGCCCTAACCGGCGAGTCCGGGAGCGGCAAAAGCACCCTGCTCCATATCGCCGCCGCGCTGGAGCGCGCCGACACCGGGCAAGTCCTGCTGAACGGACGCGACCTGGGTACAATGAATGACCGCACCCTCGCCGATCTGCGACGCCACGATGTCGCGTTGATCTTTCAGCAATTTAATCTCATCCCGTCCCTGACCGTTGCGGCAAATATCGCCTTTCAGGCTGATCTGAATGGGCGCAAGGATCCTGCCTTCATTGATCAACTGGTCGCGCGGCTGGGGCTGACGGATCAGCTCATCAAATACCCGGAAGCCCTGTCTGGCGGTCAGCAACAACGCGTCGCTATCGCGCGCGCGCTTGCGGCGAAACCCAAGCTGCTGCTGGCCGATGAGCCAACAGGCAATCTGGATGAGGACACGGCCAAGACTGTACTTGATCAAATGCTGGAGCTGACAAACGCAACAGGCGCGGGCTTCATGATGGTCACCCATTCACCAAACGTGGCGGCGCGGATGCAACGTCGCCTGCATTTGCGCGCAGGCGTTTTGACATGATCCACACTTGCCTGATCGCCCTGTTGTCGCACTGGCTGCATAAGCCATTGCAGCTGGTCGCTTTTATTGCAGGCCTCGCAATGGCGACGGGCCTGTGGTCCGGCGTTCAGGCGATCAATACGGAGGCCCGTGCCAGCTATGATGCCGCCGCCAACACGCTTGGCGAAGGGCAATATGACCAACTGCGCCCCCGCACAGGCACAATAGTTCCGCTCGCAGATTACGTTGCGCTGCGCCGTGCAGGCTGGCAGGTATCGCCCGTTTCTGAGGCGCGGGTTGGTGATGTGCGCCTTGTGGGCATCGACCCCCTCACAGCGCCCGAAGGACTTGGCAGTACCACAAGTCTTGACGTGCAAACAGCGCCCGAAACCGGACCTCGCATTTTCGCGAACGCTGAGACAGCACGACAACTGTCAGAAACCCTCGACGTACAGATAGACAACGCAATCGCGCCCGGTCTCGCAATCGGTGATATCTCTGAGGTTCAGAAGTTTCTGGGCCGCGATCACCTGACCCGCCTGATCATTCTACCCGAACAGCCGCTCAACCAGCCGGATCTGTCCAGCATTGCGCCAAACCTGCAGCGTGTCGCCTCCAGCCAGACCGCCGATATCGCGCAGCTCACAGACAGTTTTCACCTCAACCTGACAGCTTTTGGATTGCTCAGCTTTGTGGTGGGGCTGTTCATCGTAAATTCCACCATTGGGCTGGCATTTGAGCAACGGCGTGGGATGATCCGTACGATGCGCGCGCTGGGCGTGCCACTCCGCAACCTCATCATTTTGATCGCGGCAGAGATGCTTCTACTGGCCATGATCGGCGCCTTGTTGGGCATCGCATTGGGCTATGTGATCGCCGCGCTCTTGCTGCCGGATGTGGCTGCAACCCTGCGCGGGCTGTATGGTGCGCAGATCACGGGCGCTTTGCAGTTTCGAGCGGAATGGTGGCTCTCAGGGCTGGCCCTCGCGTTGATCGGCACCGGCATCGCCTTTGCCTCTCGCGCGGTGCAGATCGCCCGGATGCCTGTTCTGGCCAGCGCCCGCCCCCGTGCCTGGGCCATGGTCAACGCCACGCGTCTGCGCTTGCAGCTTTTCGTGGCTTTGGCTTTGCTTGTCATCGCGGGTATTTTGGCACTCACCGTCGATGGGCTGCTGGGCGGTTTTGTGCTCTTGGGATTCATGCTCTTAGGTGCGGCCCTGCTTTTCCCAGTTCTCGCAGACCGCGTTATGACCTTGATCGAAGCGCGCAACCGAACGCCCATATGGGCGTGGTTCTGGGCCGACACCCGGCAGCAACTGCCCGGCCTCAGCCTTGCGCTGATGGCGCTTTTGCTTGCCGTCTCCGCCAATATCGGCGTGGCCACGATGGTCTCCAGCTTCCGCCTCACATTCGTGGGTTTCCTGGATCAACGTCTCGCGCCGGAACTTTACGTGCAGGCGGAAAGCCCCGCGCAGAGCCTCATGCTCGAAAACTTCCTGCAAAAGCGCGGACTCGAAACTTTACCACTTCTCGCCGGTGAAGCGCAGATCGCTGGGCAAAACGTCCGCCTCTTAGGAATCCGGGTTGCGCCCACATATCGCGACAATTGGCGCTTTCTGGATGCCGCTCCGGATGTTTGGGACAAAATCGCGGCACAGCAGGGCGTCATCCTCAATGAACAATTCGCGCGGCGTGCTGATCTTTGGGTCGGCAGTGTCGTCGAAATCGCGCCCGGCACGGCCCTGCCCGTCCTTGGCGTGGTGGGCGATTACGGCAATCCCAACGCGCAGGCCAACCTGTCCGAAGACCTGATCAAGCGCCTGTTCCCCGGCACCTACGCACAGCGCTATGGCATCCGCACAGACGACCCCGCCGCCCTGCAGCAAGACATCACCGAAACGCTACGCATTCCTGCCAGCGCGATGATCGATCAGGAACAGCTCAAGACCGCTTCCCTCGATACGTTCGAGCGGACATTCCTCGTCACCGCGGCCCTTAATGTGTTGACTTTAGGCGTGGCGGCGTTTGCGATCCTGATGAGCCTTCTGACGCTCGCCGATATTCGCCTGCCCCAGCTCGCACCCGTCTGGGCGCTTGGCTTCACACGGCGTCAGCTCGGCCGTTTGGAACTGCTGCGCGCGGTTGCGCTTGCAGGGCTCGTGTTCTGCTTTGCAGTGCCTCTTGGCCTTGCACTGGCTTGGGTCCTGCTTGCCATTGTCAATGTCGCAGCATTTGGTTGGAGGTTGCCCATGTTCCTGTTTCCTTACGAATACGCTGCGCTTGGGCTTTACGCGCTTGTGGCGGCTGCGATTGCCGCCGCTTGGCCCGTGTCCCGCCTGATGCGCACCCCGCCGTCGGCTCTGTTACAGGTGTTTTCGCATGAACGTTAGAATGCTCGCAGTCCTGTGCATCCTGCCCTTCGCCGCAGTTGCGCAGGGGTTTTCAGGTCTTGGCACCACTGCGGACGGCTTTACCGCCCCTGCCCCGAACCCTGTTTTCGACTTCCCGCGCGATCATGGCCCGCACCCCGATTATCGCATTGAGTGGTGGTATATTACCGCAAACCTGACCGATGCAGACGGGACCGATTACGGCCTGCAATGGACTCTGTTTCGTTCTGCATTAGAGCCTAATGAGACCGCAGGCTGGGACTCCCCACAAGTGTGGTTTGCCCATGCCGCTATCACCACGCCGGGTCTGCACCTGTCCACAGAACGTTTTGCACGCGGGGGCATCGGGCAGGCGGGGGTCACCGCCGCGCCGTTTCATGCATGGATTGACGAATGGGCTTTGCTAGGGCCTGATTTTGACACGCTGAGCCTCAACGCTCAAGGGCCTGACTTTGGGTACAGCATGGCCCTAAAGGCGAATGGCCCGCTGGTGTTTCATGGGGAGGATGGATTTTCCGTCAAATCCGCCGAAGGACAGGCGAGCTATTACTACTCGCAGCCTTTCTACCAGATTGAAGGCACGATCACCCTGCCCTCCGGGCCCATTGCCGTGCGCGGCGATGCGTGGCTTGATCGCGAATGGTCATCGCAACCACTGTCAGACAATCAAAGCGGCTGGGACTGGTTTTCGATTTCTTTTCAGGATGAGAACAAGCTTATGGGCTTCCGCCTTAGGCAAACGGACGGATCATTCTACACATCCGCGACGTGGATCGCAGCGGATGGCACGACCACGCCCTATCCGGATGGCGCATTCACAGCCACGCCCTTGAACTCCCACCGCGTGGCAGGGCGCGATGTGCCTGTAGGTTGGCATGTCAGCCTGCCCGATCGCGATGTTGATGTCACAGTCACAGCCATGAACCCTGACGCATGGATGGACTTGTCGGTCCCCTATTGGGAAGGGCCCGTGACAGTCAAAGACAAGTCCAGCGGCACGCCAGTTGGCCGCGGCTATTTGGAGATGACAGGATATGAGTGATCCGAACGATCTAGAAGAGCATCTTGGGTTCAAGGTCTCGCGTGTGATCGTGCGCAAGTGGATGGTCGAAGATGGCCTTTAGTGGTCCCGCAATCAATGGCGGACATTCCACCAGAGGCGCTTTCGTCGGAAACGCTAAGAATTTGTTTCGGTTTAGAGTTTTGAAAAATTCGTGCCAATTATGCTAACCCCGTTTCTCCCTTCCGCAGCCAAGCCGCTTGTGTACTCTTCAGACGCGATCATCGCATTCGCCTTCTGGGCATCCTTCATGGCTCGAGGTACGTTCTTGCAATCAGTAACAACGACAATTCTTAGAAGCTCCTTGTCGTCTGTCGCAACATTTATGGAGATCGACGGTTTGCACCGGTTGAATGCCAGCTTACATCGCGTCGGCGAACGGCATCTCTTGATCGTAGGTTACGGACCCGTCTGGGTTCACATGGATGGCCACACGTGTGCTGCGGTTGTCATCGAAGGCAACCTGGTACGGGATACGCTGATCCCCGTAAGCCAGCACAAAGGATGTCATGCGGAGTCCTTTGACGAACCACCACGGACAATTGTGAGTACCTGATCGATCAAAGCGTAAGTGGCATCGGTACCACCCAGCATGTTGAAGTATCGGACTAAGAGAGCCTTCTTGATCGCAGCTTCAAGGTTTCCAGGACTGATCGAATGCGATTGCACGGCATCCATCACAACAGACTCGATGTACGAAGCTTCGGTGACCAGTTCATCTTACGTGGCCTTTTGGCCATTCAAGTGGTCCAACAACAACCCGTAGTATGCTTTGGCACGTGGCTGGTCTGTAAAGCGATCAGGAATCCCTGGCGTGTTGCGATCAGCAACCTGAGCTTCGAGGTCCTTGAACATCGTGTACTGTTTATGCGGGTGATCAAACAAAGCCTCTGCGGCTTCAATGGCCTCCCTGAGGGGTTCAGAGAACGCCCTCTGTGCATAAGGATCATTGATGAGGTCTTGCTCAATTGTTTTCCGCAGACGAGTCTTGATGACATCCGCTTCGGTGCGAGTCTTTTCTTCTGACCAGTCCTCAGGATTGTCGTTCTGACCAAGCGCATCCACACGAATGAACCCTTCGGGATCAACGATCCTTTCTACATTCATTTGCTTGTCGACCAGCCGGCGAATCTGCTCTTCGTACTCTGAGAAATCCACAGTTTCGTTGGCATCACGTTTGGCCTGAACACGCAACTCAGTGAAGAAACGCAGGTCACGCTTGTATGTCTGGATTACCTTTTCATCGAAAGCACCATCATCAAAGAACGTCCGTGATGACAATGCCAGCTTCAGACACAGGCCAAACTCGGTCAGAGCGTCATAGAAATCTTCACGAACCTTTTGTGTCTGATCAAAGCTGTGTCCCGCCTCATCCTCTGTCATCCGTGGCACCAGAACTCTACGGAACTGCTCCACATCCTTCCTGTTCTCGACATCAGCGAACATCGACCAAAGAGCGTCGTGCAGTCCTGGCAGCCGCTTGTATTCGGTGGACACATTGGAGAACGTTCCAGCCAAATCATCCACCTCGTAGCCCTGCTGGGTTTCTTGAGCGAGGTCCTGATAGTCCTGAATGGATTTGTCCAACTCAGCCAAGATACCACGGTAGTCGATCAGGTATCCGAATTGCTTGGCTTCATGCAGACGGTTCACCCTTGCAATAGCTTGAAGCAGGTTGTGAATTTTGAGGTGCTTGTCGGCGTACAGAACGGCGTTCCTCGGTTCATCAAATCCTGTCAGCAGCTTGTCCACAACGATCAGGATGTCTGGTGAACCCTCCGTGGCAAACCCGTCAATGATCTCAGCTTCGTACCGCTCTGGATCATTGCCGACGTTGTGGTTCCACCACACCTGAACCTCAGGTGTTTTTGGCTTCATCGGTATCATCATGTCCTTCGCGGCTGTCAGGTGCGGATATCACCACAGCACTGGTGACCATCCCAGTATCGTCCAGTGCCTTTTTGTACCTGATCGCAGATAGCTTGCTGTCGGTGGCAAGCTGAGCTTTCAGTCCTGGGCTTTGATCTATGAAGTTCTCTTTGAAGTGGGCGGCGATGTCCCATGCGATCATCTCAATGCGTGCTTCGGCTTTGTACACCTGACCACGGGTCGCATATTTCTGCTTCAGGTCCAATAGCTGTTGATCAGACAAACCCGTTGTGCGCTGATCGAACCACGCATCAACAGCACGTTCGTTGATGTCCACGATGGGTTTGCTTTCTTCATAAACCAAAGGCGTGACAACACCGTCTTCAACCGCATCCTGCATGGTATAGGCGTGGAGGATGGGGCCAAACTTGTTGCGGGTCTTATCCTCTTTCAGCAGTGGGGTACCAGTGAACGCAATGAACGCAGCATTGGGCAACGCCTGACGCATCCGTTCATGGTTCTCTCCACCCTGACTGCGGTGACCTTCATTCATTAGCACGATCAGCTTATCCGACGTGTTCTTGCACTCTGGTAGTTTGGTTGCCGAATTGAACTTTTGCAGCAGAGTGGAGATGATGCGTTCATTGCCAGAACCGATCCGCTTTGCCAGATCACAGCCCGGCTGAACCTTGGCCTTCTTACCGTCTTTTTTGGTCGCCACAGCCGACCCAAAGGCCCCCCCGTCAGGAAGGTTGCGGCAAGCTGTTTCTCCAGATCAATCCGATCTGTCACGATGATGATGCGGCTGTTGGCAAGTTCAGGATCAAGCAGCAGAGCTTTGGTCAACAGCACCATTAGATTGGACTTACCCGAACCAGTCGTGTGCCAGATGACACCACCCTCACGGCTTCCATCAGGTTTCTGCTTGGCCACCTGACACAGGATCGCCTTCACGTCACCGAACTGCTGGTACCTGGCCGCAATCTACTTGTTGCCACGATCAAAGAAAATGAACCGCCTGGTGAAGTCGAGCAACCTGTCTGGGCGTAGCAGGCTGATGATCATCAGATCCTGCTCAGTAAGCAGCACAAGGCCGCTGTGAAGCCGTTCAAAGTCATCCTTGGCCCATTTGGGTTTGTCCGCAAACAACGCTGACTTCTGGTCGTTGGATAGAGGGGTAGATTTGATCTCCTGCATCTGGGCTTCGGTGATCTCTTCCTCATTCCACGATCCCCAGAACTTCTTGGGTGTGTTTGTTGTCCCGTACCTAGCGTCGGTACCAGAGATCGACATCAGCACCTGAGAATAGGCATAGATGCCCTGAATATCCAGATCCTTTTGGTTCCTGTTGTGCTGGCTGATGCACTCAAGGATCATCGACTTGTCAGCAGATGAGGAGTTCTGACACTTGGCCTTAATCACCACCAGTGGCAACCTGTTCACATAGTACACTACGTCAGGGCGATACCGTCCCAGTGCAGCAGGGCTTTCTACACTCAGTTCTTCAGTGACATGCAGCAGGTTCGCGTTGACCTCATCCCGGTCAATCAACGGCACGGTGTCCGCCAAGAACACGATGATCTGCTTGCGTGTCGCACTGCCAAACTTCCGCTCGGCACACGCATTCGCCACGCGCCAGCTCATCGGATCGCCTCAAAAGCCGCACAGACGTGCGAATTTTGTACAGGTTTTGTACGAGATTTCGGTCGTTTTCGGAGAATTCGGCGGAAAACGAAACGGGCGTTTCTGCACGCTTCCGCACAACGCCTTGCAAATAAGCCATATTTTTCAGGCAGTTTTGGCGACCCCGGCAGGATTCGAACCTGCAACCTGCCCCTTAGGAGGGGGCTGCTCTATCCAGTTGAGCCACGGGGCCGTGCGTCGCCTTCTCTACCTCGGATTATTCCAGTTGTCATTGCCTTTGCACAATTGTTGTACTCGTCGACCTGTTCACGCTACCATCGGGCAAAACAACAACGCAGGTGCCCTCCGTGAACACTGAAACAAAACGCCCGCTTACCCTTCGCGATGTCTCGGAAGCGTCCGGAGTGTCCGAGATGACAGTCAGTCGGGTCCTGCGCAACCGCGGCGATGTGTCCGACGCCACCCGCACCCGCGTTCTGGCCGCCGCAAAAGAGCTGGGTTACGTGCCCAACAAGATCGCAGGCGCACTGGCGTCCAGCCGGGTCAACCTGGTGGCCGTGATCATTCCGTCCCTGTCCAACATGGTCTTCCCCGAGGTGCTGACCGGCGTCAATCAGGTGCTGGAAGATACCGAATTGCAGCCGGTGGTTGGCGTAACCGACTACCTTCCCGAAAAAGAGGAAAAGGTGCTGTACGAGATGCTCTCGTGGCGGCCATCGGGTGTCATCATTGCAGGGCTGGAGCATACCGAAGCTGCGCGCGCCATGCTGGATTCGGCCGGAATTCCCGTGGTTGAGATCATGGATACCGACGGTAAACCGGTGGATGCGATGGTCGGGATTTCGCATCGGCGGGCGGGACGCGAGATGGCGCATGCGATCCTGAAGGCGGGCTATGAGCATATCGGGTTTATGGGCACCAAAATGCCGCTGGATCACCGCGCGCGGAAGCGGTTCGAGGGTTTCACCGAGGTTCTGGGCAAGCACGGGATCGAGATCGAGGATCGCGAGTTCTATTCCGGTGGCTCGGCTTTGGCCAAAGGGCGTGAGATGACGCAAACCATGCTAGAACGCTCGCCCGAACTGGATTTTCTTTATTACTCCAATGACATGATCGGTGCGGGCGGTTTGTTGTATCTACTCGAACAGGGCATCGACATTCCCGGTCAGATCGGATTGGCCGGTTTCAACAATGTCGAACTGCTGCAGGGTCTGCCACGGAAGCTGGCGACGATGGATGCGTGTCGTCTGGAGATCGGACAACAAGCGGCAAAGATCATCGCCACACAGCTTGATGACCCGAATTCCGAGATCGAGACTCGCGTCACCCTGACGCCCAAGATCAGCTTTGGCGATACGCTGAAACGGCGCTGATACCGTGGCGCTGAACCGGTTGGACAACCGCACGGCGCGGGTGATCTTCATGGATCGTCATGCGCTGGCCGAGGCACCTGCGGGCAGCGCCAAAGGAACTGCATTGCTGGACTTGATCCACAGGCTCGGTTTTGTGCAACTGGACAGCATCAACACCGTTGCCCGTGCCCATGACATGATCCTGTTCTCGCGCAGACCCAGCTATCGCAGCGGGAACCTCAAACGCCTTTATGAGCGCGACCGGGCTTTGTTCGAACATTGGACCCATGATGCCGCGGTCATTCCGATGGAGTATTATCCACACTGGCATCTGCGGTTTCAACGTGATGCGGACCTGTTGAAGTCGCGATGGAAGAACTGGCGGCGGGACGGGTTTGAACATCAGTTCGAAACGGTGTTGGCCCATATTCGTGATCATGGGCCGGTGTCGTCCTCGGATGTTGGCAAAGACGAAAAGAAAGGCTCTGGCGGGTGGTGGGACTGGCACCCGTCCAAGACAGCGTTGGAGTTTCTGTGGCGATCTGGGGCGTTGACGGTGGTCGGACGTGAAGGGTTTCAGAAACGCTATGACCTGACAGATCGGGTGATTGAAACGCATCTGTGCCCCGGGCAACGCCCGTGCGATGTAGAGACAACTGTCGATTGGCTGTGCAATGCCGCGCTGGATCGGCTTGGCTTTGCGACCTCGGGTGAGCTGGCGGCGTTTTGGGATACGGTCAGCCCAGCGGAAGCGAAAGACTGGTGCGCCAGAGGTTTGCAATCTGGTGCCTTGGAAGAGATCGAGGTCGCCTGCGTCGACGGGCGGGTTCGAAAGCTCTTTGCCCGCCCGGACCTGACAGAAGGTCTGTCCAATCTGCCGTCACCGTCGGGTCGCATACGGGTTCTCAGCCCGTTTGATCCGATGCTGCGTGACCGGAACCGGGCTGAAAGATTGTTTGGCTTCTACTACCGGATCGAAGTTTTTGTGCCCGAGCCGAAGCGGACCTACGGCTATTATGTATTTCCCCTGCTGGAGGGCGACAAACTGATCGGACGGATCGATATGAAAGCCCATCGGGATGCGGGCGTTTTGCGGATCAAAGCCCTATGGCCAGAGCGTGCGGTCCGGTGGTCGGATGCGCGCACTCGCCGCTTGGACGCGGAACTGGATCGGGTTCGGCGGTTTGCCGGTCTTGAAACGGTTGATTTCGCCAAGGATTGGCTGAAAGAGCCTAAATAGGCTCTATTTCGTCGCGCTCAAAGTCAATTGAATAGGCTCAAGCCCGTCTATCGTGCCTTCGATCTTGTCCCCTGCGACCACGGGCCCAACACCGGCAGGTGTGCCTGTCAGGATCAGATCTCCGGGACGCAGATGATAATAGCCGGACAGATGGCATATGACCTCATCGATCTTCCAGATCAGTTCTTGCAGGGTTGCGTCCTGCCGCATCTCGGAATTGACGCTCAGACAGATGCGTTTCTTATCTTCCGGCGACCACTCTGTCGCTCGGGTCAGCGGGGCAAAAACCGATCCGCATTCCAGATCCTTGCCCAGGTCCCAGGGTCGCTGTTTGTTGCGTTCGCGGATTTGCAGGTCGCGTCGGGTCATATCCAGCGCGCATCCATAGGCATAGACCGACTCCCAGGCCTGTGCGCTGGTGGCCTGGAACACCGGCTTGCCAATGGCCACGGCCAGTTCCATCTCGTGGTGATAATTGTCAGTGCCCGGTGGGTAAGGCACTGTTGCACCTGTCAATATCGCGTTTGCCGCAGATTTGGTGAAGTAAAACGGGGCTTCGCGATCAACTTCGTGACCCATTTCAGCCGCATGCGCCGCATAGTTTCGACCGACACAAAATATGCGTCCGATCGGATAGGGTGCATTTTCACCCACCACAGGGATCGAAACCGGGTCCGGAAGAGAAAAAAGATGCGCCTGCATAAAAGTCCCTTTGTACTTAGTCGCGGCGCATCTTAGGGATTGCACGACTATCAGCAACCCGTTGGTGCACGCCGGTTCTTGCCAACACCTCTGGATTGTTTCGGCACAAACCCGCTCAATTCACGCAGGCACATTCTCTGGCATTTCAAGCCCATACCGCTTTGGGCCTACTATGGGCGTCGCTAATATTGCTCGGATCAAACGCCAAAACCGTTGCAGGCTGAGAACCTGCCTTGGAAAATACAGATTTCGCACTAGTTCACGGGTGAGACCAAAAGATTTCAACCCCCCCCTCCTGCGCGGCACAGGGAATTGCCGGAATGTTCAGCACGACCAAATTGACCTGAAGATACCTCTTGCAGACACCTCAACAAGTCTGCATTTGGACGTGATCGTTTCGAGGAAGCGCTGGCAGTCAGACCCATCCCCCTGGGCCTGATATCCATTTGAGACCTTTTTTTTGAGGTCCAAGCGCTCTTTGATACGTGGGCCGGATCGTCGGATAAGACGGGACGCAACCGGCCTCGGGCCAGGCACAAAATCCAGTCCGGGTCCGGCCACCCCGTCAGAGAATTCCCCCTACCTTCTCTGACGGGGTCTTTACCGGCGCGTAGCCCGGTCGATCAGGCGCCGAAATCCCTCAGCTCTTCCAGAAGATCCAGCAGCTTTTGATGTTTGTCCTCTCCCAAATGCGCGCGAACACGGTCAGCCTGCGCGACGATCCCGGCGAGATTGTCATGAATGATCCGCGTGCCGCTTGCAGTGATTTGGATGATCTGACGACGGCGGTCTTGCGGATGGGCTCTGCGCGAGACCAGACCCTTGTACTCCAGCTTCTGCAGGATGCGGGTCAAACTGGGCAGTAAAAGGCAGGCGCGTTCGGCAATATAGGTGGGCTCTTGCGAGCCCTCTTCGTTGAGCACGCGCAATACCCGCCATTGCTGCTCTGTCACGCCAGCATCCGCCAACAGCGTGCGAATGGGGCCCATCACTTTTTCCCGTGCGCGTAAAAGTGCAAGGGGCAGGGAATTTGACATCAACGGCAATGAATGTCCCATGCGCAATTGTACAATAAAAGTCAATTATTATCAAGATGTTAAGGAGTTTGATCAAGAACCTCTCATATCTGCCCTGTCTGTTTCATCGGTTGCGGCGCCCCCGAAACTGAGGATGATGAGCGGCAAGACCCCTCCACGCTCGGGAGGGTCAGCCTCAGGAGGACAGGGATGGCGGCACCCAAAAACCCATTCAAACAGGCTCTAAAACAGGGCAAACGGCAGATCGGATGCTGGATGAGTTTCGCGGAACCGGTCACCGCCGAGATCATGGGCACCGCAGGCTTCGACTGGTTGGTGATCGATGGAGAGCATTCACCAAACGATATCCGGTCGATTCGGGATCAGTTGGTGGCGTTGGCCCACAGCCCCTCGCATCCGGTTGTTCGGGTGCCGGTGGGTGAGACCTGGCTGATAAAAATGGTGCTGGATGCAGGTGTGCAAACCATTCTGGTGCCGATTGTCGAAAGCGCCGAACAAGCCCGCGAACTGGTGCGCGCGTGTCGTTATCCACCCGACGGCCTACGCGGGGTCGGAGCAACAGCAACCCGCGCGACTCTGTATGGATCGGTCGGGGACTACATACAGACGGCAGATCAGGAAATCTGCCTGCTGATACAGGTCGAAAACCGCGCCGGGATCGAAGCTCTGGACGACATCCTGAAGGTTGAAGGTGTGGATGGCGTGTTTATCGGCCCGGCAGATTTGTCCACAGATATGGGGTTTCAGGGCGACAGCGCCGCGCCCGAAGTGCGCGCCGTGATTGCCGACGCGTTGGCCCGGATCAGGGCGGCGGGCAAGGCCCCCGGTATTCTCGGCACCAATGACGCGGCCCGGCAGACCTATATGGAGATGGGCGCGCAGTTTCTGGCCGTTGGAATTGATGTGATGCTGCTGGTACAGGCGGCCCGTAGTCTGGCGGCGGAATGGAAAGGCAAATGAACGGTCAGGGACGCATGGCGGCTGCGGCCTGCGCGTAGCCGCCCGAGGCTCCATCAACGAAATGTACATGATCATCGCGCGTGGCCGACGGCACAAAGCAGGTCATCATCGCTTCGTCCTGTGCATGCAGGCCAAAGCGGATTTTTCCGCGACCTCGCGCCTCGCCCAGCATCTGTTCGATCTGCGCCAACGTGCCGGGGTCGCAATCCAGGGTCATTTTCAGACCGTCATCGAATTTGCGGAAATCCGCATTTCGGCTGACCATACGCCGATAGTGTTCCGGCTCGAACTGGCCAAGGCGTTTGCCGGACAGAAACAACAGGGCAATCATCAGGTTCTGCGCTAGCAATTTGACCCGTTGCCAGAACAGATTGCGCCCGGCCCGCGACACATGTGCGTCCAGACTGACATCCGGGGGCGGCCAACTCATTGGCGGGCCACGCTCTGGCACCGGATGACCCGCGCGATCCAGACGTTCCGACATAGACAGAACCGACTGGGCCAGATCGGCAAAATCGCTTTCGGTTGCTTTGGCGGTCGGCTGCACCACAATCGAGACAATCTGACCATGCTGCGCCACGCTGTTGGACCAACGGCAGGACAGACCGGTCAGATTGGGTTGGGCGCCAGGCTCTGCGGGCGCAATGGACCAATCGCCGTTTTTCATGCGTGCCTCAGCCCAGGCCAACCCTCCACCTGAGAACATGGCATAGTCCACACCCGTGGACGGGGCGTAGCGGGCCACCCGCAGATCCTTGCCCGCAGAGCGCAGTTCGGCCACCGGAACAAGCGCCGCCCGCAGAGGCATCGAGAACTCTTCGTCGGCCCAACGACGCAACGCCGCCAAGGTCGACCGTGCGGCGTCAGCGGCGCTTGGAGGAACGGCAAACCCCGCCCCGTCGCCGCCAAAAACATAGGGAAACGGGGCGCCATCCAGCGCGTTGATCATGGCTGAGATCACCGCAGCGCCAACCATATTCACGGTCTTGTAGCGCCCCCGCGCGATCTCGCCGGTGGAATCGACAATGTCGGCGACACCCACTACCCAGTCATCCGGCACCTGCACGAACTGGGCAGGATCGGCAAGCCGCGTAAAATCACGCAGCAGCGGTAGAGTGTCGTAAAATTCAGAATGGAGGTCTTTCATTGTCCCCCCTTGGACTCAATAGGCCTGACCTAGCTCGAAAGTGATCCGTGTCTGTCCCTTGCAACATAGTACACGCGCTTGTGCGTTTTGCCACGGCGTGCCAAGCAGGGCGTTGGAATTGCGCGGGAAAGGGCCACTTATGCAGGCAGGTTTGGTGGTATTGTGTCTGGCCTATGTGCTGAGCCAGTTTTTCCGCGCGTTTCTGGCGGTTCTGAGCCTCGATCTGGAGCGCGATGTGGGGGCCACACCGGAAGATCTGGCCTTTGCGTCCGGCCTTTGGTTTCTGGTGTTTGCTGCGATGCAACTGCCGGTTGGTTGGGCGCTGGACCGGATCGGACCGCGTTTGACCGCCGCTGTTTTATTGCTACTCGGTGGCGCAGGTGGGGCTTTGGTTTTTGCCGCCGCAACCTCACCGCTTCATATCAGCATCGCCATGGCCCTCATTGGGGTGGGCTGTTCGCCCGTTCTGATGGCGTCTTATTTCATTTTTGCGCGCGAGTTCCCCCCGGCCCGGTTTGCCACACTCGCTGCCGTCATGCTGGGCGTCGGTTCGGTCGGCAATCTGGTGGCCTCGTACCCGACGGCGCTGGCGGTCGAGTTTATGGGCTGGCGCGCAACAATGATCGGGCTGGCCGTTATTTCCGCAGCAACCTCTTTCGGTATCTGGCTGAGTGTCCGGGATCCAAAGAAGGTCGAGACAGAACACAACGGCTCGGTACTGGACCTTCTCAAAGAGCCTGCATTGTGGCTGATCCTGCCCCTGATGCTGGTGGCCTATGCGCCGTCCGCCGCGCTGCGGGGGCTGTGGGCCGGTCCTTACCTGAACGACGTGTTCAACCTGACCACCACGCAGATTGGAACCGCAACGCTGGTGATGGGAGCTGCGATGATCGCAGGCACGTTCGTCTATGGCCCCCTTGATCGCCTGTTCGGCACCCGGAAATGGGTTGTTTTTGGCGGCAACACGCTATGTGCTGCCGCGCTGGCGCTGCTGTGCCTTTGGATCGACAGTGCGATCTGGGTGTCGGTCTTGCTGTTATCCGTGATCGGTTTTCTCGGTGCCAGTTTTCCCGTCATCATGGCCCATGGCCGCGCCTTTGTGCCTCCGCATCTGGTCGGGCGCGGGGTCACTCTGCTGAACCTCTTTGGGATCGGGGGCGTCGGTATCGCACAATTTGCCACAGGGCGCATTCACGCCGCCTATGCGGGCGCAAGCCTCACGGCCCCTTACACGGCGATCTTCAGCTTTTTTGCGGCCACCCTTGCTATTGGCTGTGTGATCTATCTATTCAGCAGGGATAGCGTGGACTGACCCAGCGATCAGGAGAGACCGGTGAAAGACCCCGTCGTCATTGCCCCCAATCTCAAACGCAGGCTTTCGGGCGTGACCGCAACCATTGCGCGGCTGGTCCCCTTGCAGGCGCAACAGATCGGCATCGCCGCCACAGGGCCGGGTCTGCCTGCTGATATCCCTCATATCCCGCTGGGTCGCCTGCCGTTTCTGTCCCGTCGCACACTGCGGGTCTGGCACGCACGCCGCAACACCGAGATGCTGCTGGGTCTGATCCTGCGCGATCTGTTTCGACTGCGGCTGAAGCTGCTGTTCACCAGCGCTTCGCAGCGGGCCCATACGGGTTACACCAAGTGGCTGATCGACAAGATGGATGCGGTCGTGGCGACATCGCGCAAAACCGCTGGCTATCTGGAGCGGGACGCGCAGGTGATCCTGCATGGCATCAACCTTCAGGACTTTGTGCCATCAGAAGACAAATCTGCGGTCCGCGTTCGGCTGGGTCTGCCCGGTGGTCTCTTGCTTGGGTGCTATGGTCGCATCCGACACCAAAAGGGAACCGACGCATTTGTCGATGCGATGATCGACCTGTGCAGCCGGTTCGACGATGTGTCCGGCATTGTCATGGGCCGCGCGACCGAGAAGCACGCGGCGTTTCTGGCCGAGTTGAAGGAAAAAGTTGCCAAGGCTGGTTTGTCCGACCGTATCCTCTTTATGCCCGAGGTGACCGTCGACCAGATCGCAGAATGGTACCAGGTTCTGGACCTGTTCATCGCCCCCCAGCGCTGGGAAGGCTTCGGCCTCACCCCGCTTGAGGCAATGGCCTGCGGCGTCCCGGTCGTAGCCACCGATGTTGGCGCGTTTTCCGAAATAGTCTCCGACCCGTCTCTGGGTCGGGTGGTTGCCCCGGGCAACATTCCCGCGTTGGCCAACGCAGCCGCCGAGATGCTGGAAAACCGTGATTCCCTGTCTCAGGCCGGACAGGCCGCCCGCGCGCATGTCGAGCAGAATTTCGACATCGAAGGCGAGGCAAAGACTCTGGTTGCCCTTTATCAGCGTCTACTGAGTGAATGAAGCGCCGCAATTCGACGTCATTCGCCAAAATACGCTGCAAAACCTCTTTTTTCTTCGCTGCAACGCGGCTATGAACGCGCGTCCTTAACTTTGGAGACATGAAATGGGCTATCGCGTCGTCGTCGTCGGCGCCACAGGTAATGTGGGCCGCGAAATGCTGAACATCCTGG
>JBCCVD010000032.1:0-37295 GCA_039195745.1 Pseudomonadota bacterium | reverse complement strand
CCGCGCGCCCTTCAGCGGCTTGCTCTCCCCATATTCCTCGCGCAAAGACATCAGACCAGGCATCTCCGTCTCCGCAATGTTCAGCTCCTTGCGACCAAACCCCGCAAGAGAAATATCCTTAACTACATAATCCGTCGGCATGGCCGTCTCCTCAATTGTGTGCAATCCGACATCTTACAGGCGATGGTGCTGTTATATTTGCCGGTCCTACAAGCTGGGGGCCGCACTATGTCGATACGTTTCATGCGTCAAGGCGATATACCGCGTGGAATCCGCGCATACACAAAAAGAGACGCGCAAGACACCTCAAAGGATCGCCCGTCAGGCGAGGAAGAGTCACCGAAACAACGCATTGACTGCGGCAAATCGATCCAAGTGTTCACTTCGCAGATGTATAAACTGGACTGGTAACGCTATCGCCAATAACTTATATATTCTTGTGCCGTTCCATCCGCCAATAGAGTTTAGCCATGACAATCAAGACTGATTTGTTAATCATTGGTTCAGGCCCCATGAGCCTTGTTGAAGCTAAGGTTAACGTTCTCAAAGGACGATCCGTCCATCTTTTGGAAGCCTCTAACAAGCTTGGTGGTGCGTGGGGCACGTCCGAGTGTTTCGGCGTACCCAATATCGAGACCAGCCCGCATGTTTTCATGCCAGATCGAAAAGCCAACGCGGTGATGCAGAAATTCTTACCGGGCGAATTTGAAGATCTGGACCCACAACCGAAACTGTTGATCCGTTCCTCCAAGACTTTCGGGGATTTCAGACTGATGGATATGCGCGACCGCTACAATGAAGCGTTTACGCTTGCGGTCATCAGCCACTACGAAAACAAGAAAAAAAACCACTTCATGCGGGTCTGGGACACAGCGATATCGACCAAGAATACGTGTCTCTATCGTCGCAAGAATGGCCAGACTGTCAATTTGACCTACCCAAAGACCGGTCTGCAAGATTGGTTAAACGGGATCGAAGTGGACTTGACAGCCCATGGGGTAAACCTGATCAAGAACGCCCGCGTGGATGTAATTGAAAAGAAGGGCAAAGTGATCACTGTAAGGGCCGCAGATGGTCAGGATTACCAGTGCAAAGAAATTTGCTACACTGAGCAGACATCCCTGAAAAAACTCATCATTGATGGGGAAGAGATACCCCTGAGCTATGAGGACGATTCTTCAGACCACCTGCTTTTTGTCGTCGATGGGAAGTTTGACAGCCCGAAACCCTTGGGTTTTTGGAGGTTGATGAAGGACAGTTATCTTATGTTCATCAACGATATCACACATTACAGCCCAGAATTCCGTGCAAAGTATCCCGGCAAGCGCTTGATAAACACGCGCGTCTCCGCTTATCGAAGCTTCACGCCAAAGAAGATCAAAACCTTCTTTTCTCACATCGCCTATGTCGGGTACATGGAAAAAGACGTCAAAATGCTCGACTGGCATCACAAATATCTCGTACGCCGAAAGATGACATACGCGATGCGATATCGGGTGAAAAAATTGCTGGGACCATCGGGCTACGAGCTTGTTTCTGGCACAGTTGGTCTTGCCAATGGATTGCGTAACTCCTACGGCAAGTATCTTTAGGGAACTCCATGAACAAACTAAATGCGATCGCTGCCGTCGTTCAAAAATTTGACGGCAAGCCGTTCGGGCGTCGTGTCATAGCGTTTGCCTTCTTCTTGCTTGCCTTATTGGCGATGATGCCATCTGCAACAAGAAGACGCTTTTTAAGTCTGCACAAGGAAGGCAATCTGAAGCCTGCGGGATTGTATATGTTGTGGTGCTTGGACAAAAAATATGGTCTGGGGAAAATTCGCAAGGACATCACCATTGCTGGCTGGGCGGATGATAAGCCCGGCGTGAGATACATCTCAAAACTGGCGATGCGCACCAAGCCAAACCCCAATGACAGCTCAACATATCATGCCGCTTTGCAATGTCTAAGGGTCGCCAATAGAAATGCGCGAATGACGGACCTCGCGACCGAGTTGAATGCCTTCTTTGACAACATCGACATCGATCTGGAGGACCCAAAGAAGGACAATCTCCAACGCTATCTTTTTTTGCACCGCGGTCTTTCAACAGACCATCCAGACGTCCGCGCATGGGTGAACCGGAAAATCGACCGCACACTGAAAGAGCGGCAGATGAAGTTAGAGAGGCCTGACGAGTCTTTCGAAAAGACGGTTGCATATGACTCGCTCAGCGAATTGCAGGATATTTTCGAAGAGGCCGGGAAAGAGTTCTTTCTGATCAGTGGTACGTTGTTGGGCGCATGCCGCGGTGGGGATTTCATATCCAATGACTTTACCTTTGATCTGGGCGTCATCGAAGACCATGTGAACTACGAAGAAGTCCGCAAGCTGGTCGAAACCTCAAAGAGTTTTGAGGTCGTCGAGAACGAGTGCACAGACGAGAAGATCACCCTGAACCACACCTCAGGACTGAAGATCAAGTTCTTCATCCACCGGCGTGACGGCGACTTCTTCGTTCTGACGACCGATGTCCATGCTTGGTATTACTCCGCTTTCAAGCTTCGCAAACAATCATTCTTGGGACGTCTCTTCAATGTGCCAGATGACACGGAGCGGTATCTGGAAGAAAACTACGGTAACTGGAAACACCCGCCGGCGTTTATTGACTTTTCCTACAACCCACCAAACCGTATTTATCGCGCCAATGTGCACGGACTGTTGCACCTGGGTGACAGTCTGCACAATGCCATCCTGAACGATTTACGCCATAGCGCCGTATCCTCCGCAAAATATTTGAATGAATATTTCGGGATCGATTTCAGATCGTACATCCCGAATTATGCAGGCGATATACTGCCGCCTGTACAGAAGCGACTGGGCAAGTATCATGACGATCTTGCTACCACTCATACGGCACTAAAATTCGCAATCGGTGCAGACCTAGAGAATTCGTTCGGATCATCGCAGCCTACAGCACATGTTACTTTGGCAGAGGACGAAGCCACGCGTGCGGCGTTGATCAAACGCAATGCGTCACCTTATGGCAATGAGGCACGCGACTATGTGATCAGCAAGGTGTACAGCGCGCTCGAAAAACGGTTGGGAAGTTTTCAAGGCCGCAAGAAATTCTTCACTCCGGATGCTGCGCTGAAAGCCTTGCAACAACTGACAGCACTATTCGACGGGACGGGTCACCGTTTCTTCCTCGTCAGCGGCACATTGCTCGGCGCCATCAGGGACGGCACATTCATTTCCAGCGACTATGATCTCGATCTTGGGTTCTTTGATCACGAACTCAGCATTGATGACTTGCGAAAGCTGTTCATCGACAATCCCAATTTCGCGATCGATGAGCGCAGTACGACAGAATTCAAGCTGGGGCTTACTCACTCATCGGGTTTGGAAGTCGAATTCTTCTTGCATGAAATAGAAGACGATCACTTCGTTCTCAAGACGGACATCCATTCCTGGTACTACAGCAAATTCGACTTGAAGCAGTCTGATTTCCTTGGCGTCACAGTTAACATCCCCGATGACGCTGAACGCTACTTGACCGAAAATTACGGGAACTGGCGCACGCCTACCGCATATTTCGACTTCTCATTTGACACACCAAACAGGGTCTATAACGACAATCTTCTGGGGCTTTTCTATCTCACTGATCGGCTTTGCACTGGGCTGGATAAGGGTTTTCAGGCGAACTCAATGAACGCTGCGGAGATGCTCGCCGACTTCTACGGGCTAGATCATACCGCTTGCTTCCCGAAACAAGTCCGCCCGGATATCCTGCCAGTCATGCGGCGCAAGCAGCAGAACATCGAGATGCTTGAGCGATCTGGCTTCGTCGATGAATTGATGAAAACGCGGCCGACAACTGATGCGATCGAGAACAATTTTTTCACGCCCGGGCCAGTTCAGATGACTTCCGACGTATTGCATGCTGGGCAGGTGCAGACCCCGTATTTTCGCAACGCCGCATTCTCCAATCTGGTGCTTGACTGTGAGAAACTCCTTCTGGACCTAACAAAAGCTCCGAAAGGCAGCCGAATGCTGCTGCTTTCTGCCTCCGGCACTGGTGGTCTTGATGCGGCAGTGTCTAATTTTTGTCGGTCTGATGCACCGACGCTTGTCCTCAACAGCCACGGTTTTGGGCAGCGATTGGTCGATATCGTGTACACATACGACTTCCCGCTGATCGAACATGACCAACAGCATCTAAAGGGTTTTACATCTTCAGACAGATTGAAAGTCAGCGCAAATTCTGAACCGCTGGGCGCCACACTTGCCAATGCGCATGACACGATTTTCGGTAGCGTGAATGATGTAGCGACCTTCCATCAGAAAGCTGCTGGCGACAATGCGGAGTGTTTGCACATCGTGGATGCAATCAGCAGCTTTATGTGTGACCCGATAGACATGACCGGCCAAAACATCGACGTATTGGTGCTCGCATCTCAAAAGGCACTCGGGCTTCCGCCCGGCCTGGCAATTCTTGTGATTTCGCCTAAAGCAGTTGCGTTCCTTGAAAGCGACAAGGCCAAGCCCCGCAGCTACTACTTTGATCTGAGAAACTACCTCAAAGATGCAGCGCGTGGCCAAACACCGTTCACACCGCCGGTTGGAATTGTCCTGCAATTGCATGTGAAGCTGATGGATATGGCACAGGATGGTATCGACGCAATTGTGGCGGATAAGTCTGAGATGGCGACTCATTTTCGGCACGCCCTTGCGGACGCAAAACTCCCCTTCCAAGTCCTCGCCGAGCCCGCCTCTAATGCCGTCACAGCGCTAAAATGTACGGACCAGCGGATCCACGCTGAAGAGATGATCCGCGCGATTGAGCGTGATCACAGACTCTTTTTGACACCCAGTGGAGGCGCGCTTAAAGAAGATACATTGCGAATTTCTCATATGGGGCGACAGACGAAGGCTGATCTGGATCATCTTGTGAAGGTACTTGGGCATTACGTCGACGAACTTGCCTGATCTTCAAATCCCACAATTCAGCCACATCAAATCGTGTCTATGGGAACAGAAATGGTAAGCACTCAATGAAATATGTTCTACTTGTCGCAGGACGCGGCACGCGTATCACACGTAACGTGGGCGGGATCGCGAAATGTCTGCTGGATATCAAACCCGATAAAAAACTGATCGTAAATACGCTGGAACAGCTTCTCGACTATGGTGTCAGCCCTTCAGACATCATGGTGGTCACAGGGTATCAGGCCGGACGGGTCGCTCAGAACATCAGCCGGTTTGGCGTCAACATCACGACGAACCCCTTCTATGACGTCACCAACTCCATCGCGTCATTTTGGTTCATCCGCAAATTCATCAATCAGGATTTCATCGCGCTGAATGGCGATACGTATTTCGAAACCACGCTTCTTGATAAACTCCACGCCTCAAAAAGCGATTTGACACTATTGGCCGACAGCAGCCGGATTGAGGACGCTGACTACCGCCTGTCCTGGGCCGATGGTAAACTCGAAAAATACGGAAAAGAGCTCACCAATGAGGAGACGACCGGCGAGTATGTCGGCATGGCAAAGGTCTCTGGTCTTGGGGTCACCAAGTTTAAGAGCAAACTATCGGAACTGATTTCCAGCCAGAAGCACGGCATGTGGTGGGAAGATGTGATCTATCAGCTTTCCGACGATGGCCATCCTGTTGCACCTGTCGACATCAAGGGCAATTTCTGGGCCGAAGTGGATTACATCGAAGACTATCAGCGCATCCTGCAGCATGTCGCTAAGAAAGACGCTTGAGGCACGAACATGAGCAAACTGAATTGGGAACAGATCTGGACAAAAAAGGCCCTTGATCACTCCGAAGGGGACCTGACACTCGCAGAAATCATGCGCGTGAATGGCTATGACGTCGGTTATGCCAAGACCGACACGGACGCGATGTACGAATATGTCGACGGTTTGATAAAGCATCTGGAGTTGGCCGACGGCGGCCACTTGCTTGAAGTCGGCTGTGGGGCGGGCGCGATTTCCATGCCGATGCTGGAACGAGGTCACAAGCTGACGGGGATCGATTTATCCCCTGATCTGATCAAAATCGCTCGTCAGGCCATGCCGGGAGCAGAATTCCACGTCTCAGGCGCCGCGGAATACACGTTGGAAAAGCGTGACTTTGATGCAGCTTTGTCGCAAGGCGTGTTCCAGTTCTTTCCATCTCAGGAATACGGAGCAGAAAGTGTCAAGAATATGCTTAACCACGTCCGTTCTGGCGCAGTCGTTGGTGTGACAGACCTGCTCGACAAAGCGCTTGAAGAGACGCTGATGGAAGAACGTATTCGTATCCTTGGCGAAGAAGAGTATAAAAAGAAATACGCAGACACCGGGCTTCAACATCAGTTCTATGATCGGGCTACTTTTGAAGAGGCCGCAGATGGGCTGTGCTCTGAATGCTGGTTTACAGATCAATTTCTGAACAATCCGACAGCAAAATATAAGTTCAACTTCTTCGCGCGGAAAGCTTAGACCTCTACAGAGCGAAGAGTTCTGGCACCAACTCAAACCGGTCGGGTTGTCCGTTCAAAGCACGTAAGATGCCAGCCTGAACGAGTTCCTCTGCCAGCTTGTTTGCGCCGAGGTCTTCTGCTTTTGCCTCTGCCGCAAGGCGTCTTAGAAATGCAACAATGCTCAATGGGTGCCGGACCAAACGGACATTTGGGGTGCTGGTTGTACAATTGAAATCCGTCACAGGAGTTTGCCACGCGCCATAATTCTCGGTCAGATGCCGGTCCGCATCCTTGGGCCCCAGCACCGGAACACCAGCCAATTCATATGGTGCGAGCTCAAATGGCGAGTTGATCCAGTGATGGACCGAAGTGCCCACCACCACCTCAGTGTCGCTGACCTGATAATTCAGAAATAGCTCAACACGTACCCCAGTGCGGTGCACCAGTTTAAGTACCATGGGTCGCGGCTCACTCAGACCGCTGCCCGGGTATGGCAACTGGCTGTCCATCTTATAAACCGCAAAGTTCTCCAATTTAGAAAACCGCTCCAATACGGATGGCACATCAATACCGTCTGTCAGTAGTCCAATATCGATGTCATCATCATGCGGTAAAAACCTGTTCTCCCGCACAAGGCCGAGCAGTGTTCCCGAGAGTACAAACCACGGCACTTCATCCGTGGGCACAGCTTGCGCAAGATCGCGAAGCGTTACCGCAGAGTCGCCCTGATCAAGCGCGCGTTTCGCGGCTCCGTTGCGGCCATTCGAATGCGCAGGCGGCAGTTTGATCTCATTCAGAAGCCGATTGGCTGAACTTACAAAGTCCGCGCGCTTTTCTGCATCATGGGGCGCTTCTGACAAAGCGCGGGCTGTCAGAACCACATGGTCTTGCGATGCCACCACCATTGTCTTTAGCGATTGCAGCGCATCTGAAGGTAATCCCTGCGTGAAGTCAAAAATGGCATCACGCGGCACAAATGGAAGGTTCATCCAACCGCGACGCGCATAAAATGCAATCCGTCGCAAGGGCAGGATCAGGTCACCATCCGACAAGAGCCTGCGTCGCATTTCGCCAGCAAGTGGAGCCCTGCCCGTCATTACGAACGCGACACCCCACCCCAAAGCCGCGTAGACAGCGCGTACAAAGGGACCACGCGGTCGACGCGCGAACTTCAACGCTCGGTAGGTTCGGGATTGGGGTCGCGTGTGGGTCATCGACACGACACCAACGGTTTCGGCTCGGCTTCTTTGCAGCTCATGTCACGCGCCTCAGGTCTTGGCGGAACACTGCGGGATTAAAGCGCCATTCCGACCCTTCTCGCATAATATAGCCACCTTCCTCCATCAGCTCCGCAATCCGCTCTGAGCCTATATCGCATTCCTGTCGCGCGAGAGCATAACGTTTCAAAAACAGCACCAGAGAGGCGAGGTTATGAACGATCCGGAGGTTTGGAGTGCCTGTGGAGGGGTTGAATCCGGTGCGCGGCGTGCGCCAATCGCCGTAGTTTTCCGTGAGGTACAAGTCCGCATCAGCAGCGCCAAAGACTGAAATGCCTGCCAAGGGGTAAGGCACGAGGGCGAAATCCTTATTGTCCCATCTATGCAGTTGCGACCCATGCCAGAGCTCTACGCCATCCAGAATATGAGCGAAGACATCAACATGCACGCCGTCCCGGTGAAGCAGCTTCAACAAAACCTGCGTGGAATGCGATCCCATTCCGTCCGGCCCTGCGACAAGCACTTCCTGATCGGTTGTCCCGATGACAGAGAACCGCGGATCAGATGCAACCCGTTTCGCCATGTCCTGAAGCGAAACGTCCTCTCGCACACCTAAATCGATGTCATAGTCATGCGGAAGGAAATCGCCTTCACGCACCGCGCCAAGGAATGTGCCGGAAACAAGGAACCAAGGTATCTCAGTGTTTGGAAACAGGTCAGCGAAGTCCCGCAGCGCATTGGCCGCTGCATCGACAGGAAAATCTCCTTGTCTTTCACGCGTCTCACCGGGCGTCGGCGGAGTGGCCGCCATGGGTTCAGCCAAAAGCCTGTTAGCCAGACTGCTGAATTCTTTCATGCCCATGTCCCACTGGGTCATCGCCATCGGTGGGCGCAAGCTCGCGGCCTTTAAAGTCAGCAGGTCCATCGCTCCGCGCAAAGACGTATCCCGACGGCCTTCTAGGAAGGCCTGTGTCGCCTGCACTTCCCGCAAGCTCATCCCTTCGCTTACGTCAAAAACCGGGTCGGAAACCACTTCCAGCCGCAGTCGGCTGCGCGACGCAAACCACGCCACTCGCCGCAAGCCCCGCTTCAGATCTCTTTTGCGCCAGATCATCGCAAAGACGCCAGACGCCAGAACCAATCGGCCGGTAAACAGCAGCGTACATAACCACGCAATAGCGGAAATGCCCGCCCTCAAGACCGGGCCAGGTTGGCGGTTCAAGAACCGCAACAGCTTGTAGCTCTTGCTTAGAAAAAACATGGCGCGACGGGGTTACGTCGGCATATTGGCAAGGTCAACAGGCTCAAGTTGACGGTGTGGCATTCTGGCCCGCAATATCGGCTTGAATCCTTCGATAGGCCGCCAAACACTGGCAATATATGGTATTGAATTGACCCCAACGCCCTATTCGTGGTTACTACTCGCAAGAATGGAGGGCGCTGCACTCGAAGCCTTCCGAACTGGGGTGAGACGAAGCGATCATGATCAATAAGGCAAGTTGCTCGGCGTTTATTGCATTGGGTTTGGTTCTTTCTGCCTGCGCCTTGCCGCGTGGCGCTGCGTTGCAATCGGAAATCGTCGAAACGGCCGACGCAGAGAACCCGGAATTTGCAGTCTATCCTGTCACCAAGAACCTGCTGCCCCGCTACAAAAACTGGCCACAGACCGGCTATGTCAAACGCTTTAGCTGGATCGGCAAGCACCGTGGCCCTATTGGTCGCGTGATCCTGCCAGGCGATGCTGTTTCAATGTCTGTCTGGGACAGCGATGCAAACTCGTTACTAACAAGCCCAGAACAAAAGGTCGCGCAGTTACAGGTTTCCCGTGTCTCCTCCAATGGCACGATTTTTGTGCCATATGTCGGATCTGTCAGGGTCGGCGGGATGACCGAAGCCGGTGCACGTGATCGCATTCAGACCGCGTTGGAAGAGGTATCCCCATCAGCACAGGTGCAACTTACAGCAGAAGCAGGCAAGCGCCACAGCGTTGATGTCGTGTCAGGCGTCAATCAGCCCGGCTCTTTTCCGCTGGAAGAGCGCGACATGACAGTGTTGAGCGCGCTATCTCTAAGTGGTGGCGCACGAGACGGATTTGCCAATCCGCAAATCCGCCTGCTCCGCGGGAATACGACTTATGCGATTGCGCTCGACAAGCTCTTGAAGACGCCATCGCTCGACACAACCCTCCGAAATGGCGACAAGATCGTCGTAGCGGAGGATGAGAAGTACTTCCTTGCGCTCGGCGCAACGGGTCGCGAAGAACTGATTACCTTCCCTGATGACCACGTCACCGCGTTGGACGCCGTAGCTTTGATGGGGGGACTTTCAGACGACCGGGCAAACCCCGAAGGCATCTTGGTCCTGAGAGAATACAATGGTCGTGCTGTCCGCACGGATGGGGTTGCAGGACCCGAACACAAACGCGTCGTCTTCACGATGGACCTCACAACGGCTGACGGGCTATTCAGCGCGGGCCAATTCCACGTAAACCCAAAAGACGTCCTTTACGCCACAGAAAGCCCAATCAACAATGCACGCACTGTGCTCGGCCTTATCGGCTCCGCATTCGGCATTGCTGCTGACGTCGACAGTTAATCAACCCAGACACGTTCTGAAAATCGACCTTCTGTTGACACATTGGTGCCAAGACAGCATGTGATCTGCACACGCGTAGTAAGGAGCAGTTGACATGAAGATCGCGATGATTGGCACAGGCTATGTGGGCCTTGTTTCTGGCGTGTGCTTTTCCGATTTCGGGCATCAAGTGATTTGCGTGGACATGGATCCTGGCAAGATTGACATGCTCAATGCGGGCGACGTTCCGATTTACGAGCCGGGCCTTGACGTTCTGATGGCCAAGAATGTCGAAGCGGATCGGCTATCCTTCACGACTGACCTTCAGACCGCTGTTGAGGGCGCAGACGCTGTTTTCATCGCCGTCGGAACCCCAACACGTCGCGGCGATGGCCATGCTGACCTCACCTATGTCTACGCCGCTGCGGAAGAGATCGCGCAAGCCGCAATGAAGGCCGGAAACGAGTACACCGTTATTGTGACCAAATCGACTGTCCCGCTTGGCACAAACAGGCAAGTCAAAAAAGTGGTCAAGAAGGCCGCCCCTGATCTTGTTTTCGACGTCGCTTCTAACCCAGAATTTCTGCGCGAGGGTGCGGCCATTGATGATTTCATGAAGCCGGACCGGGTCGTCGTGGGTGTCCAATCAGAGCGTGCCGCCGATGTGATGGCGGATATCTACCGCCCTTTGTATTTGCGTGAATTTCCAATCCTGACGACTGATCTGGAAAGCGCTGAGATGATCAAATACGCCGCAAACGCTTTTTTGGCCACGAAGATCACATTCATCAACGAGATCGCAGCCCTTTGCGAAAAGACCGGGGCGGATGTCAAACAGGTGTCAAAAGGCATGGGGCTGGACGGACGTATCGGCAACAAATTCCTGCATGCAGGACCGGGTTACGGCGGCTCCTGTTTTCCAAAAGATACATCTGCTTTGGCGCGTATTGGGCAAGAGCACGCGATACCAATGCAGATCACAGAGACCGTGATGCGGGTCAACGACGCGGTTAAATCGCGCATGATCGAAAAGCTCCGTGATCTGTGTGATGGCAGTTTCAACGGCAAGACCATTGCGGTTTTGGGTGTTACCTTCAAACCCAATACAGACGATATGCGCGATGCGCCTGCTCTGACTATCGTTCCAGCGCTTGTGGGCGGCGGTGCGAAAGTGCGGGTCACCGACCCCCAAGGCAAGCATGAGGGAGAAGCGCTTTTGCCCGGGGTAAACTGGGTGGAGGACGCCTATAAAGCGGCCCAAAACGCGGACGCATTGGTGCTGCTGACCGAGTGGAACGAATTCCGCGCCCTCGACCTGAAAAAGATCGCACGAAAAATGACAACAGCTCGCATGGCCGACCTGCGAAACATCTACACCGCCAAAGATGCCAAGCGCGCGGGCTTCACGGCTTATGTATCCGTCGGCCGTGCCGGATTCGAAGCGCGTTGAACCGGCCTTGACGGAATAAAGTTGAAGGCCATTTGGACCTGCAATTTAGGCTCATGTGGGCGCACGTTGTTTGACCCTACCCATAACGCAGCAGCAGACTAATTCCTCGGCAGTTTTCGTCTATATTATCTCTTTCAATACAATCTCGGACCGCACCTGCCCGATGACCGGTTGAGGGAGCAGTTTCGAATGAATGAAATCCGCAAACCGTGCCAGATTTTCGCATTGCAGGATGAGGATGTAATCGGCGTCGCCTGAGACTGAAAACGCCTCGACAATTTCGTCATGGCTCGCAAGCATCTTTGTAAACTCGTTCTCATTTTCCGCACTGTGAGAGTTGAGGTTGACGCGCACGACGGCACGCAGGGTAATGCCCATAGCATCGGCGTTGAGACGCGCGTGGTAGCCTAGGATAAAGCCGTCCTTTTCGAGCCGAACCCGACGACGTGAGCATTGCGATGTCGACAGGTTCACAGTCTCGCTCAACTGTGCGTTCGTCAGTGCACCATTTTTTTCAAGGGCGCGCAGGATTTGGTGATCAAATGAATCGAGCGATGTGTGCACTGTATTCCCCCCTCATGATCCTCTATGTGCAATTTTCTACATTTATCGCATTATAATGCACAGATTTTACACATCCTTACAAGTAATATGCCATCTGAGATAAACCTCAGGAGGACAGAATGGGCCCTTTTCCACATGACGCGCCCCGCGCGACAATCACACCCGATAATCCTGCAGGGACTGACGGTTTCGAGTTTGTCGAGTTCGCCCACCCTGATCCTCAATCATTGCGCGACAGCTTTGCAAGAATGGGCTACGTCCACGTGGCAAATCACAAGTCGAAGCAAATCGAACTCTGGCAACAAGGCGACATTTCCTATCTCATCAACGCAGAACCGAATTCACACGCGGCGCATTTCATTGAAGAACACGGACCCTGCGCACCCTCCATGGGGTGGCGGGTGGTTGATGCCCAACACGCCTTCCAACACGCCATCAAAAACGGCGCAACTCCGTATGAAGGTGACGGCAAAACCATGGACGCGCCTGCGATAGTCGGGATCGGTGGATCGCTGATCTACTTCTTTGACACGTATTTTGATCACAGCGTCTATAATGACGAGTTCAACTGGATCACCAATGCGCACCCCCAAGGGGTTGGCTTCTACTATCTCGACCACCTGACTCATAATGTCTTCAAAGGAAATATGGACAAATGGTTCGCCTTCTATGGCGACCTGTTCAATTTTAAGGAAATTCGGTTCTTTGACATTAAGGGCAAGTTCACCGGTCTATACAGCCGCGCGCTCACCTCTCCTTGCGGACGTATCCGCATTCCGATCAACGAAGATCGCGGGGAAACGGGTCAAATCGTCAACTACTTGAAAAAGTACAATGGCGAGGGGATTCAGCACATCGCAGTAGGCGCGCGCGACATCTATGCCTCTGTAGATGCGATAGCGGAACAGGGAGTGACCTTCATGCCAGGGCCGCCAGCGGCCTATTATGATATGTCATTTGACCGTGTGAGCGGCCATGAAGAACCCGTGGAGCGCATGAAGAAACACGGGATTCTCATCGACGGTGAAGGGGTGATTGATGGGGGGGAGACAAAAATTCTGCTCCAAATATTTTCCAAAACCGTTATTGGCCCGATTTTCTTCGAGTTCATCCAACGCAAAGGGGATGACGGTTTCGGTGAAGGCAACTTCAAGGCTCTATTCGAGAGCATTGAGGCTGAAGAGATGGCCAAAGGAGACTATGGCAATGGAGTTGCCGCAGAGTGAGCCTCGCTTCCTAAAAGTCGATCAAATTGCCAATCTAAACCACGCCCATCGCGCGAAATTGTAACAACAACTTCAGCGCGGTTCCGGGCAGCGATGTGTCGTTCAAAACAGCAGTCGCATAAAAATGATCGCAGCGCCGGCAAACAGCAAAACCAGTCGAATAAGCTGAGATCCGGTTCCAATCATGCCGATCGACATCATCCCCAAGCCCAGCGCGACCTGTAAAGCGCTCAAGATGGCAGTCATTGGCGTCGATTGCAGCTCAATCAAACTTGGGTTTGCAATCATCGCCAGCGGAATGATGTAAAGGCCAAAGCCCAGCGTCATAGCGGTCAGCGCGACTTTCAGCCAGTTTTCACCGATCATACCCGCCGCGATGAAGACAGCCCCACAGACCGGAGGTGTGATGGTGGACAAAAGCGCGAACCAGAAGACGAACAGATGCGCCTGAAGTGGCTCCAGCCCCAGTTGGATCAGAGCAGGTCCAGCAACAGACACGCAAATGACATAGGCGGCCGTTGTTGGAACTTCCATGCCGAGGATCAGACAAGCCAGTGCGGTGAGCAGCAGTGCAGGCCATAACATCCCGCCAGACCCCGACAAAATGAGCGAGGTGATCTTGATGCCCAAGCCGGTGATCGACAGCACCCCGATGATGATGGAGGCACAGATGATAATGGCTGCGATCATCGACACCTGCCGGGCTGCGTTCAGCATCGCGTTCTCAATGCGCTGCCGGGTATCGCCCCAACTTCCCGGGCCGCTGGTATTGAAGAAAAGCAAAACAAAGCTGGCCAATATGGCAATGCAGGCGGCGTATTGCGGCGTCACCTTGGCCCAGAACATACCAAGCAAGAGGATGGCAAAAGGCACAGCAAAGAATGCTGACGTGATCAGCACCTCGCGCGCAGACGGCAGTTCTTCGGTGTTGAGCCCCGCGAGGTCATGACGCGCGGCATAAGCATCGACCCCTATCCAAACCGCGAGAAAGTAAAGAATTGCCGGAAGCAGCGCCGCGGCCATGATAGACGGGTAAGCTACGCCGGTCAGTTCCACCATGACGAAGGCGCCCGCACCCATCAGCGGCGGCATGATCTGACCACCCGATGAGGCCACCGCCTCTACCGCTGCAGCGAGCCGTTTCGGATAGCCAAGTTTGGTCATCGCAGGCAAGGTAATTGCCCCGGTGGATGCCACATTGGCCGACGCCGAACCCGATATTGAGCCGAAGAATGCCGAAGACAGAACGGAAACCTTCGCTGCCCCGCCTTTCAGGCGGCCCGCCGCAGCGGCGGCTACATTCATGAAGCCTTGGCCAGCCTCACCAGCATTCAACACTGCGCCGAAGATAACGAAAATCGCTACGACATTGACGGAGACTCCGGTCAGGCTCCCCCAGATCCCGCCCTCCGCGATTGTTAATGTGCCCAGGAAGCTAGGCAGCGGTGTGCCTGAGTGGCCAAACTCGCCCGGGATGTGCTGACCGAACAGTCCGTAGACAAGCGCAAGAGCCGCGACCATTGGCAGTGGCCATCCGATGGCACGACGGGCCGCTTCGAGCACGACCACCAGCAGGGTGATGGCGATCAAAGTCTGAAACGGCCCTTCCAGAAACCCGTATTGGTCAGACAGTGTGTCGTGCGAAAAAGCCACCCAAAGCGACGCGCCAACGCCTGCGACCGTCAGCACAACACCACTGACACGCAGCAGATTACCACCCGCTCCAGCGAGCAGAATCCACGGCAGAGCAAGCGCAAGATGCAAGGGCCGACTGACCAGATTTGGCACCAGACCCGAAAAAATCAGCACCAAATGAAAACTGACCAGAACCGCTGCGGCAAGAAAGATGATCAAACGCATGGCGACTTGTCAGTTCGAATGGACATAAAAGGCGGGAGCCCCAGTGAGGACACGCCGGGTCGCCCCCAAATTCCCCTGCTGCACCTCGCTTGGATGAGGACTACATCTGCGCGGCGGTCAGAGCGAACCCGACCTCTTTGTAATAGCGGATTGCACCAGGATGGATTTGGCTTGTGATGCTGCCCATCAAACCTTCATCAACGCCGTTCCACCAAGGAGCGGCTTCGCCCATCCCGTCACGCTGTTCCCAGAAGGTTTTCGTCAGCATATACGCGACATCATCGCTCATCTTCGTGGTTGTGAATGCTGCGACGGGAAGAGAGGTCGTGGTGATCTCTGCGTCTTGCCCTGCATAGGTTCCCGCCGGGATCACGAGCTTTGTGCGCTTCGTTTTGGCGATCTGGTCCTCAGTCAATGACAAGACAGTCACACCCGTCGTGGCCGCTGCCTCGATCACATTTGGCGCAGGGTACGACCCCGCTGTCACAAACCCGTCGATCTGTCCGTTCTTCAAAGCGGCAACAGCGTTGGACAGTTCGACCTCGGCCAACTCAACCTTGCCTTCAAGTCCAAACAGCCCAAGGTATTTCTCGCCCTCTCTGGCACCGAATGACCCTTTGCCAAGCAGTATTGTCTTGCCCTCCATTTCACCGAATTCAGTGACGCCGCTGCTGTCAGACATCACGAAATGCATTGTCAGTGAGGGGATCGGAAACAAGGCGCGGATCTCGTCAAATGCAGGATCGGATTTGCCTTCAAACATGGCCTTTCCGCCTTGGGCGAGGCCAATCAATGCAGGCGGTGTGGTGAACACGTAATCCGCGCCGCGCCCGCGTACTTCCATCACATTTTGTACGGAGCCTTGGCTTTCCTCAACCGTGACGATCATACCGCCATCTGTGCCAGCCTTCATCGCCTCTGCAATCTGAACGCCCATCTGGTAGTAGGACGACGTTGATTTGGCCGATTTATACGTGATCCGTTCCTGCGCCAAGGCCAGTCCTGCGGTGAACGCGACTGCCGCGCCTGCCAGTAATGCTGTGAGTTTCATAATGTTCCTCCGTTTGGGGTGGAGTTTTGCATGTGTCGGTTGTTTTGACCACCTTGCCCACCTGAACATCCCGCCTGTCGCACGTCCTTGACGTCGTCGCATAACCACACGCCTTCGGATATCTGCGCGCACCGGGAGGCTGTGCCTAAGCCTTGAGGTAAACTCTTATCGCGGCCTCAACCCCATCGGTGTGCAGACGTGTGAGCCAGCTTGCGAAGGCTTCTGCGAAACGAGGGGCATCGGCCAGTTCACCGAAATACTGCCGCTGTTCCAGCCAGACCATCGGCGTGTCGCGTGCTTGCAGCGCAGTTGTTTGCAGCGCGTCCCAATTCGGATCATTGGCGGAGATAGTTGAACCATCCTCCCGCGTCCCGGTGCAATATCGGGCCCAGATAGCGGACACCAGTGCCAGCCCTTCAACAGATGTGCCCTTGGCCAGCCCTTCACGGATCGACGGGACGATGAAGCCCGGCTGGCGCGCAGAGCCGTCAAAAGCCACGCGGCGGGTGGTATCCCGAATCTCAGGATTGGCAAAACGGCGAGTGATGAGGTCCAGATAGGCCTCCGGCGATGTCCCGGGCACAGCAGAGACCAGCGGTGCGATTTCTTCGCGCACTGTCTTATCGAGCAACCCGGCAATACCCTCATGTGCCATAGCGCCAGCGATGGTCGTTATTCCCAGAATGTCGGCAGGCGCCGCAATGACCTGATGCCCGCCGTTAAGAATGCGGATCTTCATGGCCTCGAACACATGAACGTCGCCAGAGAGGGTGGCGCCCACCTCCTCCCACGCAGGCCGACCCGCGCAAAAATCGTCTTCGATCACCCATTGTCGAAAATTCTCATGGGTGACCGGGGCAGCGTCATTGATCCCAAAGTCTCGGGCTAGGGCGACCTCCGCAGGGCCGGTGGCAGGGACGATGCAATCTACCATGGAATTGGGGAAACTGCAGGCCTCTGCGATCCAGTCAGCCAACTCGGGATCGGAATGCTGAGCCAAAGAGACAACAGTCTGGCGCAGGACCGCGCCATTGCCTTGCAGGTTGTCACAGCTTTGACTGGTAAACGGCCCAATACCTGCCGCGCGGCGCAGACGCAACGCTTCGACCATCGCACCGAACGCTGTACGTGGTGCCTGCGGATGAGCCGCGTCATGCTGGATATCTGGATGGTCATGGTCAAAATCGCCCGTGGCGGGATCGACGAAATAGCCACCCTCTGTCACAGTCAGCGATACAATACGGATGGCAGGATCCGCCATTTGCGCAATCAGACTGGCGTTGTGTTCTTCAACGGGCAGAAAATCGATCATTGCGCCGCCGACCTCAGCCGATTTACCTGCGGGGTCGAGTTCGATCAGGGTTGTCAAGCAATCCTGCGCCAGAAGCCGGTCACGTTGCGCAGCATCAGCTGCACGCACGCCCGCGCCAATGATAGCCCAATCGTGATCACGGCCCATATCGAACAACCGATGCAGGTACCAAGCCTGATGCGCCCGGTGGAAATTGCCAAGACCGATATGAACAATTCCGGGGGTCAGGCGGGATCGGTCGTATCGAGGTGTCCGGACCCCTGAAGGCAGTTTTGCCAATGCAGCCTTTTTGAGATCAACCAAACCGTCCATCAACTCATCCATTGACCGCCATCTACATTGTAGGTCTGTGCCACAATGTAATCCGCATCATCTGAGGCCAGAAATACGGCCATGCCGGTTAGGTCGTCGGCCCGGCCCATGCGGCCATGCGGCACGCCTGCCGCAACTTCGCGCTTTTTCTGTCCCGGTTGCTTACCCTCGTATTTGGCAAAAAATGCGTCGACGCCATCCCAGTGTTCGCCGTCTACGACGCCGGGGGAAATCGCGTTGACGTTGATCCCGTGTTTGATCAGGTCCAGACCCGCACTTTGAGTCAGAGAGATCACCGCGGCTTTGGCGGCGCAGTACACGGCGACAAGTGGCTCCCCCCTTCGGCCTGCCTGGCTTGCCATGTTGATGATGTGACCCTGCACACCCGCCTCTATCATGTGCCGGGCAACTGCTTGCAATGTGAAAAGGGCCCCGGAGACATTGATTGCGAAGACGCGATCGTAATCGTCCTTTTTGATGTCGACGATCGGCGCTGCACTGAAGATTGCGGCATTGTTTATGAGAATGTCGATCTGGCCAAACTGATCGACGGTCTGTGACACAGCGGCCTCGATACTGTCCTGCGAGGTGACATCCATGTGAACGGATGCGGCGGCAGGTCCTAGGCGCGCTGCCGTCTCAGACGCGGAAGCACTGTCGATATCGCCAATCATAATCTGCGCGCCTTCCTTCACATATCGCTCTGCAAACGCCGCGCCAATACCGCGTGCGGCACCGGTGATCAGGGCAGTTTTCCCGGAAAGGCGTGTCATGTGATTCGATGTCCTGCAGCGTCAAAACAGTGAATCATGTTTTGGCGGGGATTCAACTGGATCGGGTCGCCGTGCTTGAGCAGCACCTCGCCGGGCGCACGCACTGTCAGTGTTTCGGCCAAGCCGGTCTCATGGATATGGAAAAACGTGTCAGAGCCAAGATGCTCCGCAACACCGACCGTCCCTTGCCACAAGCCGCCATCAGGCACCACGTCGATATGTTCGGGCCGGATTCCAATGGTCGCCGCCCCATGCTTTGCGGCATCCGCGCCTTCAATGAAATTCATCTTAGGCGAGCCGATGAAGCCCGCAACGAACAGGTTCTGCGGCGCGCGGTACAGCTCAAGCGGCGAGCCAACCTGTTCGATCACTCCGGCCTGCAACACCACAATCTTGTTGGCCATGGTCATAGCCTCGACCTGATCATGCGTCACATAGATCATGGTTGTGTTCATGCGGGCGTGCATCTCTGAAATCTCCAGCCGCATGCCGACGCGCAAGGCTGCATCAAGGTTCGACAAAGGCTCATCAAACAAAAAAGCCGATGGGTCACGGACAATGGCACGGCCAATAGCAACCCTTTGCCGTTGCCCGCCCGACAATTGTCCCGGCTTCCGGTCGAGATAGTCGGTGAGATTCAGCGCCTCAGCCGCCGCCTTGATTTTGGCCTCTTGCTCCGCCTCGGGAATGCCTGCCATCCGCATCGGAAATGCAATGTTCTTGCGCACCGTCATATGCGGGTAGAGCGCGTAGGTTTGAAACACCATGGCCAACCCGCGCTTGGAGGGGGAGATTTCTGTCACATCCTGCCCGTCGATAATGACCTTGCCGGATGTTGTGTCTTCCAACCCGGCGATCAAGCGCAGAAGCGTGGATTTGCCACAACCTGAGGGGCCTACGAAAACCGCAAACTCGCCATCTTCAATGGTCAGATCAAGCGAAGGGATGACTTGAGTTTCCCCAAAGCTCTTGGTGACTTTTTCCAGAACGATGCGTCCCATCAGAGAACTCCTATTTCACAGCGCCGAAGGTCAAGCCTTGGACGAGTTGTTTTTGACAGAACCAGCCCAACACGATGATCGGGCCGACGGCGGCCGCAGAAACGGCAGAAAGGCGGCCGAAGAACAGCCCTTCTGGGGCCCTGTTCCCTTCGATCAACTTGGACAAGGTGGCCGCATCAGTCGTGGTCAGGCGCACGGTCCAATAGGCTTCATTCCAGCAAAAGATGAAGCATAACAGCGCGGTGGACGCGATGCCGCCCCATGCCAACGGGATCAAAATTTCCTTGATCTCTCCCCATGTGTTCACCCCGTCCATCTGGCCAGCTTCGATGATTTCCTTCGGGATTTCCTTGAAATATGTGAAGAGCATCCAGACCACGATGGGCAGATTGATCAACATCAGCACCACGATCACCATGAAATGCGTGTCAAACAGCCCAATGCTCTTGGTCAGAAATGTCATGGGGTACAACACGGCGGCGGCGGGCAGCATCTTTGTGGACAGCATCCACATCAGCACATCCTTGGTAGCGCGGGTGGGGTTGAAAGCCATCGCGTAGGCGCAAGGAATGCCAACGGCGAGCGCGAAGATCGTCGCAAAGACCGACGTAATGACCGAGTTGCGGGCGAAGCGCCAGTAATCGTAGTTCTCCGTCATATTCAGGTAGTTCTCCAGCGTGGGCTGGAAGAAGATCAGAAACTCCGGTTTGACCGCATCGGCGTCCGTTTTGAAGCTGGTCAGGACCATCCAGAAAATCGGGAAGAAGAAAAGCAGGCCAACGACCCAGGCGAGGGTGGCGCGGCTGACACGCCCGGCCTTGGAGGATTGTGCGACGATAGCCATGTGTCCGTTACTCCATCAGTGTTTTGCCAATCATCCGCAGCAGGAAGATGGCAACGATGTTTGCGAGGATGACGGCGAAGATGCCGGTGGCGCTGGCCGCGCCGATGTTGTTGTTGGCGAATTCCCCTATCAGATAGGGCAGGTTCTTGTTGCCATTGCCGCGGCTGACAATCTCGATCTCGGCGTAAAGCGACAGGTGAAATATCGCCTGAATCATCACGACAATTGCGATGGGGCGACCCAAATGTGGCAGTGTCAGAAATCGGAATTGCGACCAGGCGCCAGCACCATCAAGAATCGCAGCCTCTTTCTGCTGCTGATCTTCGGATTGCAGCGACGTCATGAAAATCAAAACCGCAAAGGGCGTCCATTGCCAAGTGACCATGATGATGACTGCATAGGCCGAAGTCTGCGTGGCGCGAAACGAGATGGGTTCAAGCTCGGGCCAGAGTGAAAAGAACCAGCCAAAGACGGGCGCGTTCTGCAGCGTGGCGATCAAACTGTTGATCCCCTCAACCGCGAGACCCTGAAGCCCGAGCACTGGATCAAGGATCATGTTGATCCACAAGACAGCGTTCACCGCTGGCATGACGAAGAAGGGGGAAATCAAAAGCACCCGAACGATGCCGCGTCCCGGGAAAGCCTTGTTGATCAGCACCGCGATCAACACACCGAGGATCACTGTCAAAAACAAGATCGAACCGACGATAAACAGGCTGTTCTGAATGGCAAACAGGAAGTCTTTGGAATTCAGTACAAACTCGTAATTGCCAAAACCACGCCAATTGCTCAGGGAAGGTGTTGTCCATTCAGGGCGGCGCAGATTGTTCAGGACGTAGCGGATGAAAGAGAAGTAGAGCGTCATCCCCAGAGGGATCAGCATCCAAACAAGTAGCAGCAGAACCGCCGGTGTTTGCAGCAGACGTGGCAGCTTTCGGTCAGACATAGCCTTATCCCTCTGGTGAACGGTACGTTCACCCCTGTTGCGTCTCATTAAATATTCGGTTTGCGGGTCTTGCCAAGCCGGGCGCCAGTTCTGGCCACCCATCGCATGGAGTTGGTTCGTAAAGGGCCCGACGCGTCGTGGCAGGTATCCGCCGGGCCCTCAAAGTTATTTGGGTCTGGGAAGCTTAGTATCCAGCCTCGGTCATGATTGACTCAGCGGCGGCTTGGCTCGCAGCCAAAGCTTCATCGACGGATTTCGCGCCCGACAATGCGGCGGCCATCTCCTGCGCAACAGCAGAGCCCACTTCTGGAAACTCCGGGATCGCTGCGAACTGCACACCGACATATGGCTTCAAATCAGTTGCCTCGGGAGCGGCGGACTCGATAGCGGCCAGTTCTGCAGCCGCGAAGCCTGCAACTTCCTTGAACTCAGGATATGCGTAAGTCGATACGCGGGTGCCGGTTGGCACTTTACCCCAGCCGAATTCAGGATGCTCAGCAACGGCTTTGATATAGTCCTTGGATGTGGCCCACTCGATAAAGGCTTTGGCCTCTTCCGCGTTTTCGGTGCCTGCTGGCACGGCCATGGCCCAAGCCCACAACCAATTTGCGCCGACCGGATTTCCGGCATTCGGCGATTGAGCATATGCGACACCGTCAACTTCCAGGAAAGAGGCGGCGATTGTTGCGTCGATCCACATCCCGCATTTGCCTTCATTGTAGAGCGCCAGGATCTCGTTAAAGGAATTCCCTTCAGAGCCGGGAGGGCCGTAATTGCCCAGCAGATCAACATAGAAGTTGATCGCGGCTTTCCACGCATCGGAGTCGATGGTCGGCTTAAAGTCCGCGTCAAACCATGCGCCACCGAAAGAGTTCACCATAGTCGTGATGAACGCCATGTTGTCGCCCCAACCCGGCTTGCCGCGCAGACAGGCACCATAGACACCATTGTCAGGATCATGGATCGCCGCCGCTGCTGCCTTGATGTTGTCCCAGCTGTCATTATCCGCAATGGTGACGCCAGCCGCATCGGTCAGGTCCTTACGGTACATGACCATTGAGCTTTCCCCATAGAACGGTGCGGCGTAAAGCGTCCCATTGGCCGACAGGCCGTTCCGGATGGCTGGCAGCATGTCGTCCATGTCGTAACCCGCGCCGAATTCCAGCGGCTCGATCCACCCGGCCTCACCCCAGATCGGTGCTTCCTGCATGCCGATGTTGATAATGTCATATTGGCCGCCACCCGTTGCGGTATCGGATGTGACCTGCTCGCGCAGAACACCCTCCTCCAAAGAGACCCATTCAAGCTGGACGCCGGTCTCTTCCGTATAGGCTTCGGCAACTTTCTGCATGTTGATCATGTGACCGTTGTTCACGATCGCAATGGTGAGCGACTTGGCGTGACCGTCGGCGAATGCGCCGGTGCCGGCGGACAAGGCCAGCGCGCTCGCCACGAGAATTGGCGTGGTAAGTTTCATCCCAGTTCCTCCCTTGGTGCATTGGATGCTGCCATCAGCCTAGACGAGCATGTAACGCGAGGTCAATAATAATTTTACGCGCGTAAAATAATGAGCCCCTCACGCGGAGGCACGCATGACCAATTGACCGTTAAACAGGACTTCTTCTTGGAGTGCAGTTTTGTCTTCTGACTCAATTAAGGCGAACAGTGTTTTTACGCTTCGCTCTGAAATTGCTGCATAATCTTGCGAAACCGTCGTGAGAGACGGGCAGGTAAATCGGGAGAATGGGTGGTCGTCATGCCCGGCGATCCGGAGCGTGCAACCATCCGTAAGCCCGACTTGAATACCGCTGTGATAGGCAGCCGAAAGCAACCCGATGGCCAATCGGTCATTACTACACAGCACGGTCGAACTGGGGAATCGCCCCTCCTCAAGCAGCGTCATGCCACCGGAAAACCCCACATCCTCGAACTCCCATCCTTGGCCATCGACCCGAAGGACATGTGGCTCATGGCCAAGCGCTTCCATCGCCTGCACGTAAGCGATACGGCGCTTGTTGGCATTGGGGTTGACCGGAGGCATCTCGAAGAAGCAAGGCGGCCCGCCTGTCCGGCACAGATAATCCACCATCATCGGAACGGATTGAAAGTTGTCGGAACCGATAAATGAAGCCTCAATCCCTTCGATATTTGCGTCAAACAACACCGTTGGAACATCTTTGCAGAAGGCTTCAATCGTCTTTCGATCCGATGTGCGCCCAAGCGGCGCCAATAGCACGCCAGCGGGCCGGATGGACCGCAGAGTATCGAGGATCTCCACCTCCTGTTTGGGACTGCCATGAGAGCTGAACGTCGACGGAGAGAACCCAGCGGCGATGCACTGCCGTTCAATCTTGCGCGACATCTCCGCGAAAAATGGGTCAGCCACGTAGGGAACCACAATTCCAATATTCTTGGTCAGCCGCCGGTTCTGGTTGATGGCATACAAGTTGGGCCGGTAATCATACTGCTCAAGCGCCTTCTCGATCCGGCTGCGGGTGGAACTGCGTACGCTATCGGGGTCATTGAAGTATTTTGACACAGTCGGACGAGAAATCCCCGCTTTTGCAGCGAATTCCTCCATATTGCGTATTTTTGGCTCCGACACGATGCACCTCCTAAAGTCACGTCGCGGAAGGTGTTTCGTTAACGCGTGTAAAGATATTCATTACCGTAGAAACTTAGACTTGAGCCCGTCAAGGCCCACTGGGCCTGCCCTGCCCTTCCGCTGGTGGCTTCGACGCACAAGGTTGAGCATGTCGTTCGTTGCACTTGAGTTTGACCTTTGAGAATGCCACGTCCGATTGAGATTTGCGGACAAAGCTGTCAGGATTGCCTTCTGCTCACCAAGTGTGAGTTGCCGAAGTTCATGGAAGAGCATCAATTGCGTGACTCGCCATCGTTGGGCCCAAGTCATAGTTGTCTCGCCCGGCCACTGATCACGCCCAAATTTGCCAACCACTCCGGCGCTTACGGCGTATACAAGGCATAAACAGATTTGTAACAGTTTCGCAAAATCTATACACAAGCTCTGGTTTAGAGACGAAAAAACGAAGTAAGGCAGATAGAATAGTGACAAACTGCGAGCTGTCGGGAACGGGCTGAATGTTTTTATACCTTGTCGCATTACCGCGCGCCGTAAAGCGCACGATACTGCTGTGTGTTGATACCCTACTTGTCCCGATAAGCTTGTATTGGGCCTTTTCGCTGAGGTTCGGAACTCAGGTCCCAAGCGAACAAATCACCTCCTCCCTGCCTTTGTTCCTCGCAGTTACGCTCGGGGCTGTTCCGGTGTTTTGGCTGACAGGTCTAAATCGGATCAAACTGATCGCGTTCGAAGTCGAAGATATTGGGCGCAGTGCTATCGCGGCCATCTGTCTAACGGTCATCGCAATTGTTGCAGGTTTGCTGCTGGGCCTTGATGGCGCCAGATCCTTGCCTTTGATTTTTGGCCCGGTCTTTCTGACAGTCCATATAATGTCTCGGCTTTCCGCCCGGACGTTGCTGTTGTATCTATCTGGGCGTGACAAGGGCCGCATTCCTGTAGCAATTTACGGCGCAGGATCGGCAGGCGTTCAATTGATGGCTGCGTTACGTCAAGACTTCGCCATGCGCCCAGTCATGTTCATCGATGACAATTTGACGCTGCAGAATATGACCGTGTCGGGTCTGCCCGTCTATGCGCGTGCGAAATTCGAAAAACAGGTGAACCGTCACAAAGTGAAACGTGTGCTGTTGGCTCTGCCCTCTGTATCGGAAGACGTGCGTCGCCAACGGATCAAGGAGCTTTCCGATCTTGGCTTTGAAGTCTACGCGCTGCCCTCCTACAGCGAGTTGATGGACGGAAAAGGTATCACGGATAAACTTCAACCAGTGACGCCAGACATGCTCTTGGGGCGTGACAGGGTCGAACTGGAAACGCCGGAGGTCACGCGCACCTATGCAGGCCGCAGCATTATGGTCACTGGTGCTGGTGGCTCCATTGGCTCGGAGCTTTGCCGTCAGGTGCTGCGCTGCAATCCACATCGTTTGGTTCTCTATGATCACAGCGAATTTGCGCTCTACTCCATCCATAGCGAACTGCGCCCGGTCGCAAATGAGCTCGGCGTAGAGATCGTCGCGCGTCTGGGATCCGTCACTGATCGCATTGCGGTTGAGCAGACCTTGCGTGAAGGCATGGTCGATATCGTATTGCACGCGGCCGCCTACAAACACGTCCCGCTCGTTGAGGAAAATGAGATCGTGGGCGTACGCAACAATGTCATTGGCACACAAACCGTAGCAGAAGCCGCTGAAGCTGCGCATGTGGAGCGCTTCATTCTGGTCTCTACAGACAAGGCGGTCAGACCAACCAATGTGATGGGCGCCAGCAAACGCCTTGCTGAACTGGTTGTGCAGGATTTGCAAACCCGATCTCACGGCACGAAATTCTCTATGGTGCGGTTCGGGAATGTTCTGGGATCGTCTGGCTCAGTGATCCCCTTGTTTCAGAAGCAGATTTCAGAGGGTGGCCCGATCACGCTGACCCATGACAAGATCAACCGCTATTTCATGACCATACCCGAAGCTGCAAGGTTGGTCCTGCTCGCTGGCGCCTATGCCACGGGCGGTGATGTCTTCGTCCTGGACATGGGCAAGGCAGTCAATATCAGTGACCTCGCGCGGCGCATGATCGAGCTGTCCGGCCTGACAGTCCGCGACGCAGCGAACCCGAATGGCGACATCAGGATCGAAACCATCGGCCTCAGACCGGGCGAAAAGATGTATGAAGAGCTTCTGATTGGAGACAATGCCCTGCCAACACCGCATGAAAAGATCATGCGCGCGGAAGAGACCTCCCTGTCCCAAATCGAGATGGCACGCATATTGCGCAACCTAGAACAGGCATCAGAATCCAATGATCCCGAGGCGCTAAGGCGCATCCTCCAAGATTATGTCGAGGGTTATCGCGCAGCGAGAGACAATACAGGTCGCGCAGGTTAGAGTGTCGCCAAATTTCCAACTTTTTATTTCTGCTTGGCGGTGAGATAAGACCACGATGCTTCTTATGGATCCGTAGCAAAGATGGACATAATCAAAACCGAAATTGCTGATCTTCTAATTCTCGTGCCGCGACGGTTCGAAGATGAAAGAGGGTTCTTTTCGGAAGTGTGGAACAAACAAACACTACTTGGCCAAGGCATCGACATAGACTTTGTGCAAGACAACCATTCCTATTCCGAGGCCGTCGGCACAGTCAGAGGCTTGCATTTTCAGTCGCCACCGCATGCGCAGACAAAACTGATCCGTTGTGGATCGGGTTCGGTTTTTGACGTTGCGGTCGATATACGCATCGGCTCCCCCAGCTACGGCAAGTGGTATGGGGTAGAATTAACACCTGAGAACGGACGGCAAATGCTTGTTCCTGCCGGTTTCCTGCACGGTTTCGTCACGCGCAAGCCGGGTTCTGAACTCTTGTATAAATGTTCTGACTATTACGCACCGGAATGCGATGGCGCCGTGCGTTTTGATGACCCCGATCTCGGCATTGATTGGGGTTTGGGTACAGATCCAGCGCATGTTTCCGCAAAGGACGGCGCAGCGCAAAGCTTCGCAGAGTTCAAATCGCCATTTCACTATGAGGGATCTTCATGAAACTGTTTGTCACAGGAGGTGCTGGATTCATCGGATCTGCGGTCGTTCGGCAGGCTATCGCGGATGACCATGAGGTCCTCAATATTGATGCGCTCACCTATGCTGCATGCCTCGACAACCTGGCCAGCGTGCAAGATCATGCCGCCTATTCATTTGAGCATGCCGACATTCGGGACGCTGCAAAGATGGCCGCGCTTTTCAAACAGCATATGCCGGATGCGATCATGCATTTGGCGGCGGAAAGCCATGTAGATCGCTCTATCGACGGACCGGCGGCCTTCATCGACACCAACATCACCGGAACCTTTCAACTGCTTGAAGCAGCGCTGGGCTATTGGCGGGATCAAGGCCAACCTGAAGGCTTTCGTTTCCATCATGTCTCGACCGACGAAGTGTTTGGAACCCTTGGCGAGGACGGGCTTTTTACCGAAGACAGCCCCTATATGCCAAACAGCCCCTATTCTGCCTCGAAAGCTGCGTCGGACCATTTGGTACGCGCTTGGGGCGAAACCTATGGGTTGCCAATTGTCATCAGCAACTGCTCCAACAATTACGGGCCATTCCATTTCCCGGAAAAACTGATCCCAGTTGTTATTTTGAACTGTTTGTCTGGCAAACCCATCCCAGTCTATGGCGACGGGGCGAACGTGCGGGATTGGCTCTATGTCGAAGATCACGCAACGGCTTTGCTACAGGTCATCCGTACAGGAAAAGTGGGGCGCAGCTACAATATTGGCGGACATAACGAAGCAAAGAATATCGATCTGGTTCATATGATTTGCGATATACTTGATCGCCTGAGACCGGGCCCGCAGAGCTACCGCGAGCAAATCACGTTCGTCAAAGATCGTCCGGGCCATGACATGCGCTATGCGATTGACGCAAGCCGGATGCAGTCCGAACTGAACTGGTCTCCTTCCGTGACCTTGCAGCAGGGGTTGGAGCGGACTGTGCAATGGTACCTAGACAATGAAACATGGTGGCAGGCTTTGCAGAACCGCGACGGCGTGGGGGAAAGACTGGGCGTCAAAGCATGACCATCCTCGTCTTTGGCAAGACAGGTCAGGTAGGGATGGAGTTGGCAAAACTAGGCGCAGGCATCACATCTCTTGGTCGTGAAGAGGCTGATCTGACCGACCCCGCGTCCTGTGCTGCACAGATCCAGAACTATAGGCCGCGCGCAGTGATCAATGCCGCCGCCTATACGGCAGTTGACAAAGCCGAAGATGAACCGGAGCGCACGCATGTGATCAACGCAGATGCCCCAGCCGCCATGGCACGCGAGGCCGCTGCGCAAGCCATTCCGTTCGTCCATATCTCCACTGATTACGTCTTCGACGGCAGTGGCGACAAGCCTTGGCAGGAAACAGACGAGACAGGCGCACTTAACACCTATGGGCGCACGAAAGCGGCAGGCGAAGCAGCCATCCGTGAGGCAGGTGGCCGATATGCAATTCTGCGGACATCATGGGTGTATTCCGAGCATGGATCAAATTTCCTGAAGACCATGCTCCGCCTTGGCGGTGAAAGAGACGCGCTGAGCATTGTTGGTGACCAAATCGGCGGCCCGACACCTGCACGAAAGATCGCCGAAACATGCTTCAAGATCGCCAACGTCCTACGCGCTTCGCCGGAGCGTTCAGGAACATATCACTTCAGCGGTACACCAAACGTCAGTTGGGCTGAGTTCGCTGAGGCTATTTTCAGCGCAGCGAAGCTTGAAGTCGCGATCACACGCATACCGACATCGGACTTCCCTACACCTGCCGCTCGCCCAAAGAATTCAAGGCTGGATTGCCGCAGCCTGAAAACCGTATTCGGGATTGAGCAACCAGACTGGCGCGCAAGCTTGCCAGAGCTGCTTGACAGTTTGAGCGATTGACCGCTGCACCAGCACTTGTCCCTTCAGGCGCGATACCGTAGCCAGAAATCAGATAGCTACCATTGGAATCACATCGCGTCATGAAGCGTGCAGCCATCATATTGCTCAGTATTTTCTTCCTCGCCGCGCTGATTCCAGTCTTCCTCGTGTTCTTCACGCTCGTATATTTGGAGGACAAGTCCAGCCCTATCCTCAAACAAATCCGCGTGGGCAAAAATCAGGTTCCGTTTACCTGCTATAAGATCCGCACGATGAAAGCAGATACGGGCGACGTCGCCTCTCACCATGCCTCTCAAGCTCAAATCACAAAAATCGGCGCGGTTCTGCGCAAAACGGGGCTCGATGAGCTGCCTCAGATCTACAATGTTCTAATCGGCACAATGAGCTTCGTCGGCCCACGACCTAATCTGCCCTCTCAGGAAGAGCTCATCGCCGCTCGGGATAAACGCAAGGTTTACGATGTCCTGCCCGGCATAACCGGACTGGCACAGATCCAGGGTGTAGACATGTCAAACCCCGCGAAACTCGCCAAGATTGATGGCGAGTACGTGCGGATCAAATCGATACTTCTGGACTGCCGCATCGTCTGGGCCACCATTCGCGGCAAAGGGTCTGGCGACGCTGTAAAACGCTAGTGGGGATCATCCAAGAGGCCCAGCAAATACGCACCATAGGCGTTTTTGGAAAACTGTGCAGCCCTGGCGCGCAGGTCATCGGCGGAAATCCAACCAGCCGCATAGGCAATTTCTTCCAAACATCCGGTCTGCACATTCTGGCGGTTTTCAAGCGTACGAACCATGTTCCCCGCATCCAGCAGACTGGCATAAGTGCCCGTATCGAGCCAGGCAAACCCGCGCCCCAGCTTCTCAACTGTCAGCGCGCCCTCATTCAAATACATCTCAAGCAAGGTTGTTATCTCCAGCTCGCCGCGGGCTGAGGGGACGACATTGCGAGCTTTGGCAGGCGCACTGCCGTCAAGGAAGTACAGGCCGGTCACCGCATAGTTTGAAGCTGGCTTCTCGGGTTTTTCGATGATGGAAACGACATGTCCGTCTCCATCGAAGCCGACAACGCCGTAACGTTCGGGATCACGTACCTTGTAGCCGAATACCGCATTCATCGCAGGGTCGTTTGCCACACCTTGCAGTATCTCGGTCAAACCATGTCCAAAGAACAGGTTGTCACCAAGGATCATGGCGGAGGGCGCACCATCCAGGAAGTCTTCTGCAAGCAAGTAGGCCTGCGCCAAACCTTCCGGCTTTTCCTGCACGATCCAGGTGAATTCCACACCGAACTGGGATCCGTCCCCGAGAAGACGTTGGAATTGGGCTTGGTCCTGCGGTGTCGTAATAATCGCGATCTCGCGGATGCCGGACAGCATCAACACTGAAATCGGATAGTAGATCATTGGTTTGTCGTAGATCGGCAGGAGCTGCTTGGATACCGCCATCGTGATCGGGTAAAGCCGTGTGCCCGATCCACCGGCGAGAATAATGCCTTTGCGTGCTGTCATCGCTACACCTTCATACGTCTCTAACGAAATTACGTGCTTCCATAACCTAAGGATCGCGTCAACAATACGGCAGGCTCGGAAATTATCGGTTTTGGGTCGAATGCACCACAAACACCTTTGCAAGATGCGAATGTATCGAAAATTAGGAATGCCTCATTGGTGAGATCAAGAAAGCAGATCATCCTTGTTACCGGAGCAGGCGGATTTGTCGGTCGCACGGTTTGCGCAAAGCTGCGGGAACATGGCCATGAAATCCGAGCTATAACGCGCAACGGCGACGGGCACACTGTAGTTGCTGATTTAGCAAAGGATGACATCCCGCAATCCGCATTTGAAGGTGTCACGATCCTGATCCATATGGCCGCCAGCCTGCCGGGAGATACTCGCGATCCAAATGGTGAAAAGACGACTGAGATCGCCCAGCGCGTCGCAGGGGCGGCCAAGCTCAACGGGGTCAAACGAGTGATCCATCTCAGCTCAATAGCCGCACGGATCGCAGAGACGGAAGACGCCTCCGCGCGCGACTATGGCCTGCAGAAACTCGAAGCAGAGAGGGTGCTGGAAAAAACGCTTGATCAGACGCAGATTGTCACACTGCGACCACCCTTGATCTACGGACGAAATGCAAAGGGCAGCTTTGCGACGCTGTGTGCGCTGGTCGCACGTGGCATGCCACTGCCATTGGGGGCTGCAACGCAAGGGCGCAGCTACCTGTCCCTCAATAACCTTGCATCGCTAATGAAAACGATTGTCGGCGCCAGCGACAGAAAATGGCGCGCCGCTGATGGATTGAAGTTTGAACCACATGACGGCGCAGCCATTACAACGCATGACTTGGCGCTGATGCTGGCCAATGCCATGGATATCGCTCCACGCACGTTTTGGGCACCGCCGATACTCCTTAAGTCCTTGGGCAGCTTGACTGGAAAGCGTGATCAGGTGAATGCGCTCTTTGAGTCGCTTGAGTGCCGTGAAACTCCCTCCCTCAAGGACGCTTTCGGGTTTCAGCCGCTTGAAGAGATGCCAGAAAGCCTGAGCTTTTTGTCCGATATGCCTGCCTCACCCGTTTCAAATGAAACGCCATCCCGCTAGAAGCGGGTGGCGAAGCCAGCAAACTCGCAAAGGAATGGACATGCCAAACTACCTGATGGACTTGCTCAGTTGGAGCGTGTTTTTCGTTGTTTTCTTCTTCGGTTTGCGCTGGGTGCAAAAGCGCCGGAAAGATAAAGAGTGACACCAAGCATGAAAGCTCAGCACCTGTGACCGCGCAATTCCCGCCCCCATCTGACGCATTGCTCGACCAGTTGAAATCGCTTTTAGGAAAAGGCGGCTGGAAGCCCACGGATGACGCGGCGCGTTATTTTGAAGACCCAAGGCTGACATTTACTGGGCATGCTCGGCTCATAGCCCTTCCAAAAAGCACGCAACAAGTCGCCGAAATTGTTAAGCTCTGCAACACGCATAAGGCAGGCCTCATCCCCTATGGCGGAGGGACCGGCGTCGTTGCCGGGCAGCTTTCCCCGCAAAGCGACAATGCAATTATCTTGTCCATGGAACGGATGAACCGTATCCGCGAAGTTTCAACAGATGAGGGTATGATCGTCGCCGAAGCTGGCTGCGTGCTAGAGGCGCTTCACGACGCGGCAAAGGAGTCAAACATGATGTTTCCTTTAAGCATGGGATCAAAAGGGAGCTGCAGCATCGGCGGCAATCTTGCGACGAATGCGGGCGGTATCCAGGTCCTGCGCTACGGAAACGCGCGCGATCTATGCCTCGGGATCGAAGCCGTGCTACCGAATGGCGAGATCCTGAGCGAACTTGCGCCGGTGCGCAAGAACAACACCGGCTATGACATGCGACATCTTCTGATCGGCAGCGAGGGCACACTGGGCATCATCACGGCGGCATCTCTCGTTCTGAAACCGATAGACCCGGAAGCCGTAACCGTTCTGTGCGCATTGGCTTCCCCGTCACAGGGGTTGGAGCTTTATAACGTGCTGAAGTCAGAGCTAGGGGAGGCAGTGTCAGGCCTCGAACTGATGAGCGCGCTTGGGATGGAGCTCGTTACAGGGCATTTCGAGGCCTTGTCTAATCCGCTTGCCGAGCCCTCACCTTGGTATGTGCTGGCAGAAATTACCGGGCCAAGTGGCATGCGCGACCGCGTGCTTGATATGTTGGGTCGCTGCATGGAGCAAGACCTGTTGCAAGATGCTGTCATCGCTGAGTCAGAAGCACAGCGCGCCATGCTCTGGGAACTTCGCGAAAACACGCCCGAAGCCAATCGCGCCAACCACGCGTTTTGCAACAGTGACACGGCTGTCCCGATCAGCAAGGTCGACGCATTTATCGCGGCGACGGAAGATGCGATACGTGCCATCAACCCTGATCTGCGGATCAACAGCTACGGCCATATCGGCGACGGCAACATCCACCACAATGTCCTGCCTGCACCTGGTGTGACCAAGAAAGAGTTTGCGGCAGCCCACGCCGACACTGTCGAAGCCGTGCGCATGGCAATCAATGAAACCACTGCGCAATTTGGTGGTTCAGTCAGTGCAGAGCATGGGATTGGGCGGCTCAAGACCAAAGACATGGAGCTTTATGTCAGCGCCGCAAAACGCGACGCGATGAAAGCCATCAAAGCTGCGCTTGATCCCAATAACATCATGAATCCCGGCGCTTTGATCGGCTGACAGAAAGACTTCCCTTATGCGTCGCGTCATTACTTACGGCACGTTTGACACGTTACATTACGGCCATATCCGATTGCTTAAGCAGGCACGCGCATTGGGCGACCATCTTACTGTTGCGCTCTCCACCGACGAGTTTAACGCGCTGAAAGGAAAAGAGGCCCGGCTGAGCTGGGAGCAAAGGCGCGAAGACCTCGAAGGGGTGCGTTACGTCGATCAGATCATCCGCGAAGAGACTTGGGAGCAGAAATCAAGCGACGTCACAGCTTACAGCATTGATGTCTTCACAATCGGGGACGACTGGTTAGGGAAGTTCGACTTCCTCAAGCCAGAGTGCGAGGTCATCTACCTGCCCCGCACGCCAGACGTTTCCAGCACATGGATCCGCAAAAGTGATTAGTTGTTGACCATGTGGCCAGAATAGCGACGCAACAACATCAACCCCAAAAGCAAGGTCACACCGCCTATCGAGTAGGGATAAAGCGGCGTGATGTAATCACCATCATAATTGCCGTATATCCCATCGCGCGTCATACCAATGACATGGACCAACGGGTTGTACCACAAGATAGACTGAGCCCAGGCGGGTAGCGTGTCATACAGATAAAAAATGCAAGAAATCAGAAACAGAGGGCGCGTGATGATGCCCCACATATGCTTCCAAGATGGTACCAGATGAACAATAACGCAGTTCAAGGCACCGATACCGAGCCCAAGCACGGCAGCAGCCATGAGACCGTTGAATACCCGCGCCGTGTCCATGTGAAATGGCACATCATACCACGTCATGATCGCTGTAAACACCACCACCGCAACAAGTAATTGTGTGATCAGGTTGAGTATGAACCGGCTGATAATCGCATCCATATAGGTGACACGTGGATAGAACAGCAGGGTCTTATTCTCTCTGACTGCCCCATTTATCTTCTTTTGAATGGTGCTGTAGACCACGAACGGCATGTAGCCTGTCGCGTAAAACAGCGGGAAGCTTTCGCCTAGGGCTGGCACAGCAAAAGCCAGTGAAAACGCGATAGAAAGAACCGCAATGCCGCCGATGGGGTCCAGCACCGCCCAGACATAGCCGAAATAGGACTTCCCATAGGTGGTCGCCATTTCACGCATCATCAATGCAAAAATGACACGCACAAAGCGTGGCATATACATTGGCTTTGCTGCCGTTTTCATTGCGTCAACACCCCTTGATATCGAACATTGTACTATGCATTTGATAGGTTTAAACAATAGATTAGAGACCACAGAATGTCTCGTGACAGTTTGTGAGAGTAACCCTTGAGCGACAGTAAGACAGCAGTAGCCAAGAAAGCGAAGCCCGCATCTGTTGCGAAAGTGACCGTCATCAACAGTGCAGCAGGCACCGTCTCTCGTGCGCGCTTGCGCAAGCGCCACGTCTATCTCATTTTCAGCTTCTTCCTCTTTGTCGCCGCGCCAACAGCAGCTGCGATCTACTATCTCACCCAGATTGCAGAAGACCAGTATTCTTCTCGCGTCAGCTTTTCAATTCGCTCAGAAGAGGCCGCAAACCCGCTCGATGCACTTGCAGGTCTGGGCCAATTGTCAAATGGGACATCCTCGGATGCAAGCATTCTCAATGAATATCTGCGCAGCCAAAAGCTCGTCGAAGATGTCATGGAGGAGATCGACCTGCGCGTGCTCTATGTCAAACCCGAGTTTGATCCGGTGTTTGCATTTGACGCGGAAAAACCCATTGAAGACCTTGTGAAGTACTTTGAGAGGATGAACTACGTCACCTTCGATGCAGGCAATGGATTGCTGGACGTCGAGTCCTTTGCGTTTTCTGCCCAAGATGCACAGACCATTGCGACGGCGATCATGAATGCCAGCAGCGGCTTGGTCGAGCGCCTTAGCCGCATCGCTCAGGAAGATACGACGCGCTACGCCAAGTTTGAATTGGAAGCTGCACGTGATCGGCTGAAAGAGGCCCGCGATGCCTTGAGTGATCTGCGCGCAAAAGAGTTGGTCATCGACCCCCGTGCCGATCTCGAAAGCCAGATGGGCGTTCTGACAGCGCTGAGCAACCAACTTGCGACCGCCTTGATCGATTATGACTTGCTGCTCTCCACGACAAGTGAAGGAGATCCGCGTTTGGCTGCGGGGAAGCGCAGGATCGAAGCGATCAGCCGCCGAATTGAGGAAGAACGCGACAATCTCGGTCAGGAATCCTTGTCGAGCATCACTGGCGACTTTGAAGAGTTAATGGCCGACCGCGAATTTGCGGAGCAAGCCTATCTGGCCGCCCAAGTCACATACGACTCCGCATTGGCCGAGGCCCGACGTAAAAGCAAGTATCTCGCGGCTCACATTCCGCCAACGCTGGCACAGAGCTCCCAATATCCGAACAAGCCACTCTGGACGTTGGGCGTTTTCGGCGCGTGCCTTCTGATCTGGTCAGTGTTGATGCTTACAGCCTACGCGATGCTGGACCGCCGCTAGTCATGATCAAGATCGAGAATCTGACGAAGTCCTTTATGTTGAAGGGCAAGCGCAAGTATATTGCACGCAACATCAATGTGACCATGCCTGCAAAGACCTCTATCGGCCTTCTCGGTCGAAATGGGGCCGGAAAATCCACGCTTCTAAAAATCATCGCAGGCACGATGCCAGCCGACTCCGGCAAGATCACCTCCAAAGGTGAAGTTTCGTGGCAAATTGGATTTGCAGGTAGTTTTCACGCCGACTTGACCGGCGCGCAAAACGTTCGTTTTGTCGCCCGCGCCTACGGCGTGGATTCCGACGAACTGATTGACTATGTGCGTGACTTTGCAGAGCTCGGTCGCAGCTTTAACATGCCGTTTCGCACCTTCAGCTCTGGTATGAAATCGCGATTGGCATTTGGTATTTCAATGGGGATTCCGTTTTCCTACTACCTGATCGACGAGGTCACATCCGTTGGGGACGCAGCTTTCAAGAAGAAATGCAAATACGTCTTGAACGAAAGACTCAAAACGGCGGGCGCCATCGTTGTGTCCCACTCAGATTCGACCCTGAGGAGCCTGTGCAAGTCCGGCGCCGTGTTAGAGAATGGCAAGCTCACATGGCATGACGACATTGAAGACGCGATCAAGGAACACAATTCACGGATGTGATCCGCGAAGCAGTATCATTTGCGGGCGAACAGGTTGAATTTGTAAGCCGCGCTTTCCGTCTTGATGAACTGATCTTCGACACTGACCTCTGCGCATTTCTCCTTCGCCACGGCGACAAAATCAGCGGGATCAAAGTAGCTATGTGACAATTCGGAGTAGAGTTCTTTGAACTTCGCCTCTCCGATCATCTCCATCCGGTGCTTCTCATGCGCTTCTTTCATTGATGCAAGGTGCATGTCAGTCAACGCGACAATCCCCCCTTCCCGCGTGTGGTCGATCATCTTGGAGAAACTCTCCAACGCGTAGTCTGTCGACGGGAAGTAGTGAAAGACGGAATGCGAAACGACGGCATCGAAATCCTTCTTTTCGAAGTCTAACTCCTTGGCCTCGCCGGTTTCAAACACACCTCCGGGAATGGCCGCGCGGCAAATCTGCACGAGCTCATCGGTGTAATCCAGACCAGCAACAGTCAAGCCAAGATCATCAAAAGCTTTCAACAAAGCTCCTGCTCCACACCCGATTTCGAGTACGGACTGACCTTCGGTAACGGCCAGTTTTTCTTTTAACTGAGCGGCAAAATCACGAAACCCGTCAACGGACACAGCGCTACAAGAGATGTCGTAGCCGTCCAGTTTCATCAGCTGGGCCAATGAATAGTCTGCTTCTTCGTGATTGAGGGCTTTGCGCTGCCAGATATCTTGCCAAGTGCTCATCAAACCCGCTCCTTAATACCTGTAATGTTCAGGTTTGAATGGTCCGTCTTGTGGGACGCCGATGTAGTCGGCTTGCTCTTTGTCCATCTTGGTCAGCTTCACGCCGATGCGGGCCAGGTGCAGGCGGGCGACTTTTTCGTCGAGATGTTTGGG
>JBCCVD010000031.1:0-39874 GCA_039195745.1 Pseudomonadota bacterium | reverse complement strand
GCCCGTCTCAACGCAACACCTCGCAAGTGCTTAGGATGGAAAACGCCTGCTGAGGTCTTCAAAGAAAAGATCTTGGATCAAGCCGCATGACACCCCAAACTAACACCGGCTCAAAAGTCGCAGTTCACGTATCGCTCACAGTAACTTCAATCTTACCAATAATTGCATCATTGAAAGCGCTCATGTCCTCGGCGGGAATCCAGTATTCCAAATGGGCTCGCCTTCCAGCTTCTTGGATGTCGTATGCATCCAAAAATGACTTCCGGACGTCAAAACGCGTCACAAACCCGGACCCGCCTGCCTTAACATTCCAATCCCGTGCGATTTTGATTGCGTAGTCTTCCGTCAAGACCGGATAAAAAATCGGTTGCTCTGGGAGACGCGGTGGGAATTCGCGCATTTAGGTTTCCTGAATGAGGACAAGCTCCTCAGGACCAATGGGTCTCCACAGGGTCACAGTTTCAGGTTGAGAAGACATAGGCGGTCATTACCGGACTTAATGAGACCACTGCAAGCACGTTTGGTTCAGCGCTTTGATTACCCACTGCTTTTTGTGGCTGCTATTGTTGAGTTCTTTGGGCTGCTCAGCCGTCTTTGCTCAATAAACCGTATTTACGGAGCTTGACATAAAGAGACTGGCGCGACAGCCCAAGCATTTCTGCGGCGGCAACCCGATTGTTAGATGTCATTTCTACCGCTGTCTCGATGCACATCTTTTCGACGACATCCGTTGTCTTCGCGACAATGTCTTTCAACGATTGGCCGCCGATCAGCTCGATCACGGATCGCATATCCACTTCATTCATCTGTGCAGGCGCAGGCCTGACAGCTTCAATCCGGCTTGCATCGCGAATAATCATGCCAAAGAATGTCCTGCCGGACGCGTTCAATTTGCTGGTGGAAATTTCAATGGAACGGTCAGCGCCCAGTTCGCTTTTGGTTTTGGTCGCATAGAGCCGCATGGAGCCCGCGCGCCCGGCATTTTCCAACAGGACTTTCACATCAACGGAGCCACGACCCAGAAAATCGGACAAGGGCCGACCTTTGACGGATTGCGCTGTTGCGACATCGGTCAGGCTCAGAAACGCCTCATTACAAGACAGGATTTGCCCATCTGTTCCGACAAACACGACAGAATCTACGCCCGACTGAAAGAGCTGGGACAATTTTGTCTGAAGATCATCAACCGCGGTCCCGGATGCTTCCATAGGTGCTATTTTGCAAAGCAACATTTGCTCCCCGGATGTCCGAAACAAAGTCGGTCTCACGACGACATCCGCGCCCGAGCGATGTGTTGTGACTGCGACGGGAACCGCAGATTGCCCTGAGGCAGAGCTGATCAGCCGGTCAAGGATCGCATCCCGCGATGCCTCATCAAGAAGGTCCGCGAAAGCCGCCCCTTTCAAATCGCTCTGCTCTTTACCAAACAAAGTTGCAGCTGCGGTATTGCAATCGGCAATCTCTCCGGACGTGCCCGACACGAAGAACGTCGCGTCTTCCGTCGCTGTCATCAACACGCGGAATTTCAGGTCATGATCCCGCTGCGCTTCATAGTCCTTTTCAAGGGCAATCTGCGCGGCAACCAGTTGCTGCTGCATTTCAGCGGTGGAACGCAGATCGCTACCAAGCATCAGAATCGTGCCATCCTGGCCCAGCTGATGAAAGCTATACCGCATCGGGATTTCATCATGCGTGCTACGCGCGCAATGATTCAGCTCAACCGGTAGAACATTTGAGCCGTCTGCCAGCACTTCACGCAGCCGCGTCTCCAGCTTTGGAACACTTTCGACCGTCAACTCGTCTTGCAGTTGATGCCCTTCCCATTCCGTCAAATCGCTCTGAATTCGAAAACTTGGGCTGACCATCACCCCTTGCACATGGCCTGTCTTGGAGACGATCAATGCCAAATCCGCGATCCGAGAGACGATCCCGCTGACAACCTCCGGTTCGATCATGGGAACGAGGCCACTTGTCCAGGATTGGTCATCTGGTGACATCATTGGCTAAGCTTTCTCAACAGAGGGCACTTGCTCATTTATCAACCCATACTTCCAACGGCACCAAACTCTTCAACGCAGATATCAGGTTTAATGAGAGCCAAAGCTCCCTGCGCACTATTTGCCGTGAAATCTGCGCCGGTACAACTGACTATGTCTGAGCTTTGTTCAAGCACATTCCCACCGATAATGACTGGCGCCGCGTCCACGCCATTGCGTGCGTTTGAGACGAAGGCGTTCAATAATTCAAGTGTTTGGTCTCTGGAAGACGAAATCAGGATCGCATCGTAGTCTCTTTGCGACGCGAGACGCTCAATTTGGGTCAGAGCAACACCAAGCTCCAAGGTCACCCAGACACCCTGTGCGCGCAGCTGTCCAGCCAGCAGTGTCGCGCCAAGCGTATGCTGCTCAAACTCCGGCACGACCAGCAGCACCGTACAAACCGGCTTTTGCGTCAGCAGAATATCGTCTGCCCAGTTCAAACCCTTGTGACGCAGGTATCCTTGAAGCCGTGCGCAGCCAATCGTCACGTCAACAAAGTTGCGCCGGTCCTGCAGCCAATCATCGCCAAGTGTGCGGGCAACGGCAGGCACGTGAATTGTCGCAATTTCTTCAGCCGATGTGCCTTGCGCCAATAGCTCCGATACCGCCCTGTCGAACGGCACACGTTCTGGTTGACATGCAGCTTGGAGCAGATCTTGCAATACACTCTCCTCGACCCGGTTGAGGGGCTGAGTTTGTTCGGTCACATCGCTTTTCAATTCAGATGTTACAACAGTCAAGGCACGCGCCGCGAAAACGCTCAGTTTCGCGGCAACTTCCGGGGACCGAAAGTGTTCATGCTTCGTCATGCGACGGTTCCTGTCGTAACGGTGGGCCGGGTGACTGGATCACAACACGGACCGGCCTGCTTTTCATATCGTCACTGACAGTGCCTAATATGTCAAATAATATTGACATTATTCGCTGGGTGCCGCTCTTACCACCTGATCTATATAGATTATTCTGCACTACAGCATGAAAAACAGCTCTTCATAATGTGTAAATCCAAGTTGACAGATCGACCTGTTACTGCCAGATCTTGAAAAGAAACGACAGCTTCAGGGGGAAGAATGACCGAGGCACTGGCCCCTCATTCTCAAAATCCGGCACTCTACACACCCGAGCAGCGTGCCCGCAGAGACGCGACGGTTTGGACACTCGTACAAGGCGTTTTGGCGCCCCTTCAATTCGCAGTTTTTCTGGTCTCGCTCTTGCTGGTTTTGCGCTATCTCGCTACGGGCGCCGGGTATGAGATCGCAACCGTTTCAATCGTCCTGAAAACAGCGATCCTCTACCTCATCATGATTACCGGTGCGATCTGGGAAAAGGTCGTATTTGGTCAGTGGCTTTTTGCGCCTGCATTCTTCTGGGAAGATGTATTCAGTTTTGGCGTTATCGCCCTTCACAGCCTTTATTTATATGGCCTTCTGACCGCAAGCTTCCCGCCCGCAACGCTTATCATGATCGCCTTGGCAGCCTATGCGGCTTACGTCGTGAATGCTGGCCAATTTCTGTGGAAATTGCGCGTCGCGCGCCTCCAGTCAGAGGGCGGCACATGACCAATCAGATGACGCCCCCACCGACGCTTGGATGCCGTCAGTCTCCGGTCCTCAAACAACGCGGCCAAAGGGAGGTGTTCTGCGGTCTGACAGGCATCATCTGGCTGCATCGCAAAATTCAGGACGCGTTCTTTCTCGTCGTTGGGTCCCGCACCTGCGCGCATCTTCTGCAAAGCGCCGCAGGCGTGATGATTTTTGCTGAGCCACGATTCGGAACTGCGATTCTGGAAGAATCAGATCTCGCGGGTCTCAACGATGCACACGCAGAGCTGGATCGCACCGTCAGCGAATTATTGGCCCGTCGCCCTGATATTCGTCAGCTTTTTCTCGTAGGGTCCTGCCCGTCCGAAGTGATCAAACTCGATCTCAGCAGAGCAGCGGAACGTTTGACGCAAGAATACGCGCCCAAAGTCCGGGTTCTGGAGTATTCCGGTTCCGGGATTGAGACGACGTTCACCCAAGGCGAAGACGCCTGCCTCGCTTCCATGGTGCCGGTGCTGCCGGAAACGCAAGAGCGCGAATTGGTCGTTGTTGGCGCCTTGCCTGATGTGGTCGAAGACCAGATGATGGGATTGCTGAATGATCTTGGCATCGGCCCCATTCGCGTCCTGCCCGCGCGCAACATTGACGGCGCATTGGGCATTGGCCCCAACATGGTCTTCGCCCTGACGCAACCGTTTCTCGGCGACACACATGCCGCATTGGAGCGTCGCGGCGCGCGCCACATCCCCGCGCCGTTTCCTTTTGGCGAAGAAGGCACGACCGCATGGCTGGCTGCCATTGCCAAAGAGTTTGGCGTCTCAGCAGACTTGTTCGAGACGGTAACTGAGGCTCCGCGCCGCAGGGCCCGCCAAGCCATTGCGCAAGCCGCAGAACCGCTAAACGCCAAATCCATCTTCTTCTTCCCCGACAGCCAACTTGAAATCCCGCTGGCCCGTTTCCTGACCCGCGAATGCGGCATGACCCCGGTGGAAGTCGGATCACCCTATATCCATGACGCATTGCATGGCCCCGATCTGGACCTGCTGCCATCAGGCCCGCAGATCTCCGAAGGCCAGGATGTCGACCTGCAACTCGACCGCTGCCGCAAAGCCCGCCCTGATCTCACTGTCTGCGGCTTGGGCCTTGCTAACCCTCTGGAAGCCGAGGGGCTCAGCACCAAATGGGCAATCGAGCTGGTCTTCACGCCGGTTCATTTCTATGAGCAAGCGGGCGATCTCGCCTCCCTCTTCGCACGCCCCCTGCGCCGGAAATCCATCTTGGGGGTGGCCGCAGAATGAAGCTGACGGTGTGGACATATGAAGGCCCGCCCCATGTCGGAGCGATGCGCGTCGCCACCGGCATGAAGGGACTTCACTACGTGTTGCACGCACCTCAAGGCGACACCTATGCCGACTTGCTGTTTACAATGATCGAACGGCGGGATCACCGCCCACCCGTGACCTACACCACGTTCCAGGCCCGCGATTTAGGCTCTGATACGGCTGGTTTATTCAAAACCGCCTGCCAGGATGCCTATGACCGATTCAAGCCGGAAGCCATCGTCGTCGGGGCGTCCTGCACGGCGGAGCTGATCCAGGATGACCCCGGCGGGCTGGCCGAAACGATGGGGCTCGACATCCCCGTGATCCCGTTGGAATTGCCAAGCTACCAGCGCAAAGAAAACTTCGGCGCGGATGAGACCTTTTTCCAGATCGTGCGCCACCTCGCCAAACCGATGGAGAAAACCAAGCGCGTCACCTGCAACCTGCTTGGTCCGACCGCGCTGGGATTCCGGCACCGCGACGACATTCAGGAAATCACCAACCTGCTCTACGAGCTCGGGGTAGAGGTCAACGTGACCGCTCCAATGAATGCGACGCCTTCTGACATCGCAAAGATGGGTCAGGCGCATTTCAACGTGCTGCTCTATCCTGAAACCGGCGAGCAAGCCGCGCGCTATTGCGAACGCATCTTTGACCAACCTTATACGAAAGTCGTCCCCATCGGCACTGGCGCAACACATGAATTCATCGCCGAGATCCGCGAATTGACGGGCAGCACTGCTGCGTTAGACACAGACCGCCTCCGCCAGACATGGTGGTCGCGCTCCGTCGACAGCACGTACCTGACCGGCAAACGCGTCTTCATCTTCGGGGACGGCACCCATGTCAAAACTGCTGCCCGCATCGCACGGGATGAGATGGGGTTCGAGGTCGCCGGGCTCGGCTGCTATAACCGCGAATACGCCCGCGACATCCGCAAACTGGCCAAAGACTACGGGCTCGATGCGCTGATCACGGATGACTACCTCGAGGTCGAACGTGCCATCGAAGCCCTGCAGCCGGAAATGATCCTCGGCACGCAGATGGAGCGCCATATCGGCAAACGCCTCGGCATCCCCTGCGCCGTGATCTCTGCGCCGGTCCATGTGCAAGACTTTCCCGCCCGCTATTCGCCGCAGATGGGGTTTGAAGGCGCAAATGTCATCTTTGATACATGGATCCACCCGCTTGTCATGGGGCTGGAGGAACATCTGCTGCACATGTTCCGCGAGGATTTCGAGTTCCACGATGCCGCCGGCCCAAGCCATCACGGCGGCCACGCGCCGAAACCTTTGGGGCCGGCCGCGGATGAGGCGGGCTCGATGCCCGCCGAGGCCGCACCCGCCTCTCCCCCGACGGATGTTGTCACCTGGCTGGCCGAGGCAGAAAAAGAATTGAAAAAAATCCCCTTTTTCGTGCGCGGCAAAGCCCGCCGCAATACCGAAACCTTCGCAGCACAAAAAGGGCTCAGCGAAATTTCTCTCGACACGCTCTATGAGGCAAAGGCCCATTATGCGCGATGATGTGATACATATGCCGTATCACGTGGTGATCGTGACACTGGACCGGCACGCCGCCGGTCCTGCGGCACGTATTGCGCCCAAACTTGCGCAAGACTTCCCGGGCCTGCGACTTTCGATCCACGCCGCTGCAGAATGGGAAAAAGACCCTGTTGCACTGAAATCTGCCAAGGACGACATCGCACAGGCGGATATCGCGATCTCGTCTGTGCTTTTCCTTGAGGATCATATCAAGGCAATCCTGCCTGACCTGCAAGCGCGCCGTGACGCTTGCGACGCGATGGTGGGCCTCGTCTCCGATCAGGAGATCACCCAACTGACCCGCATGGGCGATTTGGATATGTCCAAACCGGCCACCGGCGCGATGAGTCTGCTCAAGAAACTCAAGCCGTCGAAAAAATCTGGTAAATCCGGCGCCGGGCAGATGAAGATGCTGCGCCGTCTGCCGAAGATCCTGAAACTGATCCCCGGCAAAAGCCAGGATCTGCGCGCCTGGTTCCTGTCGATGCAATATTGGCTCGGTGGCAGCGACGACAATATCGAAAACATGGTGCGCTTCCTGATCTCGCGCTACTGCACACGGCCCGCGTGGCGCGGCACCCATGCAAATGACCCGATCGAATACCCGGATACGGGTCTGTATCACCCTGACTTGCCCGGTCATGGGATCACCACAGACCTCAGAAACCTACCCGCAAGCAAGGCCAAGACCACCATCGGCCTCTTGATGCTGCGCAGCTATATTCTGGCCGGCGACACTGCGCATTATGATCACGTTATCCGGACGTTTGAAGCGCGCGGCATGCGCGTTATTCCTGCGTTCGCCGGTGGCCTTGACGGCCGCCCCGCAATTGAAGCTTTCCACAAAGGCCGGATCGACGCGCTCGTCTCGCTGACTGGTTTCTCTCTCGTAGGCGGCCCTGCTTACAACGACAGCGACGCGGCAGTGGAGACGCTCATTGACCTCGACCTGCCCTACATCGCCGCGCAACCGCTCGAATTTCAGACCCTAGAGCAATGGGCTGCAGGTGATCAGGGTCTCAGCCCAATTGAATCAACGATGCTGATTGCCCTGCCAGAGATTGACGGCGCGACGAACCCCACAGTCTTTGCCGGTCGGCATGACGCGACGTTCTGTGATGATACAAAAGCCATGGCGCCCTGTATCGAACGGGTTGACGCCTTGGCTGAAAAAACGCTGCGCCTCGCCACGCTCCGTCGCAAAGTCAATGCGGAAAAAGCCGTAGGCATCGTCCTTTTCGGTTTTCCGCCCAATGCAGGCGCCGTCGGCACTGCCGCATACCTTTCTGTCTTTGAAAGCCTGCACAACACGCTGCACCAGATGAAACGGGATGGATATGACGTCTCGCCGCCCGAAACTGTAGACGCTCTGCGCGATGCCATTCTAGACGGAAACGCCAAGACCCACGGCCAGGAGGCCAATGTCGCGGCGACTGTTTCAGCCGACAAAATCGTCTCTAACACACCTTGGCTGGATGAGATTGAGGCCACTTGGGGCCCTGCCCCCGGCCGCGTGCAATCCAATGGGCGCGAGGTCTTCATCCTCGGCGCGCAATTCGGAAAGGTCTTCATCGGCGTGCAACCCGGCTTCGGTTACGAGGGTGATCCGATGCGCCTGCTGTTCGAGAAGGGTTTCGCCCCGACCCACGCTTTCAGTGCGTTCTATCAGTACCTCAAGCATGATTTGAAAGCGGACGTTCTGCTGCATTTCGGCATGCATGGCGCGCTGGAATTTATGCCCGGCAAGCAAAACGGGCTGGATGGCAATGACTGGCCCGAGCGGCTGATCGGGAACCTGCCCAATGTCTACCTTTACGCCGCCAACAACCCGTCCGAGGCGACGCTTGCCAAACGCCGCAGCAACGCGATCACAGTGACGCATCTGACCCCGCCGCTGCAAAATTCCGGCCTCTATCGTGGTCTCGCGGACCTGAAAGACAGCCTGACGAAATGGCGCGCCATGCCACACGGGCCAGAACGCAATGGGCTGGAAGAATTGATCCGGGCACAGGCCGAAACGGTTGATCTGAGCGCCTTCGATCTTGACCAGCTTTGGTTGAAACTGATCGAGACCGAAAATGCGCTGATCCCCGACGGGCTACACATCGTCGGCAAAACCCCTTCGGAGACATCGGTTAACGATACGCTGAACCTGATGGAATTCGACACTGATGCAGCGCGAAACGCCGCCAAGCAGTACCTTCAACAGGATAATGAACTGCCTGCGCTGATGCGCGCAGTGAATGGCCAATTCATCGCGCCAGTTCCGGGTGGCGATGTGATCCGCGCGCCGGAAATTCTACCCACCGGCCGCAATATCCACGCATTTGACCCGTTCCGCATGCCGACGGCCTATGCCATGCAAGACGGCGCTTTGCAGGCCGAGGAATTGCTCAAGACACATGAGTCACTGCCCAAAACTGTCGCCTTGGTGTTGTGGGGCTCGGACAATATTAAGTCCAATGGCGGCCCTATTGCGCAAGCTCTCGCCCTTATGGGCGCGACGCCACGCTTTGACACACATGGCAGGCTGTGCGGCGCGGATCTTGTTCCGCTGGACGACATGGACCGTGCCCGTGTCGACGTGATCATGACGCTCAGCGGCATATTCCGCGACCTGCTCCCCTTGCAGACGAAACTCCTTGCCGATGCGGCCTATCAATGCGCCATGGCCGATGAACCGCTTGAAATGAACCCGATCCGCGCCCATGCGCTCGCTTTTGCCGAGGCGCAAGGCTGCGACATGAAGACCGCCGCGCTTCGCGTGTTCTCGAATGCGGAAGGCGCATATGGGTCCAACGTCAATCAGCTCGTCGACAGTTCCGCCTATGATGACGACAGTGATCTGGCCGACGCATATCAAGCCCGCAAGTCTTTTGCCTATGGTACCAATGGGGAGGCCACGCAGCAGTCCGCACTGCTCGAAGACACTTTGAAGAATGTCGATCTCGCCTATCAGAACCTTGAATCCGTTGAATTGGGCGTGACCACGGTTGATCATTACTTCGACACGCTGGGCGGTATTGCGTCCGCCGTGAAGCGCGCCAAAGGCGGGACGGAAACGCCGATCTATATTGGTGATCAGACACGGGGCGGCGCAAAAGTGCGCACGCTGTCCGATCAAGTCGCACTGGAAACCCGCGCGCGGAGCCTGAACCCGAAATTTTACGAACCCCTGCTCAACCACGGCCATGAAGGCGTGCGCCAGATCGAAGCGCATATCACCAACACCGTCGGCTGGTCCGCTACAACCGGTGAAGTAGAGCCTTGGGTCTACCAAAAACTCTCCGAAACCTTTGTTTTGGACGAAGCCATGCGCCAACGGCTCGCGGATTTGAATCCGCAGGCCTCCATGCGGATGGCGAACCGTCTTCTGGAAGCCTCCGACCGCGACTACTGGGCGCCAGATGAAGACACTCTCGCAGCACTGCAAAACGCAGCCGACGCCATTGAAGATCAACTAGAGGGCATCGCAGCCGAATGACGCCCCGCATCAGTCCAAAAAGGGAAACACCATGAGCCCACTCGACAAAAGCGTTCCAAATCTCGGCACGGATGGTGAAGGATCCGTCCAGGTCCATGACACGTCCAAAATCGAGGGCGCGAAAGTGTTTTCGGTCTATGGCAAAGGCGGCATTGGCAAATCGACGACCTCTTCGAACCTGTCCGCCGCGTTCTCCAAACTGGGCAAGCGCGTGTTGCAGATCGGCTGTGACCCGAAACACGATTCAACCTTCACCCTGACCGGTTCGCTGGTGCCAACGGTCATCGACATCCTGAAAGAGGTCGATTTCCACGCAGAGGAACTGCGCCCCGAAGATTTCGTCTTTGAGGGGTTCAACGGTGTGAAATGCGTCGAAGCTGGTGGCCCGCCCGCGGGCACGGGCTGCGGCGGATACGTCGTCGGCCAGACCGTGAAGTTGCTAAAACAGCACCATATGCTCGAAGACACCGATGTCGTGATCTTCGACGTGCTGGGCGATGTGGTCTGCGGCGGCTTTGCTGCACCGCTGCAGCATGCCGACCGCGCACTGATCGTCACGGCCAATGATTTCGACTCTATTTATGCGATGAACCGCATCATCGCTGCTGTTCAGGCCAAGTCGAACAATTACAAAGTTCGGCTTGCGGGCTGCGTGGCCAACCGATCCCGCGAGACGGATGAGGTGGACCGCTATTGTGAGACTGTGGGTTTCAACCGCATCGCACATATGCCCGATCTCGACGCGATCCGCCGCTCACGGTTGAAGAAGAAAACGCTTTTCGAGATGCCCGAAGATGAGGACATCGTGCAGGTCCAGAAGGAATATATCCGCCTGGCTGAAACACTTTGGAATGGCACAGAGCCGCTCGCCCCCGCACCCCTGCCCGACCGCGACATTTTTGAACTGCTTGGATTCGACTAAGTGACCTACGAGGCAACCAGAGATAACGTCGAAACCTATTTCGACCGCACCGCGACCAAAACATGGGAGCGTCTGACCTCAGACGCGCCCGTTTCCGGCATTCGCGCGACCGTGCGTGCAGGCCGTGACCGAATGCGCGATGTGTTGATCGCGCAACTGCCGCAAGACCTGAATGGCATGCGGATCCTCGATGCGGGCTGCGGTACTGGCGCATTGGCCTTTGAACTGGCGGCACGTGGTGCAGATGTAGTTGGCGTCGATATCTCTCCTCAACTAATTGATATTGCTCGGAAACGTGCGCCAAAAGACCTGAAGGGAAACACTTTCTTCACCGCCGGTGACATGCTCGATCCGAAATTGGGCGTCTTCGATTACATCGTCGCGATGGACTCGATGATCTACTACACTGCCGATGATATCTCCCGGATCCTGACCAAGATCGAACCGCGCCTGCGCAACACGATGGTCTTCACCGTCGCACCGCGCACGCCGCTCTTGATGGCGATGTGGCGTGTTGGGAAATTGTTCCCGCGTTCCGACCGTTCCCCTGCGATGGTGCCGCATTCACCAATACAGCTCGCGAAAAAACTGCCCTCCGGCACGCTCAGAGATGTCGAGCGCGTCACATCCGGCTTCTACATCTCCAACGCGTTGGAGTTCCGACCATGATCGTCAGTCGCGGGCTCATAAAGTCTCTCACCATGCGCGCCTTGCCGTTCTCGGATGCAGTGAGCGAGCAACTGCCGCTTGGCCAGCTCTTGCGCCTGTCGCTGTTCCAGATCTCTGTCGGCATGGCGGCTGTGATGCTCTTGGGGACGCTCAACCGCGTTATGATCGTGGAATTGAGCGTACCAGCGACCATTGTCGCGATGATGATCGCAATCCCGGTGCTCGTGGCCCCGTTTCGCGCTCTTTTAGGGTTCAAATCGGATAATTACCGCTCTGCCATCGGTTGGAAGCGCATTCCCTACCTCTGGTTCGGCTCGCTCTGGCAATTTGGCGGGCTCGCCATCATGCCGATGGGGCTTTTGGTGCTTTCTGGCGATCAAGTCGCGGGTCCCGCATGGGCGGGCGAGGTCGGCGCAGCGCTCGCCTTCCTTCTGACCGGCATCGGCATGCATATGACGCAAACCGCAGGGCTTGCCCTTGCTGCCGACCGCGCGACCGAGGAAACGCGCCCGCAGGTTGTCGCACTGCTTTACGTCATGTTCCTGATCGGCATGGGCATCTCCGCCGTGATCGTTGGCGCGCTTTTGCAAAACTTCTCTGACCTGCGCCTCGTGCAAGTGATCCAAGGCACGGCCGTGGTCACACTTCTGCTGAATCTCACAGCCCTTTGGAAACAGGAGAAGGTCAACCCAATGACCAAGGCGGAGCGTGCGGCCCCCAAGCCGCAATTCCGCGAGGCATGGGTCGATTTCACCAATGGCGGCGATGCGGGGCGCCTGCTCGTCGTTGTTTTCCTTGGCACCATCGCGTTCAACATGCAGGACGTGCTGCTGGAACCTTATGGCGGTGAGATCCTCGGCCTCTCCGTCTCTGCCACCACGCTTTTGACAGCGATGTGGGCCACGGGCGCTTTAATCGGCTTCGGCCTCGCCGCAAAATGGCTGAAATCCAACATTGATCCCTACCGGATGGCCGCGCGCGGCATCCTGATGGGGCTCGCAGCCTTCTGCGCCGTGATCTTTGCAGGCCCTCTGGACAGCAGCCCGCTGTTTTTCGCAGGCGCGTTTGGCATTGGGCTCGGTGGTGGCCTCTTTGCTGTGGCCACGCTCACCGCCGCTATGACGCTCAACACCCAAGGCGCTGCTGGCAAGGGTCTCGCGCTGGGCGCTTGGGGCGCGGCGCAGGCCACGGCTGCTGGCGTGTCAATCTTTGCAGGCGGGGCCACGCGCGACATCATCAATCACGCAGCCACATCCGGCATGCTGGGGGAGGCGTTGACCTCCAAGGCAACCGGCTATGCCGCCGTCTACCACATAGAGATCGTTTTTCTCTTCATCACGCTCATCGCTTTAGGGCCTTTGGTCAAAGCCCGTCCGATGAGCACACAACAGTCAGGTCCAATCGGTCTGGCGGATTTCCCAACATGACCCCGACACCCCAATACCACGGAGGACACCAACATGGTTGGTAACACATTTTTCGGCAATTTCGATCTGGCCAGCGCCGCAATCTGGATGTTCTGGCTCTTTTTCGCCCTGCTGATTTTTTATCTGCAGACCGAAAACATGCGCGAGGGCTATCCGCTTGAGGATGACGACGGCAACACCGCCATGAATCAGGGCCCTTTCCCTGTTCCGGGCGATAAAACCTTCGACCTCCTGCATGGCCGCGGCAAGCTTACGGTTCCGTCCGGACAACGCGGAGATCGTGACAATCTGGCGCTGGAGCGCACCTCAGTCGCGGCAGGTTCACCCTATGTGCCTACGGGCGATCCGATGAAGGATGGCGTTGGTCCAGCCTCATGGGCGCCGCGGGAAGATCATCCAGAGCTTGACGCACACGGGCATAGGAAAATCCAGCCAATGTCCAAATTGGATGATTTCGTGCACGCGTCCGGCATTGATCCACGCGGCAAGGCCGTCGTGGCGGGCGACGGCGAAGTGATCGGCCGCGTCATTGACATGTGGGTCGACGTGCCTGAGCAACTTGTGCGCTACCTGACGGTTGACCTGAACCCAGAAGGCTCCGGCCAGACGCGGCTGATCCCGATGAACTTCGCGAAGATCAAAAGCAATCGCGTGGTCGTCCGCTCGATCTACTCGCAGCATTTTGCAGATGTTCCGGGCATCAAATCCGACAGCGAGGTGACCTTGCTCGAGGAAGAGAAGATCATGGCCTATTATGGCGGCGGCACGCTTTATGCGGACCCTGCCCGAGAAGAACCACAACTCTAACCAACATCCGGCGCGGAGCTCCGCCGCGCCGGTCCACCACCCGTGCCCCATAGCCAAAGGCGCGCAATTTGAGGGACAGACATATGCACCATGACGACTTCAAATTCGAACCTGTTCGCGGATTGCCCGAAGCGCTTCCCGCTGATGAAGTGATCCTGTGGCAGGGCAGCCCAAATCCAATGCGCCTCGCAAAGGAAGCTTTGGGCCTCAACTGGGTGATGGGGTATTTCGTGCTGCTCGCGATATGGCGCGTCAGTGTTTACACGGCTGAGGTGCCTCTCGTGGTCGCCATGGGTCAAGCCATTCCATTCCTCCTGGCTGGTTTGATCGCATGCGCCATCCTCTACGGCATCGCAACGGTACAAGCGCGCAGCACGGTCTACACATTGACCAACAAGCGGGTCGCCATGCGGATCGGGGCCGCGCTGACCATGACGCTGAACTTGCCTTATGTGTGCATCGGCAATGCCAATGCCGCGATCCGTAAGAACGGCACCGGCACCATCGCCTTTGAGTTGATCGGAGAGACGCGGATTTCCTATCTGATGTCATGGCCTCATGTCCGTCCGTGGCACATGAGCCGCACACAGCCCGCCTTCCGCGCGATCCCTGATGCCGCAAAAGTCGCCAAGATCTTCGCAGAGGCCGCAGAAACGCGGGTTTCTCAGCCTCAGGTCAAACGCATTGATCCACATCAAGGCGCCGACGGCGCAATTGCGGCGGAGTAGTCAGATGGAAAGCCAGACCTCCTCTCTCGCCAACCAGATGAAACACCGCGACCGCGACATGGTCCCGAAATTTCTGGTACAAGGCATGTTTGCTCTGATGCTCGGTGCGCTCGCGCTGGTCAGCTACGCGGTTTTGACCGACCGCCCGCTGTCTGGCGTGCCCACGGCCAGCCCGATCGTCAATGAGCGCATGATTACACTCGTGGGCTCTCGTGACCGCGCTGCTGGCGTTGCTGTACTTGATGAAAGCGGAACAGAAATCGCCCACTCAACAAAGAACAAGAGTGGTTTTATCGACGTGATCTGGGTGAGCCTCACCCGCGAGCGTGTCGTACAACGCGTTGATGTCAACGCTCCTATCCGCCTCGTGCGTCGTGAGGACGGCCATGTGGTGATTATCGACCCGTCAACCGATTGGACATTTGAGCTGATCGGATATGGCAAAGACAATGTCGCAGCCTTCGCCAGGCTGATCGACTGAATTTCAACCAAAGGGACTTAGAACAATGGGACTTCTGACAAGATCAAAAGAAACCGCCCCTTGCACGGTGACGATTTCGCACCGGTTCGAGGAGCTGTCTGCACATGTTCGTTTCAACAATGGGGCCGTTGTGAACCCCGGTGACAGTGTTTTGGTTCATGGCCACGAAATCATGGCCCCTTACGGCGAAATCGTCGAAGAAGAGCGCACCGCGACCATCACCCGCGCCTCTTGGCTGGAACAGCAATGGACACGCTGGACCGGCGATTTCGAATTCATGGAGCTATGTGAGTTCTCCTTCTCTGAGGAGGTGCTGTCATGAATAAGCCAACCCATTCCGCATTTGCAGCCACTGCCGAGGAAGCCATTGCCGCACAGGACGCGCTTGACGGCCCTGAAATGACATCCGAGATGGCGACAGAAGTCGCGATGCAAAACACGCTTCTGACACCGCGCTTCTACACCACCGATTTTGACGAGATGGATGCGATTGATGTCTCTCCCGTCCGTAAGGACTGGGACGCGCTGATTGCGCGGATGAAATCAGACCCAAACAAGGGTCATTTCAAGAAAAATGACAAATGGCAGGCCGATTGGGAGAATATGGAGCCCGCGTTGAAAGCGGAGTTCATCGACTTCCTGATCTCCTCCTGCACCGCGGAATTCTCGGGCTGTGTGCTCTACAAGGAAATGAAGCGGCGCGGGTCCAACAGCGATATCACGACACTGTTCCAGCTGATGGCGCGTGATGAAGCGCGCCATGCGGGCTTCATCAATGATGCGCTGCGTGAAGCGGGCATTCGGGTGAACCTTGGGTTCCTGACACAGCAGAAGAAATACACCTATTTCCGCCCGAAATTCATCTATTACGCGACCTACCTGTCGGAAAAGATCGGGTATGCGCGCTACATCACGATTTTCCGCCATCTCGAACAGAACCCCGACAAGCGCTTCCACCCGATCTTCCAGTGGTTCCGCGAGTGGTGCAATGATGAGTTCAGCCACGGCGAGGCCTTCGCGCTTCTGATGAAGACAGATCCGGCGCTGACACAAAGCCGCGTCAACAAGATGTGGATCAAGTTCTTCCTGACCGCCGTCTATTCGACCATGTGGGTGCGCGATCACCAGCGCCCTGTCTTCCACGATGCGCTCGGTGTCGATGTGACGTGGTACGGGCAGGAAGTGTTCCGCAAAACCTCCGAGATCTCGAAACAGGTCTTCCCCTTCACGCTTGACATTGACCACCCCCGCTGGCGGCCAAATCTCGACAAGATGGAGCGGGCCTCGATTCAGGTCGCCAAAGGCAAGGAGAAAGGCGGCATTGTCGGCACGGCCTCACGGATTGCAGGCATGGCGAAAGCAGCCACGGCCTTTATCTCGATCCTCACGATCCCGGCTATCCACCATGATGTGCCTGAGTCTTCCGTGATGGAGCCCGCATACTGATGATGGCCGCGCCCTGGATAGCCGCGATTTTTGCAGTCTTCGCCTGGTGGTTCTTCACTGGGGCAATTCTGCTGATCGTGCGCAAATCCGATGCAAGCGACGCTGTCGCGCATGGGCGCTCCGTCTTCCTGACCGTCCCGCTGGCCTCCCTTGGCTTCGCGGGGCTGGTCGTCTCCTCGACCGAGATGACCTTGCAAAACGTCTACATCTCCTTCCTGTCGGTCCTGTTGATCTGGGGCTGGATCGAACTTGCCTTTCTGGCAGGTATTATCACTGGCCCCGAACGTCGCCCCTGCCCCGCTGGCCTATCAGGTCGCGACCGGTTTCTGCGTGCCTGGAACACGGTCAGCTATCATGAATTGCTGCTCTTTGGCGCATTGCTCGCGATCCTTGTTATCACCACGCGGGCAGAGAACACATTTGGCTTCTGGACCTACCTGATCCTGTTCACGGCCCGGATATCAGCCAAGCTGAACCTTTATTTCGGTGTGCCGCGGATCAACACGGAATTCGTGCCGGTCCCATTGCAGCACCTCAAATCCTATTTCCGGCAAGGCCCGATCACAGCGGCCTTTCCCGTCGGTGTCACCTTTCTCTCGATCACAGCCGCCTGCTTTGCAGAGCGGATGATCTCGGCCAATACGCCCGAACTCACCGTAGGCTTCGCCCTGCTCACTGCCCTGGCCACGCTCGCCACGATCGAGCACTGGCTGATGGTCATCCCATTACCCGACGCAAAACTATGGCGCTGGATGCTTCCTGCGCCCTCGACTACCGAAGGAAAATCCCATGAACTTTGACGCCATGTTCAATGCACAGCTCGACGCTCTGAAGGAGGAAGGGAATTACCGCTATTTCGCAGAGTTAGAGCGTAAATGTGGGAAGTTCCCTCTTTGTGCCAACCACGTCGATGGGGAACAGCGCGACGTCACCGTCTGGTGCTCGAATGACTACCTCGGCATGGGACAAAACCCGATTGTGATCGACGCGATGGTCGAGGCCGTGCAGCGCACGGGCACCGGCGCAGGCGGCACGCGCAATATCTCGGGCACCAACCATGATCACCTGCTTTTGGAAGCCGAACTGGCCGATCTGCACGGCAAGGAAGCCGCGCTTTTGTTCACCTCCGGTTATGTGTCGAACTGGGCCGCACTCTCCACCCTCGGCAGCCGTCTTGAGAATTGCGTCATTCTAAGCGACAGCGGCAACCATGCGTCCATGATCGAAGGCATCCGCCATTCTCGTGCACAAAAAGTCATTTGGAAACACAATGATGTTGCGGATCTGGAAGCGAAACTTGCCGCCCTGCCCGCCAATGCACCGAAGATCGTCGCATTTGAATCGGTCTACTCCATGGATGGCGACATCGCGCCCATTCGTGAAATCGTCGAAGTGGCGGAGAAATACGGCGCCATGACCTATCTTGACGAAGTGCATGCGGTAGGCCTTTACGGCCCGCGTGGCGGCGGCGTGGCGGAACGCGAAGGATTGATGGACCGCATCACTTTGATCGAAGGCACACTGGGCAAGGCGTTCGGCGTGGTCGGCGGCTATATCACCGGCTCTGCAGCGCTGTGCGACTTTATCCGGTCCTTCGCGTCGGGCTTCATCTTCACCACTGCCCTGCCCCCTGCTGTTGCGGCGGCGGCCAAGACCTCCATCGCGCATCTCAAGCAGTCTCAAACGGAACGCCTCCGGCAACGCGCGCAGGTTGCCAAGCTGCGTGCCGGGCTCGACCGCGCGGGCATCCCCCATTTGATGAATGAAAGCCATATCGTGCCGGTGATGATCAAGGATCCGGTCAAGACCAAGATGCTTGCCGATTATATGATGGATGAATGGGGCATTTACGTGCAGCCCATTAACTACCCGACTGTCCCGAAAGGCACGGAACGGCTGCGGTTCACGCCCTCTCCGCTGCACAGTGACGAAGACATCGCACATCTGCTCAACGCGCTGACAACCCTATGGAAGCAATGCGCAATTGCACACGCCGTCGCCTAGGTCACGCACGCTTCAAGACGACACATAGGGGCGCAAGATGGCTTGCGCCTCCCCTGCCCCGCTGCGCATGATGCGTTAACGAATTTCAAGGACAAAGCTGCCCCCATGACATCCCAGAAAACGATCCTCCGCGCCTTGGCTGGAGAGACCTTGCCGACCCCACCGATCTGGATGATGCGCCAGGCTGGCCGCTACCTGCCCGAATATCGCGCAACCCGAGCGCAGGCCGGTGACTTTCTGTCGCTCTGCTACAATTCTGAATTGGCGGCCGAGGTCACGTTGCAGCCGATCCGCCGTTATGGGTTCGATGCCTCGATCCTCTTTGCAGACATCCTGTTGCTGCCCCAGGCCCTCGGCGCTGATCTGTGGTTCGTCACAGGCGAGGGCCCGCGCCTGTCCACGATTACCACGCAAGCCGAATTCAACAAGCTGGTTGGCCCGAATGACGTGCATGACCACCTCGCGCCGGTCTATGAGACCGTGAAAATCCTGTCGCGCGAATTGCCGTCTGAGACGACGCTGATTGGCTTCGCGGGCGCCCCTTGGACTGTCGCCACCTACATGATCGCCGGCAAAGGCACACCTGATCAGGGCCCCGCCCACGCACTGCGCGAAGAGAACCCGGAGGTCTTCCGCGCTATCATTGACCGCTTGAGCGATGCGACGATCGAATACTTGTCGATGCAGATTGAAGCGGGCGCTGAAGTCGTAAAGCTCTTTGACAGTTGGGCTGGATCGCTCAAAGGCGATGCCTTCGCTGAGTTCGCTCTGAAGCCCGCCAAACGGATCATTGCAGAACTCAAGTCACGCCATCCCAATGTGCCTATCATCGCCTTCCCGCGCGAAGCGGGCGACGGTTATGTCGGCTTCGCGAATGCCACGGGCGCAGATTGTGTCGCGCTTGATAACTCCGTCTCCGCCACTTGGGCGGCAGAGCATGTCCAAAAAGATGGCTGCGTGCAGGGCAACCTTGCCTCCCGCCACATGGTGACGGGTGGTCAGGATCTGATCGACGAGACGCGTGAGATCGTCAAAGCCTTCTCAAACGGTCCCCATATTTTCAACCTGGGCCACAGGATCACCCCTGATGCTGACCCTGAAAATGTGCAGCTGATGATCGACACTGTGCGCGACGCCTAAGGTCCGCTGATCACAATGCGCCGCTGAGGGCCGATACAGGCCTCTACAGCCTCTTGCAGCTCACGCATGTGGTGCGTCTCCACATATCGGCTGGCAAAGGTGCTGGGGCCCTTGAGGTGCAGGATGTGGCTGTCATCATCGATGAGTTTCAAAGCGGGTGTCGGAAAAACGGTTTTCGCACAACACCTCGCCAACGCGGCTGCGCTGGATGGCTACCGCGTGCTCTGCGTTGATTTTGACCCGCAGGCCACGCTGACCCATTCGATGGGGATCGTTGAGGTCAAGGAATGGAACACCGTTTGGGGCATCATGTGCCGCGATCTGTGCCGCGAAGCGGATCGGATTGCTGGTAGCTACGATGACCCTGATGATTGCCCCTACCCTTCCTCTGACGAGTTGCCGCAGGATGTACAAAGCATCGGTGCGCAGCGCTTTCAAGATTTCATCCAGCCGACGTGCTGGCCGACCATCGACATCATCCCAAGCTGCGCCAATGCGGCCTTCGTAGAATTTGCCTCCGCCCAGTATCGCGCGCTTCACAAGGCCTGGAGCTTCTTTGGTTGCGTCGCGCGTTACCTCGATGAACTGCCGGATGATCAATACGACATGATTATTTTCGACTGCCCGCCTGCGATTGGTTACCAATCCCTGAATGCGGCCTTCGCTAGCGGTACTCTCTACATCCCCTCTGGCCCCGGCTATTGGGAATATGACAGCACCACCAGCTATCTCGGCCAGCTTGGCGATGCGTTAGGCGATATTTCCGAAGGGTTTGCGGGGCTCGCTGAAGATGCGGGTCTGACATTGCCCAAGCGGTTCAACGATATCCGCCTTCTGATGACGCGGTTTGAGACATCAAACCCGTTGCATAGCGCCATGATGGATGCGTTCCGCAATGTGTTTGGCGCAGATGTGTGCCAGAACCCAATCGAAATGACGCGCGCGGTTGAGCAATCCGGGCGCTTTCAAATGAGTGTTTATGAGCAGGATTACCGCCATATGACGCGGGAAACCTGGAAGCGTGCGCGCCAGAGTTTCGACCGCGCCTATGGTGAGTTCCGCAACACGGTGCTGACCTCGTGGAAAATAGCGGCAGATACCAACCCGGAAAAGGAGGGTTAGAGCATGACCAGCAAAAACAAGTTTGGCTTTGCGCCAATTGAGCCATTGGAAACGAAGTCCCGTGATCGCGCTGTCGGCCCGATGGGTGCAGCTGTGCGCGAGGCCGCGGAAAGCCTGCAGGAAACCACCGAGGCGAAGGTGGAGCAGCGCCGCCAAAACGCGGAGGATGCGAAGAAGTTTCGTAAGGCGGAGGCTGAAGGTCGCGTGCTGGTGAATGTGCCGTTGGCGGAAATTTCGACGACGGATTTGCCGCGTGATCGGTTGGAACTGGACGCCGTTGCGGCCTCTGATGAAATGGAAGAGCTAAAGTCTTCCATTCGGGAGCGGGGTCAGAAGGAGCCCATTGAACTCTATCGTGACGCGTCTGGCGCGCTTCAACTGAAAAAAGGGTGGCGTCGCTTTACCGCGCTGTCGCAGCTTTGGGCTGAGACGGGCGAAGCAGGCTTTGCCAAGGTCATCGCGCGGATTGATGCGCGTGAGGACGATCGGATCGGGCGCTATGTCGACATGGTCGAAGAAAACGTGGTCCGTGAAAACCTGACCTTTGCAGAGATGGCGCAAGTGGCGATCACGGCTGCCCGGGATGCAAGTGTGGACGGTGATGATGCTGAGGCGATGGTGCAGCGGCTCTACGGAGCATTGCACAAGACCAAACGCTCTTACGTCCGTGCATTTGTGTTCCTGCTGGAGATGCTGGGCGATGATCTGAAATGGCCCAAATCGGTGTCGCGCAACCTTGGCGTGGAGGTCTCGCGCGGGCTTCGGGCCGGGCAGGGCGGGGAGGCGTTGAAAGCAGATCTTCGGAATTGTGGTGATGAGGTGGAGCAAGCGCAGGTGCTGACCGCGTTTCTCAATGCAATTGAAAAGCCGACTTCCGGGAAATCAAAGTCGCGGTCTGGCAAGGCGCTCGAAAAGTTCGAGTTTCGCGTGGGGGCGCTGAAAGTGACGGCGCGAAAGGGGGAATGTCGGATTGTGAGCAAGGACGACTTCGCGTCTCTGCCAAAGGACAAGCTGGAGCGCGCGATCAAAGCCTTTGAGGCAGCGCTGAAAGAAAGTGGTGCGCCAAAGATAAGTGGTCTTTAGGGGTTACCCTTGGGTAACAATTACATAAAGCATTGATTTTTAAAGTATCTTATTTCTCAAGGAAGCTTTGGATAACGCCGCTGACCTGCTCCGCATCTTCTTCGTGAGCGAGGTGCCCCAGCGCTGACAGATGCAACACCTGTCCGTTTGGAAGCTCCTTCGCTGCCTGATCTGATACGGATGGCGGCACGGTCTTGTCTCTGTCCCCGGTGATAAGCAGCATGTCATTGTGAATATCTGGCAGGGCTTCCAATAGCTCGTCAAGCTGCCATTGTGACATCATTTGGAGTGTCGCATTGACGTGGCGGCGACTTGCAAGCAGGCGCTGGTAGAAACGAATATCAGCGTGGGTTAGGGTCGATCCGGTTCCCTTTATCAACCGCTCGACTGTATTGCCACGCGTGCTTGACGCGTTGAAGACATCGGCGACCATCGGAACCATCGTCAACGCTTTCGCGATCACCGGAAACATGACCCGGGCGAGGCCTCCAAAGTTGCTCAGCGCCGCGTTGATGCCGATAACCTTCAGCTCTGGCTGAAGATGTCTATGCGCCAGTTGCAGTGCGATTGCCGCACCCGCGGAATGACCGATAATGCAATGCGGATCCCAGCTTTCAGCTTTACACAGCGCAGCAATGTCCTCTGCCATCGCTGACAAGCTGCATCTTTGCTGCGCGCCGAGCTTGGTAAAGCCCTGACCAGGCAGGTCCACTGCGACAACCCTGTAGTGTTTGCTGAGCAGCGGAAAGAGGTGTCGCCAACTCTGCGTGGCGCCTCCCGCCCCGTGAATAAGCAGCAGAAGCGGTCCGGTCCCGGTCTCCTGAATATGCCACATGTGCGGCTTGCATAGGACGAAGCGCGAGAGGCCCCCCATTGGCCAATCTGCTGCATTGGCCTGCCAGTCCAATGTCTATGCCCTCAATGAGGCGCTTACAGCCTCTGACAGTCGCTTGGCGTCGGCGCGGGGCAGGGCAACATAATGCCCCCGCATCTCTGAAGAAAGCGCTTTCAGGCTGCGTTCGGGTCTGTTTCCAGCATCAATGACAATCGCATCGATGCGTTGCGCTGCGATCTGGTGAGCAATCATCATTGCATCTTGCTGTGCCTGCATGCGATCAGCCTCGCCGTCTAATGCGACATTGCCCCGCCCATCGGTGATCAGGACAAGCGTTGGGGTTTGCCCTTTTCTTCGGGCCGCAATGCACATCATCAGCGCTGATTGAAGGCCGCATGCCAAGGGTGTTCCACCGCCTCCCGGTAGGGCCGCCAGTCGACGCTTGGTTTGCACAAGCGAGCGTGTTGGTGGCAGCAAAACATCGGCCTGTGTCCCACGAAAGGCAATCAACGCGACGTGATCTCGGCGCGCGTAGGCGTCTGCCAGCAATAATTCTACCGCCCCTTTTGCCTCGCCGAGCCGCGACGCGGCGGCAGAACCGGATGCGTCGACCGCAAACACCAGAAGGCGGTCGGAAAGGTCTTCATAGCGCTTGCGGCACAAATCCGTTGGTCTGATGATCGGGCCTTTGCGTTCGGGCTGGGCAGCCTTACGCAGCGTTTGCCATGGGACGGCGGTGCGGAGCGTCGCGATAAGGTCAATCCTTGCGTCAGATTTCGCCGAATTCCTCCGTGCGGGCAGGGGCCTGCCGCGCCTGTTGCCAACGATTTTCTGGCCGGATCCAGCGCCTTTTCCGCTCGTGGCCTTGCCAGAATTCAATTGTTTGAGTAGCCCGTCCGGCAGAGCGGCCAGAACCGCGTCTAACAGAATCTCAGATGGGATCGCGATGTCTTGCGTAACGTCGTCGTGTTCCCGTCGGTCCGTGCCCTCGTTTTCGGGCGGGGGAGGGGGCGCATCATCTTCTTGAGGCAGTTGTGTGGCGCGGTGCGCGTAGACCAATTCCAGTGCAGCTGTGATATCTGTCTCTTCGACCCTATTTCGGCCAAATAATGCTGCATGAGCCTTGGCCGCACGCAATGCGAAGCTCGGTGCGCGCAGGCTGGCAATGCCCAGTTTGACGGCAAGGACAACCAGTTGCTCCGGCAGATCATCCGGGATGTCAATATTCGTGGTTTTTCCATTGGGACGCAGTTTGAGAGGCTGTTTGATATCCGCTTGGCTCAGCCCATCGAAATTCAGGTGAAACGCCAGCCTGTCGGCCAGACCGGCAGGAAGATGTTCGTCCTCCTCTGCGCCTTCATCAAAGGCAATGAGACCCCTCAGGTTGCTCGCATCCAAGGCCGCGCAAAGCCGTGTGGCGAGGTAGGGATCGGTGCGTTCCGCCATATTCAGCAGGAATACCTGATCTTTCCGATCCATGATGCCTGTGTGGTGCGTCAAACGCCCTCTTTCCAGCGTCGCTGCGATATCGATCCCACCGTCAAGCGCGTCAGCGGCCAGTTTTGGATGCAGTTTTGTGCTGTTCTGAGAAAGGCCTGCGCAGGCGGTCGCGAACAGGCTGCGCGCGGGTGACATCCGGGAACGAACGGTAATGCCGCCTAGGCCTACCGGATCTATCGCCAGCAGGTTGAGCGCCAATTCTGCGCGTTGCCACGGGGTCATCACGCGCCCAACACGTCTTCCACGACCCGCATGACCCGTGTGCCGGAGCCCGCGTCATCCAGCGGATCGCGGCGCAGTCTGTGGCGTAGGACCAGACCGGCCACATCGCGGATATGCTTGCGGCTGAGCGCGGTGTCGTCGCGCAATGCCGCATAGGCGCGGGCGGCTTTCAGAAGAATGAGCTCCCCGCGCAAGCCGTCTGACCCAAGCTTGAGACATAGCTCCGCCACATCTCTCAGCGCAGTATCAGGCGTATCGAGCTGTTTAAGAGCCTTCCGAGCGCTGAGAATCTGATCGCGCAAGGCCGCATCTTCGGCTTGCCAGCGCAGCATGAAGGCGGCGTGCTGGTTTTCATATGCATCGCGGCGCTTGATGACTTCGATCCGTTCCTCGATGTCCGTTGGGGAACTTACGTCAACAGAAAGGCCGAACCGATCAAGAAGCTGTGGACGCAATTCCCCTTCCTCGGGATTGCCGGAGCCGACCAATACGAAACGTGCGGCATGACGGATGGACAGCCCTTCCCGTTCCACCACGTTTTCGCCGGATTGCGCGACGTCCAGAAGCAGATCGACGATGTGATCTTCGAGCAGATTGACTTCGTCGATATAGAGATACCCACGATTTGCCTGCGCAAGAAGACCAGGCTGAAACGCCTTTTCGCCATTGGTCAGAGCCTTTTCAATGTCTAATGCGCCGGTCACGCGATCCTCAGATGCGCCGAGCGGCAAATCAACCACCGGAGTTGGGACTTCGTGCATTTTCTTTGACTTAACGTTTGCCCAGCTTGGACAGTCTTCGCGGCGTGCACTGTTCACCGGGCATGCCTTAATCGCTTGTATCGGGGGCAATAACGCGGCGAGTGCGCGGACTGCCGTTGATTTGCCTGTGCCGCGGTCGCCGAAAACAAGGACGCCACCGATGGACGGGTCGATTGCGGTGAGAATCATCGCGCGTTTCATATCGGTCTGTCCGACGATGGCAGAGAAGGGGAAGGGCTGTTTCATGCGCTTTCCAAACGTTTCAAAGGAGAGGAGCCGCCCCACGTGCCTTGGTCGGACAAAAGTGTGAAGCGGGCGTAGAGTTCTTCGCGAAACCAGCCTTCCTCCCGGACGGCTTTGATTGCTTCCGCGTGGTGGCCGGTTCGCGCGAAATTTGCCATCTTCGCGGCGTCGGGCCAGATTGAGAATGTGACCTGATGCAGCCAAGGAACTTCGCCGATCCCGATTTTGAAGACGACATTCGGATCCTGCCCAATGACTTTCGAGATGTCGGGCACACGGCCCCAAAAACGCGCCAGAATGCCAGGCTTGATTGTGGCACGGGTAAGCGCGGCCAACGGGCCGTTTTCGGCTGATTTAGACACTAAAAACGGCTCTTCACCGGCCCATGCACCACGCGCGGAGTTGGGGGTCATGAAAAGCGTCCAATTCTCCGCTGCTTTTGCTTGGTAACGCGCGAAAATAGGGGCGCTTGAGCTTTGCTGGCGCGCGGTTTCGATGTCCGGCCAGGTGGCGAGAATCGCGTAGACGGCGGTGTTTGGAAAGGGTGTGAACCCTTCCCCGGTGCCCGATCCGCAAAGCTTCCAAAATCCGATGCCCGGTACATGTCGCATGTGCTTGCGGGCAAGGCCCATCATGGCGAATGCCCAGAGGCGATCTGCCAATGAGTTGAAACGGTAAAGGCTGAGGCTGACAACCTGCGTCACGGTGGAATTGTCCCTATCTGTCAGGTTGAGTTTACATAATTGCGCGCAGTTGTGAAGATAGTTGACAAGATGATTGTAAACAAAACTAGACAGTAGTAGCCTTTCCCTATCATGACAGATCATGTCCCAACAGATTCTGACAACCGCGCTCTGGTGATCGGCGCAGGGCTTGGCGGCTTGTCTGCTGCGATGCGTTTGGGCGCAAAAGGGTACCGCGTGACTGTCCTCGATAAGCTGGATCGGGCAGGGGGGCGCGGGTCTTCCATAACGCAAAAAGGCCACCGGTTTGATCTGGGTCCGACCATTGTGACCGCGCCGATGGTGTTCGAGGATTTATGGGCCGCCTGCGGGCGCGACTTTCACGCAGATGTTGATCTGCGGCCGATGGATCCTTTCTATGAAATAAGATGGCCGGATGGCACGTGCTTTGCCGCAAATGGTGATGAGGCGCATATGCTGGTGGAGGTGCAGAAGCTGAGCCCCAGCGATGTGCCCGGTTACAAACGGTTCATGAAGGACAGCCAGGCGCGCTACGTCTTGGGTTACGAGGGCATGGTTGCACGTCCGATGCACAAGCTTTGGGAGACGATTAAGGTTCTGCCGAAATTTGCCCAGTTCCGTGCGGACCGGTCTATCTATCACCATGTGGCGGCACGGGTGAAGAATGACAAGCTGCGCATGGCGCTGTCGTTCCATCCTTTGTTTATCGGTGGGGATCCGACACATGTGACCTCCATTTACGCGCTGGTCGGGTATCTGGAGAAAGAGCACGGCGTCCACTATGCGATGGGTGGCGTTCAGGCGATTGCTGACGCGATGGCGAAAGTCGTGAGATCGCAGGGCGGGACGATCCGGCATAAGGTTGAAGCTGATGAGGTTCTGGTCGGGCGGGGCAAGGTCGAAGGGATAAAGCTGACGAGCGGTGAAGTGCTTCACGCGCCATTGGTCGTATCCAATGCGGATGCAGGGCATACTTATGATCGCTTGCTGCGCAATCACAAGCGCCGCCGATGGACCGCGCGTAGGTTGCAGAAGGCGCGCTGGTCGATGGGGCTTTATGTCTGGTATTTCGGGACCAAAGGCACGAAAGAGAAATGGCCGGACCTGGGTCACCACACGATATTGAACGGGCCGCGCTTCAAGGGCTTGCTGAATGACATCTTCATGAAAGGCAAGCTGGCTGATGATATGAGCCTGTATATTCACAGGCCCGCAAAAACAGACCCTAATGTCGCGCCAAAGGGCGATGACACATTCTACGTCCTGTCGCCTGTGCCGCATTTAGGGTGGAAAGACGCGGTTGACTGGACGCGGGAGGAACCCGCCTACCGGGAGAAGGTCGCAAAGGTTTTGGAGGGGGTGATGCCGGGGTTTCGAGGTGCGATTTCGACCGAGCTCGTCTTTACGCCAGAGACTTTCCGCGATCGCTATTTGAGCCCGCATGGCTGCGGCTTTTCAATCGAGCCGCGCATTCTGCAAAGCGCATTCTTCCGGCCGCATAATGTCAGTGAGGAACTTCCCGGTCTCTTTCTGGTCGGCGCAGGCACGCATCCGGGCGCAGGCCTGCCCGGTGTGATTTCAAGCGCTGAAGTCCTGAGCAAATTGGTTCCTGATATGCAGACGCAGGAGCTGTCACAACCTATGGCTGCCGAATGATTGATCCCAAAGACCTGGCCCATTGCCGCAACGTGATCCGAACCGGATCGCTGTCCTTCCATGCCGCCTCTAAACTGCTGCCAGCCTCTGTGCGGGATCCGGCTTTGGCGCTCTATGCGTTTTGTCGTTTGGCGGATGATGAGGTTGATGAAGGCAACCACAAGGCGCGCGCTGTTCTGGAGCTGCAGGAGCGGCTGGACCTCGCCTATGCGGGGACGCCGAAAGAGGCGCCCGAAGATCGGGCCTTCGCGGCGATCATTGAGGAATTTGATATGCCACGCGCCTTGCCAGAGGCGCTGTTGGAAGGGCTGGCATGGGATGCGACGGAGCGGCGGTATCAGACGCTGTCGGACGTGCGCGCCTACTCGGCGCGCGTTGCCTCTGCCGTTGGTGCGATGATGTGCGTGCTGATGCGCGTGCGTGATGCGGATGCACTTGCGCGTGCCTGCGATCTGGGTGTCGCGATGCAGCTGACCAATATCGCGCGGGACATTGGTGAAGACGCGCGGGCACGGCGCATTTATCTGCCGCTCGAGTGGATGGAGGAGGCGCGGCTGAAGCCTGAGGACCTCTTTGCCGACCCGCAGGCCAGTGCCGAGATCAAGCGCATGGTGCGCAGATTGCTGGCAGAGGCGCAGCGGCTCTATGTGCGATCGGAGGCCGGCATTCGCAAGCTGCCAGTTGGCGCACGTGCAGGCATATTTGCGGCACGCTATATTTATGCAGGGATCGGAACTGCTATTCGCAGCAATCGGTATGACAGTGTTTCGCTGCGTGCCCGGACCAGTAAGGTCGAAAAGCTTCGTCTGGTTGGCAAAGCGGCAGTGCGGGCAGGGGGCACGATGGTCTTCCCGCAATCACCTGTTCTATATGCGCGACCGCTTGAGGAAGTGCGTTTTCTGGTGGAGGCCGCGGCGCAACGCGAAGATGCGCGCCAAGCGCGTAACCGTACGGCGGCCTTGCTATCCGTTTTGGCCGAATTGAGAGAAGAACAGAATGCGAATGGGATTGCTGCCGAATAGGCGCATCATTCAGGAGGTCACATGGATTTCTCACTCTTTGCGCTGTTTTTGATCGCCTGTGGTGCAGCAGGTGCGACCGGTGGTGCCTTCCCGCCCGGCGCGTGGTACCGCAGTCTGGAAAAGCCCGATTGGACCCCGCCCGATTGGGTATTCCCGGTCGCCTGGACATCCATCTATTTGTTGATTTCCTTTGCGGGTGCGCGCGCGGCCGTATTGGATGGAAACGCCTATGCGATGGCATTTTGGGCGATGCAGGCCGCGTTTTCCACGCTTTGGACGCCGGTGTTCTTTGGGCTGCACCGGTTGCGCGGTGCGCTTCTGGTCATGATCCCGCTCTGGCTGTCTGTACTCGGGGCGACGGTCACTATGTTCAAGCTTGATCTCTGGGCGGGTCTCGCCTTTGTGCCTTATCTTGTCTGGGTTACGGTTGCTGCGGCTTTGAATGCGGATGTGGCGCGGCGCAATCCTGATCAGAAGCCCCGCGATCTGTCTGCTTAGAAACTCCAGTTTGCCCGGCGCGGGACGCGGACGGCCAGCATGGGTTTCAAGAGAGGTGAGCGGTAACGGTTCAGGTCAAGCGCTTCGTGGACGCCTTGGACAGTTTCGCCATTGATCCGTGTTTCAACGACAGAGCGGGAATAGAATGGCGCGTCAAGCATGGGTTTGATTTGACGCGGTGTTGTACCCGCATCGGCGCGGGTTTCCCTGCGTAATGCCCAAAGCGTGCGCCTGAATGGCGTGGCTGGCGGTGCTGCGATCTGCTTTGCGCGACCGTCGGTGTCGAATGCGATTGCAGCGTCCAGTGCTGTGCCATCCCTGCGGGTTGCATCGTAGAAGCAGGTCGCGCCGTTGGAGGTCGGAAAACGTCCCCAAGTCCAGTAGCTGAAGTCTGTTTCCAGCGAACGCGTGCCGAAGTTTGCGTCGAAATAGCCGTGGCCGTCGAACTGCCAGCCTTTCGCCTCCAGATTGACTTTGATCCGCGCGGTTGGCGCGAAGGGCCTCCAGACATGGGCGCCGTCTATGGTCAGCGGCAGTTCGACTGATGTCAGAGCGGACGGGGTTAGCACGATTTGCCCGCGCACGCGCGACACGAGCGGCAGTGATGAAACTTCGTTGATGTTGATCGCCAGGGCGGAGCCGTTCCAGTGCATCTGCGACGGTCCGACGGTGAACGTGTTGGGCTTTTGCCTCAGGGCATTGCGTCCCCGATCTGTCATCGTGAACCTGCCGCCGAGGCCATAGGTGGCGACGTTGATGCAGCAGTGATTGGCCGGGTCGCCTCTGCCGGACCACGCATACCAGGGCGAGAAGACCGAGCCGATAAACCCTATGACCGAGACGGCGCGCGTACCGTCATCGGAGACGCCGTCGACATACCACCACGCGTAGCCGCCCGGCGGGACGTCGATGTTAAATTGAGGTCCGTCGTGATCGCCGCGGCCGCATGCTGGGCGGAGAGTGTCGCCATCGGTACCCCTGCGCCCGGATGCGCGCCGCCGCCCGTCAGGTACAAACCCTTGATCTTCGTGCGCGCGGTCGGCCGTTTGAACGCCGCCATCAGCCCATGCGGGGATCGCCCGTAAAGCGAACCGGTCGAGGCTGGAAACATCTGCGCGAAGTCTTGCGGCATGGTCAGGGTCTCGGGTCCCGGCGGGGGCGAGAAAGTCAGGCCGAATTGGCCCAGCCGCTTCGAAATCAGTGTCAGACATTGAAGCCTCTCTTTCTCATCAGGCGTGTCATCTGCGGTGGGGGCCGCGTTCATGATGATCTCGAACCGCTCCGGTCCGGTGGGGCGGCGGTCGCAGAAGCGATCTTGGGCGCAGACATAAAGCGTGGGATCGGGTTGCATCCTGCCATCGGCGAGCGGGTCGTATTCCGATGCGGGATCATCTGCAAAGAATACATTATGCGCCGCCAATTCCAGCCCTTGGGCTTGCGCGGCGAAGGCGTGAACATAGGCTGACAGGCTGCGTGGCTCTTGCCGGGGGACAGCATTGCATACGGAGGCGCCAAGACTGACCTTGTTCAACGCGCGCGGGTCGCCATTGAATAGAACGGCATCTGTATGCAGCACGCCTTGCGATGTGTGGACGGACCGCACTGTGTCGCCATTGCTCTCAATCCAGTCGACATGGTTGTTGTATCTAAATTCCGCACCGAAGTCTTTCGCGAGCGCTTCGATTGCTGTGGCCAGCTGATGCATGCCGCCTTTTACATACCAGACACCGTTGCATTCAGCATGCCAGATCAACGACAAGATGGCAGGCGATGCAGCTGGCAGCCCGCCCACATAGGTCGCATAGCGTGCAAAAAGCTGTGCCAGCCTTGGTTCTGAGAATTGCTGTTTGAGCAATTTGGCGAGGCTCAGATGCGGGGCCATCGCGGGAATCAGGCTGGGCTTTTTCAGTACATTTGCCGTCATGGCCCCAAGTGTCGGTGCGGGGGATTGCATCATTGGTGCGTCAAATGCTGTAAAGAGCGCGCGGGCTTTTTCAGAGAAACGTGTGAACTCTTTTGCAGCGGTTGAGCCGAAAACGCTTTGCACATTCTTTCGGCTTCCCGTCGGGTCAGACATTAGGTCCAGTGTTGTGCCGTCCTGCCAGAAATGCCGGGCGAGAATCTCTTCGCGTTGAAGGGTGACGTGATCTTGCAGTCGCGCGCCAACATCGGAAAACAAGGCCTCAAATACGGCTTTCATTGTCAATACTGTGGGTCCCGCATCGACCGGACCTGCCGCACTTGGAACGGTGCGCATCTTGCCGCCGGGCCCCGCATGGCGTTCCAGCACGGTCACTTTCGCGCCCGCGTGAGACAGGCGCAATGCACTCGCCAAACCGCCGATCCCAGCGCCGATGATCGTGATATGTGGTGCGGGTCTTGGCATGGCTCTCCGGTGTGCAACTGCGCAGGGAGGTGATTGACAAGCCCTCCCAACATGTCCAGTTTAGTTTACAGATTTGATGTCATCAAGAACTTACATCAAAGACAGTAGGGAGAGACCCATGCCATTTGCTGCCCGGATCGACGATGCGATCACCTCTGCCATCCGGGAGGCACAGGCCCTGCCTTCGCCCAGCAAACTGGCCTCTGCCCTGCATTACACTGTGACGCCGGGGGGCGCGCGGATCCGGCCCATTATTCTTATGAGCGTGGCGACAGCCTGCGGGGATGACAGGCCGGAACTGGCGAATGCAGCGGCCGCAGCGTTGGAGCTGATCCATTGCGCGTCGCTCGTCCATGACGACCTGCCCTGCTTTGACGATGCCGACACACGGCGCGGCAAGCCCGCCGTGCACCGCGCCTTTGGGGAACCGCTGGCCGTGCTGACAGGTGACAGCCTGATCATCATGGCGTTTGAGGTTCTGGCGAAAGCAGCGGCGACAGATCCGGCGCGCGCGATCGAATTGATCCGCATCCTTTCCAACCGCACTGGCATGCCGAATGGCATCTGTGCTGGTCAGGGTTGGGAGAGTGAAGACAGTATTGATCTGTCGGCCTATCACCGCGCCAAGACGGGTGCGTTGTTTATCGCCGCGACCCAGATGGGGGCTGTGGCTGCGGGCCAGGATGCGGAGCCTTGGGAAGAGCTTGGCGCACGTATTGGCGAGGCCTTTCAGGTCGCCGATGATCTCCGCGATGCGCTCTATGATGAAGAGACGCTGGGCAAGCCTGTCGGTCAGGATGATCTGCACGGGCGTCCCAATGCGGTGCAAGAGCTTGGCGTTTATGGCGCGATTGACCGCATGAAGGATATTCTGGGCGGTGCGATTTCCTCCATCCCACGTTGTCCGGGCGAGGCGCTGCTTGCAAAAATGGTGCGCGCGCAGGCCGAAGTTCTGACGCCGATGAAATGGCGCGCAGATCAGGCCAATGGCGTGCCCGGTGAATAAATGACGGATGCACCCGCGGATATGCTGGCGCCGGGCCATGGCCTGAAGGGCTGGCAATCGCGGTTGGTGGCCTCGCGGAAGTTTCAGAAATGGGCGGCAGGGTTTCCGCTGACGCGCGGCATTGTGCGGCGCGAGGGCGAGGCGCTGTTCGATTTGCTGGCGGGCTTCTGTCACTCGCAGGTGCTGATGGCGCTGGTGCAGTTCGATATTCCTGAGATGCTGATGGATGGGGACCTGACCGTGCAGGCCCTCGCCTTGCGCTGCGATGTGCCTCGGGAGCGGATGGAGGTTCTTCTGCGCGCGGGCGTCGCGCTAAACCTGCTCAAGATAAAGCGCGACGGGCGGTACGGTCTCAGCCGCACGGGGGCGGCCTTGGTCGGTGTTCCCGGTTTGGTGCAGATGATCCGGCATCACGACGTGCTTTACCGCGATCTGGCGGATCCCGTCGCCTTCTTTCGCGGCGAGGTGGAGACTGAACTGGCCGAATTCTGGCCTTACGTCTTCGGTGGCGCGATGGAGCCGGAGGTTGCTGCGACCTATTCCGACCTGATGGCGCAAAGTCAGGTGCTGGTTGCAGAAGACACGTTGCGTAGCGTGGATTTTGCTTCTGTCAGCACGTTGATGGATGTCGGCGGCGGTTCGGGTGCTTTTCTTGAAGCCGTTGGGCGCGCGCATGACAGGTTGAAGCTGAGCTTGTTTGATCTGCCGGAAGTCGCCCCCTCTGCCAAAGCGCGGTTTGCGCAGGCGGGGTTGTCCGCACGGACAGAGATTCGCGCAGGGTCCTTCAATACCGATGACGTCCCCACAGGCGCGGATGCGATCAGCCTGATCCGCGTGCTCTACGATCATAGTGATGAAACCGTGACAGGCCTTCTGGCCAAGTGTTTCGACGCCCTTCCTGCTGGCGGGCGCCTGATTATTTCGGAACCCATGTCGGGTGGGGATCAGCCTGAGCGGGCAGGGGATGCTTATTTCGCGCTGTATACAATGGCGATGCGTACGGGGAAGGCGCGGTCCGCCGCACAAATCGCGGGGCTTTGTATCGATGCAGGCTTTACAGATATCCGCGCGCCAAAGCCCGTCCGGGCCTTCGTGACGCGCTGTGTCGAAGCCAAAAAGCCAATGCGCTGAATGCTGTCCAATCTAGTTGACAGATAAAACTGTCAGTTTTACCTTACACATACGTCACAATGCCTGAGGCTGAGTCTTTCAGCTGAAAAAGAACAGGGCGCATTTCGGGGGAGACCGTTTGCAGACCACCGCCGTCATACTGAAAGGTCCCAAGGATCTTTGCCTAGACGAGCTGAAAGTCACTGCGCCAAAGGCGAGTGATCTGGTCGTGCGAATCTTTCATTCTGGCATTTCGACAGGAACGGAAAAACTGTTCTGGTCTGGTGAGATGCCGCCCTTTCCGGGCATGGGTTATCCGCTTGTTCCCGGTTATGAAGCAGCGGGTGAAGTGGTGGAGGCGCCGCGCTCTTGCGGGTTCAAACCAGGTGACCGCGTATTTGTTCCCGGTGCCAATTGCTATGAAGGGGCGTTTGGTTTGTTCGGCGGTGCGTCGCGGATTCTGGTCACACATCCGTCACGGGTCACGCGGATAGATGCCGGTCTGAAAGCCGAGGGGGCTTTACTGGCTCTTGCTGCAACGGCGCGTCACGCCATGGCTGGCCCGAAGAAATCCCTGCCTGATCTCATCGTTGGTCACGGCGTTTTGGGACGTTTGCTTGCGCGCCTGACTGTTGCCGCTGGTGCGCCTGCCCCGACTGTTTGGGATATAGATCCCAGCCGGATGGAGGGCGCGCAAGGCTATGAGGTCATCACACCGGAAGCGGATTCGCGCACTGACTATGCCTCCATCTACGATGCGTCTGGCAATGCAGCCATTCTGGGAGATCTGATCGGACGGCTTGCCAAAGGCGGCGAGATCGTTTTGGCAGGCTTCTATTCCAACCCGATCAGTTTCGCGTTTCCGCCTGCCTTCATGAAAGAAGCACGGCTTCGCATTGCGGCGGAATGGAGCGCTGAAGACATGGTCGCGACACGGGCCCGGGTTGAGAGCGGTGCCCTCAGCCTGGACGGGTTGATCACGCACAGATCGAATGCAGCAGACGCGGCGGCTGCATATGAAACGGCGTTTACCGATCCGAACTGCCTGAAAATGATCCTTGATTGGGAAGGCCACGCATGACCCTTGATATTCCGAACCTGAAAGATGGCAGAGAGATCAAAGATTTCGACAAACGCTTGCGCGACGAAGCGAATGAAGATCTGGCTGACATCATCGCGGAAGAGCCAACTTCGAAAACCCAGATCATTGCAATTTACGGCAAGGGCGGCATCGGCAAGTCTTTCACGCTCGCAAATCTCAGCCACATGATGGCGGAGCAGGGCAAGCGCGTGTTGCTGATCGGTTGTGATCCGAAGTCTGACACGACGTCCTTACTGTTCGGTGGTAAAGCCTGTCCCACGATCATCGAGACATCATCGAAGAAGAAGCTGGCCGGTGAGGAAGTGAAGATCGGAGATGTCTGCTTCAAACGCGGCGGGGTCTTCGCGATGGAGCTCGGCGGCCCGGAGGTGGGTCGCGGTTGTGGTGGTCGCGGCATCATCCACGGGTTTGAGCTTCTGGAGAAGTTGGGATTTCATGATTGGGACTTCGATTATGTCCTGCTTGATTTCCTTGGTGATGTTGTATGCGGCGGGTTCGGCCTGCCGATTGCGCGTGATATGGCGCAGAAAGTCATTCTGGTAGGCTCCAATGATCTGCAATCGCTTTATGTTGCTAACAATGTCTGTTCGGCAGTCGAATATTTCCGCAAGCTTGGTGGTAACGTTGGGGTGGCCGGACTTGTCATTAACAAAGACGACGGCACCGGAGAAGCGCAAGCCTTTGCCAAAGCCGTAGACATTCCAGTCCTTGCGTCGATCCCGCAGGATGATGACCTTCGTAAGAAATCCGCCAATTACCAGATCGTGGGGACCAACCAGTCCCAATGGGGTGGTCTGTTTGCCGAGCTCGGCGTGAACGTCGCCGATGCTCCACCCGTCAGACCTGCACCACTGGATCAAGATGGGCTGCTTGGCCTGTTTGACAGCAAGGACACAGGTGGAGACGTCGTTCTGGAACCCGCAACGGATCAGGACATGCGCGGCAAAAACGCCGCTCCCAAAGAAAGCTTGGAGGTAGTTTACGACAATGTTTGATCTGCAAGAACTCTCGGAATTCGATGACGCATTATGCGCGATTGATGCTTTTGACGCCGATCCAAAGATCGCAGTGAGCACGGCGCGGCTGATACGCAAGCAAGCGCGCATCAGCCGCGAAGCCAGCGAGGCGCTTGTCACAAAATCAAGGGCCAACCGTCAGGAGCGCAAAGCTGGATGAAAGGCGAAGTCGCATATGACGACGCGGCGCAGGTAGAGGTCGAGACGGGCACAGCCGTCGAGGGCCGCGATGCGCCGATACCTGAGGGGGGCCTTGGGTGCCACTCGGGATCCGAGATGGCGGAGGCTGCGCGCATCGCGGGCAAATCCGACATTCTCGATCAATATGCGAAAGACTATCCGCAAGGGCCGCATGACCAGCCGCAATCCATGTGCCCGGCCTTTGGCTCGTTGCGCGTGGGTTTGCGCATGAAGCGCACGGCCACGATCCTCAGCGGATCGGCTTGTTGCGTTTATGGCCTGACCTTCGTGTCGCATTTCTACGGCGCGCGTCGCTCGGTGGGATATGTGCCGTTCAATTCCGAGACGTTGGTCACGGGCAAGCTTTATGAAGATATCCGCGAATCCGTGCATGACATGGCGGATCCGGAGAAATACGACGCGATTGTTGTGACGAACCTTTGCGTGCCGACCGCCTCTGGTGTGCCATTGCGCTTGCTGCCGGATGAAATCAATGGCGTACGGATCGTGGGCATTGATGTGCCGGGATTCGGTATTCCGACCCATGCGGAGGCGAAAGACGTCCTCGCCGGTGCAATGCTGAACTACGCACGCCAAGAGATTGAAGCGGGTCCGGTTTCCATGCCTGCCTCCGGTAAATCCGACCGTCCGACCGTGTCTTTGCTGGGGGAGATGTTCCCCGCAGATCCGATGATGATCGGGCAGATGTTGGCGCCGCTTGATTTGGCCGTGGGCCCGGTCGTGCCCTGCCGCGAATGGCGGGAGCTTTACGCCGCATTAGACTGCGGCGCGGTTGCCGCGATCCATCCGTTCTACACAGCGGCAATCCGAGAGTTTCAGGCCGCGGGACGGCCCATCGTAGGCTCTGCGCCCGTCGGGCATGACGGGACGGCTGATTGGCTTGCTGGGATCGGTGACGCATTTGGACTGCCCGCCGACAAGGTCGCAGCGGCGCAAAACCAGTTCCTCCCCGCGATCAAGGGCGCGCTTCAGGCGATGCCGGTGAAAGGCACGATCACGCTATCAGGCTACGAAGGCAGCGAATTGCTCGTCGCGCGGCTGCTGATCGAAAGCGGCGCGAACATTCCTTATGTCGGCACAGCCTGCCCGAAAACGGAATGGTCGGCTGCGGATTGCGCATGGCTGGAAAGCAAAGGCGTGAAGGTTAAATTCCGCGCCTCGCTGGAAGATGACTGCGCGGCGATGGAAGCGATCAAGCCTGACCTTGCTGTTGGTACGACGCCGGTTGTGCAAAAGGGCAAAGAGCTAGGGATCCCCTCACTTTACTTCACCAACCTGATTTCGGCGCGGCCCTTGATGGGCGTCGCGGGTGCGGGCTCTCTGGCGCAGGTTGTGAACGGCGCCATGGCCAACAAAGACCGCATGGATCACATGCGCGCTTTCTTTGAAGGTGTGGGCCGCGAAGATACGGCGGGCGTCTGGGAAGGTGCGCCGAATGAACAGCCGCAATTCCGTGCGCTGAACCTGAAGAAGCTCGAACGCGCGGCAAAAGCCGCCAAAGCGGCGGAGATGATTTAGTGGCGATTTATCTTCATAAATCGCCACTGTGCGAGGCAGCGAATGGCGCAGCCAATCGCGTTCGCACACCCCTGAAAAACTGGGGGTTGTCATGCTGATCCAAGATCATGACAGAGCTGGCGGCTACTGGGGTGCGGTCTATGCATTTTGCGCCGTCAAAGGCCTGCAATGCGTCATCGACGGTCCGGTCGGGTGCGAAAACCTTCCGGTGACCTCCGTGCTGCATTACACCGACGCGCTGCCGCCGCATGAATTGCCGATTGTGGTCACAGGCCTCGGCGAAGGTGAAATGGGCGCAGGCACCGAAGATGCAATGAAACGGGCGTGGAAAACGCTCGATCCGGCTTTGCCTGCGGTTGTTGTGACGGGTTCCATTGCCGAGATGATCGGCGGCGGTGTCACGCCGCAAGGCACCAATATTCAGCGTTTTCTGCCGCGCACCATTGATGAAGATCAGTGGGAAAGCGCGGATCGTGCAATGACATGGGTCTTCACGGAATTCGGCATGACCAAAGGCCGGATGCCCAAAGAGGCCAAGCGCGAAGAGGGTGCGAAGCCGCGTGTTAATATCCTCGGGCCGATGTATGGCACGTTCAACATGCCTTCCGATCTGGCAGAGATCCGGCGTCTGATCGAAGGGATCGGTGCTGAGATCAACATGGTGATGCCGCTTGGCGCCCATGTGGCGGAAATGCGCGGCCTCGTGAATGCTGATGTGAATGTCTGCATGTATCGCGAGTTCGGGCGCGGCTTGGCGGAATTGTTGGGCAAGCCTTATCTGCAGGCGCCTGTCGGCATTGACAGCACAACGAAATTCCTGCGCGTATTGGGTGACCTGACAGGGCTGGACCCTGAGCCGTTCATCGAGCAAGAGAAACACTCGACGATCAAGCCGGTCTGGGATCTGTGGCGCTCCGTCACGCAGGATTTCTTTGCGACCGCCTCTTTCGCGATTGTCGCCAATGAAACTTATGCGCGCGGCGTGCGGAATTTCCTTGAGAATGATCTGGGACTGCCCTGTGCCTTTGCCGTTGCACGGACGCGTGGCAAGAAGACCAATAATGACGAAGTGCGGGCCTGGATGCATGGCAAACGGCCGCTCGTTGTTTTTGGCTCGATCAATGAAAAGATGTATCTGGCCGAGATGAAAGCGGGCTTCGGTCCGGCCCCGGCCTTTATCCCCGCAAGCTTTCCCGGTGCCGCGATCAGACGCGCGACGGGCACGCCCTTCATGGGCTACGCGGGAGCAACTTATCTGGTCCAAGAGGTCTGCAATGGCCTGTTTGATTCACTGTTCCACATCCTGCCTCTGGGCAGCGAGATGGACGCGGCGGAAGCGACACCAACAACGTTGCGCCGCGATTTCCCCTGGGATGCGGATGCCCAGGCTAAGCTGGACGAAATTGTTGCCAGCCATCCGATCCTGACGCGGATTTCTGCCGCCAAAACCTTACGAGACGCCGCGGAGAAACGTGCGCTCGATCAAGGGGCTGAGCGGGTTGTTCTGGAAACCGTCGAAGGGCTGCAACCAGCTTCGGGAGGAGCATTATGACCGACTTTACACATGACACACCCGTCAAGGAGCGGCGCGCCAGCCACGTGCCAATGCGCGAGTATTACGCGTATTTTGCTCTGATCTTCGCGGCGACTTTGCCGTTGTCGATCCTGACATGGGTGCTCAGTTCTGCGCGCCAAATGGCGCTGCCTGAGCGTGGTCCAATCAAATCTGCGTGGAGCCAGGCGCAGATTATCACGCCGAGAATCTTCTCAGCGTAAACGTCATTCAATCCGTCGGTCGAGACGATGGGTTACACGAGGTTCGCCACTCCCCCCCGGGGTGGTGGATTAGGGCAACGGATGAGCCGTTGTCGTAACCCAGCCGCGGGGGGAGCGCGGCGTCAGTACGATTTTTTCAAGGAGAAAAAATATGGCTGATAAATCCGACCTGTCGTTCACAGGTCTGACAGACGAGCAAGCGCAGGAATTGCATGCGGTCTATCTGAGCGGCTTCTACCTGTTCACTTCGGTGGCAGTGGTGGCGCACATTTTGACCTATTTCAAACTGCCTTGGTTCAGCTGGGGCTAAGGAGGATCAGAGATGGCTCAATTCTACAAGATTTGGCAGATCTTTGACCCACGCCGCGTATTCGTGGCGCAGGGTGTCTTCCTCTTTTTGCTGGCAGCGATGATTCACCTCGTCCTGCTGAGCAATCCAGAGACCAACTGGTTCCAACGCGCCTTTGGCGTAGAGGCCAGCGAGTAAGACCTGCTTGCATGCATAACAGTTGCGGGCGGGCCTACCCCCGCCCGCAACAATCCGAACGAAAGAAACTGGGTG
>JBCCVD010000030.1:0-41601 GCA_039195745.1 Pseudomonadota bacterium | reverse complement strand
TTGCGCCCGTCTCAACGCCACACCTCGCAAGTGCCTCGGCGGAAAACGCCTGCTGAGGTCTTCAAAGAAAAAGTCTTCTAAAGCCGCGTGACACCTCAAACTAGAACCAGCTCAAACGTCGTAACTCAGGTATCGCTCACATTTTCTAATAGGAGAACATCGCATGGGAGCCGTTTACACGCAACTATCACTGCAAGAACGCCGTAAAATCGAGAGCTGGTGGCATGCAAAAGTGCCCGTCAGAGAGATGACGCGCGTCCTCAAACGCCACAAATCGACGGTCTTCCGTGAGATTACGGGCACTTTCTCGGCCGATGATGCTTTCATGAAGAAGTACGATGGCTCCTTTGACCGGGCGGCTTAGTAACAAATCGACAAAAGCGGGTCGGTGCACAGCAGGTGGTTGGAAGCCTTTGTCGCGGGCTTGCTTTTCTCATGGGTAGCCCGGCGCCGCAACAACCTGACCGACGCCATCATCGCCCATGCGGCAGCAAATCTGTTCATTTTCGGCGTGGCCGTCGCAACAGGTCAGCTTCACATCATCTGAGCAGCGCCCCTCGCACGACCAGACCGCACGCAAACCCGTTCTAACGAACCCCAAAGATGCGGTCCCACGCCACACCCGCCTCGTCACGCAGCCCCATGCAGGGCGCCATGAGCGGCACCATGCGGCGCGAGATGTCGTGAAAGGGCAGTGGTGTGATCGTCGACACCGGGAACGGCAGGTCCCGATTGCTGCCGCCAAGCACTTTTCGTGCCAAGGCGCGTCCCATCACGGATGTCATCGCAATGCCACGCCCGCTGAAACCCAGACCGGCCAGAATGCCCGGCGCGGGTTCGTGCAGATGCGGCATCAAATCCTGCGTGACGCCAATCCGGCCGGACCACGCGCATTCGATATCGATCCCGGCGATCTGCGGAAAAACGGTCCGCAACCCTCGGGTCAGCCGCTGATGTCCCCACCACGCAGAAGACGCCGTATCGCTGCTGCCGACGCAGCCGAAAATCAGGCGGTTGTCAGCATCGTATCTCGCAAAGTAAATCGCGAGCCGCGTGTCGGAAATGGTTCTGCGCCCCGGCAGAACCTGCGCTTGCTGTTCGGCCGTCAGGGGTGCTGTGGCAACAGCAATGCTGACCATTGGCAACAGCGTCTGGCGCAGCTTCGGCCAAAGCTCATCCGTATAGGCATTGGTGGTGAGCACCACGGTGTCGCAGGTGAGAACACCATTTGGCGTCGTGACGTGCCATTTCTCCCCCTGTCTCGTGATCTGAGTTGCGGGCGCATCGTCGAACAGTCGGGCGCCTGCGCGCAGCGCCGCGCGTGCATATCCACGCGTCAACCCAAGCGGTTGCACAAACCCGCCCTTGGCATGGCAAAGTGCGTAATCATAGGCGTCTGAGCCCACGGCGGCATGGGCCTCCGCCTGCGACAAGACCTCGATCGCTGCGCCTTCTTTTGTCCATGTCCTGTGCAGCTCTTCGAGCCCTTTGGCGGCCTTGGCCGTATGGGCGGTTTGAAGCCAGCCATTCTGTTCAGCTTCGCAGTCCACCTGGTAGCGGCGAATATCATCGAAAAGGTCATCGGCCGCCGTCAAAGTTGTCTGGATCAGACGGTCCCCCTGCTCTGCTCCGAGCCTCTTGCGCAACATATCAGGCGTCGCGCGCCAGATCGGATTGCATTGCCCGCCACTGCGCCCCGAAGCGCCATAGCCGATCCTTTGGGCGTCGATCACAGCAGTGTCCGCTCCCGCCTCGGCAAGACCGATGGCGGTGCGCAACCCCGTCAGACCTGCGCCCACGATAACAACATCAACCGAGAGATCGCCTTCAATCCGCGCGCAAACCGGGGCAGATGGCGCTGTTCTATCCCAATGGATTTGTTCTGGTATCATCTGTCAGGCCCATCAGAGTATCACATTACAAAACTTTAGTTTTATAATGCATGACCGCAGTCAACTTGCCAAGCGCATTTAACACCCGCTTCACGGCCGTCCGCGTCAGACCATCATCCCGAACCGCGCAGAGATCTCTTCCGTCTTGCGCAGCAAGATATCGGTTTTGCTCAAGAGCACCTCAAGAGAGGCGACCTTCAAGGGAACCCACAGGCTCATGCAGGCCAGAACGCGATGGTCGTAATCAAAAATCGGCGCAGCGATCCCGACCACCTGGAAAAACTCCTCGCGGTCCGAAATCGCATATCCGCGCGTCCGCACCGCTTCCCTTTCCACATCCAGCTCTTCGCGCGTAGTCAGGGTCGTCTCCGTGAACCTCTCCAGATCGGCATACGCAAAATAGGCCTTCCGCTGTTCTTCGCTCATATGCGCAAGGAACACCTTGCCCACCGCCGTATTATGCAATTCCGACTGGCCACCCGTCTTGACCGCCAACCGGTACGGGTGAGGCGTCCGGGTCCGAATGAAGGTCGCGGTATGTTCGCTCCGCACGGCCAGCGCAACATTCATCCCTGTCTGCTCCGATAGCTCGACCAGATCCTGATCTTCGATCAAGGTCAGGTCCAGCTTCTCCCAGGCAGAGCGTGCCCAGCTCAGCAACCGGGGCCCTGTGGAATAGGTCCGGTCATGCTCGTCAAACTGCACGAGCTCTTGTCCCATCAGGATGGAAAGGATGCGATGCGTCGAACTTTTGTTGAACCCGGTCGCCGCAGCAATCTCCGTCTGAGTCAAACGGCCCTTCGTACGCGCAAGCAGATCAATGACAGACACGCTCTTTTCGACGACAGAACTCTGCACCTCACGCACCATGTGCTTCCCTCATTCAACCTCAACATCGTCGCGTCAAAATGAAAACGGCCGCGCAGTGCTACGCGGCCGCTCTCTATCTGCGAAGGCCTGTCAACGGATCACGCCTTGCCTTTCCAAGGCACAAGGAACCGCTCGGCCGCGCGCATCAACATGTCGATGCCGAAGCCGATCACCCCGATCAGGATGATGCCGAGGATCACGATATCGGTGTTCTGGAACCGCGAGGCGACCATGATCATCATGCCGGCCCCCTGCTCCGCTGCGACAAGCTCAGCCGCCACAACCGTGCCCCAACAGACCCCCATCGCAACACGCGCACCGGTGAAGATTTCCGGCAGAGAGTTCGGGATGATCACGTGGCGCATGATCTGCCATTTGCTGGCCCCCAGCGAATAAGCCGCATGCACTTTCGAGATATTGACGCCCGAGACACCGGACCGTGCCGCAATCGCCATGATCCACAGCGCCGCAAGGAACAGCAGAATGATCTTGCCGCTCTCGCCAATCCCGAACCAAATGATGATCAGCGGGATCAGTGCCAACGGCGGCACGGGTCGCATGAATTCCACGATCGGGTCAAACCAGCCGCGGAACCAATTGCTGAGGCCCATCGCGTAGCCCAAAGGAATGCCCACCAAAGCGCCCACAAGGAAACCTGCGATCACACGGAACAGCGAATATCCAAGATGTTCGATCAGCGTGAAGCCACGGAAGCCCTCGTCCAGCACTTTGAACGTGCGGCTCGCAACCTCTTCGGGTGGCGGAAGATAAAGCGGCTCCATCTGCCAGCCCCGCTCAGGCGCAAGGTTCGGCGTGCCCTTGTCAGACAGCGTGACCGTGCCATTCTCGATCTGAACAGTTTCACCCGGCGCAATTGGCGTGCCGTTGATCGCCACAACCTTCGCGCCATCTTTTTTGGTGATATCGTCATTACTGTCGACGCGCACCAGACCCGTCCGCCATTGCGCGATCACGGCTGCATCATTCTTCGCAAAGCCGTCGCCCGGCGCGACCTCGGGCGCCTCAACCGTCTCTTCGCGCGGATGCACCACGACTGTGACGGTCGCATCATCGCGGCTGCCATCCTCGGCTTCAGCCGTATAGGTGAATTCAAGGTTTCCGACAAAGGCACCGGGCGCATGCAGCGCTTTCGGCAACAGGCTGGAGCCTGTGAACATGCCCCAAATCAGAAACAGCGTCAGGATGGAAATGATGCCGGCCCAGCGATTGGGCCTGACCGCACTTTCATCGCCGAATGTGACCGTTTTCAGCGAGGTATAATCCCGGCTGACCGCCCGGTTGACGACCTTTGTGATGATGAAAAAAGAGCCGACAAAAATGCCGATATAGATCGCAAGAACAAAAAGACCGGTCATGATTGTTCCTCCGTACGTCCCATAATTTCTTCTTCCATGTCCCAGATCATCGCGAGGATCTCATCGCGTTTCGGGCCAAAATCAGGATGTTTCTTGACCTCGCGCAAATCGGCACCGACGCCAAGCTCCGCGAAGGGCAGATTGTATTCTGTGTGAATGCGCCCCGGACGCGGCGCCATCACGATCAAGCGCTCGCCCAGCAGCAGCGCTTCTTCCACAGAGTGGGTGATCAGGATGATCGTCTTTCCGGTCTCTTTCCAGAGCTTCAGAACAAGGCTTTGCATCTTTTCACGCGTCAGCGCGTCCAACGCGCCCAATGGCTCATCCATCAAGATCACGTCAGGATCATTGGCAAGGCAACGGGCCAGAGCCACACGTTGCTGCATCCCGCCCGACAGTTCGTAAACCGCCTTCTCCTTGAAGTCCTGCAGGCCGACAACATCGAGAAGATGGTCAACCGTTTCGCGTTTCTCCGCTGCGGGGACGCCCTTCATGGAGGGGCCGAAGCCCACGTTCTCACGCACGGACATCCACTCAAACAGCGCGCCCTTCTGAAACACCATGCCGCGTTCGGCATCCGGGCCTGTGATATCGTGACCATTCATCATCAGCTTGCCGGATGTCGGCGCCAGAAAGCCTGCAGCGATGTTGAGCAAGGTCGTCTTGCCACAGCCCGACGGGCCAAGGACACTCATCAACTCGCCCTGTTTCAGGTCGAGCGAAACATCTTCCAAGGCCTGAACCGCACCGCCGTTGGGCAATTCAAATCGCATGGATAGATTTTGGATGGATAGGCCGGACATCTGTTCCCTCCCGAGCCAGAGTTCTTTGATTTTTTCTACGACAGCTTTTTGGTGCTGCGTTGAGTGTGGTCCCGGCGCGCAACCTGCGCCGGGACCGATCTGTTCAGCCAGATGGCTTACATATTGCCTGCAGCTTGCAGTGGGCCGAGGTTGATCGCGCCCTCATAGCTGTCCAGCGCTGAGTCGATGGAACCTGCACCCACGAAGACATCCGCCACGCCCTTCATGAAGGGTGCAGCAGCGCCACCGAACCATTTGTCAGACAGCTGCTCTTCAATGGATGGGAATTTCATCGTGGAAATCGCGCCCTTTGCAGCAGGGACATCCATACCGGCTTGCTCAGCAATCACGGCCAGCATCTCGTCAGATGGGTTTGCAGCCCACTCGGCGTTTGCATCTGCGGTCACTTTGAGGAATTTAGCAAGCACGTCACCGTTTTCAGCGATGAAATCTGCAGGCGCAGATGTCACGTCAAATACGAGAATGCCAAGCTCTTCCTTTTCTGACCCGGTCAGCAGCACGTTGCCGTACTCTTTCATCGACGCCAGACCACCGCCATAGCCACAGGCGAAATCAACGGCCTTCTGGCTCAGCGCATTCGCGCCTTCTGGTGGAGGCATATCAACGATGGACAAGCTGTCCAGAGACACACCGAAATGGTCCATCTGACGCAGGAAGCCGTAATGCGCAGCCGTGCCCAATGGAACCGCAACTTTCTTGCCAGCAAGCTCACCAGCGGACTCTTTGTCGATCTCAAGGTCAGCATGCACAACGCAGTTGTCATTGTCTGAATAGCTTACAGCAACGTCAACGACCTGGATGTCCTGACCACCGGATGCCGCAACAACGAAGGGCGGCACACCTTGCGACAGCGCGATTTGCACGTCACCGGATGCCATGGCCGCAGACATAGCCGTACCGGTTTCGAAAGAAACCCAGTTGACCTTCATGCCGAGCGCTTCGTCATAGGCGCCGGATGCTTTGGCTGCCATCATCGGCATTGGCCATTCCAAGAAGTATGCCACTGTGATCTCACCGTGGCCGTCCGCAAACGCAGCCTGCCCCGTCATCGCCATGACCGCCGCGGCGATGAATGAAGTAGTTGTCTTTTTCATGTTTCGTTTTCTCCCATGTAACGGCTCCGCTTGTTTTGCAATATCGAACCCGATTTTTACAAAATGAAACGTGGGTGAGATTCTCAGCGCGGTCAATCATTTTGTTGCAAAACGACACCTGCAGCCATGGCCCACCCCCGCTACATCCTGCGCCTATCAGCGACGACGTTTCTGCAGAGCCATAGGTTTTTTAGACACAGACGTCCGGAAAACCAAGCGCGAATCAAGGCCCGCGCAGCAATCCGGCACGCCGGAGGAAGATCAAATAACGGCGCGACCAAATGCGACCCGATGGCACCACCGCGCGACACGCGCGTATGGCGCAAAGGCTAGCCAAGGCCTACGAAATCTGCGCCGCGTGCCACACATTCTTGACGATCATGTAGTTATCGAGCCCCTCCGCCCCGCCTTCGCGCCCGTAGCCGCTGGATTTCACGCCGCCAAACGGCGTCTCAGGCATCGAGGCCTCCAACGTGTTGACGCTGAAATTGCCGACCTCCACCTCGTCGATCATCCGGTCGATGTAATCCGCCCGGTTCGTGAACGCATAGCCCGCGAGCCCGTAGGGAACCGCATTCGCCTGCGCAATCGCCTCGTCCAATGACGCAACCGGGTTCAAGACCGCGACCGGGCCGAACGGTTCCTCCTGCATGATCCGCGCCGCATCCGGCACGTTCAACAAGACGGTCGGCGCGAAGAAATAGCCCGGCTGATCCAGCGCCGCACCGCCCAAAGCCACCTCAGCCCCCTGCGCGCGCGCATCCTCGACCAACCTGCTCAGGGCGGGCACGCGGCGCGCATTGGCCAGCGGCCCCATCTCTACGCCCGCGTCCATCCCGTTGCCCACGACCGTCTTTGCCGCCCGCGCCACGAAGGTTTCCGCAAATTCCTCGAAGATTGCCTGATGCACGAAGAACCGCGTGGGGGAGGTGCAGACCTGCCCCGCATTGCGCATCTTGCGCACCGCACCAGAGGCCGCCGCCGCCGCTACATCCGTGTCTTCGCACACGATCACTGGCGCATGGCCGCCCAGCTCCATCAGCACAGATGTCATATGTTCCGAGGCCAGCGTCGTCAGCTGCCGCCCCACCGCCGTAGAACCCGTAAACGCCACCAAGCGCACCGGGTCTTGCGGGATCAAATGCCCCGAAATCTCCGCCGGATTGCCGAAGACAAGGTTCAGCACGCCCGGCGGCAACCCCGCATCCTCAAACGCTTTTGCAATGTGGATGGCCCCCGCAGGCGTTTCTTCGGCCGCTTTCAGAATGATCGAGCAGCCCGAGGCCAAGGCGCCAGCAATCTTGCGCGCAGGCTGGCTCATCGGGAAATTCCACGGCGAAAACGCCGCCACCACACCGATTGGCTGATGATGCACCGTGAACTTATGCCCGCGCGCTGCCGGAATGACGCGCCCATAGCTCCGCATCGCCTCACCCGCATCCCATTCAAAGAATTCCGCGCCCCGGATCACCTCCAGCCGCGCTTGTGGCAGGGGTTTGCCATGCTCCAGCGTGATGGCCTGCGCGATCTCCTCCTGCCGCTCACGCATCAAAGCGGCGGCGCGCAGAATTATGTCGGCGCGCGCGCGCGGCGCCGTCCGGCGCCACAGCGCAAACCCCTTCACTGCCGCCGCAAGCGCATCATCCAGATCGGCCAATGACGCGCAGGGCAACCGCCCCAGTTCTTCCTCCGTCGCGGGGTTGAGCACGGCCATGTCGGACGTGGATTTACGCCACGCCCCGTCAATAAACAGGTTCAGTTCGGGATACATCGCCGTGCCTCCGCATGGGTTACCGGATCAGATCACGCATCGCCCGCCATCGCTTCAAGTGAATTGGCGGAATACTGATATCAATTCGGCGCATAGCTGGCCTGTTTCGCCGCAGCCGCCTCATGCAGCGCTGCCTTGAACGCCCGCCCGGCAGGCGACAAATCATCATCGGCGCGCAGTGACACGCCGATGGGCCCATGCCCGAAAGGCGGCACCCAATCCAGACAGACCAATTGCCCCTGCGCCACATCTTGCGCGACCACCTCAGCAGGCATCAACCCCACCAGATCCCGCCCGCACAGCAATGCGCGATTGGCCAGATAGGACACGCTTTCAATCGTCTGCGGCGGCACATATTGCTGCTGGCCCACAAAGAAATGATCGACCTGCCTGCGCAACGTGGTCTCCAGCGGCGGAAGTATCCAGCCAAAGGGTTTCACATGCGCAAAACTGATCTCTTTCTTGCCAGCCAGCGGATGCTGCGGCCCGACCACAGCCAGAATTCGGTCGTCAAATAGCTTCTCCTGCCTGATTTTATCGCGGTGACGATGCGACGGAAGCCGCCCCACCACCATGTCAATCTCCCCCGATAAAAGCCCGGGCATCAGCACTTCATGCGTGCCCTCACTGATCTTCACCGCCACATTCGGCCGCGCGGCCAGCAGGATTTCAATCGCCGCGGGCAACAGCCGGGTGGAGGCCGCCAGTAACGTACCCACGACAACGCGGCCCGCATTACCCTCGTTGAGATCATCCAGTTCCTGCGCCGCGTTGGAAATCTGCGCGAAGACCAGCTTGCCATGCCGGATCAGCGTCTCGCCGAACACGGTCGGCACCACGCCGCGATTGGTCCGCTTGAATAATGTGACTTCGAAATCCAGCTCAAGGTCCTGGATCATCTTGCTGGCGGCGGGTTGCGAGATACCCAGCTCGCGCGCCGCGTTCTGGATATTGCCATGCACGCCCACAGCCACCAAAAGGCGCAACTGGCGCAGCTTCAACCGGGTCAGGGCGCGGTCAACAATGCGCGCGTGCTTGCCCGTCACAGCGTGATCCGCCCGTTGAGCTGCGCCAGCTTGCTGACAACGCTCATCGCCGCAAGGGCGGAGGATTTGGGATTGTCAGGTAACGCATGGCCACTGATCTCGAACCGGAACTGCCCGAACGCGCCCGACGCCGTCACCTCATGAACATTCTGCGTGACACCTGCATCTGCGATCAGCAGCACATGCGTGTCGTCAAAGCCCAGACCCGCCAGCGCAACCGCCGCTGCAACATTCGCATTCTTGGGATAGCGCAGCGCTGCGTCGCGGGCAGAGCCTTGAAAATGCGTCTGCGCCCCTTCGGTCAGAGCGTTGAGGTCCAGCACCTCCTCCGCGGGCGAGCCCTTCCAGCCCTTGGGCGGCTTGCGCCCGGTATAGGTCACGCTCTCCAACCCGCCCTCGCGCGCCGCCATCAGACAATCCAGCGCGCCGATGGCCCCGCTGGCCAGATGCAGCTTTGCGCCGCCCGCCTCTGCTGCCTCATCCAACGCATCCATGATGTCCCGATCTGCCAACGCGCCGAGTGACACAGTGATCAAATCCACGCCGCGTGCCAAAATCTCTGGCCCGTGGCTCGCCAGCGCCGCATGTCCAGCGCAGTCAATCATCACGTCCAGACCGGACGGCAAATCCGCGACCGCGCCCACATGGCCCACCTCGCCCGGGACAACACGCGCAGGGCGCAGCAATTGTGCGGCAAGCACATGGCCCTGCTTGCCCAGCGCCGCCATCACGTAGCGCGCAATCGCGCCGTTTCCGATCACTCCAACTTTCATGCCACTGATCCTAGGCCAACCCCATCAAAACGAGAATTAGAAAGCGCCTGCTATTCTCTTTTGCAATACCCAATTGTCCGCTTTCCGCGTAGCGTCAGGCGTGAACTTGCGGTTTTCTACGCGGCAGAAACTCAAAAGGCGCTGTGAGATGAACTATACGAAACATGAGGCCAAGGACTATGCGCGCGCGCATATGACCGGCATCTGGGCCGCCGCGCTCAATCCGTTCAATGACGATCTGTCGTTTGATGAGGCCGGCCTGCGCGCCAATATTCGCCACTGGATCGATGATCTCGACATCCAGGGCTTGTTTGTCGCGGGCAAACAGGGGGAGTTCTTCTCCATGGGCCTTGAAGAACGCAAACGCAATTTCGAGATCGCGGTGGAGGAATGCGCAGGCAAGGCGGGCGTGATCGTTTCTGTCTCCGATCAGAATTTCGACACAGCGCTGGAGCTTGCCCATCACGCGCAGAATTGCGGTGCAGATTACATCGTGCTGCACGCGCCGGTGCTCAGCTTTTGTACCGATCGCAGCGAGGTGCTCTACCAGTATTACAAGCGTTTCTGCGAGGAGCTCGACATCGGCATCGCCATGTGGAGCCATCCTGACAGCGGATACCTGATGCAGCCAGAGGAATGCGCGCGGATAGCCGAGCTGCCCAACATTGTCGCCATCAAATATTCCGTGCCACGAGAGATGTATGTCCGGCTGACCCATATGGTCGGCGACAAGATCCACGTCTCCACCTCTGCTGAGCATGAGTGGCTCGACAATATTCTTGAGCTGGACTGGAAGCTCTACCTCTGCTCCTCCCCGCCCTATCAGCTGCAATCCAAAAATGATCAGCGGATGAATGAATACACACAGCTGGCCTTCGCGGGCAAAGCTGACGCCGCGCGGCGCGTCTTTGACAGCCTCAACCCCGTGCGCGACGCGATGAAACGCACAAAACCGCCGGGCAAACCCACCGCCTTTGGCAAATACTGGCAGGAACTTCTGGGCCAACGCGGCGGCCGCGTCCGTGCCCCCATGCTGGAGCTGACAGAGGCAGAAAAACAGATCATCCGCGCAGGATTTGAGGAATCAGGACTGAAACCATGACACTTGCGCTATAGATAATTCAGATACCCACATGCGGACTATTTCTTTGCTGTTGCCAGGAAACCCGCCAAAGTTTTCAAAAGGGGGAGCTTGCCATGTCCAAACTACGCGCGTTCAACTTTCAGGGCTGGATTGACGATCACCGTCACCTTCTCAAACCGCCCGTCGGCAACAAGATGGTGTTCGAGGATTCCGACCTGATGGTCACGGTCGTGGGCGGGCCCAACAAGCGCACCGATTACCACGACGACCCGGTGGAGGAATTCTTCTACCAACTCGAAGGCGACATGGTCCTCAAACTCTTCGACGGGGAGGAATTCTACGACGTCCCGATCCGCGAAGGCGAAATCTTCCTGCTGCCACCCCATGTCCGCCACTCTCCACAACGCCCGCAAGAAGGCTCTGTCGGGCTGGTGATCGAACCCAAACGCCAGCAAGGCCAGCTCGACGCCATCGAATGGTACTGCTTTGAATGCGGCACCAAGGTCTTCCGCGCAGAGATGCAGCTGACCTCCATCGTCAAGGACCTGCCACCGGTCTACGAGAAATTCTACGCCTCCGAGGAGGATCGCACGTGCCCCAGCTGCAACGCGCTGCATCCTGGGAAAGAACCGCCCGAAGGCTGGGTCATACTCTAAAAAGACAAAAACAACGGGGAACACCATGAAACACGTCACCAAACTCATCGCATCCGCAGCCATACTCGCCGCGTCCACGCTCACCGCCCAAGCTGAAGATTTCCGCGTGGGTCTCATCACGCCGCCGCCCCATATCTGGACCAAAGCCGCCGAAGCCTTTGGCGCGGAACTGGCGGAGGCCAGCGGCGGCAAACACAGCGTCTCCGTCTTCCCGGCGCGCCAGTTGGGCAATGAGGCCGAGATGCTGCAACAGCTGCAAACCGGCGCGCTCGACATGGCCTTTATGACCGTGGCCGAAGTCTCCAACCGCGCGCCGGAACTGGGCGCTTTCTATGCGCCCTATCTGGCCAATGACATCGCCCATGCGGGCCGCATCCTGCGCTCTGACACCGCCAAAGCCATGCTCGACCCGCTGCCCGGACAAGTCGGCGTCTTGGGCGTGGGCTACGGCATGGCCGGGCTGCGCCAGATCGTCAGCCGGGGGGAGATTGCATCCGCCGAAGACCTCGCAGGCCTAAAGCTGCGCATCACGCCCTTCACCCCGATCCTTGATTTCTACAACGCCGTCGGCGCGGCGCCCACGCCAATGCCGCTGCCTTCCGTCTATGACGCGCTGGCCAACGGGCAGGTGGACGCCATCGACATGGATGCAGAGCTGATCTGGGTCCTGAAATATTACGACCATGCCGACACAATCGTGCAAACCGACCACATGATGTTCCCAATGGTCGGCCTCGTCTCCGCCAAGGTCTGGGCGGGTCTGTCTGAAGAGGACCGCATGATGATCGGCGATCTGATGGCGAAACATGTCGACAGCACCATCGACAGCTATGTCGCCAAGGAGGCGGGCTGGCTGGAACAGATCGCAGGCACGGGCAAGACCTACACCAAGGTCGACGCCTCCTTCTTCGGCGATGCGATTGATCAATGGAACACCATCTGGTCTGAGAAAACCTCCTCCCTCGACGCCTTGCGCGCGACGGCTTCCGAAACCGAATAAGCGCGCTATGATAGCTTTGAAGGGCGCGGGGTAACCTGCGCCTTTTTCTTGAGGGGTGGGACAGATGCTATACCGGATTTCAGCCGCATGGGCGCGGATAGAACTGGCCTGCGCCGCCCTGCTCGCCTTTTGCGTGACAGGTCTGATCCTGCTGAACGTCATCACACGCAGCGCAGGAAACGCGCTGTTCTGGGTCGATGAGCTGGCGATTTATGCGATGGTCTGGATGACCTTTCTTGGCGCATCCGCCGCGCTGCACCACCGCAATTCCGTTGCCATTACGATCCTGACTGACGCTGTGCCAGACAGCACCCGCCGCCTCATCACCAAAACCGTCGACATCATCATTCTGGGCTTTGCGCTGGCCATGCTCTGGTTCTGCTGGCGCTGGTTCCTGCCCGCTGATTTCGCCAGCGCCGGGTTCGACCGCATGGCATTTCAGGGCAGCACCTTCAACTTCATCTATTCAGAACCGACCCTGACACTCGGCCTGCCGAAATACCTCTTCTGGTTGGTCATGTGGCTCTTCGCACTGGGTGCGCTCTTGCATTCCGCCATGCACGTCTTCAGCGCCCCAAAAGAGGCAGAGCCGTCATGAGCCCCGTCATCTTCCTTGCAGCCCTCTTTATCTCCGTGCCTGTGGCCATCGTGCTGGTCGTCACCTCGATCTGGTACATTTGGGAAAGCGGCAACACGATCCTCTATGACAGCTTCGCCCAGAAGATGTTCGCAGGGCTGGAGAATTACGGCCTGCTCGCCATCCCGCTTTTCATGCTGACCGGAGAGCTGATGAACGAAGGCGGCATGACCCGCCGCCTGATCGCGCTGGCCCGCATCTTCGTGGGCGGGTTTCGCGGCGGGCTGGCCTATATCAACCTGCTCACCAATATGTTCATGGCCGCGATCATCGGATCGGCCACGGCGCAAATCGCCGTCATGTCCCGCGCCATGGTCCCCGCCATGCAGGAAGAGGGGTATGACAAGGGTTTCGCCACCGCCACAACCGCTGCGGGCGGCTTGCTCGCGCCGGTGATCCCACCCTCCATGATGTTCGTTATCTTCGGCGTTTTGGCCCAAGTGCCGATTGGCGACATGTTCATCGCGGGCATCATTCCGGGCCTGATGCTGGCGGGCGGGTTTGCCTGCGTCATCACTTTGATCGGTTGGTCCCAGAACTTCCCCAAGGGCCAATGGATGACCAAGGCCGAAGCGCTCAAAGCGCTGATCGCTGCCCTTCCCGCCATGCTTGTGCCGCTGGCAATCATCGGCGGCATCCTTTTTGGCATCGCGACGCCCACGGAATCTGCCGCCATCGCCTCGCTCATTGCCTTCCTTGTGGGCTGGCTGATCTACCGCGACCTCGACCCGCGCGCATTGGGCGAAATGTTCAAACGCACCGCCGCCAATGCCTCCATGATCCTCTTCATGATCGCTGCCGCCAGCGTCTTTGGCTGGGTCATCATCTATGAAGAACTTCCGCAGAAACTGGCGGGGCTACTGACGCTGATCACCGCGAACCCGTTCGTCTTCCTGCTGATCGTCAACCTCGCGCTCCTCTTGGTCGGCATGGTCATCGACGGCATCGCCGCGATTATCCTGATCACGCCGATCCTTCTGCCCATCGCCGTTGGCTCCTACGACATCAGCCCGTTTCAATTCGGCATTGTCGCCTGCCTGAACCTCGTCCTCGGCCTGCTGACCCCACCAGTGGGCATTGGGCTCTACATCGCGTCCTCCATGAGCGGCGCGTCCCCCGGCGCAATCCTGAAATCGCTCTGGCCCTTCCTGATCGTGGTGCTGTGCGTGCTGATCCTGCTCAGCTATTTCCCGATCCTGTCCACCTATCTGATCTGAGGCAGGCCATGCTCATCTACAGCTCCGCCCATTCTCTCTACTGTGCCAAGCTGCGCATCATCTTGCGCCACAAGAAGCTGGAATATCAGGAGGTCCCGCCCCCCGGCGGTGGCGGCTCGCCTGAGTATCTGGCGCTTGTCCCTTCCGGCAATATTCCGGCCCTCGTGGACGGCGATCTGACCCTGACAGATAGCGAGGCCATCGCCGAATACCTTGAAGAGAAATACCCCGCGGTTGCGATGCTGCCCGACACGTTGCAAGCCCGCGCCCTCGCCCGCGAACGCGCGCGCTTCGCAGATACCCGGCTGGAACCCGCCCTGCGCCTGACCTTCCCGCATGTGGGTCCCTCCACCCGCGACGCAGCCGCAATTGAACACGCGCATGCGCAGATCAACCTGCGCCTGAAAGCGCTGGGCGTGATGCTAGGGCGCTCTCCCCTGCCCCGCGACCGCCTCTGGATGGGCGATCCCGGCACGATGGTCACACTCGCATGGATCGAACTTTTCGAGGGCCCCGTTGTGCCACGGCTCCACTGGCCAGAGGCCGTAGAAACCTACCGCGCCGAGATGCAGACCCATCCTGCCGTGTCCGAGGAACTCACCGCCTACCGCCCCGCCATGCTGCACTACATGCAAGAAAAAGGCGCGCTCTAGCGCTGGTTAAGCCCGGGTTAACAAAAACCCGAAAATCACATGGTTTCAGAAGCTTATACCAATCTCCCGCATGCGGGGGATTAGTCCTCCTTGTCTGGAATAGCCATCAGCCCCATCGGAGAGACCCCCAAAGTGGCCGATGCAAACGGTCCCCCGTGACAGGTCTGAGCGATATCCGACAGTTCCGCCTCGGGCTCCTTGGCGAAGACTTCCTCCGCATAATCCTCAGCATTATCCTTGGGCCTGTAGCCCAGAAAGGACGCCGCCGCATTATCTACCGGTGAGCGGTCATTATTAGAGATGCCATAGACAATCGTGAAGCCCACATAAGGCGTATCAATCGCCCGCTCCACAAGCTGTCTGAGATCATCAAAACTCAGCCAAGACCCCAAAGCCCGCGCGTTCCCGGGCTTGGACGTGCAGGAATAGATCCGAAGATGCACACTCTCGATCCCTTCCTTCTCCCAATACATGCGGCCCAGATCTTCGGTGAAACACTTGGCAAACCCGTAATAGGTGTCCGGCCTGTGCGGCATCTCCGCATCGATCCGCGTGGTCTTCGGGTACATCCCCATCGCATGGATAGAAGAGGCATAGATCACCCGCCGCACACCCAGCTGCCGCGCGCTCTCCCAGATATTGTAAGACCCCATGAAATTCGGACCCCACATCTGATCAAAGGGCAACTCGTCTACGATGGCTCCAAAATGCACGACCATTTCAGCGCCTTCCAAGAGAGGGCGCACCTGATCCATCTCAGCCAGATCGGCTTGGATGAATGTCTCGTTCGGATACAACTCGCCGACGCCTTCAGCGATATCTGTAGAAAGCAATTCACCGCAGAGCCCCGCCAACAGCCCGCGCAGCTCTTGCCCCAGATTGCCGTTGGCCCCGGTTAGAACGATCTTTTTCATCTTCACTGTCCTTCTCAGATTTGGCGGCAGAGTGGCCCTATCCCACGCGCTGGTCCAGCGTTTTCAGCAACCGGCCCGTGACGAGAGGCGTCAGGTACATCGGGATCTGATAGCAGCCGATAAAGATCAGCAGCGGTGTGGTTACAGCTTCCGGCAAGGCGACCAGAAACAGCGCAATATTGCGGTTGCCTGCCATCACCGTCAACGCCGCGATCCAGTCCGGGTCCGGCCCCTTGCGCAGCAAGAAGAAGGTGAGAAACTGCAGCCCGAAATTGACGACCAGCACGAATCCCATCCACCAGAAAAACCGGCTGGGCTCATGGATCAGCGCGGCATTCACGGCCGACATGAGCCCTATGACAATCACGGCCAAGAGCAGCGCAGAGGCGCCATCAATGCCGCGCAGCTCCTTAGGGCTGGGGTCTCGCCACAGATAGGCGCGGATCGAGAAGGCGATCAGTGAGGACAGCCCGATCACCACAAGCAAGCGCAGAGCGGCCAGAATGACCTCCCCGAACCCTCCCAATGCAGGCGTCAACCACAGCACCGGGATGCAGGTCAGCGGCAGGATTGCGGTGCCGACCAGCAGGAACCGCATCGAAGTCGATGGCTCGAAACCCATCATCGCCACCATATTCGGCGCGCCAGAGATGGAGGAGGCCATGGCGATGATGACGAAGGCCAAAGCAAACGGGCTAGAGAGCCAGCCAAACGCCGCAATCACTGCAATTGCTGCCAGTGGGAACGCCAGTTGCAACAGCAGCAAAACGCCGACTGTCTTGCCCATATTGCCGCGCATCGAAGCCCGCATCCGGCGCGGCCCAATCCTGAGTGCAGACAGGAACAACAGCCCCGCCACCATATGCGGAATGTAAGGGACTAGCAGTTGCGCCAGACTTGGCAACAGCAGCCCTGCGACGATGCCCGCGACCAGAACCCAAGGGCCCCGCGCCGCCAGCCATTGCAAAATCATCGCGGCCCTTGCCGGACGTTCTCAGGCAACCATGTCGCAAGGTCTGGGAATACGATCAGCACGAAAACCATCAGCACCATGATCAGGAACATCGGGATTGCTGCTCTCGCGATATAGCCCATCTCGTGGTTCGTCATGCCCTGTAGCACGAAGAGGTTGAACCCGATGGGCGGCGTGATCTGCGCCATCTCCACGACGACCACGATAAAAATGCCAAACCAGATCATGTCGATGCCCGCTTCGCGCACCATCGGCTCCACCACTGCCATGGTCAGAACCACCGATGAGATACCATCAAGGAAGCAGCCAAGGATGATGTAGAAGACCAGCAGGACCATCAGCAATTCAAAGCGCGTCAGCTCATAAGATGCGATCAAATCCGCCAAGCCGCGCGGCAAGCCGGTGAAGCCCATTGCGAGCGACAAGAACGCGGCCCCGGCGAGGATCAGTGCGATCATGGCAGAGGTGCGCGTGGCCCCCATCAGGCTTTCTGTGAATGTGCCCCAGCCCAGCGAGCCTTGCAGCGCCGCCAAAACCAGCGCGCCGATGACACCAATCGCTGCCGCTTCCGTCGCCGTAGCGTAGCCTAAAAACATTGACCCGATCACGACCGCGATCAGGCACATGACCGGGATCAGAAACTTTGAATTCCTCATCTTCTCAGCAAAACTCATGCCCGTTTCACGGATCGGTTTCCAATCGCCAGCAAAGCCTGAGTAAACCGCTACGTAAGCCATGAACATCGACGCCAGAACAAGGCCTGGCACGATGCCAGCAAAGAACAGTTTGATGATGCTCTCATTGATCGACACACCATAAACAATCAGCGTCAGTGACGGTGGGATCATCAGCCCAAGTGTCGCCGCCCCGGCCAAGGTGCCAATGACCATATGCTCAGGATATTCGCGTTTGCGCAGCTCCGGAATGGACATCTTGCCCACCGTGGTCAGGGTCGCAGCCGACGAGCCGGAAACAGCGGCAAACACGGTACAGCCCACAATATTCGTGTGCACCAAGCCACCCGGCAAACGCGCCATCCATGGGGCCAGCCCGCGGAACATGTCTTGTGACAGCCGCGTACGGAACAGGATCTCTCCCATCCAGATGAACAGCGGCAGGGCGGTCAGGGTCCAACTTGACGAGGCGCTCCAGATTGTGGTCGCCATGCGGTCGCCTGTGGGGCCGGAGGCAAAAAGCTCCATGCCAATATAGGCAACCCCGACCAGCGCGAGGCCGACCCAGACGCCCGATCCGAGCAAAGCGAACAGAACGAAGAGAAACAGGATGATGACATAGGCTTGATCCATCGTTTTATTCCGTCTGCGTGTCGGTCACATCGCGGATGATGCGATGCTTGCCGGTCATGAAAAGTGAAATCAGATTGTCGGTCAGCGCAATCGCGAGGATTACAGCGCCCGCTAACATAGGGAGCTGTGGTATCCACAAAGGCGTAGCGTCCTGACCTTGGCTGACATCGCCGTATTTGATGGCAAAGCCCAGCATCCGGTAGATGTAATAGCTCATATACCACGCGACCGCCGCGCCGATGGTGAAGCACCAGACCTCAAGCCAGAACTTCGCGCGGTCTCCCAAAGCGTTCAGGACAATCGACACGCGGATGTGGCTGCCTTTGTTAAGCGCATTGGCGAAAGCAAGGAAGGAAGCAGCTGCCATGGCGTAGCCCGCATAGTCCGGCGCGCCGGGAAAGACTTCGCCTGTCCAACGCGCGAGCATCTGGATGACGATCAGAAACAGAATGACGATAAGGCACAGCGCGGCCAGAATGCCTGCAGTCAAATAGAGCCCGTCTAACAGTTTTCGGATCATGCCCTGCCCCCTCGCAAACGACATGCGCCCCGATCTTTGGGACCGGGGCGCTTGTGTGTCTTAGTTGTTGAATGCGTCAACGATGGCTTTGCCATCTGCGCCTGCGGCTTCCAGCCACTCGTTGGTCATTGTGACGCCAACTTCCTTCAGCTCAGCCACAAGGCCGTCGCCTGCGGGGCCGACTGTCATGCCACCCTCTTTCAAACCGTCCAGCGTGAACTGCGTGTAGGCTTTGGAGGCTTCCAAACCGTCTGCTGCGGCTTTGTCGGCACAGGCTTGGACTGCAGCCTTGTTCTCGTCAGAGACATCGGCCCACGCATCATTGTTCACCATGACGTGGTTATAGGGCAGCCACGCGTCCACCTCGTAGAAATGGGTCAGGCTTTCCCAAACTTTGCGGTCATAACCCGTCGCCCCGGAGGAGATCATGGAATCTGCGACACCTGTCGCGAAGGCCTGGCTGATTTCTGCCGCCTCAATCGTCACGGGAAGCATGCCGGTCAGTTCTGCCAGACGCGAGGTTGCGTTGTTGTAAGACCGGAACTTGACGCCTTCCATATCTGCGATGGAGTTCACTTCCTTCTTAAAATACAAGCCCTGTGGCGGCCATGGCACGGAGTAAAGCAGCGTCAGATTTTGATCGGCAAGGATCTCTTCCAACTTGGGCTTGGCCGCTGCAAACAGTTTGCCGGATGCATCGAAGGATGTTGCAAGAAACGGCACGGAATCAAAACCGAACACCGCGTTTTCATTCTGGTGACCAGACAGCAGACGCTCCCCAATTGGCACCTGACCGGTCTGGATCGCACGCTTGATGTCGGCCCCTTTGAACAGCGAGCCGCCGGGATGGACGGTGATGTCAATCGCGCCACCTGTGCCGTCGCGCACGCAGTCGGCAAACTTCACGCCGTTCTCAGAATGGAAGTTGGAGGCGGAATAGGCCATCGGCATATCCCACTTCTGCGCGTGCCCATCTGCGAATGCAGGGGCTGCGGCCGCTGCTGTCAGCGCAGATGCCATCATCAGGCTTGTCAATGTCTTCATAAGTCTTTCTCCCAGTTGAATTATTTAAGGCCCTTTACAGGTTTTTTATGTGCTCACTGCCCAGCGTGCAGGCGAATAGACCTCCACGTCAATATTTGGTTTTTTGCCAGAGATCATTTGCGCCAGAAGGCGGCCGGTCTTTGGCCCGCCCGTCAGGCCGATATGATGATGCCCGAAGCCCATGAAAACGCCCTTCGCGTTCGGCACTTCGCCAATGACGGGGATCGAGTCTGCTGGGGCAGGCCGGTGCCCCATCCACTCCTCCTCGCGCTTCCATGTCAGGCCGGGGAACGCCGCTTTGGCATTGAGACGCAGCAAATCTATGGGCGCTTTCGAGGGGGCCGCATCGAGCCCGCCAAACTCCACCACGCCCGCCAGCCGAATGCGCCCGTCCATCGGTGTGACCACGAACTTGCCCGAGGCCACCATCGCGGGCGCCTTGGGCATCTGCGACGGCTCCCACAGCTCCAGATGATAGCCGCGCTCGCTTTCCAAGGGCACGTTGACACCCAGTTTTGCGGCCAATGGGCTGGACCAAATCCCGGTCGCCACGACGCATGCGTCGCATGCAATCACCTCGCCACCCGCGCGCAGCCCGGTGACTGCGCCATTTTCCAGAATGACGTCATCAACCATGGCTTTCACGAAGCGCCCGCCGCAAGCCTCCACATGGCGCGCCAACGCTTTGACATAGCCGCCCGGATCCGTAACCCGCCCGTGATTGCCCAGCCGCACGCCCAAATTGAATTCAGATGCATAGATCGTGTCATAAGCCTCGATCTGCGCGCGATCCCACTCGTCCCAGTCAAAACCCTGTTTCTTGCGGATGTCCCAGACCAGCGCGTCGCCTTCGAAATGCGCACGATCATTGTAGAGAAACAGATAGTCGCTCGGCTTCACAAACCCTTCGGCCCCTGTGCCTTCGGACAAAGCCTCATGATCAGCGAGACTGTCGCCCACGACATTCGCAACCGCGGCTGAGATACGCCGCGTATCGGCCTCATTCGCATGGCTCAGGTATTTCCAAAGCCATGGCATCAGCTTGGGTAAATACCCCCATTTCAGAAATAGCGGTTGGTGCGGATCCAGTGCCATTTTCGGCGCCTTCTTGATCAATCCTGGCCCAGTCACGGGCACGCAAGCGACAGAGGCCAGCACACCACCATTGCCGTAGGACGTGCCTTCACCAGGCCCCACTTTGTCGATCAGAACAACCTTGTGACCATCCCTTTGCAGCCAGATCGCAGTTGAGACACCGACAATCCCGGCGCCAATAACTGCAATGGTTTTGCCGCCTTCAGACATTACGTTTGCACGCTCACGCTTGGGTAAAATGGTAAAGATCTTTGCATGCCACGTCCTGTCCAGATCAGCATTTCAATGACAACCATGACGATAAAAAACAATACGTCAACAATTTGTTGACATTTTATCATCGTTTTGCTTCGATCAGACATGGCAAAGAAACCCCTTGGACCCGTCGTCTCTTCTGCACATTTGGCGGAAGGCTCCTTTCCTGAAGTCTCGGAATTTGAGTTCGGAATGATCGTGGCAAGCCATGCGTTTGAACGCTGGATGGTGCGTGCGATGGCAGCTGCCGGGGTTGCCGATATGTCGCCTTTGGAGGTGCTGGTCTTGCACACTGTGAGGCATCGCGACCGGCCCAAAAAGCTGGCAGATATCTGCATGGTCCTCAACGTTGAAGACACTCATACCGTCAACTATGCGGTCAAAAAACTGATCCGCGCAGGGCTCGCGAAGGACGGGCGTTTGGGTAAAGAAAAGACGGTTGAGGCTACCAAGCAAGGCGCCGAATTGTGCGAGCGCTACCGTCAAATCCGCGAGCAATTGTTGCTGGATGCGTTGAGCGAACTTGGCATTGAAGCCGGGCAGATGAGCAAATTGAGCGCATTGATGCGTCTGATGTCCGGCCAATACGACCAATCCGCCCGCGCCGCGACAACCTACTGAGCATATCTTCACGCGACAGCACTTCTGATCGCGTAGTGATTGAGCTTTGAAACATCCGGCCTGATCCCAAGGCCGGGTTCGCCCGGTACAGTCACCACGCCGCAATGGGACGGGAATGGCTCTTCCAGAATGTCTTCGCGCAGGTAGTATTGCGCCTGATAGAATTCGCAGCCAAGCGTGATCTCGGGTGTTGCTGCGATCATGTGCGCACCTGCCAGATGCGCCAAGCCCGCCTCGAACATGTCGCCGCCATAGGCCGACAACCCGGCACGAGCCGCCATACGTGCGACCTCTTGCGCGCGGCGCAAGCCGCCGGATTTCATGATCTTGATGGAGAAGCCATCGGCAATGCCTTCCGCAATCGCGCGCTTGGCGTCTTCGGGCCCGAAGACGCTTTCATCGGCCAATAGCGGCACGTCGGTAGCGGCACGCAGCTTTGCCATCATGTCGAAATGATGCGCACGCACGGGTTGTTCGATGAACTCTGGCGCGAAAGCGGCAAGATCCCTGACGCGGCGCATCGCCTCTTCGATCTCAAGCCCTTGGTTGAAATCAATGCGCACCCGCAGCTCTGGATAGTCCCGCGCCAAAGCCTCCATCCGCATGACGTCAAAGGCATGATCCGTGAAGCCGACCTTCACCTTAACGAGACCAACGCCATCGTCTGTGATCCGCTCCAGCAGGGCTTGTTCCTGCGTCCAATCTGGGTTTGCCAGCGACACCGACAGTGGGATCGTATCGCGGCATTTCCCACCCAGAAGCGCCCAAACCGGCACGCCTGCGATCCGCCCAGCAAGATCCAAAAGCGCGCTTTCCAGCGCCGCTTTGGCTTCTGTGCAATGGGCTACAGCTCGCGCGGCCTCTGCCATAATTGCGGCGATGTCACCGATCCGCCGCCCCATCACGATGGGCCGCAAATACCGGTCGAGTGCGGCATATGTCGCCTCAACAGAGCCGGTGAACACGACCCAAGGGGAGGCCTCGCCGAAACCTGTTTCACCGCCCTCAGCGGTCAGGCGCAGAACAACGATCTCGCAGGCCCCCTCGACTGACCCGATGCCGTGATCGCGCCGCGTCGTAACCGGCAGCGCCAAATACCACAGGTCGAACCCCGTGATCGTTTGCTCAAGGCTCAAGCCACCCACTCCGACACCGGCGCTGCGGCTTCGTGCAGCGGCTGACTGATCACATCAACGAGCGTCGGGCCATCATGGGCGAGCGCCTGTTTCAGGACGCCCGGCAGATCAGACGGGTCACGCACCGTCCAAGACTTGACGCCGAACGCCTCAGCTACCTTAGCGTGATCGGTTCGGCTGAAATCAACGTTGTAATAGCGCTTGCCGAAACCACTCTCCTGCCCTGCTTTGATCCAGCCGAATGTCGCGTTTGAGAAGACAATCGAGGTGATCGGCATCTTGTGGCGCACGATGGTCTCGAACTCCCCGCAGCAGAACCCGAAAGACCCGTCACCCATCACCGCCACTGTCTTAACTGATGGCCTGCCCACATGCGCGCCCATGGAGGCTGCAAGCGCATAGCCAAGCGCCCCATGCGCGCGGTTTGTGATGAAGTTGCGCCCCGCCTTGCGCCAACGGTAATGCGCGCTGAAATAAGGACACGGTGTGCCGGGATCGGCCACGATGATCGCGTCGTCATCCAACTGCGCCATCAAAGCGGCAACCACGGCTTCGGGTCGGATCGGCGTCTCTGTCGAGGTGGCTAAGGTGTTGAACGCCTCCAGTTTATCCCTCCATGCGTGCGCCACTTTGGCCTGACCGCCTTGCCCAGTTACGTCACGCGTTTGCAGTTCAGCCACCAGAGCCTCCAACGCAAGCCGCGCATCTGCGCAAATTGCCACTTCTGTCGCGTAATTTGCACCGATCACCATCGGGTCGCTGTCAATATGCAGGATCGTCTTGCCCTTCGCGGGGGAGCGCCAGCGTTCGGTCGTGACAGAGCCCGCGCGACAGCCGATAAACAGGATCACATCCGCCGCATCGACCACGGCGCGGGTCGCCGGATTGCCACCATTGGAGCCGACCACACCCAAAGCCTGCGGGTCTGTCTCTGCAATCGCGCCCTGGCCGGAGACGGTCGTGGCAATCGGAATATCCAACAGCGCGCCCAATTGCTGCAACGCCTCAAATGCGCCGGAAATCACAGGGCCACCGCCGCAGATCACAATCGCTGACGTCGCGCCTGTTAATGCGTCGGCTGCGGCTTTGACTGCTTCCGGTTCCGGTCCAGCGCGCTCCGCCGGGTAGTGCTGCTGGCGCTTGTCAGCCCAGATTTCATCGCTGCCCACAAAGGCCTTTTGCGTATCGAAAGGCAGCGCCAGATGCGCCGCCCCTGGCCTTCCCGTCATCATCGCGCGAAACGCCGCGCGCATCATCGCAGGGAGCCGCGACGCATCATCAAGCGAGGCGTTCCATTTGGTCAAAGGCCTGAACAGCGCAACCTGATCAAGCTCCGTAAGCGGGTACTTACCGCGCGACGTGGTTGCCACATCGGTCGTAATCGCAAGCACCGGGACGGAGCTTTCATTAGCCTCCACCACGCCGGGCAGAATGTAAGTTGCCCCGCCACCAGACGGCCCTTCGCAGACGCCCGGTTTGCCAGTCACACGGGCATAGGCATCAGCCATATAGGCTGCATGCCTCTCATCGCGCGTCAGGACATGGCGGATCCCGTGATCAAGCCGTGCCAGCGCGTCATAAAAAGGAAGCGTCGTGTCCCCGCACAGGCCGAACATATCGGTCACGCCATGCGCTTGCAGCATACGGACAGCCGCCTCCGCGCCGGTCATCTCATTCTTCATGTTTCCCCCGATCTGAAGCTTACAAATGTTGCGCGCACAGATTGCTTCGTGTCAATTCTATGGACGAAGGAGCGATTTATGAAAACGCGCGGCGGCAAATCCATCTATGGTGCATCTGTGGGCATCCTGATGCTCGATGCGCGATTTCCACGCATTCCGGGCGATATGGGCAATGCGACGACCTGGCCGTTTCCGGTGCATTACAAAATCGTGCGTGACGCTTCCCCAGATCTGGTGGTGCGGCGCAGCGCCGAAGGCTTGTTGGAGCCATTCATCGGCGCTGCGCGGGAGCTGGTGCGCGATGGGGTGGACGGGATCACAACAAATTGCGGGTTCCTGTCGCTCTACCAGGACGAGCTTGCGACCGCGGTGCCCGTCCCTGTTGCGACGTCCTCACTGATGCAGGTGCGCATGGTCAATGCCGTCTTGCCAGTGGGTAAGCGCGCAGGGATCCTGACAATCTCAGCCTCCACGCTCACCGAACTGCATCTTGCAAAAGCAGGCGTTCCGGATGGCACGCCAGTGCATTCAACGGAGGACGGTCAGGAGTTCACCCGCGCAATCCTCGACAATGAGTTGGAGCTGGACGTGGCCCTCGCGCGCGCGGACAACGTGACAGCGGCGCTGGAGATGCAGCATAAACACCCCGACCTTGGCGCCTTCGTTTTGGAATGCACCAATATGGTCCCCTACGCCGCTGATATCCGCGCGGCCACAGGCCTGCCTGTCTTCACGATTGAAAGCTTCGTCAGCTGGTTTCAATCTGGCTTGTCGCCACGCGGCTACGGAATCTAACAGGCGGGGATATTCACCGCGAGGCCGCCTTGCGAGGTCTCTTTATACTTCGTGCTCATGTCGATGCCGGTCTGGCGCATCGCCTCAATACAGTTATCAAGCGGCATGAAATGGGTCCCGTCGCCCCGCAAAGCCAGTGACGCAGCTGACACCGCCTTGATCGCGCCCAGCCCGTTGCGCTCGATGCAGGGAACCTGCACCAGCCCCGCCACCGGATCGCATGTCATGCCAAGGTGATGCTCCAGTGCAATTTCTGCGGCATTCTCGATCTGCTCATTGCTGCCACCCAAAGCCGCGCAGAGGCCCGCTGCGGCCATGGAGGAGGCAGAGCCGACCTCGCCCTGACAGCCTACCTCCGCGCCAGAGATCGAAGCATTGTGCTTGATCAATCCGCCGACGGCTGCGGCTGTTAACAGAAAATCCCGTTGCCCGGCCTCGGACGCGCCGACACAGTGATCGCGGTAATACCGCAAGACCGCAGGTAAAACGCCCGCAGCCCCGTTGGTGGGAGAAGTCACGACCTTGCCGCCCGCCGCATTCTCCTCATTGACCGCCATGGCATAGACACTCATCCAGTCATTGATCGTATGCGGTTGCGCAATATTGACGCCTTGCTCACCGACCAATTGCTCATGGATGTGCTTCGCCCGGCGCTTGACCCGCAACCCGCCCGGCAACTCCCCTTCCATGCGCAAGCCTCGGTCAACACAGTCAAACATCGCTTTGCTGAGCGCCGCCAGATCGCGGTCGAGCTGAATCCGGGTCATCGCGGACAGCTCATTGGCCTCTTTCATCTGCGCGATGGTTTTGCCGGCCTTGCGCCCCATCTCCAACATCTCCACAGCAGACCCGAACGGATAGGGAAAACCGGCCTCTTCTTTCTGAGCATGTAAATCCGTATGGACGCCGGCAAGTTCGGCCTCCGTCACGACGAAACCGCCCCCGATTGAGTAATACGTCTCTTGCAAGAACAGGTGGCCCGCCGCATCAAAAGCCTTGAAGATCATGCCATTGGCGTGGCCTTCCAGCGTCAGGTCATAATCGAACACCAGATCCGTCACGGGATCAAATTTCAACGTTCCGAGCCCTGCGACCTGCACCGATTTCGATACGTGCAATTCAGCGATCAACCCATCCACGGCGTCCGGATCCAGTGTTGCAGGCACATGGCCCATGAAGCCCAACATTACGGCCCGGTCAGATGCATGGCCTTTGCCCGTAAACGCCAATGACCCGTGCAAGGATGCAGCCAGGGCGGCGACATCCCCCGCACCGGGTTCACGTTCGCAGGTGCTTAGCTGGTCCAAAAACAGCGCAGCCGCCGTCATTGGCCCCATCGTGTGGGACGAGGACGGGCCGACGCCGACTTTGAAGATATCGAAGATGCTCAGAAACATGCCGTGGTCCTATCGCCTCATGTCCGCAACTGAGGCGGCCTATACGACAGCCAGATGGGGATTTGCGACGCAATTGGCCAGAGCCCTGGCAACTGGCCTTAATCATATGGGCAACTGGCCCTATTTAACGCGCCATCCTATGTGCTGCTAAGGATTTGAAATAAAATTGGGGCGACGGGAAGGGTCGAATCACTGACCAGCCGCCCGCAGACCACGCAAACGCAAATCTTAAGGGAGACCTCGTCATGGACGGCAATCTGACACCTAACGACATGTCCGGCATCGTTGAAGCGGACCGCGCCCATGTCTGGCATCACCTCAGCCAGCACGCAGGCTACATGGCAGAGGGCGACGCGCGCACGGATCCCAAAATCATCGTCGAAGGCAAAGGCCTGAACGTTTGGGATCAACACGGCCGCAAACATATCGATGCCGTCTCCGGCGGGGTTTGGACCGTCAATGTCGGCTATGGCCGCGAAAGCATTGCCGACGCTGTGCGCGAGCAACTGGTCAAGATGAACTTCTTCGGCGGCACAGTTGGGTCTATCCCCGCTGCCATGTTCTCTGAACGCCTGCTGGAAAAAATGCCCGGCATGAGCCGCGTCTACTACGCGAACTCCGGCTCAGAGGCGAATGAGAAAGGCTTCAAGATGGTCCGTCAGATCGCGCATAAGCGCTATGGCGGCAAGAAGCATAAAATTCTCTACCGTGACCGCGACTATCACGGCACAACGATCGCTTGCCTGTCGGGTGGCGGTCAGGACGAACGCAACGCGCAGTACGGCCCTTACACCCCGGGCTTCATCAAAGTCCCGCATTGCCTCGAATACCGCGCGATGGATCAGGGCTTGGGCGATCTGTCTGGCGAAGCCTATGGCATCGCAGCAGCCAATGCGATTGAAGAGGTCATCCTGCGCGAAGGTGCTGATACTGTCGGCGCGCTGTGCCTTGAGCCTGTGACAGCTGGCGGCGGCGTCATCACGCCGCCCCAAGGCTACTGGGACCGCGTGCAGGAGATCTGCAAGAAGTACGACATCCTGCTGCATATCGATGAAGTCGTCTGCGGCATGGGCCGCACCGGCACATGGTTCGGCTACCAGAACTACGGTGTGAAGCCTGATATTGTGACAATGGCGAAAGGTGTGGCCTCCGGCTACGCTGCGATCTCTTGCTGCGTCACCACAGAGGAAGTCTTTGAAATGTTCAAAGACGACACGTCTGATCACCTGAATTATTTCCGCGATATCTCCACCTTCGGGGGCTGCACAGCTGGCCCTGCTGCAGCACTGGAAAACATGCGCATCCTCGAAGACGAGAACCTGCTGCAAAACACCATCGACATGGGCGCCTACATGCTGGAGCAGCTTGAAGAGCTCAAAGCCAAGCATGCCTGCATCGGTGACGTACGCGGCAAAGGCTTGTTTGTCGGCGCGGAACTGGTTGCAGATCGCGAAACCCGCAAGCCACTGCCAGAGGCGCAGGTCGCGCAGATCGTCGGCACCTCGATGAAGAACGATGCCGTGATCGTCGGCATGACCAACCGCTCTGTGCCGGGCTACAACAACACGCTGTGTTTCTCGCCCGCACTGATCGCGACGAAAGATGATATCGACGCGATCCTGGCCTCTATCGACACGTCGATCACGGCAGTTATGGGCTAGATTGCCCCTGATTTCGGTCCCAGATCACCCAAGCCCGCACCGGTTTTATCGCTGCGGGCTTTTTTTGTGCTATGTGCATGACATGTACTTTGCCACTGACAAGTCGCAGACCCGTCCAATTGTCGTCAATTTTGAAACGATACTGGTCCATTAGAGAAACAACAAATGCCGCTCGGTCAGATTGACGTCTAGTTAACCGGATCTGGGCTACGAGGTAATTGAGACAGGAGATTTCTGTGACCAAGCAAAATGTAAACAAGATCGTCGCTCCAGATATTGATAGCTATTATGAACATGGGCTCCCAAACCTGACGACGAATTGGCCAAATGGTTGGATGTCGGCCAATGATTTGCGGCTGTTGTTCAATGTTGCCCGGAAAACCAACGGTCCTGTCCTTGAAGTGGGTCCCTGGCTTGGGCGTTCCACCACCGCTATGCTGCTTGGCTTGCGAGAGCGCGAAGCCGCTGGCGAAAAGCCTGTTTACTTTGACACGATTGATTACGGCATCACCAGCGTCGCTGAATGGCGGGAGCGGTTCAATGAGCAGTTGAAACCCGACAAAGACCAAGGCCGCGTGATGGACGCCGTATACCACCCGGGCGGCACAATCGCCGTCCTCATCCGCAACCTCAAGGAGAACAGGTTGTTGCCTTATGTCACCAACATCGTGCGTGGCGATTTCAACACTTGCCCGCTGTCGCGCAAATACAGAATGATCTTCTGCGACGCGACACATGATGACACTGAAATCGCGGACAACCTGCCGCGCTTGGTCACCTTGGGCGGCAAAGGCTGCACCTACGTATTTGACGACGTGATCACGCAGGAACGCGCTGACAAGATTTGCGCCCATCTCGATGTGAAGTCACATTTCATGACCCGTACCGTGTTTCCTGAGCGGAGCAAACGCTGCAAACTCCTGATTGTTGAAACACACTGATCCCGTGTTCTGGCGCGGGCGCCCTTTGTAGCCCGCGCCGCGCGACGGTTTGACCCTTTACCCGACCCTCTTCGGCAAGATACCGTTATAGCCACTTCTTTATCGCTATAAGGCCAATCCATGCCCATCGCTGTTGAGACCTTCTTTCTGGATCCGGCCTTTGAGGGCACGCTACAGCAGCAAATCCAGCAGATGGTTGCGGGCGGCGTGCTGTCGGGCAGATTTCGACCCGGCGAGAAACTCCCCTCCTCCCGCAGACTTGCAAAACATCTCGGCGTCAGTCGGATCACAGTGACACTCGCCTACAACGAGCTGATGGCGGATGACTACCTCACGTCCGCCGGGCGCTCCGGGTATTATGTCTCGGAGAATGCGCCAGAACCGCCGCAACTGAAACAACGTGCAAGCCAGGACACAGTTGATTGGTCTCGTGCCATCGGCAACCGGTTTTCCGGTGCCTTGCAGGTTGAAAAACCACTCAATTGGCGCGGGTACAAATACCCGTTTCTCTATGGTCAGGTCGATCCGTCGCTTTTTGACCGGCAGAACTGGCGGCTTTGCGCGATACGGGCTTTGGGGCAGCGCGATTTTGACAGCCTGACCGCCGATCAAGTCGACCGCGACGATCCGCAGCTTTTGGAATTCATCGCGCGCAACACCCTGCCTCGTCGGGGGATTCTCGCCAATCCGGACGAAATCCTTGTCACCGTCGGTGCGCAAAATGCGCTCTGGTTGACGGCACAAGTCCTGCTGACCCAGCGCCGCATGGCCACGCATGAAGACCCTTGCTATCCGGGCCTGCGTCACATCCTCAAACAATCACGCTGTCACCGCGTTCCGATCACCGTGGATGCGGGCGGCATCCTGCCCGATCTTGTTCCGCCGGACACAGATGTGCTCTTCACGACCCCAAGTCACCAATGCCCGACCACAGCAACCATGCCGGTCGAACGACGAGAAGACCTGTTGCGCCGCGCACATCGCGATGACTTCCTGATCGTAGAAGATGATTACGAATTCGAGATGTCATTCCTCAAACCGCCCTCGCCCGCGCTCAAATCCCTCGATGAGGACGGGCGGGTTATCTATATCGGTTCCTTCTCCAAATCGCTCTTTCCCGGTCTGCGGCTCGGCTATCTTGTCGGTCCGGCGCCCTTTATCCGTGAAGCGCGCGCCTTGCGTTCTGCCGTGCTGCGCCATCCGCCAGGTCACATGCAGCGCACCGCCGCTTACTTCCTGTCTCTGGGCCATTACGACGCGCTTGTCCGCCGCCTGCGCAACGCCTTCCACGACCGCCGCCGCCTGATGGACAATGCGATCAAGGAAAACGGCCTCGATATTGCAGGTGTTGGGACTTTTGGGGGCTCCAGCTACTGGATGCGGTCGCCAGAGGGCGTGGACACAGCGGCCCTTGCAGATCACCTGAAGGAACAATCCGTTCTGATCGAACCTGGCGCGCCGTTTTGCGAAGGCACGGGCCGCATCTACCGTCACTACCGATTGGCCTATTCCTCGATATCTGCGGCGCAAATCTCACCAGGTATCGCGAAGATTGCCGATGCCATCAATCGGCTCAAATTGTGACCCGCCTCAAGGGCCGTTTGACGGCAAATTCATTGTAAAATGGGACTTTTTCTATCCATTATTTGATTCTCTCTCGCAGTTAGTTCCGCAGCGGTTTTCATGAAACCAAGCCAGATACAATCAAGAAGGAGTCCCATTTTTGCATAAAATAGTCGAGTTATGTTAATTTCTGGATATATCCAACGCTCTATCTGGCACTAACCTAGACAGAGGGCACACAGTAGATTAGCCGCAACGCCAATCAGAGGGGTTTTCCCTCGCGTTCCACCTCATGTCCAAGGGAGAGACCTCCATGAAGATGACGACCGAAGAAGCCTTCGTCAAAACGCTGCAAATGCATGGTATCCGCCATGCGTTCGGGATCATTGGTTCCGCAATGATGCCAATCTCTGACCTGTTCCCTGCCTCTGGCATCAAATTCTGGGATTGCGCCCATGAAATGACCGCCGGCATGATGTCTGACGGTTACACACGTGCAACTGGCGAGATGTCGATGATGATCGCGCAGAACGGCCCAGGCATCACCAACTTCGTAACTTCCGTCAAAACTGCTTACTGGAACCACACACCGCTGTTGCTGGTTACACCGCAGGCTGCAAACAAGACGATCGGCCAAGGTGGTTTCCAGGAAATGGAACAGATGAACCTGTTCGCGGATTGCGTGGCATATCAGGAAGAAGTGCGCGACCCGTCCCGCATCGCGGAAACCCTGAACCGCGTGATTATGCAGGCCTACCGCGCCTCTGCCCCTGCGCAGATCAACATCCCGCGTGACTTCTGGACCCAAGTTGTTGACATTGAACTGCCTGTCGCTGTCGATTTCGAGCGTCCGTCCGGTGGCGAAGAAGCCGTCAAGAAAGCAGCTGATTTGCTGTCCTCTGCTAAATTCCCGGTGATCCTGAACGGCGCAGGCGTTGTTCTCTCCGGCGGCATCGACGCGTCGATGAAACTGGCCGAAACGCTGGATGCACCCGTCTGCGTGGGCTACCAGCACAATGACGCCTTCCCCGGAAACCACCCGCTTTTTGCTGGCCCGCTGGGCTATAACGGTTCGAAAGCCGGGATGGAGCTGATCGCCAAAGCTGACGTCGTTCTGGCCTTGGGCACACGCCTCAACCCGTTCTCGACCTTACCGGGTTACGGCATTGATTACTGGCCGACAGATGCCAAAATCATTCAAGTCGATCTGAACCCGGACCGCATCGGCCTGACCAAAAAAGTCACTGTCGGCATCGTGGGCGACGCCAAGAAAGTCGCCGAAGGCATCACTGCGCATTTGGGCACAGGTGCAGGCGATGCAGGCCGCGAAGAGCGCAAGGCAACCATCGTCCAAACCAAATCCGCTTGGGCACAGGAGCTGACCTCGCTCGACCACGAGGAAGATGATCCGGGCACCACTTGGAACGAGCGCGCCCGCACGCGCGAGCCAAACAAGATGTCCCCACGTCAGGCGTGGCGCGCGATCCAATCCGCGCTGCCGAAGAATGCGATCATCTCGTCGGATATCGGCAACAACTGCGCCATCGGCAACGCCTATCCGTCCTTCGAGGAAGGCCGCAAATATCTCGCACCCGGCCTGTTTGGCCCATGCGGATACGGCTTCCCTGCGATCATGGGTGCGAAAATCGGCTGCCCTGATGTGCCTGTTGTGGGATTTGCAGGAGACGGCGCATTCGGCATCTCAATGAACGAAATGGTCTCTGTTGGTCGCGGTGATTGGCCGCCAATGACCATGATCATCTTCCGCAACTACCAGTGGGGCGCCGAAAAGCGCAACACGACCCTGTGGTTCGATGACAACTTCGTTGGCACAGAGCTGGACACAAACGTGTCTTATGCGAAAATCGCTGATGCTTGCGGCTTGAAAGGCGTGCAGGTTGACGGAATGGACGCGCTGACCGAAGCTCTGAACGACGCCGTCAAAGGCCAGATGGAACGCAACGAGACGACCTTCATCGAGGTTCTCCTGAACCAGGAACTCGGCGAGCCATTCCGCCGCGACGCGATGAAAAAGCCAGTTGCGGTCGCCGGTGTTGCTGCGTCGGACATGGCTGCGGAATAATTTCCGCGCCATTGCATGAGATTGCCCGCCCCGAGAAATCGGGGCGGGTTTTGCGGTGAAAATGCCGTGTTTTGGGAGAGACCGTCGTGACTTCAGAAAATCCATTCCTGTCGCCCCGCGAAGCCGTTTGCCCTGACAATCTGCTCGACATGGCCAAAAAGGTGAAGAACCCGCGCGTGGCCATTGCGCGCGCAGGTGCTCCTTTGCCCATGGAAGCGGCCCGCGATGCGGCTGAGGCTGATATTATGGAGCCCGTCTTCTGCGGCGAACGCGCCATGATCGAGGCAGAAGCCGAAAAACTGAACTGGGACATTTCCGCCTTTGACATCATCGAAGCAGAGGGCGAAGAGGAAAGCGGTAAGGCGGCGGCCTTTGCCTGCGGCGAAGGCCGTGCGGACGTGCTGATGAAGGGCCAGTTGCACACGGATGTCTTCATGAAATCCGCGCTGAACCGCGACGCGGGCCTGCGGACCGGCAACAGGCTCGTACATATCTTCCACATCAGCCATCCCGACGGTGGCAAACCGATCCTGATTTCCGACGCGGCCGTGAACGTTGCGCCCAACATGGAAACCCGTCAGGACGCGACGCGTGAAGTCGTCAAACTGCTGCAGCTTGTTGGCAACGAGCGCCCGAAAGTGGCGTTTCTTTCCGCGACAGAGAGCGTGATCCCTTCCGTGCCGAGCTCTGTAGAGGCTGACGAGCTCACGACCTGGGCCAAAGAAAGCGTTGAAGGCGCGGATTTCTCCGGCCCGCTTGCGATGGACCTGATCCTCAGCCCGGACGCGGTTGCCACGAAAGGGCTCAGCGCGGATCCTGTGGCGGGCAAGGCTGACGCGATCATTGTGCCTGACATTGTGTCGGGCAACGGTCTGTTCAAATCCTTTGTCTACCTGACCGGGGGCTGTGCCGCTGGCATCGTCATGGGGGCAAAAGTACCAATCCTTTTGACCTCCCGCGCGGATCCACCTGCGGCCCGCATGGCGTCGATCTGCCTCGCTTCCATCGTGAACGCTGCTACATGAACCTGCTGGCCGATCTCACCAATCTGACACAGGCGGAGGTGCTGATGCTCAGCGCCATTGTCTTTGTGGCAGCGATGGTGCGCGGCTTTTCGGGTTTCGGCCTCTCGGCAGTGGTCATGGCATCCGCCCTGTTTATCCTACCGCCCCTCGCCCTGATCCCGATGTTGTGGTTTTTGGAAATGGCGGGCAGTCTCGCCATGTTCAAAGGCGGCATCGCGGACGCTGACCGCCCTACGGCTAAGGGCCTGATCATAGGGTCCGCATTCGGGTTGCCTATCGGCCTGTTGATCAACATGCAACTGGCCACGAACACGTCCAAAGCACTCGCCCTGTCGATCCTGATCGTGCTGGCGATCAGTCAGTTGGCCAAGGTCAAGCTGCCCTCCCTGGCGACAAGGCTGGGCACTTATGGCACGGGCCTCGGCGCAGGCATCATCACAGGGTTCGCGGGCGCAGGCGGTATGCTCATCGCGCTTTACACTTTGGCACGCGATCTTCCTGCACGCACCATACGCGGCACGCTCAGCATCTATCTTTTGGGCGCAGGCATTCTAGGCCTGATCACGCATCTCGCCATCGGCACAATGGACCAAACGGCCATCGCGCGCGGGCTCTTCTTCATCATCCCGACGCTTCTGGGCCTTTACGCGGGCCGGGCGCTCTTCATTCCGCGGCTTGAGCGCTACTACAAACCTTTTTGCCTGACGCTCTTGCTTGGCCTCGCCTCGCTTGGCCTCATACGAACAGTATCTAACTAGGAGACCCAGCTATGAACCAGCCAGTGATCAACCTATCACCCAAAGTCTCCGACGAGGTCCGCAAGACAACCTGCTACATGTGCGCCTGCCGCTGCGGGATTAACGTGCATATGAAAGAGGGCAAGGTGGCCTATATCGAGGGCAACCGTGACCACCCCGTCAATCAAGGCGTGCTCTGCGCCAAGGGCAGTGCGGGTATCATGCAGCACAATGCGCCGTCGCGTTTGCGCGCCCCATTGAAACGTGTCGGCCCGCGCGGTTCCGGCGAGTTTGAAGAGATCACGTGGGAAGAAGCCTACGGCATTGCTGTCGGCATCCTTGAGCCCGTCCGCCGCGACAACCCCGAAAAGCTCGCCTTCTTCACCGGTCGCGATCAGTCGCAAAGCTTCACCTCCCTCTGGGCGCAAGGGTTCGGGACGCCAAACTACGCCGCCCATGGCGGCTTCTGTTCCGTCAACATGGCCGCCGCTGGCATCTACACAATGGGCGGCGCGTTTTGGGAATTCGGCCAGCCCGACTGGGACCGCACCAAGATGGTGATGATCTTCGGCGTGGCGGAAGACCACGACTCAAACCCGATCAAAATGGGTCTCGGCAAGGTCAAGGCACGCGGCGCTAAAGTCTACGGCGTCAACCCGATCAGGTCGGGCTACAACGCGGTTGCCGACGAATGGGTCGGCATCACGCCCGGCACGGACGGGCTGTTTATCCTGTCGCTCGTCCACGAGCTGTTCAAAGCTGGCAAGATCGACCTGCACTACCTCGCGCAATGGACCAACGCGCCGGTGCTTGTGAATGGCGATGAAAAGTCCGAAGATTTCGGCCTTCTCATGCGCGACAAAGACAACAAGCTGATGGTCATCGACCGTGCCACCGGCAAGCCCGCCGCATTTGATCAGAAAGGCGTCAAACCCGATCTTGGCGGCAGTTTGCGCGATAAAGGCGTCACCCACCGTTCCGTCTTTCAGCACATGGTAGAGAAGTATCTCGACCCGCAATACGCGCCAGAAGCGGTTGCGGAGAATACAGGCATCAGCGCAGATCGCATCAAGCGCATCGCCGCAGAGCTGGCCGATGTGGCGTTTAATCAAGCCATTGAAGTCAAAAAGGAATGGACCGATTTCCGCGGTGAGACGCATGACAAATTTATCGGCCGCCCGGTCAGTTTCCACTCCATGCGCGGTATTTCCGCGCACGCAAACGGGTTTCAGACCTGTCGTGCGCTGCACATGCTGCAGATCGTCCTCGGCACCGTGGAAACCCCCGGCGGCATGCGCTTTAAACCGCCCTACCCCAAACCGCCAGAAGCGCACCCGAAGCCGCATTGCAAGGTCACCCCGGGCGCAGCTCTCGACGGCCCGCATCTGGGTTTCACCCACGGCCCCGATGATCTGGCTTTGAAGGAAGACGGCAGCCCCGCTCGCATCGACAAGGCCTTCACTTGGGAAAACCCCATGTCGTCTCACGGCATGATGCACATGGTCATCTCAAACGCCCATGCCGGGGTGCCTTACAAAATCGACACGCTGTTTATGTACATGGCCAACATGTCGTGGAACTCCTCGATGAACACGCGCGGCGTCATCGACATGCTGACCGACAAAGATGAGAACGGCGATTACGTCATCCCGAACATCATTTATTCGGACGCCTATAGCTCGGAAATGGTCAGCTACGCAGACCTGATCCTGCCCGACACGACCTATCTGGAACGCCACGACTGTATCAGCCTCCTCGACCGTCCGATCTGCGAGGCCGATGCCGTGGCAGACGCGATCCGCTGGCCTGTGGTCGAGCCGGACCGCGAGGTCAAAGGCTTCCAATCCGCGCTTTGTGATCTGGGCGGGCGTCTTGGTCTGCCCGGCTTCGTGAACGAAGACGGCAGTCAGAAATACAAGGATTACGCCGATTACATCACCAACCATATCCGCCGCCCCGGCGTCGGACCGCTTGCTGGTTTCCGCGGCAATGGCGATGATCACGGGCGTGGCGAAAGCAATCCCGGCCAGCTCGACGCCTATATCGACAATGGCGGCTTCTGGATGGAGCATGTCCCCGAAGACGGCGCCTTCTTCAAACCGTGGAACATGAACTACCAGGACTGGGCCGTCGCGAAGTCCTTCTACGACAAGCCGATGCCCTATCTCTTCAACCTCTATGTTGAACCAATGCGCCGCTTCCAGCTCGCAGCCGAAGGCCACGGCACCCGCCAGCCCCCCGATCACCTGCGGGAGCGGATCAAGGAAACCATGGACCCGCTGCCAATCTGGTACTCGAACGAGGAAGACAACAAGGCCGACGAATACCCCATCACCGCGCTCACGCAGCGGCCCATGGCGATGTACCACTCCTGGGGCAGCCAAAACGCCTGGCTGCGCCAAATCCACGGGCACAACCCGCTCTACGTGCCGACCAAGATTTGGGAAGAAAACGGCTTCAAGGAAGGCGATTGGGCCAAAGTCACCTCGCCTCATGGGGAAATCACGGTGCCTGTCGCACTCCACGCGGCACTCAACGAAAACACGATCTGGACCTGGAACGCCATCGGCAAGCGCAAAGGGGCTTGGGCCCTGGAAGAGGACGCGCCGGAGACCACCAAAGGCTTCCTGCTCAACCACCTGATCCACGAGCTGCTGCCACCCAAGGGCGACGGCCTGCGCTGGTCCAACTCCGACCCGATCACCGGTCAAGCCGCATGGTTCGACCTCAAGGTCCGCGTGGAACGCGCTGATGCGCCGATGGATACACAGACCCAGCCAAACATTCCGGCCCAGAAATCGCCGGTAGGCACTGGCCCAGACACCCTGACATGGAAGCTAGGCAAATGACCCAACTCCCCGCTCAAACCGAGAAGAAGCTCGGCCTTGTCATCGACCTCGACACATGCGTCGGCTGCCACGCCTGCGTGGTGTCCTGCAAAGGTTGGAACACGGAAAACTATGGTGCACCGCTCAGTGACCACAGCGCCTACGGCAAGGCCCCGTCCGGTACCTTCCTGAACCGCGTGCACAGCTACGAGGTGCAACCGGAAACAGGTCATGCCCAAACCATCCACTTCCCCAAAAGCTGCCTGCATTGCGAAGACGCACCTTGCGTCACGGTCTGCCCGACAGGGGCAAGCTACAAGCGGGTCGAAGATGGCATCGTGCTGGTCAATGAAAGCGACTGCATCGGTTGCGGCCTTTGCGCTTGGGCCTGCCCTTACGGCGCGCGAGAGCTCGACGCATCCGAAGGGGTAATGAAGAAATGCACCCTCTGCGTCGATCGTATCTACAATGAAAACCTGCCGGCAGAAGATCGCAAACCAGCTTGCGTACGCACCTGCCCCGCAGGCGCGCGGCACTTTGGCGATCTGGGCGACGAAAACTCTGACGTTTCCAAACTGGTGGCAGAGCGTGGCGGGTTCGACCTGATGCCAGAGCAAGGCACAAAACCCGTCAACAAATACCTGCCGCCGCGTCCAAAGGACGAGCAGATCGACATTCTTGCCCCCCTGTTGGAACCTGTCGCTGCTGAGCCGCAAGGTTTCCTTGGCTGGCTTGACAAAACGCTGGAGAAACTCTGATGCATCCCGCGCCTTCAATCATTTTCTTCACCGTATTCTCTGGCCTCGGATTTGGCATGCTGATGTTTCTTGGCCTTGGCAAACCGGATGTCTCAGGCTTCACTGCCTTCGTCTTCTTCGCCATTGCCTATATCCTCGCGGTCGGCGGTTTGATTTCGTCGACCTTCCACCTCGGCAACCCGCAGCGCGCGTTGAAAGCATTCACCCAATGGAGGACCAGCTGGCTGTCGCGCGAGGGCTGTCTTGCTGTGCTGACGCTCACCGTTATGGCCATCTATGGCGCAGGTCTTGTCTTCTGGAACGTGCGCATCGGCCTTCTGGGGCTACTTGGTTCACTCCTGTCACTGCTGACGGTCATTGGCACATCGATGATCTACACCCAGATCAAAACCGTACCCCGCTGGCATCATTGGACCACCCCGCTGATCTTTGTCGGCTATGCGCTGACGGGCGGGGCGATGCTGACCAATCAACTCCACCTCGCCATCCCTCTGTTGATGGCTATCGGTATCTTGCAACTGGCCGCTTGGGTCATCGGGGACAAACGCTTCGCTGAGGAAGGCTCCACGATTGAAACAGCAACCGGGCTCGGGCATATCGGCAAGGTACGGATGTTTGAGGCACCGCATTCATCAAAGAACTATCTGATGAAGGAAATGGTCCATGTCATCGGCCGAAAACATGCCAGCAAACTGCGCATTATGGGCTCCCTTTTGCTGAGCCTTTTGCCACTGCTTTTGCTGCTTGTCGTCGGTGCAAGCCATATGACTGTGCTTCTGGCCATGGTGATGCATATCGCCGGTGCACTCACAACACGCTGGCTGTTCTTTGCAGAAGCCGAACACACTGTGGGTCTGTATTACGGCCAACGCTGACTTTCATCAGCTAAACCAAGGAAAGGTCGCTGCTTACGCAGCGGCCTCTTTTTTTTTGCCTTAAGCAGTACAAAAGGTCGCACCTGAATTCTCCGGAAACTTTTTGTTCAGGCCTTGCATCAACGCTCCGTCACAATACCTGATAAAAACCGTTATATTTGATTAGGGAGCACAACATGAAATACAAAACAAATGCATCAATCATCGCAATGGCCGCGGCCACAGTGATGACAGGCACATTTGCAGCTTATGCGGACGGGCATGCAAAAGAGTTGAACCTCTACTCTTCGCGCCACTATGACACCGATGAACGGCTCTATTCCGACTTCACAGAAGCGACAGGCATCACCATCAACCGCATCGAAGGCAAGGCGGATGAACTTATCGCTCGCATGGAAGCCGAAGGCGCAAATTCGCCCGCCGACATCCTGCTAACTGTCGACACATCCCGTCTGGAACGCGCGAAAGACGCAGGCGTTCTGCAATCCATCGACAGTGCCGTGCTTGAGGAACGTATCCCCGCCAACCTGCAAGACAGCGACAACCAGTGGTTCGGCTTCTCGCAACGCGCGCGGATCATCTTCTATGACAAAGCCGCCGTCGAAAATCCACCGATGGACTACGTCTCCCTCGCCGATCCAGCCTACAAAGGCATGGTTTGCCACCGGTCATCCTCCAACGTCTACACGCAGACGCTGACAGCTGCGGTCATCGAAAACCACGGCGCGGACGCAGCCAAAGGCTGGGCGGAAGGCTTCGTCGCGAACTTTGCACGTGAACCAGAAGGCGGCGACACAGACCAGCTGCGCGGCATCATCTCCGGTGAGTGCAAAATTGCTGTAGCCAACAGTTACTACTTCGCCCGCGGTCTGCGCAAAGACGTCAAAGGCCTGTCGTCTGACATCGACAAAATCGGTTGGGTCTTCCCGGCTCAAGAGGCCGAAGGCGCGCATATGAACCTGTCGGGCGGCGGCGTTGCAGCTAATGCACCGAACAAAGAAAACGCGGTCAAGTTCCTCGAATACCTCGCCTCTGACCAAGCACAGCAGTATTTCTCTGCCGGTAATGACGAATTCCCAGCGGTCCCTGCTGTCGCACTCAGCGAAAGCGTTGCAAAACTGGGTGAGTTCAAAGCGGACGCGGTAGACCTCTCAGCGGTTGCAAAGAACGTCTCTGACGCTCAGAAAATCCTGAACGAAGCCGGCTGGAAGTGAAACGTTCGTTTTGAGACACAGTAATTTAGGTCAGATACCATTTCCAATCCTGACCTGAGGTCGCATCAACCGGGCATTCTCTCACATCGGAAAGAATGTCCGGTTCGAGCCCAAGGCAGTGATTGTGATTTTCTACTGCGAGCGCATGCACCGAGGAAATTGCTGCAACAGCGCAAGCTTCAGCGCCGCAGGAAAATCAGTCATTTACGCAAACCGCACCGTGAACAGTAGTGGGCTCAAGGATCAAGCTGCGGACGATTCATCCTTTTGTTGCAAGCACGACAGGGTCAGCTTTCGCAAATGAGACGCGGCTATTCGCATTCACGCGGCAAGTGTGAACGCTGCGGACACAAAAATGAGTGTGAGCCCTGAATGGTTGGCTCCTTCTGACCCATTTGTTCTTGGATGTGATTTTGCGGGCGTTGTGATCGCGGCGGGACCCGTCGAAGAGCGCTTTGCTGTTGGTGATGAAGTTTACGGCTGTGCTGGGGGCGTGAATGGCCGCGACGGGACCTATTCCCAACGTCTCATTGCCGACGAACGTTTGTTGGCACACAAGCCTACCACACTGTCATTTCGCGAGGCCGCCGCCTTGTCTCTCGCCTCGATCACATCATGAGAAGCCCTGGTTGACCGGGCCAAGGTTCAGCCGGGCGAAACAGTTCTGGTTCACGGCGGAACAGGCGGCTTTGGTCACATTGGCGTGCAAATCGCAAAGTCTTTGGGTGCGATTGTGCGCACCACGGTTGCCAGCAGCGAAACCGCGTCACTTGCAAAGGAATTGGGCGCGGATGAGACCATTCTCTATCGTGAGCAAACTGTTCCCGAGTATATCGAACAATTTACGGCGGAGCGCGGCTACGACGTTATCTTTGACACGATAGGTGGACCAAATCGGCCGAACTCGCTTGAAGCGCTCGCGCACAACGCTCTGAACTGCCCCTGGTTTGGCGAATACGCAGAAGTAGGGATACTGGGTTATGGAAAAGAAAAAATGTGGAAATAGATATTCACCAGAAGTGCGCGAGTGTGCTGTGTGGATGGTGTTTGAAAATCGGTGCGAATTTGACAGTTAGTCGGCTGCGATCAAGTCGATTGCACCCAAGATTGGTTGTGGACCTGTTACGCTTTGGGCCCGGGTTAGGCCCGCTTTACGGTCGAACGGCTCATGCGTGACATTGGGACTGAGGGTGTCAGGCGCGGCAAGAAGATCAAAACGACTCTGTCTGACAAAACCCGGCCATGTCCAATGGATCGTGTGAACAAGCAGTTGCGTGCAACGAT
>JBCCVD010000029.1:0-45282 GCA_039195745.1 Pseudomonadota bacterium | reverse complement strand
GTCTTTGCCCGAGCGGAAGCGATTGAGAATTTCGGGAAACATTGCGCCCGGATTGGCTTCAATCTCATCCTGCCATTGCGCATAGGCTTCCGTTGCAAACAGCGTTCCCGACAGCCCAAGCGCTTCATTTACTTCAGGGATTTCGATATTCTCGATCTGCGCTCCGGCCTGCTTTAGGCGCTCAATAGCGCCCCTGAACCCAGCCTCTGGCTCTGGACGTATACTTTCAAAAGCAGCCGTATTGAGCACAGCGAGTCTTACGTCCTTCAGGTTGGCCGCCCGCAAATCTGCAGGTTTGCCACCTTCAAGCGCTGCCAAAAGATGGGCTGCATCCTCGACCGACCGACATAATGGCCCGACCGTATCAAACCGCGCGCAGAGAGGCACGGATCCCGCAACCGAGAGACGTCCAATCGTGGTTTTCAGGCCGACAAGGTCATTCCAGGCGGATGGAATGCGCACGGAACCGCCCGTATCCGACCCAATGCTCGCAGCCGCCAAATTGAATGCCACAGATGAACCTGACCCTGATGACGAGCCACCCGGAACTGCGTCGTGATCGTTGACGCAGGGTGGCGTGGCCGTGATTGGGTTCAGCCCGAGGCCAGAAAAGGCAAGTTCTGACATATGCGCTTTACCGAGGCACACCAATCCGGCTGCAGTGGCATTCCTGAGCACCTCGGCATCCGCATCTGGCACTCTGTCTTTCATCAGATTAGACCCTGCCTCCGTCACGGTTCCAGCGGTGTCAAAGAGGTCTTTCCAAGAGATCGGGACGCCATCTAGCAGGCTTCGCCTGAGCCCTGACTTCGCCCGCTCTGCGGCTGCGGATGCTTCAGCCAAGGCACGATCTTCCGTCAGTCGTGCATAGATGCGATGCGTAAACTCATGCGTGTTTGCAGCGTTCAGGTAAGCTTGGGTCAACGCGATGGGATCAATTTCACCTGTCGCAATGCCCCGCCCCAGATCACAGGTTGTCATGGTTAGCCAATCGTCAGACATTGCGCACTCCTTCATGTTTCGGGGCGACGGTAGCGTCAGGACAACGCATGGACAATCCCGCCAGCGTGCACATATTGCACTGGATGAAACTTAACAGCGATATCACAGTGGTTGGCGGCGGCCTCAATGGTGCTGCTCTGGCAATCGCCTTGGCGCAAGGCGGCTTGCACGTCACGCTGATCGACAGCCTGCCTGCCGACACGCGGGCGAATGTAGCGTTTGACGGCCGATCCTACGCTTTAGCACTCGCCTCCAAGCGCCTTCTATCCGCACTTGGCATCTGGGAACGTCTTGCCGATAACGCGCAGCCAATGCTTGAGATCAAGGTGACCGACGGTCGTGCGGGCGAAGGCCCGGCCCCGTTCTGGATGCATTTTGATCATGCGGAAATCGAGGAAGGCCCGATGGGGTTCATGGTGGAAGACCGCCACCTTCGCCGAGCGTTTCTGCAGCATATCACAGATACGGACGCGATCACGCATCTGGCCCCTGCGACGGTGAGCCAGCAGCATATCGAAGGGCCCTTTGCCAAGGTCGTCGCGGACGGCGAAACGATCACGTCCCGTTTGATCGTCGGCTGTGACGGGCGCGCCAGCGGGACCGCCAGCCGTGCAGGCATCAAGCGCAGTGTGAAGGATTACGGGCAAACCGCGCTGGTGGCTGCGATTGGGCATGAAAAACCACATCGCGGTATCGCGCATCAGTTCTTTATGCCTGCTGGCCCTTTGGCCATCCTGCCGTTGACCGGAGACAGAAGCGCGATTGTCTGGGCTGAAAGCCATGCCCGCGCAGCGGAACTGAGCGCCTCGACGGACAGCGAATTCATAGACGCATTGCGGCCCGCTTTCGGTGACTTTCTGGGCGATATTCATCTGGCTGGCGCACGCTTTTCTTACCCACTGACCCTGACCCAAACCGAGACTATGGTCGCGGAGCGGCTCGCCTTGGTGGGCGACGCAGCAAATGGCGTACATCCGATTGCGGGGCAGGGCCTTAACCAAGGTCTGCGCGACGTGGCGGCATTGGCCGAAGTGGTCACAGATGCCTTGAGGCGCGGCGAGGATATCGGATCTGCGGGCGTATTGGCGCGCTACGCGCAATGGCGCAACTTCGATGCTACCCTGCTTGCGCGAGCAACGGACACGTTCAATACTTTGTTCTCAAACGACAATCATGCTGTACGTTTGGTGCGCGATATCGGTTTGGGCATTGTAAACGCCACACCCGCATTGCGGCGCGGCTTCATTCGTGAAGCAGCGGGATTGACAGGCGACCTACCCCGGCTCTTGCGAGGCCGTTCACTTTAATCCTTAGAAAGTTCCCGGGCTTCATCAACCAGCATGATCGGGATACCGTCGCGGATCGGGAACGCAACTTTGCCTGATTTTGAGACAAGCTCCTGCTTCTCTGCATCGTAGGACAATGTGCCCTGCGACACCGGACAAACCAGACCATCAAGCATGCGCCGATCGAATTGTGAGCCTGTCATTGAAGCAGCTCCTCTTCATTGCCGCCGCGCAGGGCGAACTCAATCAATGTCACCAGAGTTTCGCGGCGCGTACTGAGTGACGGGGCCTCAAGGAGCGCTTGTTTCTCCTCCGGCTCAAACGGGCAGAGCATAGACAATGAGTTGATCAACAGCTCATCTTCGGCCTCTTTGAGACTGTCCCAATCCGTCTTCAGATCCTGATCTTCGAAGAATTTCCCAAGCAATGTAAGAAAGGCCGGGCGGTCAAATTCCTGATCTTTCTCAACAAACCCGAGGTCACGTTCGAACCCTGTCCAACTGACCTTGGCCTTTCGATAAGGGCTGAACCCGGCGACCTCCTCCTGCACTCGAAATCTCGAAATGCCGCCAAGCGTGATCATGTAGCGCCCATCTTCGGTCTCGGAGAATTGGGTGATCCGTCCGGCACAGCCAATAGCATGCAACTTGTTTTTGCCACCGGGACCATCATGAGGCTGGACCATGCCAATCAATCTACCGGAGGTTTTTAGCGCATCTTCGAACATCTGAAGGTAGCGCGGCTCAAACAAATGCAGCGGCAACCGCGCCCGCGGCAATAAAAGCGCCCCGGGGAGAGGGAAGACGGGGATCGTGTCGGGAAGGTCTGCAGCCGAAAACATAAAAAGGGAGGTAGCCCGAACAGGTGGTCAGGCAAATATCATTGACGACAAACGACGCCGCCCGCTCAAAGCAATCGGATCCTCTGGCTTCAGCGCCTCGAAGATAGTGAAAAGCTGAGACTTGGCTGCGCCGTCATTCCATTCCCGATCACGGCGAAAGAGGTCCAGCAAGTGATCGACCGCAGCTTCAGCATCACCAGCCGCATGCAGGGCAATTGCCAGATCATAGCGCGCTTGCAAGTTAGCCTCGTCTGCGGCAAGCGCAGCTTCAAGCTCGGCCAAGGGGCCTGCATCCTGTGCCTGCCGTGACAGATCAAGTTGCGCTTTGGCAGATTCGAATTCCGGTGTGGCCGCGATTTCTTCTGGTGCGTTGGCAACCATGATTTCTGCCTGTTCCACCTGGTCCATGGCCAGATTTGCGCGGATCAAACCGCAATAGGCTGCAGCATTGGTGGCATCTTCCCCCAAAATCGCTGAGAAGGTTTGCGCGGCATCCACGACCGCCCCTTCTTCCAGCATGGCCTCCGCCGCTTCAATTGCTTCGGCCAAACCGCCACCTGCCTCACCCCCCGACAACGAGGTCAGCTTATCAACGAAAGCAGTGATCTCGCTTGGCGGCAACGCACCCTGAAAAGCATCGACGGGCTTGCCCTGATAAAACGCGTAAACCGTCGGAATGGACTGGATCTGCAATTGCCCCGCGATGCCTTGGTTCTGGTCTACATCAAGCTTCACCATCTTGACGGCGCCACCAGCGGCGGTCACAGCGGCTTCCAGTGCCGGGCCGAGGGTTTTGCATGGGCCACACCAAGGCGCCCAGAAATCAACGATGACTGGCACTTCATGCGACGCTTCGATCACGTCTTTCATGAAAGTGTTTTCGGAGCCGTCTTTAATCAAGTCCCCGGCAGGGGTGGCGTTTCCAGCGTTCAGTTCCAGCATATTGCCCTCGAATACATCAATTGTTGCGCTCTATATGTGCGCAGAAAGCCTAAAGATCAAATGTCGCGAAGACCGGCGCGTGATCAGATGGTTTTTCCCAGCCGCGTGCAGCACGGAGCACCCGGCTGCCATGTGCGGCATTGGAGATATCGGGCGTCGCCCAGACATGATCCAGACGCCGCCCCTTATCAGCCGCGTCCCAATCGCGCGCACGGTAAGACCACCATGAATAGAGCTGCCCTTCTGGTATGTCCTGTCGCGTGACATCGACCCAGTTTCCAGCTTCCATCGTCTCGGTCAGATGGGCCACCTCAATCGGCGTGTGGCTGACGACCTTCAACAATTGCTTGTGCGACCAGACATCATCTTCACGTGGTGCGATATTCAAATCCCCAACCAAAATGGATTTCTCAGGCGCTGCGGCGCGATAGGCATCCCGCATATCCGTGAGATAATCGAGCTTCTGGCCAAACTTCTCATTCACTTCGCGATCCGCCACGTCACCACCGGCAGGCACGTAATGGTTGTGAATGGTCACACCATTTTCGAGCCGCCCAGCGATATGGCGCGCATGACCAAGCTGCGCATAATCCTCCGCAGCAGCCTCAATCATCGGCAGCTTTGACAGGATTGCGACGCCATTGTAGCCCTTCTGGCCTCTCGCAACCATGTGCGTGTAGCCCAGCGCATGGAATCCATCCGTCGGAATTTTATCCACGGGGCTTTTACACTCCTGCAAACACAGAACATCAGGCGCTTCTTCTTCCAGCAATTTCAATACGATAGGCTCGCGCAAGCGAACTGAGTTGATATTCCACGTGCAGATCGTAAACGGCATGGCGGCTGGCTCCGGTTTGACTTTGGCGCAGGTTAGTCCGACGCTGCACCGATCACCAGAGCAGAGGCAGGCACATATGTCGTTAATCGCAAGAAACCGCAACTATCGTCTTCTGTTCTCAGCGGCAGCTGTCTCGAATCTTGGGGATGGTATCTCCATGCTGGCCTTCCCATGGCTGGCTACTTTGATCACACGCGATGCAACGCTGATCGCTGCAGTCGCTGCGGCGACACGGTTGCCGTGGCTGTTGTTTTCCCTGCCCGCAGGGGTCATCACAGATCAATACGACCGGCGCAAACTCATGGTGCAAGCCGACATTCTGCGGACATTGCTGACGATTGGCGTGATTGCGCTGGTGCTTTCCGCCCCTGTCCTACCACTGCCGGATAACTCGCAAGACGCGATGCCCCTGATCGCCGGCCTGTGTGCGGCAGCCTTCCTTTTGGGCAGCGCCGAGGTCGTACGTGACAACGCGGCACAAACCGCGATGCCATCCATTGTTGAGAAGTCGGAACTGGAAAAAGCCAACGGGCAATTGTGGAGCATCGAGCAAATCATGGGGCAATTCATCGGCCCACCTTTGGCCGGGCTTCTGATCGCGATGGCGGTTCCGGTGCCTTTCGTTGTCGATGCCGTTGCCTTTGCGCTGGCCGCTTGGTTCATGTGGCAGGTCGCACTGGCACCACGTGCGCCAATCGAACTGCCAAAAGGGTTCTGGACGCAGATGCGGCAAGGCATCGACTGGATGCGCAGTCATGCCTTGATCCTGCAGCTTGCCGTTATGCTGGGGGTCCTGAATTTCGCAACCATGATGTCTGCAACCATCCTTGTGTTGTTGGCACAAGAGCGGTTCGGACTTGAGGCCGCTGGCTATGGGTTTCTTCTCACCGCCGGTGCGGCAGGTGGGGTTGCAGGCGGATTGCTGGGACCATGGATCGCGAAACGGTTGGGCGGGCAACGGACAGTGTTGCTGACGCTGTTTATATTCCCTCTGCCATTTCTGGTCCTCGCCTTCACCAGCAATCCGTTTGCCGCAGGCGCTGTTCTGTTCGTCGAGATGTGCGCAGGCATGACTTGGAACGTTGTAACCGTCTCGTTAAGGCAGCGGTTGATACCGGATGCCCTGCTGGGCCGCGTGAACTCCATCTACCGGTTCTTCGGATGGGGCACGATCCCGCTGGGCGCGCTGTTTGCCGGGGCCTTGGTGTCGGGGCTGGAGGACGAAATCACGCGGGACGCCGCTTTGCGTGCGCCTTACATTTTTGGCTGTGCCCTGACAGCCTGCTTGGCCATTTACGGTGCGATCAAACTGCGTATCCCGCGCTAGAAATCGTCGAGCAGATCCAGCAGAGCCTTCTGGAAGGCGGGTGCGTCCTCAATCTGTGGGATATGGCCCAAACCCTCCAGCACGATCAGGCGTGACCCGCTGATCAACTGGTTCAACTCTTCTCCTTGCGCCACCGGTGTTGCGGTGTCCTCAGCACCCCAGATGATCCCGACGGGCAGGTCAATCTTTGCATAGGCTTCAGGCCGTGTGCTTAACGCGTCTTGCGGCGGGACCAGCAACGTCGGCAACCACTTTGCAAGCTCAGGGGTCGTGCCCTCCAAAGCCATGGGTTGCTTGAGCAGATCCAGATACTCAGGCGTTGCTGCGCCCTTTTTATGAAGGAACATTTGCAAAAGAGGTTTGAGCGCCAGCCGATTTGTAACCGTCAAAGCGACAGCAAACTCCCGCACCCATTGGGGGCGCAGAAGCGCAGGCAGGGTCTTTCCGGACAGATGTGATCCAACCCCAATTGCGCCATCAACAATGACATAGCTTTGGAAACGGTCAGGCGCGCGCATGATTGCCTCTGTTCCCGGTCCCGCACCAAAGGAATGTGCGACAAGAACGGGTTTGATCTTCATTGCTTCAGCGAGCGCAACGATCCGATTTGCCTGCATGACGCGACTGTAATCGCCGTCCGCACTTCGCTCTGAATACCCCATCGGCGAAAGGTCCATTGCAATCGCACGGTAGCCCGCCTTTCCGAGAGCATAGGTTGTTTCGTGCCAAAATCGCGACCAACCCACAGAGCCATGGACCAAGAGCACGGGAGTACCGTTCACGAAGCCCTCTTCCTCGATATAGACATCACCCAATGAGGTTTGGATGACTTTACCAAGTTGGGGCAGATGAAACTCTCTGCTTTCCACCTCCCGCTCATAGGCATCGAGCCGAAACCCGATGACGACAACCACAACGACAATGATGAACCAGAAAACCAGTCGGAAGAATCTACGCATAAGCAGACGTTAGTTCTGTTATGCGGACAAAAAAAGACCCGGGCACGAGGCCCGGGCAGTCCAACAGGGAGGTGCCACATCATTGCCCCGATGTGGCCAAGGGTTCTTCGATACAAACAAACCTAGCCTGGAAAAGTTCCCTCGTAAGCTTGTCGTAATTCATACGTTCAATCGGTATCCGCCAGATTCGGTGACAAGAAGGCGCGCATTTGACGGTTCCGGTTCAATTTTTTGGCGCAAGCGGTAAATATGTGTTTCCAACGTATGCGTCGTAACACCGGCATTGTAGCCCCAGACCTCATGCAGCAGCACATCACGCGCTACGACGCCATCTGTAGACCGGTACAGGAATTTGAGAATGTTGGTTTCCTTCTCGGTTAGGCGAATTTTCTTTTCGTCCTCGGTCAGGAGCATCTTCATCGCAGGCTTGAAAGTATACGGCCCAAGCTGGAAAACGGCGTCTTCGGATTGCTCATGCTGACGCAGCTGCGCGCGAATGCGTGCCAACAGAACCGGGAATTTGAATGGCTTCGACACGTAATCATTCGCGCCCGCGTCCAGGCCAAGAATTGTATCGGCGTCGCTGTCATGACCTGTCAGCATCAGGATCGGACACTTGACGCCTTGCTTGCGCATCAACCGGCAGAGCTCGCGGCCGTCCGTATCAGGCAAACCCACATCCAAGACGACGAGATCATAGATCGCTTCCTTGGCTTTTTCCATTGCGCTCGTGCCGTTCTCGGCTTCGAACACATCAAAGTCCTCAGTCATAACCAATTGTTCTGAAAGGGCTTCGCGCAGATCCTCGTCATCATCGACGAGCAGAATCTTCTTCAAGGTTGCCATGTTCACGTCCTCTTGTTGTTGCCATCAAGATGATGTGCGTGGGGTAAGAGAACAACTCACGCGCCCGTTATTCACGCCGTCGTGTCGGGATCACAGCAAATGTTTCAAATTCCCCGGTTTCGCAGTAAAGATCATGACGCAATGTTACAGAATCTTCTGATATGACACTCTTACCCAGTGGAACCGAGCTAATCGCGCGCGCCCGCGCAGACATGCGAATGGGCGTTCCAATCATGATCGACGGCAGGCTTGTGTTTGCAGCTGAGACATTGAATGCAGATCGCTTGAGCACGCTTCAATTGTCAGGTGCCGACATCACGCTTGCCATCACATCATGGCGCGCTCAGACGCTCAAGGCGCGCGCTTATGACGGGGATATTGCGCGTATAATCGTTCCGGAAGACGCGCCCTTAGCATGGATTCATGCAATCGTGGACCCGGCAGATGACCTCAACGCACCGATGAAAGGGCCCCTCAAAACAGCGCGCGATGGAAAAAGTGATACTGAACGTGCAGCGATACAGTTGACCAAAACTGCGCGCTTGATGCCCGCTGTGCTGACTGTTGCTGCCAATGGGCTTGATACCAGCGTTTTGACCCATCTGGACCTCGATATGTTGACAACAGAGCTCGCGAATTCCAGCGCGCTTTCGCCCGTGGTCAGCGCAAAACTGCCATTGGAGGTCAGCGAAGCAGGCAGGCTACATGTGTTCCGCCCCGATGATGGAGGGGAAGAGCATTACGCCGTCGAAATCGGTCGGCCATCACGGTCAGAGCCGGTCTTGACCCGCCTTCATTCCGCTTGCTTTACCGGCGACCTTCTTGGATCCCTGAAATGCGATTGCGGACCACAATTGCGCGGGGCGTTGTCTCACATGGGTCAGGAAGGCCATGGCGTTCTTCTGTACCTCAACCAAGAAGGGCGCGGCATTGGGCTGGCCAATAAGATGCGCGCCTACTCTCTTCAGGATCAGGGGTTTGATACAGTTGAGGCCAACCATCGCCTCGGGTTTGAAGATGATGAGCGCGATTTTCGCATCGGCGCAGAGCTTTTGAGGTCCATGGGCTTCAAGATGGTCCGGTTGCTGACAAACAATCCTCGAAAAGTCGACATGCTCAATGCCTGCGGCTTGGACGTTGTAGAACGGGTGCCGCTGAAAGTGGGCACCAGTAAGTTCAACGTCGATTATCTGGCAACCAAAGCTGCGAAGTCAGGGCATTTGTTATGACACCATTGGATTTGGTGGTGGGTGCTTGGGGATGTCGGTTTATGGGACGCAGTTTCCCATGCAGCCTTGGCAAAGGTGGCCGAACACAGAAAAAGCGGGAAGGTGATGGTGCGACGCCAATCGGCACGCATGGGATTGTCGGTCTTCTTTACAGGCCGGATCGGATCCCAAAGCCTGTCCCTTGGGCCGTTCCCATTCGCCCGGGCGACCTATGGTCCGACGATGTAACTGACGAGCATTACAACCATATGGTTCGGACGCCCTATCAATTCAGTCATGAAAGGCTGTCTCGTGCGGATCCGCTTTACGATTTGATCCTTTTGACCAATTGGAACTGGCCTTACGCTGTGAAGGGCCGCGGTTCGGCGATCTTCATACATGCCTGGCGCAAGCCCCGTCACCCGACTGAAGGATGCGTGGCATTCAGGCCTGACCACCTGCTATGGATCACGCAGCGCATTCAGCCTGGGACAAAGGTGATTGTTCATCCGTAATCACGTGCACCGAAAATTGCCGAACCTACCCGGACATGTGTTGCGCCCTGCGCGACTGCCCGCTCAAAGTCGCCGCTCATCCCCATGCTCAAGCCTGCCAGGTTGTTCCGTTTGGCGATTTTGGCGAGCAACGCGAAATGCAAGGACGGTTCTTCATTCGCAGGAGGCAGGCACATCAGACCAATGATCGGCAGGCCCAACTCTTTGCAGTCTGCAATGAATGCGTCTGTATCTTCTGGAAGCACACCAGCCTTTTGATCTTCCTTGCCGGTGTTGACCTGTATGAACAAATCGGGGCAGTGGCCAAGCTCGTTCGCAAGCATTGCGAGCTTGCGTGCCAGTTTCATCCGATCAAGGCTGTGGATTACATCGAAAAGCACCATCGCCTGTTTGGTCTTGTTGGTCTGCAGCGGCCCAAGAAGATGTAGTTCAACACCGTCAAAGCGCTCTTTGAAGGTCGGCCATTTGCCAGCCGCTTCCTGAACTTTGTTTTCTCCAAAAATACGGTGGCCCTGTTCCAGCACCGCTTCAACGCGTTTATCAGGCTGGACTTTGGAAACAGCGATCAGCTTCGTAGCACGAACTGTCCGACCGACACGCTTTTCTTCTGCCTCAATGCGGTTTGTGATCTCTTCTAAAGACATGCGCCCCCCTCGATGCGTTCCAATGGTTGATCATCATATTCCCGCACAAAAGAAAAGAGCGGATCCGAAGACCCGCTCTCTCAAAGCTTTGGATAGGGAGGGAGCTTAGAAGCTCAGGCCCAGACCCAAGGAAGCTGTTTTGGATGTTGGGCCGTTGCCAACTTTACCTTGACCATAGCCAGCGTGCACAACTGCACCGCCACCGAGGTCGTATGCTGCGGACAGGCCGACACCGGAACGATCAGGGTTACCGGTTGTACCGGAGAATTTACCGTAGTTTGCGTGTACGGAGATTGCACCGGATGTGTAGCCGAGGCCCAAGCCAACATGGTTGTCAACTGGAGTAGCTGCACCTGCTGGGCCAATAGCTGTGGAACCCAACTTGGTGTAAGTGATGCCTGCGGAGAAGCCGTTTGCCAGAGTTGCGGATGCAGAAACACCTGCAGCTTTCGGTTTGGCTGTGATGCCAACAGCATCAGCACGTTCTTGGTAACCAACACCAAGAGCAACGACAGTGCCGCCCAGATCGATGTTGTACTTCAGACCAACAGCATAGCCGAGGTTCGTGTTCGCAGCGCGGGAACCGTTGTCATCTTCCAAGGAGATTGCAACGCCGAAGTCACCTGCAGTGTAATCCCAACGCAGGATTTGGCCGTCGTTACCACCATCGTGGTACGAACCAAAGTAACCAGCGTGAGATGTCTCGTCGTCAGCGATCGAACCAGGGTTGCCAACATTGCCAGCTTCAGTCAGTGCCCAGTCCAGAGCGCCGTCTGTATCACCCATTGTGACTGTGCCGAAAGAACCGGAGATGAAGATGGTTGCACCACCGTCGTCAGAGTTGTTGCCGGTCGCACCGGAGACACCGTTGTTCGCAGCTGGGCCATCAGCTTCATCCAAATCAACAGACGCGCCGAAAGTCAGACCGCTGTCTGTCTCGCCGGTCATAGTGAAGGTGACGTCGATGTCTGTGAAGAACTGCCAGCTAGGAGCGCCAGCTGGGTTGTAAACACCCATTTCGGCACGGCCGGAAAGGGCAACATCTGCAGCAGCAGCACCTGTGAAGGCGACCAGTGCTGTCGATGCGAAGAGAATCTTTTTCATAATTTCGCCTCAAAGGTTGAATGTGACAACAGCATGTCGTCACCGTGAAAGTGTATTAACCCATGGATTTTTTGAATCAAAGCAGCGGGCGGGCAAATTGCGAAAAGCGGATCATTTTTGCAACGCTCCAGACCGGGGCGGTTTTTGATCAGGTTTTATTGGGTCCGAAAGCAAAATGTACCGGCAACACCCGCTGGCTACAGGTCCCGTGCCCAAGAAAAAACAACATTTGTAAGCATAGTTACCCCCGATATGCCTACACCTGAGCAGAAACCCGCAACAAGATTCGCAGACGGCGAGCTCACCTGCACAGATCTGCTTCAAACTAGTAGCTGAGCGGCAGGCAATCTTTCCACAAATGGCCGCCGTGTATTGTTGGGCGCGGTATAGTAGAGATGCTTTGTCAAAGTGCACGGCGGATGAGTCGCTGCCAGCAGTGATCTCAATGACACTCAATACATCTTGTAGCGATCTGACGCTTTCAGTATGTGTTGAGTTCAAACAGCGACATAAAAACACGGAAGAAGAGGCCGAGCACGCCATGACCGGGACCCAAATCACAAAATTGGCAGTTGCCTCGCTTCTGATATTCAGCATCGCAGCATGCGGTGGGCGCGGAAGCGGGATCTTTGGCCGAGACAGCGTAACCAGCGGCGGCATTGGAAAAAACGAGCGTCGTGAGAACGACCCGAACGGATTTTCGAAGGACTACGATAGTGCTGCACGGTCAAATGCGGTCAAAAAGGGGGATTCTGTATTCGACCTGTTCCGCAATAATGATGACCCCAATGTCACACTGCGCGTGAACAAATACCTTTGGAACGCGTCGCTGGATGTTCTGAATTTCATGCCAGTCCAGCGCGCCGATCCATTCACTGGAACGATTTCAATGGGCTACGGCCGTCCGCAAGGCTCAAGCCGGGCCTATCGTGCAACTGTCTACATCACGGATCCCGCTCTCGATGCGCGTGCATTGCGGGTGGCGTTGCAGGTCGCCGGTGGTGCCTCCGTCAGCACAGAGACGGTCCGCGCGATCGAAGACGCTATTCTAACCCGTGCGCGCCAGCTCCGCATTCGCGACACCAAACTCTAGACCCCGCGTCTTTCGCCACTTATGACAAGCGCCGGGCCTCACCGCCCGGCCTTTTTGGTTACAGGAACTCCAAATGTCTCGCTACAACGCCCGCACCGTCGAACCCAAATGGCAAGCCGCCTGGAATGAGGCCGAGGCCTTCCTCGCCAAACGCGACGAAAGCAAGCCCAAATACTATGTGCTTGAGATGTTCCCTTATCCGTCGGGCAACCTGCATATCGGGCATGTACGGAATTACACGATGGGCGATGTGATTGCCCGGTATAAATCCTCTTGCGGTTTCAGTGTCTTGCATCCGATGGGCTGGGACGCCTTTGGAATGCCAGCTGAAAACGCAGCAATGGCGTCGGGCGGTCATCCGAAAGACTGGACCTATAACAACATCGCAACGATGCGCGATCAAATGAAGCCGCTGGGCCTGTCGATTGACTGGACGCGCGAGTTCGCGACCTGCGACCCGGAGTATTACGGCCAGCAGCAAGCGTTGTTCCTCGATATGCTCGCCAAGGGATTGGTCTATCGCAAGAACGCGATGGTCAATTGGGATCCGGTCGATATGACTGTGCTTGCCAATGAGCAGGTGATTGACGGCAAAGGCTGGCGCTCTGATGCGCCGGTGGAACGCCGTGAATTGACGCAGTGGTTCTTCGATATCTCGTCCATGGCTGATGATCTGCTCAGCGCGATTGACGGGCTCGACAACTGGCCCGCCAAAGTAAAGCTGATGCAGTCCAACTGGATCGGCAAATCGCGTGGCATTGATATTCCGTTCCAAAGGCGCGACGGCGGCGAGGCGATCACCTGCTACTCGACCCGCCCGGACACGATGCGCGGCGCAAGCTTTGTTGCAATCGCGCCAGACCATCCCGTTGCAAAAGAACTGGAAACCGCAAATCCCGAACTCGCCGCTTTCATCGACGAATGCCGCAAGATGGATACGACCGAAGCCGCGATGGAGAAGGCCGAGAAAAAGGGCATCGACACCGGTATACGCGTCGCACATCCGGTTTATCCGGATCAGGACTTGCCCGTCTGGATCGGCAACTTCGTCTTGATGGATTACGGCACAGGCGCGGTCTTTGGCTGCCCGGCACATGACCAGCGTGACCTTGATTTTGCTCGGAAATACGATCTGCCGGTACAAAATGCGTTCTATATGCCCGGCGATGAAACAGAGGTCGCGAATGAGGCCTTGGTGCCTGAGAAAACCGAAACCGTTTCCTATATCGACCACTTTGCGGGGGTCAGTGAAGCGACCTCCCTCGACGGTATAGACGCCACGATTGACTATTTCGAGGCAAATAATCTGGGCATAGGCAAAGTGCAGTTCCGTTTGCGCGACTGGGGCCTGAGCCGTCAACGCTATTGGGGCTGCCCGATCCCTGTTGTTCATTGCGACGATTGCGGTGTTGTGCCTGAGAAGAAAGAGAAGCTTCCAATCAAACTGCCGGATGACGTGACATTCGATATTCCCGGCAATCCGCTCGACCGGCATCCAACCTGGCGCGACACATCTTGCCCCTCTTGTGACAAGCCTGCGAAGCGCGAAACGGATACGATGGACACGTTCGTTGACTCCTCGTGGTATTTCGCACGTTTCACATCACCACGCGCTGAGACACCCACCAACATTGATGACGCCGCATACTGGATGAATGTCGACCAATACATTGGCGGTATTGAGCATGCGATTTTGCACCTGCTCTATTCGCGTTTCTTTGCCCGCGCGATGGGCAAAACAGGCCACCTGCCACAAGGTACGTCTGAGCCCTTCGACGCGCTATTTACGCAAGGGATGGTGACCCATGCGATCTACCAGACCCGCGATGAGAAAGGGCGCCCGGTCTATCACTTCCCCGACGAGGTCGACGAGGCGGCCAAGACCTTGCGCGCGACCGGTGAGCCCATCGAGGTGATCCCGTCAGCGAAAATGTCCAAATCCAAGCGCAACGTCGTCGATCCTGTCGACATTATCGACCAGTACGGCGCGGATACGGCCCGCTGGTTCGTTCTGTCGGACTCGCCGCCAGAGCGCGATGTGGAGTGGACGGCGTCAGGTGCGGAGGCGGCTTGGAAGTTCTTGGGCCGCGTCTGGCGACTTGCCGCCGATTTGGAAGAGGCGGACGACACAGACGAGGCACTGGAGCGTGAGACCGCGAAAGCGATCCATGAAGTCACGATGGGAATCGAGACATTCGGCTTCAACAAATCTGTGGCGAAGCTTTATGAGTTCACCAACGCGATCAGCAAGTCCAAGGCCGGTCCGGGTGCAAAGTACAAAGCTGTCAAAGTCTTGGCGCAGCTTATATCTCCCATGACCCCACATCTGGCAGAAGAGATCTGGCAGCATCTGGGCGGTGAAGGGCTTGTCGCACAGGCACCTTGGCCCGTCGCTGATGAGAGCCTTTTGGTGGAAGATACGATCACGTTGCCGATCCAGATCAATGGCAAGCGCCGCTCCGAAATTCAGGTTGCTGCTGACTTGCCGAAGGAAGAGGTTGAAAAGCTGGCCCTCGCCGATAAAGCTGTGATCAAGGCTTTAGAGGGCAGACAGCCCAAGAAGCTGATCGTGGTACCGGGTCGCATTATCAATGTTGTTATCTGATCGACGGGCATTTCTGTTAGGCTTCGCGGCGCTCGGCGCCTGCGGGTTTGAACCTGTCTATGGCACCGGCGGCGCTGCACGCGGCTTGCGCGGATCAATCCTTGTCGATGAGCCGGCCAACCGGCAACAATTCCAGCTGACAGAACAGTTGGAACAACGCCTCGGTCGCGCACCAGACCCGCAATATGGGTTGAGTGTGAAACTGACGGTTCGCGAAGAAGGGCTCGCGATCTCCGGCTCGAACGACATCACACGGTATAATGTGCTGGGCAAAGCTGACTTCGTATTGCGCGATATGATTTCGGGAACCCCGGTCTATAGCGACACGGTGAATACGTTCACGGCCTATTCCGCGTCATCGCAACCTGTTGCAACCCTGTCGGCAGAACGCGATGCCACAGCGCGCCTCATGATCGCATTGGCTGACAAGATCGTCACAAAGCTGCTGATCAACGCGGGCGATTTGTGAGATGAAACTGAACGCCCGTGATGCGCGCGCTTTCTTTTCCAAACCCGATGCCAGCCGCACAGGGCTTTTGATCTACGGCCCGGATCCGATGCGCACCGCGCTGCGCCGCCAAGAGGTGATCGCGGCCCTTGTCGGCCCGCAGGGAGAAGAGGAGATGCGCCTGACGCGCATTCCCGCGACCGATCTGCGCAAGGATAAAGCCATGCTGATGGACGCGATGACAGCGCAGGGCTTCTTTCCCGGCCAACGCGTGGCGTTTGTGGAAGACGCCAATGATACTGTGTTTCCATCGATTGAAGCTGCCGTGACGGAATGGCGAGACGGCGACGCCTTCATCGTGGTCACAGCAGGGCAGCTCAAGCCCACGTCAAAACTGCGCAAGCTGTTTGAGGGGCACAACAATTCTTACGCCGCTGCGATCTATGCTGACCCACCCGGGCGCGATGAAATTGAGGAAACGCTGAAGAAGGCGGGCATTTCGGACATTGCAAGCGACGCCATGTCGGATTTGATGGACCTCGGTCGCAGTCTGGACCCCGGCGATTTTCGACAAACTGTTGAAAAGTTGAGCCTCTTCAAACACGGTGACAGCTCACCTGTGACGACAAATGAGGTTGCAGATTGTGCACCTTTGACGTCGGAGGCCGGAATTGACGATGCGCTCGATATCGTGGCCGAAGGCAGGTTTAGCGAGATCGGACCGATCCTGTCGAAGCTTGAAGGGCAAGGCATTCAGCCGGTGCGCCTGTGCATCGGCGCGAACCAGCATTTTCGCAAACTCTTCGCTGCCGCCAGTGACCCCGGTGGCCCGGAAGCGGGCCTTGCGCGGGCGCGGCCACCCGTACCGTATATGCGCAAAGACCGCCTCGCCCGCCAAGCACGCGGATGGGGGGCGCCAAAGCTGGAGCAAGCGCTGAAGCTGCTGGTCGATACAGATTTGCAATTACGTTCTGCGCAACCTGTCCCACAAATGGCCTTGGTCGAGCGCGCGATGATCCGCCTTGCCATGATGGCCCGAAGTTAGGAGGCCCCATGTACCGTGTGATTGGGAACGTCGCGAGCCGTACTTTTCGTGTCCTTTGGATGCTCGAAGAACTGGGCGCGCCGTATGAGCATGTGAATGCGGGTCCTCGCAGTGATGAGGTCTACGCCTACAATCCACTTGGCAAGATTCCAGTCCTGATTGACGGCGAGACACCGATCACAGATTCGACGGCGATCCTTACATATCTTGCTGACAAGCACGGCAAGCTCACCGCGCCTGCTGGTACGATTGAACGTGCCCGTCAGGATGCGATGACCAATCGCATTCTTGACGAGTTCGACGCCTGCCTCTGGTCCGCCGCACGCAACAGTTTCATCCTCCCCGAAGACAAACGCGTGCCTGAAATCAAGGAGACATTGAAATGGGAGTTTGCCCGATCAGAGGCCGCTTTGGCACGCGACATGGGGGAAGGCTCTTTCTTGATGGGTAACGAAATCTCTGTTCCTGATATCGTTTTGGGGCATTGCCTTGGCTGGGCCATCGTCGCGAAATTCGGCATCTCAGAACCTGCGCTCTCCGCCTATCTTGACCGCTTGAAAGCCAGATCAGCCTACAAGAACGGGCGCAAAAGCGCTTAGCGCAGCGCATATCGGATGGCGGCCTGACCGGCCCAAGCACCGGTCGACAGGCAAGCCGTCATCAGATACCCGCCCGTCGGCGCGTCCCAGTCCATCATCTCCCCAGCCACGAAGACCCCCGGCATAGATTTCAGCATGAGATCGCGATTGACGGCAGAGAATGTCACGCCGCCAGTGGTTGAGATCGCTTCGTCCAGCGGCCGCAAGCCAAGATACGAAATGGGCAGTTGCTTGATAACACCAGCCAATTCAGCACCGTCTTTTGGTAGCGGGCGCGCAAATTCGTTCAGCAAACCGATCTTGATCGGGTCAAGCTTCAGCGTTTTGCGCAAATAGGTCCCGGTGCTCATCTTTCCTTTTGGTTTTTTCAACCGCGCGCACAGCGCTTCACCGGTCAGGTCCGGCATCAAGTCAATCCAAAGCGGTTCGCCCAAGCGTAACGAAGGGGTCAGAGTATAAATGCCGCCGCCTTCGACACCACGCTGCGACAAGACAATTTCTCCTCGGCTTTGCAGCGGTCCGCAGTACAACGCGATGTTCTTCACAGGCTGCCCCAAGTGCCGTGCCATCGGCTCGGACCAGTCAATCTGAAGACCCGTATTGGACGGCTGAAAAGGTGCAAGCTCTACGCCTTGCAAGGCTTCGCTCCAGAGCCCATCAGACCCGAGACGTGCCCAGCTCCCCCCTCCCAGCGCCAAAACGGTGACATCGGCTTCAACCGTCTGCACGCCCTGCGGCGTTTCAAACAGCGCCAACCCATCGTCCCAGCCAGTCCAGCGCCATCGCACCCGTCGGTCAACATCTTGTGCGTCGAGCCGTGCCAGCCATGCTCTGAGAAGCGGCGACGCTTTCATTGCTTTGGGAAACACGCGGCCAGTCGATCCCGTGAAGATCTCCTGCTCCAGCGCTTCGGCCCAGGCCATCACTTCTGCCACCCCAAATTCAGCGATCATCGGCGCCAATCGGGTCGCGCTTTCGCCGTAGGCCGCGAGAAAATTCGCGTCCTTTTCGTCTTTCGTTAGGTTAAGGCCGGATTTTCCCGCCATCAAAAACTTGCGTGCAACAGACGGTTTCTGATCCACGACAGTTACAGCCAGACCGGCACGCGACATGACGTCTGCAGCCATCAACCCGGCGGGTCCCGCACCAATAACCAGCCCGCTAGCCATCAATCAGATCTTTGATGCCGGATATATGCGATGCGTCAGCAGCCAAGCAATCTGCGGCCAGCTCATGTGCTGCGTCCAACACGTCCTCCGGCGCGACGATCCGGTCCACCAACCCCCAGCCCAGCGCTTCCTCTGCCGTGATTTTCTGACCAGCCATCAGGATCAGCTTTGCGCGAGACGGCCCAACAAGCTTAACCAGCCTCGGTGGATCGCTTGGTTGCGGCAGAAAACCGAGGCGCATGACGGGGTAAAAGACCTTGGTATGCGGCACGGCCAATCGTAGATCACAGGCAAGCGCCATGCCACAAGCACCGCCCGCCATGGTTCCGTTCAACGCCGCGATGCTAAAGCCATCGAAGGTTGCAATCGCCTGAGACAGCCGTTCCCAAACCGGGTCAACCGCAAGACCAGCCTTCGCCGCATCAAGATCAGCACCCGCGCTGAATACTTTCCCAGCGCCGGTCAGGATCAGCACCTTCCCGTCAAAATCAGCAACGGCATCCGCGAGCTGGCCCAACATCGCAGCGGTCAGGGAGTTCGCTTTGTCTGGTCGATTGATCGTGAGTGTCAGAACGTCATCATTGCGCTGGATATCTATCATATTGTGCTCCGTCAGCCTGCCTGACCGGCTTACACAATCAGATGCCGACTTGCACGACCTCGCGCATCGCACTACCTCAGGGTGATGCAATGAAAGGCCACCGATGTCCCATTCCTTGTCCGATTTGTCACAGAACTTGCTGCGCGCGGCGAAAGCCGCAGGTGCTGACGCCGCTGACGTGCTTGCCGTGGACGGGCGATCCATCTCCGTCGATGTCCTGGGAGGCAAGCTGGAGCATGCAGAAAGCGCTGAGGGCGTAGAGGTCGGGCTGCGTGTGCTGGTGGGTCAAAAACAAGCCTGCGTCTCTTCTTCATTGATTGACGCGGCGACGCTCCAAAACATGGCGGAGCGCGCGGTCTTCATGGCAAAAGAAGCGCCCGAGGATCCCTATATCGGCTTGGCTGACCCCGATCAGCTGACCTCCAGTGCCGATGCGGACGGGTTAGACCTGTTTGACCCCAGCGATGCACCTCAACCAGCCGATCTGGAGGAGGATGCGCGTCAAGCCGAAGCTGCGGCACTGGCAATTGAAGGGATCTCACAGGTGCAATCAGCCAGCGGCGCACATGGCAATCGTCGTATTCACCTTGCGACGTCAAACGGCTTTGAGGGCGGATATCAACGCTCAAGCCGGTCAATCTCCTGTGTCGCGATCACCGGTGAAGGCACGGGGATGGAGCGCGACTATTTTGGCGAAAGCCGCATCTACCAATCTGACCTTCCAAGCCCCGCAGACGTCGGGCGTATCGCGGCCGAGCGTACCTTGGCGCGTGCAGGCGCGCGCAAACCCAAGACCGGCGCCTATCCGGTGATCTTTGAAGAACGCGTTGCGTCTTCGCTGATCGGGCACCTTCTGAGTGCCGCAAATGGAGCGATGATCGCCCGCGGATCAAGTTGGTTGAAAGACAAGATGGGTGCGCAGGTGCTTCCAAATGGGCTCGACATTATTGAAGATCCACATCGACCGCGCGTCTCCGGATCGCGACCATTCGATGGGGAAGGTCTGCCAACGGCCGCGCGTCACATCGTCCAAGATGGCGTCTTGCAAAGCTGGACGCTGGACCTGGCCAACGCGCGGAAGCTGGACATGCCGAGCACAGCAAACGCATCCAGAGGAACATCAAGCCCACCTTCGCCGGCCGTCTCAAACGTCGCGTTGACGCAGGGCGACCAAACGCTGGATGAGATGCTTAAGGATATGGGAACCGGTTTGCTGGTCACTTCGATGATCGGATCGACCATCAATCCGAACACCGGCGACTATTCGCGCGGCGCGTCCGGGTTCTGGATCGAAAACGGCGAACGGGCCTATGCCGTCAACGAATGCACGTTGGCCGGAAATCTGCTGGATATGTTGATGACCTTGCGCCCCGCGAATGACGCGCGACCCCATCTCAGCCGGATCGTCCCAAGCCTTGCCGTTGAGGGGCTGGTGCTCGCCGGTGAATGATGACATCCAGCTCTTGATCGACGCGGCCCATGCGTCGGCCAAAATTGCACGCAAATTCTTCAACGAAAGCCCGGAAGTCTGGGACAAGGACGGTGGCGCCGGTCCGGTTACAGAAGCAGATCTTGCCATCGACAAGATGCTGCACGCGGAACTGCGCGCGAACCGTCCCGATTATGGTTGGTTGTCAGAAGAGACCGAAGATGACCCCGCCCGCCTGTCACATGAACATGTGTTCATCATTGACCCGATTGACGGGACGCGTGCCTTTATCAACGGTGAGCGCTCTTGGTCGCATTCGCTTGCGATCGCAAAACAGGGGGAAGTCGTCGCTGCCGCCGTTCATGTCCCCATGATGGATCGTATGTACTCTGCAAGTATTGCGCAGGAAACCCGGCTGAACGGAGCGCCAATCTTGGCGACGGGGCAGGACCGGTTGGACGGCGCCACAGTGCTGGCCGCGAAATCAAACCTCAACGATCAGCACTGGAAGGGTGGCGTGCCGCCATTGGATCGGCACTTCCGGCCATCCCTCGCCTATCGCTTGTCGCTCGTCGCTCATGGTCAATTTGATGCAATGATCACACTGCGCGATTGTTGGGAATGGGACATCGCAGCAGGGGATCTGTTGGTTCGGCAGGCGAATGGGCGAAGTTCTGACAGACGAGGCGCGGGTCTTCGTTTCAATAACGCCCACCCAATGACCCGAGGATGTGTCGCTGCAGGTCAAGACTTGCATCCGCTTTTGCAATCTCGTTTGCAGCGGGACTGACACAAAAACACCTGTTGCGTTGCACTGCATTGGCATATGGTCTGCGCGAAACCTTCTGGAGCATGCCCCATGACACAACGCCTGCATCTTGTCTTCGGTGGAGAGCTGATTGATCCCACGAAAAACGCCTTCAAAGACGTCAAAGACATCCACATCGTCGGCATGTTTCCGGACTATGAAAGCGCCTATAATGCTTGGAAATCAGAGGCGCAGCGGACCGTAGACAATGCCCATATGCGATACTTTATCGCCCATATCCACCGCTTGCGGGATGAGGAGGCAGCGGCCAGTCCGACGGAAGAACTGGACTGATTGAGGATTTGTCCAGATGGGATCTTCCCTTGGATTGTCAACTTATCTCGCCCTGTCTGGCCGCCTCGAAGGATGGGCCAATCGCAAGCTTGAAACGCGGCTTGCCGATGGCAAGGAACATCCAGAGCGGGTCTCCGAGCGGCGGGGCATCGCAAGTCAGCCCCGTCCGCCCGGAACGTTAATCTGGTTTCATGCCGCGTCAGTGGGCGAGTCGCTTTCTCTGGTCGGACTGATCGAGCAGTTATTGGATGATTTTCCCGATCTGAATGTCTTGATGACGACGGGGACACGCACATCTGCTGATTTGATAAAAACACGGCTGCCACCTCAAACCATGCATCAATTCGTGCCGCTGGACGCCCGCCCTTTTGTGCGCAAATTTTTGGACCATTGGCAGCCTGACATCGCAATCTGGACCGAAAGCGAGCTTTGGCCGACGCTCATCACGGAAACGCATCGTCGTGGCACACAGATGCTGTTGTTGAACGCGCGTATGTCCGTGAAATCACACGACGCGTGGCGTTGGTTGCCAAGTATCTCCCGCGCAGTTCTGCAAAGCTTTGAAGAGATCTTTGTGCAAGATGAAACAACCGCACGATACCTGCGCAGGCTTGGAGCCTTACGCAACCGTGTGGTTGTGACGGGCTCGCTGAAAGAAGATAGCGGAACCCTGCCCCATGACGAGGCGGAACGCGCGCGATTGGCAGAACAGTTCAAGACACGGCCGGTCTGGTTGGCGGCCTCCACGCATCCAGGTGAGGAGGCAATGGCCGCACATGCACACAGCCTTGCAATCAAGGCCTCGCACCGGCTGCTCCTCATCATTGCCCCGCGGCACCCGGAACGTGGTCCGGGCATCGCGGACGAGCTGCGTGGTGAGGGATGGAATGTTGCGCTGCGGTCTGAAGGCACTGACCCCGATCCAAGCACGCAAATCTACATAGCAGATACTCTAGGAGAGATGGGCTTGTGGTATCGTCTCGCACCGATGACGTTTCTCGGGGGGTCACTCGTAGACATTGGAGGGCATAATCCGTTCGAGCCAGCAGCCCTTGGGTCCGCAATCATTCATGGGCCACATGTGATCAGCGCGCGGGAAATTTATGCGCGGCTTGATGAGGCAGACGCGGCACTCGAAGTTCAAAACAGTACGGAATTGGGACAGGCAGTTATTACCTTGCTTGAACCGCATCGGCCTGCGGCTTTGGCGCATGCTGCGTGGGAAGTGACCTCTTCTGGAGCAGGAGCAACCGAACGGGCCATTGAAAAGATCACTGAGATGATTGACCGGGCTGAGGAACGGCAATGAGGGCCCCTGAGTTCTGGTACCGCCCGAATGATTGGCGCGCGAAACTGCTCGCTCCGCTAGGACATCTCTATGCCGCAGGAACGGCACGTCGTCTGGCGCGCGGCACATCGCTCAAGCTCGACATTCCGGTGATTTGCATAGGCAACATCAATGTCGGAGGAACCGGGAAAACGCCCACGGTTATCGCTTTGGCAGAGCGATTAAAATCGCGCGGGCGACAGCCCCATATCGTATCGCGCGGACATGGTGGTTCGGTCGATGGGCCATTGCAGGTCGATCAGCGATTGCACAATGCAGATCAGGTTGGGGACGAACCGCTGCTTCTTGCCGCCTTCACGCCAACATGGATTGCAAAAGATCGTGCCAAAGGTGCGATGTCAGCTCAGGAGGCAGGGGCAGATATCATTTTGCTTGATGACGGGCATCAGAACCCTGCGCTTCACAAAGACATATCTGTAGTCGTTGTCGATGCTGTGCGCGGCTTTGGAAACAAGCGCGTTTTGCCCGCGGGGCCTTTGCGGGAACCTTTGGATGTCGGCCTGTCTCGCACCGACGCTTTACTGTCCATCGGTGGGTCAAAGGCACAAGCGCGGTTCACAGGACTGAATTCGCTGCCCGACACCTTACCGCATGTCGCGGGGCAATTGATACCTTTGGAAACCGGAATGGACTGGGACGGCTTGCGCGTTTTGGCATTCGCAGGGATTGGAATGCCTGAAAAGTTCTTCGCAACGCTGCGCAAACTCGGGGCGGACGTCGTCCACCAGACCCCACTCGATGATCACCAAAAACTATCCGATGCGCTGCTATCGCGTCTCGCATCCGAGGCCAGCACATTGGGCGCGCAGTTGGTGACAACAGAAAAGGACGCGGTGCGCCTGCCCGCGTCCTTCAAATCTCAGGTTCTGACCTTGCCGGTCCGGTTGCAAATCGAAGATTGGAGCCCTTTGGACGCCCTTCTTGATCGCGTTTAAAGCTTGGCGTCGAGCAGCCTCTTCAATTCGTCATAGGACATGTTCGATTGCAACTCGCCATCAATCACAAAGCTTGGTGTGGCTCGAACACCATCGGCCTCTTTGTTTTGCTGAAAGACTGCCGTCATAGCGCGGGCCATTTCACCGTCCTGCAGACAGGCGTCTAGTTGTTCATCGGTCATTCCTGCAAGCTTACCCATTTTCTTGAGGTTTCCAGCGATTTGCGCGGGCGCCCCTTGCGTCCAGGTGCTCTGGTTCTCATAGATCAAATCAACCAATCCAAAATAGCGCGCTTCGCCACCACACCGCGCCATCATGCCAGCCCATAGACCCGGCCCGTCGAAATACACCTCCCGGTAGATGAACTTCACTTTGCCGGTGTCGATGTAATCCGCCTTCAGCTGCGGAAAGACATCCTTATGGAAACGTTGGCAATGCGGACATGTAAATGACGCATATTCGATAAAGGTGATTGGAGCATTCTCATCACCGAGCGTCATTTCAATCACGCCCGAGGTGTCAATGTTCTCTGAAGTCTGGGCCTGAGCGGCGCCAAGATCTGTCAGGCCGGGCGGGGTAGACTGGGTGCCGCCGAACCAGAGAAAACCACCGATGGCGATTGCCAAAACGGCGAGGGAAGACAAGATCAGGTTGCGGTTCATTTCGTGTTCCTTCTTGATGCGCTTTCGCGCGACAAAACATTTTGGGCCATACGTTCCAACGCGGAACGCAAGCCGTCATCTTCAACATCTCCGGCCAATCTGGCGGAGGTTTCTTTCACTTCTTCGCTGATCTGTGCATCAGCTTTTTGCAACGCAGGCTCAAACGCGGTCCGCCCCTCGTGAAATCCGACGGGTGCCGTCTGCGTCAACGCAACCCGACTGATTGCGGAATACCCGTAACAAGCGTTCACCCGATCCCTGATCTGTTGAACCTGCATCTGTACCATCGGCGCCTGGGCTCCGGTTGTGAGCACAGTTAACACGGCTCCGAAGCCGTCACGGGAATATCCGATTTTTACCGGCGTCGTCATTTTGGCGATATCTTCACCGACAATTTCGGCCCAATGCGTCAGCAGTCGCATCACGGCAAAGCCGCGTTTCTGCCCGGCGGACTTGACGCGATGCTGAATTAGACCGGACATAGCCGCAAATCCCCGCCCGCGCCGGGGTTTGGTATATCCTTTGGGATATGTCGGTTTGCTTGCCATTTGTTCCTTTTCAATGCGCACTTTTAGTCTACCTTTCTCGCGCAGTTGAAGCACTATAAACCAGTTGATCGAGGCAATAAACTTTGCGTGAGACCCCAAAAGCAAAAAGCTTGCTGGCTTGGTACGACAGACATGCACGGAGCATGCCGTGGCGCACACCGCCTGAGGACAAGCTGGCTGGCGTGCGGCCTGATCCGTATCAGGTTTGGCTCTCGGAGATCATGCTTCAGCAGACTACTGTGGCAGCGGTCAAAGACTATTTTCTGAAATTCACGCAGACATGGCCCACAGTCCGCGATCTGGCTGAAGCCGAAGACGCTGACGTTATGGCCGCATGGGCGGGTCTTGGATATTATGCGCGTGCGCGCAACCTGCTGAAATGCGCGCGCGTCATAGCCCAAGACTATGACGGCGTGTTTCCCGATACGGTCGAGGAACTGCAAACGCTTCCGGGCATTGGGCCCTATACGTCCGCCGCAATCGCCTCCATCGCATTTGATCGCCACGCAACTGTTGTCGATGGCAATGTGGAGCGCGTCATGTCGCGCCTTTATGCGGTTGAGGTTCCTCTACCGACCTCAAAAAGGCAGTTGACCGAGCTGGCCGAAGACCTGACGCCAAAGACGCGGCAAGGCGACTACAACCAAGCTGTCATGGATTTGGGGGCCACGATCTGTTCTCCCAAGAACCCAGCCTGCGGCATTTGTCCGTGGAGTGATCCTTGTATTGCAAGGGATGAAGGCATTGCCGCGGAGTTACCGAAAAAGCTGCCTAAAAAAGCAAAACCGACGCGGCACGGCCTAGCCTATGTGTTGCGACGTTCCGATGGCGCGTGGCTGCTTGAAACGCGGCCCGAGAAAGGGCTACTCGGCGGAATGCTTGGCTGGCCCGGCTCCGATTGGGCGGAAGTCGCTGTGCCAAACCCACCTGTTGAAACAGAATGGCATGAGACTGGCGTTGAAGTGCGCCACACATTTACGCATTTTCATCTCAAATTGCAGGTCCATGTCGGCTTTTCAGAGGCACAGCCAAATACCGGCACGTTCGTACCGCATGCGAAGTTCAGCCCCGCCGCCCTTCCAACGGTGATGCGCAAGGTTTATGACGTCGCGCGTCATCACGCCGCCCTGAATTGAGCGCAATTCAACGATAAAGTAAGCCTAGGTAAAGAAATTTCCGCGACGTTGAGCAAATCCATGGCCACACTATCCGCTGAACATATCTCTAAGATCAGCAATGCTGCGCCCTTCTGGCTATCGCTCGCATTGCTTCCACTGATTGCGATCGCTGCCGTGAATGGCGGCTGGTCTCTCGTACTCGTTCCACTTTTTGCCTGGTGGATGTTCACAATACTTGATGCGTTTGTTGGGCTGAATACCGACAATGCCGATCTTGAGACGACGGAAGATGACCTCTTCTGGTACAAGCTCATAACCATTTTATGGTTTCCGCTTCAGCTTGTGGCGATCTTTGGCACAATGGCCTACGTACTCAGCTCTGATCACCTTTCGGCGTCCGAGACCATCTGGCTCTTCTTTGGCATCGGGGTCGTGAGCGGCTCCGTCGGGATCAATTACTCTCATGAGCTCATGCATCAGCGCAACAGGCTGGAACGCTGGCTTGCCGATTTGCTGCTTGCAACTGTGCTTTACAGCCATTTCAGATCGGAACATCTGCTCAACCACCATCGCTACGTAGCAACACCAAAAGACCCGGTCACTGCCCGCTATAATGAGGGGTTTCACCGGTTTTTCCCACGCGTGCTGCGTCAATGCCTCTTCTCCGCTTTGGAGGCAGAGGCGAAAATGCTGGCGCGGAAAAAACTGCCTGCAAGCGATTTCGGCAATCCATTCTGGCGTTACGCGGTGTTGCAAAGCGGGTGTCTATTGCTCGCCTTTTTGATTGGCGGCTGGGCCGGGCTGGGTTTGTTCATCTTCCAAGCCTTCGTGGCCATCTGGCAGTTGGAACTCGTGAACTACATCGAGCATTACGGCCTGACCCGCAAACATCTGGGCGATGGAAAATATGAGCATGTGCAGCCCCGCCACTCGTGGAACGCAGCACAAAAAGCGTCGAATTGGTTCCTGATTAACCTACAGCGCCACTCGGATCACCATTACAAACCCGACCGCCGGTTCCCACTGCTGCAAACCTACACGGAGGCCGACGCACCGCAACTGCCCTATGGCTACCCGGTCATGACGATAGCGGCGATGGTGCCACCGGTGTTTCGCAGGATCATGAACCCGCGCGTGCGAAAATGGCGCGCGATGTGCTATCCGGAGATCACGGATTGGGCGCCCTACAAAGCCGCCACAAACCCAATGCCACGCTAGGGATCCGGCCCGACACGCACCAATTGCTTGCCGAAATTGCCACCTTTGAGCAATGCCATGAACGCCTCTGGTGCGGCCTCCAAACCTTCGGCAACCGTCTCCTTCACCTTGATCTGGCCGTTGCCAACCATCGGCGCGACCTCCGCCTGAAAAGCCTTCATGCGATGGAAATGGTCAAAAATGATGAACCCCTGCACGCGCAACCGGCGGGTCAGGATATTGCGCCAAACGGCAGGCAGGGGCTGTGCCTCCGCGACACCTTGACCAGAATACCAGGAGATCGCACCGCATACCGCAATCCGCCCCCCGGTGTTCATCCGAGACAAAACCGCTTCGAGCGTCTTGCCGCCCACGTTTTCAAAATAGACATCGACACCCTCAGGCGCTGCTTCTTTGATGCCTTGAGAAAGCGCTTTCGCGTCCATCTCCCGATGGTCGAGGCAAATGTCGTAGCCCAGTTCAGACTCGGCAAAGGCGCATTTCTTTGCTCCGCCTGCCACGCCGATCACGCGCATGCCCTCCGCTTTCGCCAATTGCCCGACCAGACCGCCCACAGCGCCGGTCGCGGCGGAAACGACAATCGTTTCTCCTGACTGTGCTGCTGCTATGTCGTTCAGCCCCACCCAAGCGGTGATCCCAGGCATTCCAAGAACCCCCAACGCGGTGGAGATCGGGGCAATAGACGGGTCAACCTTGCGCACCCCATCCCCGTCAGACAGCACATGCGAGGTCCAGCCAAACTGCCCCGTCACGATATCACCCACGGTGAACTTGGCATGGCGGGACACCATGACTTCTCCAACGGCTCCGCCCTCCATGATCCCGCCTATGGCGACGGGTTCGGCATAGGATTTCACATCATCCATACGGCCGCGCATGTAAGGGTCGAGCGACAACCAAATGATCCGCACCAAGACCTCACCTTCCGCTGGATCAGGCAGCTGACGCGTCTCAAGCGAAAAATTCTCAGCAGCCGGAGCCCCATTGGGGCGGGAGGCAAGCGTGATACAAGTGGCTTCTGTCATGAACGATTCCTTAGGGCTGTCTGGCCAGAGTTTAGCGCGCTTGGCCCGGACAAAAAATGCCCCACCGCTCTTGGGAGACGGCAGGGCTGAGGTGTGTGCTTGCGAGCGGAGCCGCAGGCACGGGCGGTAACTGTGGTTTTCTTTCAGCGTCGGATCAGGTCATCTCCGCACGAATTTGCTGACGCAACAGGTCAATCGGAACCTTCTTCCCGTCCTTCTTATAGGCCCAGTACGTCCATCCGTTGCAGCTCGGCGCGCCTTCAAGCGCCGCGCCCACCTGATGGATCGATCCTTTGACATCGTCGCCGATCAATGTGCCGTCTGCGCGGACCTTGGCCTTATGGCGGCCATTCAATGACCAAAGCTCTTCACCGGGGCTAAGCAACCCACGCTCGACAAGAACGCCGAAGGCCACGCGGGGCTCTGCGCGTTTGGAACGTGTCACTTCCAGTGAGCTGCGGTCGAATTTTCGAACGGACTTCAGACGTTTCTCTGCCACCTCGCGATAGGCTTTCTCGCGTTCGATCCCGATGAAATCGCGGCCCAGTTTCTTGGCAACCGCGCCTGTTGTTCCTGTGCCAAAGAACGGGTCAAGCACAACATCGCCCGGATTGGTCGTGGCGACCAAGACCCTGTGGAGAAGCGACTCTGGTTTTTGGGTCGGATGGGCTTTGTCGCCCGCTTCATTTTTTAGACGCTCATGACCGGTGCAGATCGGCAGCACCCAATCGGAACGCATCTGCACCCCTTCATTCAGCGCCTTCAGCGCTTCATAGTTGAACGTGTACTTCGCATCCTCCGACTTGGACGCCCAGATCAACGTCTCATGCGCATTGGTCAGGCGCTTGCCGCGAAAATTTGGCATCGGGTTGGACTTGCGCCAGACGACATCGTTGAGCATCCAGAAACCTTGGTTCTGCAACTCATGACCGACGCGAAAGATATTGTGGTAGGAGCCGATCACCCAAATGGCACCATTGGGCTTCAACAGGCGTTTTGCCGCTTTCAGCCACGCTTGAGTGAACTGGTCGTATTTGCGGAAGGAGGCGAACTGATCCCACTCATCATCAACCGCATCGACCTTCGAATTATCCGGCCTGTGCAGATCACCGCGAAGTTGAAGATTATAGGGAGGGTCTGCGAAAATCAGATCGACAGAGGCCTCTGGCAGGCTGTTCATGGCCTCGATGCAATCGCCGTCCAATATCGTGTTTAGCGGCAACGCGTCATGCGTCACCTTGGTGATCTTTCCCATCATCTGCCCCGATATGTGCGCCTTTGCGGCGCTTGTTCATGTGTTGGGGACAGCATGATTCAAAGCGAATCGTCCGTCAAAAACTATAAGTTTCAAATGCTTACAAAAAATCATCGACACAATATCTTGTGGACCGGTTTGTAGCTACGTCGATGATGTGGTGTTACGCCGTGTTGCTCTAATGCACTGATGTGGTCTTTCGTCGGATAGCCCACATTTTTGCCCCAATTGTAGGCCGGGTAGTGTTGCGCCAATGCAGCCATGTGGCGATCCCGCGTCACTTTCGCCAAAATCGAGGCCGCAGCGATGGAGACTGACCTGCCATCCCCCTTTACGATTGCAGTCGCAGGCTGGACCAAATCCGCAGGGATCTTGTTTCCGTCCACCAGCACATGGCCAACCCCGCTGAGCCCCTGAACTGCGCGACACATGGCCAGATGGGACGCATGATAGATATTGAGCGCGTCGATCTCTTCCACGCTGGCCTCTGCGATGGCGAACTGCGTGCAATCACGAAGGATGTCGAACAAAGCATCACGTTTCTTCGCACTGAGTTTCTTGGAGTCATTCAGACCTTCCGGGATCGCATTCGGATCAAGGATCACAGCAGCGGCCACGACCGGGCCAGCCAAAGGACCGCGCCCGACCTCATCAACACCGGCGATGCCGGATACGCCATCCACGATCAGCGCGTTCTCAAATGAAAAGTCTGGGCCCATGCTGCGTTCAGTTGCGCCTTGCTGTGAAAGTTCTCATTCTCTTGGAAGCAGGACCGGGCCTTTTGCGGTAAAGGACATGCGCAAATCGGTTCCGATCTCCAACGGGTCATCCACATCGTCCTGCACGGCGAAGACCTGACCGAATGCCCCTTCCAACGTGTATTCCATCCGTACGCCGACATAAGTTGCTTTGGCAATGCGAACCGGGACACCGGTTTCTGCGCTCAACACAATCCGCGACGGCCGGACTGCGAGCGTTGCAGGCCCTGCGGAGAGGCCCCGCGCGGGCAGGCTATGTGTGTACCCTTCGATGTCGATGGTGGCCGTCTCTCCGCTCACATCCGTGATCTGGCAGTCGATCAGGTTGGCTTCGCCAATGAAGTCGGCCACGAAGCGGTCAATCGGCGCATCATAAAGCTGGCGCGGGGTGCCGATCTGGGCAATCGCTGCGTTGCGCATCACGACAATCTCGTCCGAGACTGCCAGCGCCTCTTCCTGATCATGGGTCACATAGATCACCGTCAGCCCAAGGTCCTGCTGTATCGCGCGGATATCTTCGCGCACCTGACGGCGCAGCTTGGCATCAAGGTTGGAGAGCGGCTCGTCGAACAGCAAGACCTGCGGCTCCAGAACCAAAGCACGTGCGACAGCGACGCGTTGTTGCTGCCCGCCGGAAAGTTCAGAAGGCAATCGACCATCAAAGCCTTTCAGCCCGACCAGCTCAAGACCCTGCATCGCACGGCTGCGCGCCTCCTCCTTGTTGAAACCGGAAAAAGTCAGCCCGTACATGACATTTTCGAGCACGCTCATATGTGGAAACAGCGCATAGGATTGAAACACCATCGACACGTCGCGGTCTGTTGCGGGCAATGTCGTAACGTCCGTGTCGCCAATTGTGATCTTGCCAGAGCTTGCCATTTCCAGGCCCGCAATCATGCGCAGGGTCGTCGTCTTGCCGCAACCAGAAGGGCCCAGCAAAGTCACCAGTTTGCCCGCATCGACCGAAAGATCGATATTGTCGACCGCAATCACATCCTTGCCGAACACCTTGGAGACCCCTTGGAACCGGACCGGCGCCGCCTTTGATTTGATAGACATCAGCAGGACTCCTTAAGCATTGGTGCGCGACTGCGTCATGCGCCGCCCGATCTTGGTGCGCCCGACGATCAATTGCATGCAGGCCACGACAGTCAGCATCACGAAGATCAGCGTAGTCGAATAGGCAATCGCGAGGCCGTAATCGTTATTCTCAACCCGACCGATGATATAGCTGGTCGCCATGTCATACTCGGCAGACACAAGAAAGATCACCGCAGAGATCGCGGTCATTGCGCGCACGAAGCTGTAAACCAACGCAGCCAGGATCGCAGGTCTGAGAAGCGGCAGGATCACACGCCGGAAGGTCTGCCAGGAATTGGCGCCGAGGGTCAGGGAGGATTCATCAAGCGATTTGTCGAGCTGGCTCATGGAGGCGATACCCGCCCGTACGCCCACCGGCATGTTACGGAAGATGAAGCTGACGACGAGGATGATGCCAGTGCCCGTAATCTCAATCGGGGGCACGTTGAAGGCGAGGATATAGCTCACCCCAATGACCGTGCCGGGGATGGCGAAGCTGAGCATTGTACCGAACTCGAACGCGTTTTTGCCCGCAAAACTCTGGCGCGTCAGCAGGTAGGCCGTCACCAGGCCAACGGCGCCGGTCAGAGGGGCTGCAATCGCGGCGATTGTGATCGTCGTCCAGAAACTGTCCCAAGCAGCGCCGGTCCAACGAATGCCCTCTTCATCGAAGCGAACGCTGAAGGCCGTGACATAGTGTTTAAATGTCAGCGAGTTGTTCACGCCCCAAAGCTCGACGACGCTGCCATAGATGATCATGCCGTAGACAATTGCCGTAAAGATCGCCCATGCAAGCGCAATCACCAGAACGGGGATCGCAAGCCCATTAGGCATCAAAGGATGCACGCCTGCATCGCCCTTGCCAGAGACGGTCGTGTAGCTCTTTTTGCCAAGCCAGGCGCGCTGTGCATAGAAAGCCGACAGCGTGAAAAACAAGAGCACCATGGCCAGTACGGCAGCGCGGCCCTGATCATATTGAGCGCCAACGATAGCAAAGAAAATCTCGGTCGACAGCACATCGAAATTGCCGCCCAATACAAGCGGGTTGCCGAAATCAGCCATGCTTTCGATGAAACCTAGCAGAAACGCATTCGCGAGGCCGGGGCGCATCAACGGCAGCGAAACGGTTCGGAAGGTCTGCCAGCGGTTCGCGCGCAAGGTCTGCGCGGCTTCCTCCATCGAGGGTGAGACGCCTTCAACCACGCCAATCAGGACGAGAAACGCAATGGGCGTGAAGGCCAAGGTTTGCGCGATCAAAACGCCCGGCATGCCATAAAGCCAGCGGGTTGGTTGCGTGCCGAAGAGGTCCGCGAAGAAGACCGTGACTGAGCCCGAGAGACCAAACAGCAGGATCAAAGCGAGGCCGATCACGAAAGGCGGCGTGATGATCGGCAACACGGTCAGTGCGCGCAATACGCGTTTGTAACGAAAGCCCGAGCGCGTCACGACAAGTGCGAAGGTCAGGCCGAGCACAGTCGTGATGAAACCAACAGCGATGGCCAGGAAAAGCGAGTTGATCGCAGCGCCGCAACGCGCGCCTGCCAGACAGCCAAGCCCCCAGAGCCGGTCATCGAAAAATTTGTCTGCGAATACCGTCAGCGAATAGGCTCCGTCTTCCGTCACGAAGGCCGCGAAAAGCATCTTTGCGATCGGGAAGAAGACGAAGACGGTGACGATGGTGATGACGCCGCCAATGGCGCTGACGACAAACACGTCGCCGTTGATCGCGCCACGCGCGGCAATGCCTTGGGTGAACAGAAACAAGAAGGAGGAGGCGCAGATCATCGCGCCATACCCCATGCCGAACTGGCGGTCGCCCAGATCGCCAAAGACCGCTTTCATCCATTCAAAGTTGAACCCGCGAATGCCGATGGAAAAGCCTTGGATCATCAGCCATCCAAAACCCAACGCACCTGCGAGGATCAGCATTTTTGCGTAAATCGGATCAGATTTCAGGCGCCCCATCGCGAGCAAAGCCAAACCCAACGGGATAATCAAAGGCGCGAGCCACAGCTTTTCTCCCTGACCGATCAGGAAAGCTGCGGGCGCGTAGTCATCATCAAACGGGTAGCCGTCAACCAGCCACCCAAATGACCAAAAGCCATCCTCGACCCCATACCAAGGCAGAAGCGCGAAGCCGACCCACCCGGCAATGATCCAAAAGAGCAATACCGGAGGGGTCTTTGGTTTTATGTCAGTCACGAGGAGGCTGACTTATTGCGGCAGTACCGAGACCTCTTCATCCCATTTTTGCAGCAAGCGTTTGCGCTCGTCAGAGGAGCCGTACTTCTTAAAGTCGTAGTCAATCAGCTTGATTGTGCTCATGTCAGGCGCGCTTTCTGATGTCTCTGCGCCTTTGTTGGAAGGCACTTGAAATGCGTTGACCTGCAGCGCGAGATTCTGCGCCTCAGCACTTAGCGCCCAATCGTAGAACTTCTTGGCTTCTTCTTCATTGCGCGCGCCATCAATGATCGACATGGAACCGATCTCATAGCCTGTGCCTTCGCAAGGCGCGACCACCTTCACCGGGAAACCGGAGACCGCTTGCTTTACCGCGTCATGCATGAAGACAATGCCGATTGTGTTCTCTCCACGACCTGCCGCTTTGATCGGGGCAGAGCCGGATTTGGTGTATTGATTGATATTGGCATGGAGCGATTTCATGAACTCAAAGCCGTCATCCTCGCCAAAGATCTGCACCATGGAGGCCAGCGTCGTGTACGCGGTGCCCGATGAATTCGGGTTCGCCATTTGCACATGGCCTTTGTATTCCGGCTTGGTCAGATCCTTCCAGCAAGACGGTTCGGGCAGGTTATTCGCGGCCAAAAGGTCCGAGTTATACCCATAACCCAGTGCACCAGAATAAATGCCGATGGTCTTATTGCCGGCGCTTTCGGCTTGAGAGATCGCCCAGCCATGCAATTGGTCGCGCATCGGCGACATGTATTCCATGGTCAAACCTTCTTCTGCCGCTTGCAGATGCGGATCACCTGTTCCGCCCCACCAGACGTCCCCTTTCGGGTTGGCAGATTCAGCGCGAATCTGTGCGAAGGTTTCGCCCGATGACTTACGGGTCATGTTCACATCAATGCCGGTCGCATCCTCAAAGCTGCGTGCCATGAGCTGGCACCAGTCTTCTTGCGCGCTGCAATAGAATGTCAGCTTATCGGCTTGCGCGGCTCCCATAGAGGCTGTCAGAGCCAGCAATGATCCCGCAAAAGTAGCTGTAAATTTCTTCATGTTTTCCTCCCAATGAAACTCTGCGCCATCACGACTGGCGCCATATTCGTATTGGTCATCAGGTGCGAATAATCCGGCCTTCTGACACAGACAGCGGGCTCTTTATGTGCGATCAACTTCGCAAGACCTGCTCCCCCGACGCCAAGTCTCACCACCCAAAGGCCTAGTACGCAAGAAAAAACATTGCCATTCCGCCATAATGCGACACAATCCTGTTACGGGGTGGAGGAATAGTCCGACCACATCAACGCTGACCCAACCGGCTGCGCGCCGAGCATTAAACATCGCGCAGCGCGGGTCGGTGTGACCTTGTCAGGACCGAAAAACTAGGGAGTTGAACTATGAAGATTGATATCAAACTGCTGCTGAGCGCTTCCGCAATTGCTCTGATGTCGATGGGCGGCGCAGCCTCTGCACAGGATTGCCCTCGCGGTGATTTGGATGAACGATTCTGTGACGCCGATGGCGACCTGATCGCGGACATTCCAACCGATGCGGCTGATCAGCTTGATCCCGACACACTTATTTTTGCCTATACACCCGTTGAAGATCCGGCCGTGTATAAGGAGGCTTGGTCTGACTTTCTTGCGCATCTTGAGGCAGAGACCGGCAAAGACGTTGTGTTCTTCCCCGTTCAGAACAATGCGGCCCAGATCGAGGCGATGCGCTCTGGCCGCCTTCACATCGCGGGATTTAACACGGGCTCCAACCCGCTGGCTGTGAATTGCGCGGGCTTCCGCCCTTTCACCATCATGGCATCCAAGGACGGCAATTTCGGCTATGAGATGGAGATCATCACCTTCCCGGGCTCCGGTATCGAGAAGGTCGAAGATATCAAAGGCAAGCAACTTGCCTTTACCTCACCAACGTCAAACTCCGGCTTCAAGGCCCCCTCAGCAATCTTGAAGGGAGATTTCGACATGCTGCCAGAGCGGGACTTTGAGCCTGTTTTCTCCGGCAAGCACGACAATTCCATCCTCGGCGTCGCGAACAAGGACTACATGGCCGCATCTATCGCGAACTCCGTCAAATCGCGCATGATCAGCCGGGACGTGATCAAGGAAGATGACGTCAAAGTTGTCTATCAATCGCAAACCTTCCCCACGACAGGCTTTGGCACGGTCTACAATTTGAAGCCTGAATTGCAGGAGAGCATTCGCAATGCATTCTTCAACTTCCAGTGGGAAGGCACGACGCTCGAAGCGGAATTCTCCAAATCGAACGAGGGTCAGTTCCTTGAAATGACCTATCAGGAGTTTTGGGACGTGATCCGCAAGATCGACGCGGCAAACGGCGTCTCCTATTCATGCCAATAAGTTGACATCATAAAAATTGCGGGTCCGGACCTCCGGGCCCGTTAAAGGTTTGAAGGGCGGGGCATGCTGGAACTCAAGAAACTCACCAAGACCTATAAGACGGGCGACCAGGCTCTGAAGGCAATCGATTTGTCCGTGCCGAAAGGTCAGGTTTTGGCGTTGATCGGCCCGTCCGGTGCGGGCAAGTCCACGATGATCCGTTGCATCAACCGTCTGGTCGAACCCAGCAGCGGGGAGGTTATGCTGGACGGCACCGACCTTGCCCAACTCAGCTCAAGCCCATTGCGCAAAGCGCGGCGCGAGATGGGGATGATCTTTCAGGAATATGCGTTGGTCGAACGGTTGACGGTGATGGAAAATGTCCTTTCGGGTCGACTGGGCTATGTTGGGTTCTGGCGGTCATTCCTGCGCCGATATCCGCAGTCAGATGTGGATGAAGCCTTCCGCCTGCTCGACCGTGTCGGGCTGGTTCATATGGCCGACAAACGGGCAGATGAGCTGTCAGGCGGACAACGCCAGAGGGTCGGGATTTGTCGCGCCCTCATTCAAGACCCAAAGCTATTGTTGGTGGACGAGCCGACCGCATCGCTTGACCCGAAAACGTCGCGCCAGATCATGCGGCTGATCTGCGAGCTTTGTGCAGAACGCGGTCTGGCTGCAATCATCAACATTCACGACGTTGCATTGGCCCAGATGTTTGTGCCTCGGGTCGTAGGCCTGCGTTTTGGAGAGATCATATTCGACGGCGTGCCGAATGACCTGACGCCGGACAAGCTGACAGAAATCTACGGCGAAGAGGATTGGGAGGCCACCATCGAGAAGGTGGATGAAGAAGAAGTCGAGGCGGCGGAATGACTACGGATGCCTCCGCTCTCATCGGTCAACCCTGGAAAAAGCCACCATTCATCAAGCGTCCCTGGCTTCGTTGGACGCTGATCGTTGGTTTTGTCATCTACCTAATCGCGGCCTTCATGACGATCGAAGTAAACTGGGCGCGGGTTTACGAAGGTCTGGAGCGTGGCAAACAGTTTATTCTGGCCTTCACCAGCCCCGATTTCACGTCCCGTTCCAGTGATATCTGGGAAGGGATGGTGGAAAGCATCGTGATGACAGTCGCCTCCTCTGTGGTTGGTATCGCTATCTCCATCCCGATTGCCTTGGGCGCGGCGCGCAATGTTGCTCCGCTGCCGGTCTATTTAGTCTGCCGTGGCATCATTGCGATCAGTCGCGCATTGCAAGAGATCATTGTGGCTATTCTTCTCGTTGCGATCTTTGGCTTCGGTCCGTTAGCAGGGTTCCTGACGCTCAGCTTTGCGACCATCGGCTTCCTGTCGAAACTGCTGGCCGAAGACATTGAAAGCATGGACCGGGTGCAAGCCGAAGCAATCAAGGCCTCCGGTGCGCGTTGGACGCAATGGATCAATTACGGGGTACAACCACAGGTCATGCCGCGCCTGATCGGCCTTAGCATCTATCGTGTCGACATCAATTTTCGCGAAAGTGCCATCCTAGGGCTGGTCGGCGCGGGAGGCATCGGGGCGACGTTGAACACGGCCTTTGACCGCTATGAGTATGACACAGCAGCGGCCATCCTGATCACGATCATCGTTATTGTTATGGCGCTCGAATACGTATCCGGCATCATCCGCGCGAGGGTTCAGTAATGCCGGTCAAACAGCACGGAGGCCTCAAGCATTGGCAGCGGCGCACACAGCGTGAAAGCCTGTCTCACTGGGCGCTTTGGCTCGTCGGCATCGCTATCTTCGCCTATTGCTGGCAACAAATTTCAGCCGCAACGACTTGGTTTTTTGTTTGGGATGCGCCGCGCATCACGAATGACATCTGGACCCGTGCAACACCGCCTAAATGGGAATACATCACCCAACTTGGTCGACCCATTTGGGACACGCTCAACATCGCAACACTTGGCACGCTGATTGCACTTTGCCTTGCTGTCCCCGTTGCCTTTCTCGCAGCGCGGAATACAACCCCGTCCTCTTATTTCATACGGCCCATAGCACTTTTGATCATCGTCTCGACACGGTCGATAAATTCGTTGATTTGGGCCTTGTTGTTGATCGCCATCATCGGGCCCGGCGTCTTTGCGGGGGTGATCGCCATTGCGATCCGATCCATCGGCTTCTGCGCGAAACTGCTCTATGAAGCGATTGAAGAAATCGACACCACACAAGTTGAAGCGATCACCGCGACCGGCGCATCCCGTTGGCAGGTCATGGCCTACGGGATTGTGCCGCAGATCATGCCTGCCTTTGCGGGAATTGCCGTCTTCCGCTGGGACATCAACATTCGCGAATCTACTGTTCTGGGGCTGGTCGGCGCAGGCGGCATCGGTTTGCAATTGTCCTCCTCATTGAATGTTCTGGCATGGCCGCAAGTCAGCCTGATCCTGCTCGTGATCTTGGCAGCTGTCGTGATCAGCGAATGGGTTTCCGCGAAGGTACGTGGCGCAATTATATGATCGAACTTTCCGGACAAGAGGCTTTCGCAGCCTATGAGGCCGTGCGCCACAGATTGCCGAATGCGCGAACCGCCCAAACCGGCGCACGGAAGATCGCAAATCTAGATGAGATTGCAGATCAGTTTGATGTCTTCCTCTTGGATGCGTTTGGCGTGCTCAATATAGGTGAAAGCCCAATTCCTGAGACCCCGGAACGCGTGGCAGGTCTGCAATCCGCGGGCAAGCGGGTCCTGATCGTCTCCAATGCCGCCAGCGTGCCGCCCACGCAATTGCAGGCCAAATATGCACGACTTGGGTATAGTTTTGCGCTCGAAGATATCATCACCAGTCGCATGGCCTGCATTGCCGGAATACGAGACGCAGAAGATCTGCATTGGGGCGTTATGGCGCGGCGCGGCGAAGACATGTCAGATTTTCCTGTCACGCGTTGGAGTTTGCTTGAGGATGACCCTGCCACATATGACGCGGCAGAAGGATTTATTCTGATCAGTACCGGCGATTGGGACATGGCGCGGCAATCCCTCCTGGAGCGATCTTTGCAGGCGACCCCGCGCCCGATACGGGTTGCAAACCCGGATATTGTAGCGCCGCGTGAGACCGGTTTTTCGACAGAGCCGGGCTTCATTGCCCATGGGTTGGCCGATCAAACCGGAGAGGACCCGGCGTTTTTTGGCAAGCCTTTCGCGAGTATTTACGATCTGGCCTTCGCCCGTCTGGGCGACATTGATCGCAGCCGCATCGTGATGGTGGGCGATAGTCTGCATACGGATGTCTTGGGCGCACATGCTGCGGGTGTCGCGTCGGTTCTGATTGCGGAGTTCGGCTTTTTTGCTGGTCAAGACGTCTCCAATGCGATCAGCCTCAGCGGTATCGAACCGACATACATCGCGAAACGCCCATGACCAGAGCACGCATTGTCTTTGACCTAGACGGCACGTTGATCGACAGCGCACCAGATATCCGGGGCGTCGCCAACATGTTGTTGAAACAAGAAGGTAAGGCGCCGATCACGCTGGCGCAGACGCATAGCTTCATCGGAAATGGTATGCCAGTATTCGTTCAGAAGATGAGCGCGTTGCGTGAGATCCCGGAAGATCGTCATTCCGATTTGGTGCAAAAATTTGAAGATGCTTATCATGGGGCGGTCTCCCTTACGGAATGCTACCCCGGCGTCGGCGAGACTCTCGATAGCTTGCATGGCGCCCATTGCCTTGGCATTTGCACCAACAAGCCTATCGGCCCCTGCAAGGCCGTCCTGAAACACCTCAAGATCGACCATTTTTTCGATGCTGTTTTTGGCGGTGACAGCCTGCCAGTACGCAAACCCGACCCCGCTCCGCTTCAGGCGACGTTTGAGGCGATGGGCACAGGACCATGCCTGTATGTTGGCGATAGTGAGGTCGACGCGGAGACAGCGCAACGGGCAGGTGTACCGTTCTTGCTGTTCACCGAAGGATATCTGAAAACGACGCCCGAACAGACCCCACATAGGATCAAGTTCGACAGCTTCGCCGATTTGCCGCGACTGGTTGAACAGGTTCTGTCCCAAGGCTGAGGGCGGCCCAGCTTCCTGAACCGCCCCCATTACTGCTCTCACTCGTTATAGGTTAGGCGCGCCAACCGTGGTCGCGCAGGCATCGTTTGGTGTAGAAGAACCGCGGACCGCTATTGGTTTTGGCTTGACGCAAGCAATTCTGAGGAAGGTTTGCATTGGCATGACGTTGCGTGCAGCGCGCACCATAGACCTGCCGTTCGCCGCGATGTGTCCATTGATCCCGCAAGCAGCGTTGCGGAGCAACTTTTGCGCTGCGATGCGGCCGGTGCACCTTGTGAGGGCGGTGCGGTTTTTGATAGACGGGCTGCTGATGTGATCGCGATACACGCGCGGCCTTGCGTTTTTCATGGTCGCGCGCTGCTTTTGCGAGTGCGCCGATGACGACCAGACCGGCGATGACTTTGAATACATCTTCATCCGCACGGGCAGGAGCGGCAGTAAACGATGTGGCAGCAAGTGCTATGCTCAAAACGCTTGCGATAAATGTACGTCTCATGAGGAGTCCTTTCGGGTTCGAGAAGAAAATGGCGCGGTCGTGTTGACCGGACAGCTCAACCCTCGCCCGACTTCGGAACGCTAGACAATTTCACCGGCGCGCTAGCCGTTAGCATCGCAATGATATTGAATAACACGCGCCATAACCCCCATCTGAGGTTCATGAAAAAGCACATCCTGACACTTGCCGCCATTTGGTTTGCGGCCTCCGTGACAGCCGCCAATGCGGGCTGTTACGTCGATTACAAAGCGAAGAAAGACAACCCGCTGCAACTGCATTACGGGGTGATGGAAGTCCCACAAGCCGTCTGCGACGGGCAGGCCAACGCGGCAGCAGCCATCGCGCCCCGACTTGCCAATCGTGGATGGACATTGCTCAATGTCCTCTCTGTCTTCACCGATCAAGGTCTCGCCGGAAGGAAAGCCAATGCCGGACGCTACTTCCTCAGCTTCTAAGTTGACCCCCGCCCGCGTCATCGTTGTCGGCACCGTGGCAATCGTCGTAATCCTGCTGATCGCAGCCCTCGTGCTGTTTCTGAACTTGCCGGATGCGAATGCATTCAACATGCGTGTCGAAAGACTATTCATTGAAAATGATACGCTCACAGGAAATGCAGAAATCAAATTGCTGGAAATTCTCGCCGGCTCCGGTACGGCCTTTTCTGAAACGCTTGCATCCTACCGTTTCATCATATTCGTTTTGATGGTTTTCGCGACCGCCTTGCTGATCGCGGCACTCGTTTCCCTCGTTTCGCTTGTAGGCCTTGCGCGACGGATGGCCGAGGTTGAGAAATCAGGCATCCAGGTCAACTCTCTCACCGTGCATCGCGGAGAAAGGCTCGTTCAGATCAATGATATGGATTTCAAACTGACTGAAGCTGCTCTTGAAACGCTGTCAGTCTTGGCAGAGGCGCGCCTCGATGACGACATCCTGTCCGGCGTCGAGATCGAAAGCGTGATTTCCGGCAAGCCGTCAACGGATTGTGACGAAGCCGCGGGAGCTGTCCGCATCAAACGCCTGCGTGATCACCTTGGCAATCAATTGATGAGCGAATTGCTGATCAAAAATGTCGCGCGAAAAGGCTACGTGCTGGCCGTGGAACCGAATGCAATCCGAATGCTGTGAGCATCTGGTGCCTCAAGAAGGCAGTGAATCACTGTCTCAAGGCACTCCATCTAGTTTCATGTTGATCACGAATTCTCCATAAACTCCCTATTTTTAGCCGTTTAGCTGTTCCACGCTGTTTCAATCCACCCCAAGTTAATCCGTATATAGAGGGCGGATATCAGGGTGGACTAAATCTTGCCGGTACTGAACAAGCGTACAGCAGCCAGTTTGAAAGGTCTTGAGGCCGGTAAGTATGGCGATGGTGGTGGGCTCTAGTTCCACAAGCGCAAAGACGGCGGCGCACAATGGTTTCTGCGCGTAGTCGTTCATGGCAAACGCCGCGAAATGGGTTTGGGTCGGTATCCCGATGTAAGCCTCAAGGAAGCTCGTGAAAAAGCTGAGAAGGCCAGAGCGCTGGCCAAAAGTGACATCGATCCAATCAAAGACCGGGAACGGGAACGCCGCGAAGCTCTTAGCCGTATGTTCGTTCTGCGTGACATTGCAGAGGATACGTTTGAAAGCCGCAAGGCTGAACTGAAAGACGATGGCACTGCCGGTCGATGGTTCAGCCCATTGGAGCGCTATGTATTGCCGCGACTTGAAAAGGTGCGCGTTTCCGAAATCGACCAAAGAGACATACGCGATACGCTTGCGCCTACCCTAAGGTTTGGATGGCACCGAAGGTCCGCTCTCTGCGGACAAACCTGCCGTTTGCACGAGTGATTTCCACTGTTATCCAAAAGGGGTCTGTGGCACTGTTACTGCCATGAACAGACTGTCGAATATGTTGCACTCCGCAAAAGAATGGCAGGCGAAACTGATTAGCTGGAACCCTGTAATCGGCGCGATATACATGGTTGTTGTTTTGGTTTTGCTTGTTTTTTGGCTCCCGGTTCAATTTTACAACCAAATTGGATTCCCTATCACCTTTTCGGTCCCGGCAATGTTCCTGCTGAATACAATTAACCTGATTGTAGTTTTTCGCAGTATTCGTCTGTAGTGGCAATGAACCTGCTCAAATTGTCGGTATGGGCTCAAATAGTCATCCGACAGTTTCAAGCCGGCACCTTCGCTGAGAAATGCAGGTTTTGCTCCCATAAGCAGTACTTAGTTGCGTTTGTACAACCGAGCACCTGCTACAGCTGCACCAAGAAAACCAACCGCCGACAACACAGCAATGGTTATCGATAGCGATCCCACGCAGCCACCCAATCTGCCGAGATAAAGATCATCGTTGAATTCATACATACCTATCCAATTCGCGATTAGGATAAACGAGCAGAGTGTCGCCAAAACTCCGCCAAAGATGTTTCTTTTCCATAGAAATAGAACCAGAACTACCATCCAAACGTAGCCCAGAGGCATGTTCAACAAAATTAGAAATTCAAGTAAGGGCGATGCGACACCGTCTTCTGGAGACCAGTTAGGGCGCGCCCGATTGCAGTCCTCAAGATAGTCTAAGTCCATGCTCATTTTCATGTTGTCTCATTAATGGACTTCGAACGTAACAAGATTCTCGCCGGTCACTCTGGGCTCACTGCCGTCGTTGGGGGCTGAGCTGGATACCAGTCTGGAATTTCAGTAAAGCTAGCCCCACTCAATTCTGAAAATGCATTCTATGAGGGTCCTGTACGCATGGATTTGGCCCGGCTTTCCGAACAACTGATGGGCATGAGAGACGAAGTCTGGCTCAGGCATGCCAATCCTCTGTCTGTCTGGTCTCGTGTATTGACACCCTTGCCATTGCTGGCGCTGGCCATCTGGAGCCGGGCGTGGATTGGTGGCGGAGCTTGGATCGCTTTCGGAGCGGTTCTGGTCTGGATTTGGGTCAACCCTCGTGTATTCTCGCAGCCTAGGACCTTTGAAAGCTGGTCGTCCGAAGGCGTATTGGGCGAGCGCGTTTGGCTACGCCATCGAGACAAGGTTGCGGGACACCATCAACGCGTTGCAAACGCCCTGGCAGTCGCAAGCGGCCTGGGTCTGCTGCCATTTGCCTATGGTCTATGGGTTTATGATTTCGGGTTCACCTGTTTGGGCATCGGCGTAATATCAGGTGGCAAAATGTGGTTTGTGGATCGTATGGTCTGGGTTTGGCGCGACTTTCAACGTAACGGCGGTACGCTGGATGATCTGACAACTGCAGGCTAAGAGGCCGCTCTGCGTGAAAAAACTGCCGTTGATGACCAATTGGTTCAGGAGCGGGATTGTTCTCGCTGCTCTTTCTCGACACGATACAGAAAAATGAGGTCTAAAAAGGAACATCAGTTGAAGTTTTCTACATTGGCTATGTGCGGCTTTCTGTGTCTTACTCCAAGTTTATCTTGGTCGGGAACACCAACAGACGAAACAATTATTTGCCCTGTGGGCGGTGAACGGTTCAGTGTAACTTGAACGTTAAGCTGTTCTACTCAAGGTAGGACAATGTCCTTCAGGCCTCTTACTTCTTGCGATTTCATTACGAGATTACCTATCTGCCCGTCTACTGGCTTGCCAGTTTATCAGGAGTTTTCTGGCGAACAGGTTTCAGACTTGGAGGTATTTTTAGAAACGCCTGATTTCACCCAACTAAAACAACTTCCCCCATGGCAAAGAGCATACGGTGTTGCAGAGCATTTAGGTCAATCAGGCACAGCAACCGCATTTGGATTGTTGCTCAGTTCGATGTGGTATGAACCCGAGAATTTTATAAGTAATGATAGTATTCTCGATCAGTTCTTGGCCGAAGCTGACGGCGAATTGGAACGGGCTTCCGACGCAGACAAGCCATTTCTTGAGGCTATTGTCGGATATGCACTTATGGCGTCTGACAGAGTTGAAAAAGCTGAGGTAAGATTGAATAGAGCGTCCGAAGCGGCAGACGCTCCTGACTTCTTACTCCAATACATTTCTTCAATAAGAGCCTGCCAGCGAAACATGGATATTGTGGGGCGCAGGCCGCATGATCGGTTTGATCCATAGTCCTTTCCGGTCGTAACTGTGGGCTCTCTACCGCCGTTAGATCGATCGCGGCATGTAAGGTTGTGGGGTCGCATTGCCCCAGGCGATCCGCTATGCACTTGGCCGGATGCCAAAGGCGCGGCCATACGTTGAGAACGGCCAACTAGAGTTGGATAACAATACCGCCGAACGCGCTGTTAAACCCGTCGCCATAGGACGGAAAAACTGGATGTTCGCGGGCTCTAAGGGCGGCAGCAAAGCAATGGCCATCGCCTTCACCCTGATCGAGACGGCCAAACTGAACGATGTCGACCCGTAGCCTGGCTCACATGGATCCTTGCTCAAATCGCGGACCACAAGATCACACGCCTCGACGAATTTCTTCCCTGGCGTTACGCTGCTCGACCAGTGAAACCAGCATCGCCGCGGTCCAAAAGGGCGGGTTCATCGAACGGGCACATTTTACCCAAAGATTCGTGAGTTATGACCCATCCCCTTGATCCGGGCCGTTCAGGTGTAGAATCCGTTCCTGTTTCTTTCTGTTGATATGGTTGCGGTCAAGGCTTGCTGAGCGGAGCCCTTGCGTAGCTCAAGCGAGGCAG
>JBCCVD010000028.1:0-45585 GCA_039195745.1 Pseudomonadota bacterium | reverse complement strand
CAACTCGCCCTGACAGGGACCGCGGCTAAGCAATTATTAGAAGATGCGGCATTGGTAACTTGGTTCAAAAACGGTCAATAGAAAATTTCGGTCGGGCATTTCTGCCCCGAGATGCGGCTTCTGCGTCGGTGTGCGGGACTTTCCTGCCGTTGCCGCGACGCTCGATTTAATAGATTGTCTTATGACACCCAAACAAATGTTATTGCCTTTGCTATGAAAAGACTTCCACTTGGTATCCTGTTTTTATTCTTCACTTTACAGGTAGGATGCACTGCAATTGATCCTGATCCTTTTGCCAAATTGGGTTCATTGGTACCCTTTGGTACAAGGGCTGATTGCAGTGGACTTTCCCGAAAGATGGCGCCGCGGTTACTCGAAACAGTTGGAAATTTTGAACTGAGAGAAGGACAAACTGTAAAGGACAGAAATGAACTGCGCACCTATGTTCTTAGTTTTCGTAACGATCAATGTGATTTTGTTTTTGAGCATCGTACCTACTCGCATGGTCTTGGCCCCGTACTGTTCCGCCCCAGCGAAACCACGGCCCCACCAAGTGCCAATTACATGTACAGAGGCTATTCCGTTGGTCGGTTTGCCAGCAAACCGAGGATGAACGCAGTTATCGAAGAATATGCAGCAAGCTGCGAGGTCAAACTGTCGGGAAACGAAACGAAGCAGTTGTGTTTTGACGGCTTCAGGGAATGGCTCTCTAAAAATCTTGCTGTTTTGACGTTTGAGCCTCCGGCCACAGTGAACGGCCTCGATGTTTCGCTTCGGCTTATGGGTGCGAAAATCTACTGGAGAGACATTAGGTTGAAGTAATTTCTTCGACCAGAGCGAAATTTCCCTACCAACCGGTGGGTCCGCTTTGGGCTCTGAGCCGACATTGACGGATTGTCTTTGCATTCGCAGCGTCAGTGGACGGGCTTGACAATAGTCCGCATATGAAAGGCCCCACAGATGCGCAGGGCCCTCTCTTTTTGTGTTTATCGTCTGATTTACTTTTGGGTGATGCGGCCATCGAGTTGAGGGGCGTTATCACCGTTTTCAGCCATGTATTCCGCCACGACATCGGCCAGATCAGGGCCGAAATCATAAGCGTTTTCAGCGGTCGTGAACATGCTGTAGCCGTCACCGCCATTGCGCACGTAATTATTGGAGACAAGACCGTAGGTCTTGGCCGGATCAATCGGTGCGAAGCTGCCGCCGTCCATTACCATAACCTCTTTGATCCGCCCTTCACCGGGCGCGACGGATGCGTCCCACGTGAACTTGAGCCCAGCCACTTGCGGGAACCGACCCGCAACATCTTCGACCCGGCTGACGCCGTTTTCCAGCGCGTCAATAACGGCCTGACCGGAGACCTCGAATGTAGACAGGGTGTTCTGGAACGGCAGCACCGTCAGGACTTCGCCCATTGTGACATCGCCTGCATCAATGGACGCCCGGACCCCACCGGAGTTTTGGATGGCGATCTGGATGCCTTGATCTTTCACGCGGTCCAACATCGCCTCGGCAACGAGGTTGCCCATCGCACATTCCTGCACGCGACAGACAGAACGATCCCCTTCCAGCGGCGCGGCAGATTGTGCGACGACACGGGTTTTCATCTCTTCAATGGGTCCTGCGAGCTCTGCCACGCGTGCAGTGATGGCCTCATCTTCTGCAACCGAGGCATCCAGCAGGATCGTATCCCCTTCCGCCTTGGTCACATTGCCCGCATCGTCGAAGGTGAGTTTCAGGTGGCCCACATATTTTGAATAGGCATAGGCTTGTACAACGGGTGTGCCGTCCACCATTTGCGGATAGGCATCCGCATCTTCGTCGCTGTTGGACAGAAGCGTATGGGAGTGCCCACCGACCACGGCGTCGAGCCCCTCAACCGCCCCGGCAATTTCCTTGTCTTTGCGCAGGCCAACATGGGTGAGCGCGATGATCTTGTTCACGCCCTCACCGGTCAGTGTATCGACATCGGCCTGCAGGCTCTCGATCTCATCTGTGAAGATCACCGAGCTTGAGGGGGAGGACGTCTCTACTGTGTCGGTCGCCAGCGCGGAGACGATGCCGATCTTCTGTCCGCCGACATCAAGAACCACGTGGTTGTTGACTTTTCCGGCCAGCAGGTTGGACTGGCTGACATCAATATTGCCAGAGATAACGGGGAAGGAGACCCCGTCCGCCAGTTTGGCCAATCCCTCGTCACCATCGTCAAATTCGTGGTTGCCGACGGCCATCGCGTCAAAACCGATCTGGTTCATAAATTCGATTTCGGCGTCGCCTTTGTAGGTCGTGTACATCAGCGAGCCTTGATATTGATCACCGGCATCGAGCACGATGACATTCTCGCCAGACAGCTCTGCGCGCAGTTGGTTGATCATCGTCGCGACCCGCGCCACGCCACCAAAGCACTCGCCTGCTGCGTTGTCCTCTGCGTTGCAGGTGCCGTCATATTTGCTGACAGGCTCAATGCGGCTATGCAGATCATTGATATGGATGACATGCAGCGTGTAATCAGCCGAGGCGATCCCCGTCGACAATGCCAATGCTGCTGCGGAAGTGAGTAATGTGCGCATGAATGCGTCCCCCATGTTGACTCCAATTGGCCTCAGCTTGGCCCTCCATGACGCGAGAGTCAAAGCCTGCTTGCTTGACGCTGGGTCGCGCGCGCGGCATGGGTAGCACATGCGTATCTACAAAATTATGACAGCCGCCCAATGGGCAGAATTTGAGCAAAGTGGAGTCTTTAAAGGCGCTGCGATTGATCTGACAGACGGCTATATCCATTTCTCCACCGCCGCACAGGCACAAGAGACAGCGGCCAAGCATTTTGCAGGCCAAAGTGATCTGCATCTGGTCTGGGCGGAGGCGGACAATCTGGGCAGCGACCTGAAATGGGAGGTGTCGCGCGGCGGGGCCAAATTTCCCCATCTCTACCGGGACTGGCAATTGAGCGAAGTTGCAGGCAATGCCGCGCTGCCGCTGGACGGTGGCGTACATCAGTTTCCGGACGACATGGCATGAGCCTGCTCGAACGCGTAGGGCTTCCGCTGCTGCGTCAATTCAACCCTGAGACAGCCCATGGGCTGTCGATCAAAGCCTTAAATATGGGGCTCGCGGGTGGTTCTGGTCCCGTGACCAGCGCGCGACTTGAAACCGAATTGGCCGGGATCGCCCTGCCAAATCCCGTGGGTCTCGCCGCAGGATTTGACAAAAACGCCCAAGCCATCGCACCGCTGGCGCGGACGGGGTTCGGGTTTCTGGAGGTTGGCGCGGCGACCCCGCGTCCGCAGCCCGGCAATCCGAAACCACGCCTGTTTCGCCTGAACGAAGATATGGCTGCGATCAATCGCTTCGGGTTCAACAATGATGGCATGGACGCGATTGCAGAGCGCCTTGATGCGGCGCGCGCTGCCGTGCCGGTAGGGCTAAATCTTGGTGCGAATAAAGACAGTGACGACCGCGCCGCTGATTTCGCGCGGGTGTTAGAGCGGGCGGGCGAAGTCGTGGATTTCGCCACGGTCAACGTCTCTTCGCCCAATACGGAGAAGCTGCGCGACTTGCAGGGCAAGGCCGCACTCTTTGACTTGCTGGACCGCGTAATGAATGTGCGCGACAGCCATGCCAGAGGGACGGCGATCTTCCTGAAGATCGCGCCTGACCTCAGCGGCACTGAAATCGCTGAGATCGTTGAGGTTGCAATGCAAACCCGGATCGACGGGATCATCGCCACCAACACGACACTCTCGCGCGATGGGCTGCATAGTGTGCATAAATCACAAGCAGGTGGCCTGTCCGGTCAGCCACTATTTGAGACCTCGACCCGCGTCTTGGCGCAGGTGTCGAAACTGACTGATGGGGCATTGCCGCTGATCGGAGTCGGGGGTGTCTCAAACGCAGAGCAGGCCTATGCAAAGATCAAGGCAGGGGCCAGCGCAGTGCAGCTTTACACCGCAATGGTCTATGCCGGTGTCGGGCTGGCGGCGGAGATTGCCCGCGGGTTAGACGCGCTCCTGGCCCGCGATGGTCATGCTAATGTGGCAGCAGCTGTCGGGACAGGCCGTGAGGCATGGCTTTAGCAGAGCCCGCGACATGTCGCTTCCAGACCAGATCATCGCTGTCTCGTCGCACTAAGATGGCAATCGAAGGGATGACAGAGCCATGAAAGACAGCACGCCTCAGGCACCGGACATCTCGCGCCTGCCATTTACAACGGATAACGGCGCGGGAACACGCGCGCGCCTTGGTCTGCTGGTGTTGGAATCCGACCATACGATGGAATGGGAGATGCGCCAGCTCACGGATTTGCCCGGCGTCTGCGTCTACCACGCACGCCTCGCCAATGACGTTACGGTCACGCCTGAGACACTTGCCAAAATGGAAACGGAATTGCCCATCGCTGCAGGCTTATTGCCGGGCTACCTCGACCTCAGCGCATTGGGATACGGGTGCACATCCGCCTCCACCATCATCGGTGAGGATCGCGTGGCAGAGATTCTGGCCAAAGCTCACCCGGGTGTTCCCTCCTCCAACCCGCTGACCGCTGCGAAAGCCGCCTTGCGGGTTTTGGGCGTGGCCCGGCTTGGGCTTGTTACACCTTACACGCCGGACGTAACGCAAGCCATGCAAGCCCGCTTTGAAGAGGCCGGCATTCAAATCACCACTGTTGGGTCGTTTTACGAAGAGAGCGACGCTGTTGTCGGGCGCATCACACCAGAGGCCATCCTTGAGGCCGCGCTCTCTGTCGGGCGTTCAGATGCGGTCGATGGTGTCTTCATTTCATGCACCAGCTTGCGGGCAGCCAGCATCATCGCGCAGGCAGAAGAGGCGTTAGGCAAACCTGTGACGGCTAGCAACCATGCGCTTGCATGGCACCTCCTGCGTCTTGCAGGCATTCAAGATGAAATCGCAGGGTTTGGCCGTTTGTTTACGCATCAAGGAGACGCATAGCGGTTAAACACCTGCCTCCCGCCTCTTCCAAAGCTTGCATCACTTCGTCTGCTTGGGTGGCATCAGAAAATGACCTGTCGCTTGTGCAAATAAGCGTGTGCGATTGTCCTGCCACGCCTCGACATGAACGGACGCGTAACGCCTGCCGGAACGGTTGATCCGTGCCCGCGCATAAGCATCACGCGGCAGGCCTGAGCGCAGATAGTCGACGGTGAAATCAATGGTCTTGGGAAGCCGCGGGATCACGTCTTCTTTGTCGGGATCAATCGTGCCGTCCTCCAAATCTGTCCACAGCGTCGACCATGTCAGCTCGATCACGGCTGTTACTTCCAGAAAAGAGGCCGTCGCGCCGCCATGCAATGCCTGAAGCGCGGGGTTGCCGACAAGGTCCGGTTTGAATGGCAGCACTGCTGTCAGCTCATCGCCGCGACGGTCAAATTCAATGCCCAGAAACCCGATATAGGGCACTGCACTAGTCAGCCGCGACAGCATCGCATCACGGCGGCTCTTGATGACTTGAACGGGTTCCGGTGTTCTCATTCTGCGCCCTCTTTCTGGGGGCGCTGAAATGTGAAAGCCCCCGTGGCCGCCGCCACTGGATTGTCAGCGTCATCATCATAAGCCTTGGCCCGCACGAAGGCGACGGAGCGGGTGACATGATAGCATTCCGCCACTGCGCTGATCGCCTGACCGGGGGCTGCGGCGCGCATGTAGTCGATCCTGAGATCAATCGTGGCGGTTGCAATGGGCATATCCGGATGGCTCATCACGGCCGCGCCACCGCAGGTGTCCATCAAAGCGGATACAGCCCCACCATGGATCACACCCGAGGCAGGATCGCCTACCAGCGCGGGGTTATAGGGCATGGATATCACCGCCCGCCCGTTGCCAATTTCAGTAAGGTTCATCGACAGCGCGCGCGAGAACGGAATCGCTTCAATGAACTGTCTGGCAAGTCTGTTTCGATCTGGATTCACCATGAAAGAAGGCCTGTGTGTTGTACGGGTTCAGTTTTGAGCGTTGACGGACGGCTTCGCAAGGCGCAATCTCCCCGCGTTCTGTTCTTGACGATTGGCCTCAGTTCAAAAGCCAGACCGTGCGGGGGCGCGGTGCTCATATTCGACTGTCAATTCAGGGTGCAAGCCATGTCACAAACGCGTCTCTCATTTAAGGAAATGTGTGCCGAGTTCGATGTCACGCCGCGCACGTTGCGCTATTATGAATACATCGAGCTGCTGCAACCCGAACGCGAAGGGCGGTCCCGTTTCTATCATGCCCGAGAATTGGCACGAATGAAGTTGATCATGCGCGGTCGGAAGTTCGGGTTCTCTCTTGAGGATATCCGGCAATGGCTTGAGCTATACGATACCAGCCACCAGAATCGCACCCAGATGGAGGCATGGATTGAACTCGCAGATACCCAGCTTGGGGAGCTTGAAAACCGGAAGGAACAGATTTGTGAAGCCATCGACGAGCTTCAGGCCCTCCGCGACCAGGTTGCCAAAGGGCTTTGAATAGCTTGGCCGCTGGTCAGAATTCTTCCATAGGCAGAATCGGCCGTTAACCCTTATTTTTATGCGTCATATGTGACGAAAACGCTCAAGATTTCCCCGTAAATTACCTTCCCAAAGCGATTTGAACGCGTAAGAATATTTCGTGCCGGACGGGTAAATTTTGCCTGACATTACGTCAACGCCATTCTGACGCCACGTTACATTTACGTTTACGTCAACTTCAGTTGTAAGATGGCCTCAATACAGCCACGTCCTGCGCATCGATTTTGATTTCGGCAAAGTGCAATGTGAAGGACACACCATGACCGAGGAAATTATGACTATCCGTGAAATGTGCGAAGCTTTCGGCGTTACGCCGCGTACATTGCGGTTTTATGAAGCCAAAGAACTGATTTTCCCTGTTCGAGAAGGACAGAAGCGTCTCTACAATAAAAGTGACCGCGCACGTTTGAAACTGATCCTGCGCGGCAAACGCTTCGGGTTCTCTCTCGAAGAAATCCGCCAGCTGCTCGACATGTATTACCTTGACGACCAGCAGGCGACACAGCTGTCTCGGACCTATGAGATCGCACAAGAGCGTCTGGCAGACATGATCCGCCAACGCGATGAACTGACCGAAGCCATTGATGATCTGACGAACCAGCTGCGCTGGGGCGAAAAGATGCTGGCTTCTTTAGAGCAACAATCCATGCCGCATGCGGCCGCTGGATAGCCCAACAGGACTCACCGGAGTACATCATGCCGACATACACCGCCCCCGTTAAAGACATGCAGTTTGTTTTGCATGAGCTGTTGAATGTGACAGATCAGGACGTTCCGGGATACAAAGATCTCGATGCTGAGTTCACGAATGCAATTCTGGAAGAAGCAGGCAAGATCTCTTCCGAAGTGCTGCAGCCATTGAATGTCGTGGGCGACAAGGAAGGGTGTGTTCTGGAAAACGGTGTGGTGCGCACACCGTCCGGCTTCAAAGACGCGTTTGATCAAGTCAAGGAAGGCGGCTGGACGGCGCTGGATTGTGATCCCGAATATGGCGGTCAGGGCCTCCCCTATCTGATGGGCACGGCAGTGGGCGAGATGATGGTCTCTGCCAATATGGCGTTCAACATGTATCAGGGTCTGACCCATGGGGCCTATTCCGCGATCCATGCACATGGCACCGATGAGCAGAAAGCAACCTATCTGCCGAAAATGGTCAGCTGTGACTGGACCGGCACGATGAACCTGACGGAGCCGCATTGCGGCACCGATCTGGGCCTGATGCGCACCAAAGCTGTTCCGCAAGAAGACGGCAGCTACAAAATCTCCGGCCAGAAAATTTTCATCTCCGCCGGTGAGCATGACATGGCCGACAACATCATCCATCTGGTACTGGCCAAGATCGAGGGCGGACCGGAGGGCATCAAAGGTGTGTCGCTGTTTATTGTACCGAAAATTATGGTCAATGATGACGGCTCCCTTGGCGCACGCAACGGTGTCGCGGTCGGCTCCATCGAAGAGAAGATGGGCATTCACGGCAACTCCACCTGCGTGATGAATTATGACGACGCGACAGGGTTCCTGCTGGGTACAGAACATAAAGGCATGCGCGCGATGTTCACGATGATGAACGAGGCACGTCTGGGCGTGGGCCTGCAGGGCTACGCGCAAGCGGCGGTCGCTTTTGAGAATGCGCTGACATACGCGAATGATCGCCTACAAGGGCGCGATGTGACCGGGGTCAAGAACCCCGACGGCCCGGCTGATCCACTGATCGTGCATCCCGACATTCGCCGCAACCTGATGGATCAGAAATCCTTCGTGGAAGGCGCGCGGGCCTTCGTGATGTGGGGCGCAAATCTGATCGACCGCCACCACCTTGCGGGCGATGATGATGCGGACGGGCTGATCTCCCTCATGACGCCGGTGATTAAGGGCTTCCTGACCGATAAAGGCTTTGAATACGCCACCGCCGCGCAACAGGTCTATGGCGGGCATGGCTATATCGAGGAATGGGGCATGTCCCAGTTCGCGCGTGACGCCCGGATCGCGATGATCTATGAAGGCGCAAATGGCGTACAAGCACTTGATCTTGTTGGCAGAAAGCTGGCGCAAGATGGTGGCAAACATGTCATGGCCTTCTTCGAGATGGTCAAGACATTCTGCAAAGAAAACGCAGGCGACGAGGCGTTTGATCGCGACTTCATCGCACCGTTGAAAGCGGCATCAAAGGACCTGCAGGCCGCTGGAATGTACTTCATGCAGAATGGCATGAAGAACCCCAATAACGCCTTGGCTGGGTCCTACGATTTCATGCATATGATGGGTCATGTCTGCCTTGGCCTGATGTGGGCGCGGATGGCGAAAGCGGCGCAAATCGCACTGGATGGCGGTGCGTCAGATACCGAGTTCTACGAGACGAAAATCGCCACAGGCCGCTACTACATGGCGCGTCAATTGCCCGCCACGGGTATGCATCTGGCCCGGATCAACTCTGGCGCAGAGCCAGTGATGGCACTCAAAGCCGCAAACTTCTAAGCTGATGTGATGGCGGGGCAATTGTCCCGCCGCACAGTATTGGGAGGGGTTATGGCAGAACGTTTCAAACCAACGCGTCGCGTCAACATGGCGCTGACAGAACGCGCTTGGCGCAATCTGAAAAAATTCAGCGCTGACGCGGGCTTGGAAGAGGGAGAAGCGATCTCATTTCTGTTTGAGAACTTCAGTTCCGTCATGAACGAAGACAATCTCACGCATCGATTGCGGATTTTCAACGCGGAACTAGAGGAACGGAAAAGATGAGCATGAAATTGCATTGCTTTGGCGAAAGCGGCAACGCGTATAAAGCGGCGTTGACGCTGGAATTGTCCGGCGCTGATTGGGAGCCCGTTTTCGTAGACTTCTTTGCCGGGGCAACCCGTTCCGACAGCTTCAGAGAGATCAATCCGATGGGCGAAGCGCCGGTCTTGGTCGACGGCGATGTGACCCTGACACAATCGGGCGCGATCCAACAATATGTCGTTGATAAGACTGGCAAGCTTGGCGGAGCCGCTGCGGATAAATATGAAGTTCTGCGCTGGGTGCTTTGGGACAACCACAAAATGTCGAGCCAAGCAGGCATGACGCGGTTCTTGATGAATTTCCTGCCCGAGGAGAAGCGCCCGCAAGAAGTGATTGGCTTTATGCAAGGGCGGCTGAAAGCGGCTTATGCTACGCTTGATACGCATTTGGAAGGGCGCGATTGGATCGTGGGAGACGAGATCACAGTCGCCGATATCTGCTGCTGCGGATATCTTTTCTACGAAGAACCCTTCGGCTTTGATCGTGCGGATTGGCCCAATATTGACGCCTGGCTCACGCGGATTTCGAAAGTGCCTGGCTGGAAACATCCATATGATTTGATGCAACGGGCATTCCCTGCATGAGCCTTAGTGTCGCCAATTTGTTGGAATATGCTCCCCTTACCCGCCATGATGTGCAGGCAAGGATGGAGGGCGTATGCTCAGCAAAATGGCACTTGCCGCGATCTGGGGGTATCAACAGTATATCTCACCCCACAAGGGGTTCAGATGCGCGTATTCTGTCCAACATGGCGGGACCGGGTGCTCCGGCTACGCGAAATTCGCGATCCGCGAGCATGGGATCTGGCGCGCGCTGCCAATCATCCGGCAAAGGCTGCGCGACTGCAAAGAGGCCTACCAGACACTCCGCGCAAATTGCACCTGTCGATCGGAACAAGACGCCGATGATCGCTTGCTCAACCGCAAAGAACGCGCAGAGCTGGAACGACGTCGCAAGAAAGACAATCGCTGCTGCACAAAATCAGACTTTTGCTTTGCCTGCGGAGATTGCGGCAGCTGTGGCGGTGGAACAGCCCGCGTGGCGGGCCCGGGCAGCAGCAAGTTCTGCGACGTCAACCCCTGCGACGGCGATATCGGCATCGGCGGTTGCGATTGTGCCTCTTGCGATTGCGGCGGATGCTCTTGCGGCGGCTGATCCTTCGGGGCGGCACGCGACATGATCTTCTGGGCCTTCTTGATCGGCATGGCGCTTTGCGCATTGACCCTTTCGCTCATCGCGCATGAGGGCAGTGAAGATAAGTTTGGCAGCGCAGTTGCGATGTTTTCGGGCTGGTGTGCCTTTGGCATGTTGCTCATGGGCGGCACGTGGGGGCTGGGGATTGTTCTTCCCGGCATGGTGGCCGCACTGGTTCTGGTTTTACGAACGACGAGATTTGGCAAGGTGCTCTCTCCCCTTGCTTCTTACAAAATGCCCCTCGGGATTGGCGCGCTTCTGTGCAGCGTGACGGTCTGGTTGGGCGTGCTCAATATGATGGAAGGACTCCCAAATGGCTGAAGCCTATATCTACGACGCAGTGCGGTCCCCGCGTGGCAAGGGCCGAAAGGATGGCGCGCTACATGAAGTCACGGCCGCGCGTTTGTCTGCGCAAATCCTTAACGCTGTCAAAGAACGCAACGGGCTTGAGGGTCACGCGGTCGAGGACGTCATCTGGGGCAATGCAACGCAAGTGATGGAACAAGGCGGCTGCCTTGCGCGGACGGCGGTTCTGGCCTCTGATCTGGATCAACGCATTCCAGGTCTCAGCATCAACCGTTTCTGTGCATCCGGCATGGAAGCCGTCAATTTGGCGGCGAACCAGGTCGCAGGCGGTGCGGGCGAAGGCTACATCGCAGGCGGCGTTGAGATGATGGGCCGCGTCGCGATGGGCTCAGATGGTGCCGCGATTGCTGTCGATCCGTCGATTGCGATGGAAACCTATTTTGTGCCGCAAGGTATCTCTGCCGATATTATCGCGACAGAATATGGGTTTAGCCGTGATGATGCGGACCAGCTGGCGGTTGAAAGCCAAAAACGCGCCAAGGCGGCGTGGGATGATAAGCGGTTCGAGAAGTCAATTGTCACCGTCAAAGATCAGAACGGGCTGCCGATACTGGATCATGATGAATACATGCGCCCAAACAGCGACATGCAGTCGATGGGCTCGCTCAACCCGGCATTTCAGGCAATGGGCGAAGTGATGCCCGGCTTCGATAAAGTCGCCCTGATGAAGTATCCGCATCTGGAGAAAATCAACCATATCCACCATGCGGGCAACTCATCGGGGATCGTGGATGGCTCTGCAGCGGTTTTGGTTGGCTCAAAGGCGTTCGGAGAGAAGTTCGACCTGAAGCCGCGGGCGCGTATCCGTGCCACAGCCAAAATTGGTCTGGACCCGACAATCATGCTGACAGGCCCTGTCCCGGTGACGGAACACATCATGAAGCAATCAGGCATGAGTGTCGGCGATATCGACCTCTTCGAGGTGAACGAGGCTTTTGCATCTGTCGTATTGCGGTTCCAACAGGCCTTTGATGTTGATCCGGCACTCGTAAACGTCAACGGTGGCTCAATCGCTATGGGGCATCCGCTTGGCGCTACTGGAGCAATCATCATCGGTACGTTGCTGGATGAGCTGGAACGGTCCGACAAAGAGACAGGCCTTGCCACACTTTGCGTGGCCTCTGGGATGGGAGCGGCGACGATTATCGAAAGGGTTTAATGTATGAATGGTGACGCGTTTTCGCATCTTCCGGATCCAATGAAGATCTATCAGGAGCATCTGGATGCATTGTCAGAAGCTCTGCTGAACAGAAACTTCTCTGCCTTCGCGCGGCGCATGGCAGTTCCCAATGTCGTTGTCACCGAAACCAACAAAACCACCATCAAAAGCAAAGATGAAATGGCTGTAATCTTCTATGCACTTCATGCCTCGCTCAAATCGCAAAGAGTGACACAGTACCTTCGGATCGCGCGGCATGCGGAGTACAAGGAGTGCGATCACATTTGCGGTGAGCACGAAACGCATATCTTCAGTAGCGGCCAGCGGATTGTGGAGCCCTATCCTAATCGGGTCCGGCTTGAGCTGATGGGAACGGAGTGGATTGAAACAGCATCTTCAAATGCGGTGACAAACTTCCATGCTGCCCGCAACATGCCGCGCGTCTCTGCCAACCCAGTGGTTCAGCCGTTACCGCAACGACAAATGCCCGGAAATGAAAAGTTCTGACGATGCCAAAGATCGATATCTCAGCGTTGCCAATGCAGACAGGCTCTGGCTACCCCGGACACCGCGCCGCCTTGGTCGGGGATCGTTCCCAGATTGCGCTGGGTGACCCGTCCGGCCTGACCCAATTTGGTGTCAATCTGGTGACCTTGGGACCCGGTGCCATGTCATCCTTGCGGCACTGGCACGAACGTCAGGATGAATTTCTGATGGTCACACAAGGTGTGTGCACCTTGATAGATGACACTGGCAAGACGGAACTGTTGCCGGGCGATTGCGCCGCTTTTCCGGCGGGTGATCCCAACGGTCATCACATCGTCAACCAATCTGGCAAAGACGCAACATTCCTTGTGGTCGGCACGCGGACCGAGACGGAAATCGGCTACTACAGCGACGAAGACATGATGGTCAATTTCCAGAGCGGCACATTCACGTTCACCCGAAAAGACGGATCCCCTCTTGACTAGTGCGGCGCAAAAATCCCCATCAGAGCGCGCGGCAGCCGAAATATATCAGCGCGTGTTGGATGAGCTGTCTGATGCCGTTCTGAATTACGATCCGAAAGTGCTGACAGAACGAGTGGCGATCCCGTTCCGCATGAGCACGAACACCCGCGACTTCGTGATCGAGTCGACGGAGGATTGGCTCGATAGCGTGTTGCGTTTTGGCCAGAACCTCACCTCCATGGGTGTAAATCACTTTATCAGACTGGTCACGGATGCCGAATTTCTGAGTGAAAACTACATTCTCGGTCATCACGTCACACACTCGCTCTGCAACGCTGTCGCGATGGTGCCGCCCTATGAAAACCGCACGACGCTTTCGCGGCGCAATGGTGTTTGGCGCATCACCGAAATGGACTGCAACATGGAAAATAACCGTTGGCCCATTGCTATGGCGCGGGTCAAAGAAAACACCGAGCCGAGATGGAAGTCAGAGCGGGCTGAGCCAGATGCACGTCGTTTGTCCGTTGCACCTACCGCTATCTACCAGGACTATTTGAACGCGCTCTCCCGTATCAACATGGAAGATGATTTCGATGCCTGGTGCGCACATTGCGACTTTCCACATACAATCCACATGGATGAGGTGGATCAGGTCATCGAAGGACCCGATCAAATCCGCCCGTTTTTCGACATGTTGAGAAACCAGATGAAGGCCCTCAAAATTGATCGCTTTGATCGACATGTCGAGCATGCTGAGTTTCTGAGTGCGACGCAGATATGCGGCTATCATCACACCAATCTCTCCTCAAAGGGAGACGTCAAGCTGGGACCAGTCGCCAGCCGATACATCTTGAACCGAACCGGCACGCAATGGCGCATGGTCTCTGTCACCAATTCGCTTTCAAATGCCGAATTCCCCTATGCCCGCCCTGAACCAAGCGAGCTTCTCGTTTCGCTCAGGGACATCCAAGAAAGGACAACACGTCAATGACCGATTTTACGATGAAAACCGATGCCGATGGTGTCGCCACGATCACGTGGGACACGGTTGGTAAATCCATGAATGTGATGAATGAGCAGGGATTTGTTGATCTTGACGCGCTCATTGCCCAGGCGCTGGCCGACGCGGAGGTCAAGGGTGTCATCATCACCTCAGGCAAAGAGGGCTCCTTTGCGGGCGGGATGGATTTGAACGTCATCGCGAAGATGAAAGAGGCTGCGGGCGATAATCCTGCGAAGGGCCTGATGGACGGGCTGATGCAATGTCACGCCGTTCTGCGCAAAATCGAACGCGCAGGCATGGATGACAAAAACAAGGGCGGCAAACCGATCGCCTGCGCCATGCAAGGCACGGGGCTGGGTATCGGCTTCGAGATCCCGCTGGCCTGTCACCGCATATTCGTGGCTGACAATCCCAAAGCCAAGATCGGCCTTCCCGAAATCCTCGTCGGGATCTTCCCCGGAATGGGCGGCACGACGCGGCTGGTGCGCAAAATGGGTGCGATGGCAGCTTCCCCGTTCTTGCTTGAGGGCAAGTTGAGCGACCCGAAAAGGGCAAAGATGTCCGGTCTGATCGATGAGATTGTGCCCGCTGATGAGTTGCTGGCCAAGGCGAAAGAGTGGGTTCTGTCAGAGCCAAAGATCGTCAAGCCATGGGATGAAAAAGGCTATAAGATGCCCGGTGGTGCACCTTATCACCCCGCAGGTTTCATGACCTTTGTCGGCGCCTCAGCGATGGTCAACGGCAAGACGCAGGGCGTCTACCCTGCCGCCAAGGCGCTGCTGTCTGCTGTCTATGAAGGCGCAATGGTTCCCTTTGACACTGCCATCAAGATCGAGGCGCGTTGGTTCACCAATGTGCTCTTGAACCCGTCGAGTGCGAACATGATCCGCTCGCTTTTCATCAACAAGGAAGCGCTGGAAAAAGGTGCGGTGCGCCCGCAGGCTGTGGAAGATCAATCCGTTAAAAAAGTCGGCGTGATCGGCGCCGGCATGATGGGGGCCGGTATCTCTCTGGTCTCGGCCCTGGCGGGCATTGAGGTCGTGCTGATCGATTCAAATCAAGAGGCCGCAGACAGGGGCAAGGCTTATACAACCGCATATATGGACAAGGGCATTTCCCGCAAGAAGGCCACAGAAGAGAAGAAAGAGCAGGTGTTAGGCCTGATCAACGCGACGACAGATTACGCGGCGCTTGAAGGTTGCGACCTGATTGTCGAGGCGGTGTTTGAAGACGTTGGTGTGAAAGCTGACGTGACAAAAAAGGTGCAAGCCGTCGTTGGCGACGACTGCATCTTTGCCACCAATACCTCGACGCTGCCGATCACCGAGCTTGCCAAAGCGTCCAACGATGAAGAGCAGTTCATCGGCATCCATTTCTTCTCCCCCGTTGATAAAATGCTACTGGTGGAGATCATCAAAGGGGCGAAGACCGGTGATCGCGCCGTGGCCAAGGCGCTCGACTATGTGCGCCAGATCCGCAAAACGCCAATTGTCGTCAATGACGAGCGGTTCTTCTATGCCAACCGCTGCATCATTCCCTACATCAATGAGGGCATTCGCATGGTCACGGAAGGCGTCGAGCCCGCCCTGATCGAGAATGCGGCGAAGCTCGTCGGCATGCCTCTGGGCCCGCTCCAACTGGTAGACGAGACCTCTGTTGATCTGGGCGTGAAGATCGCCAAGGCCACCAAAGCGGCGTTGGGCGACGCATATGACGACGCCGTCGATGAGATCCTGTTCTGGATGGAAGGCGAAGGTCGTTTGGGTCGCAAGGCCAATGCGGGTTTCTACGCATATGACGAGAAGGGCAAACGCCAATTGCTCTGGGACGGTTTGGCCGCAAAATATCCGGTCGCCGAAGACCAGCCTGAACTTGCCGAAGTCCAAAACCGACTGCTCTTTGCACAGGTCCTCGAAGCGGTGCGTGCGATTGAAGAAGACGTTCTGCTCGACATACGTGAAGGCGATGTGGGCGCTATCCTTGGCTGGGGGTTTGCGCCGTGGTCCGGCGGCCCGTTGAGCTGGCTCGATATGGTTGGCACGCCTTGGGCGGCCGAAACCACCAACGCATTGGCAGAGAAACACGGACAACGATTCAAAGCCCCTGCCCTGCTGGAAGACATGGCGAAGAAGAACCAAAGCTTCTACGGGCGTTTTGACCCCGCAAAAGCGGCCTAACCCAGTTGCAGCATCAAAAAGCAAAGGCCCGGTCACATTGACCGGGCCTTTTACTTGGAAGGGATTTTCAGAGGAAATTCAGATCCAGCCAGAGGCAACTTTGCGTGTGCGCTGTTCACGATCTGCATGGGACAATTGGCGCAACAATAACCGGGACTGACGGTCATTGAGCGGCAGGAAATTGTTCACGCCTTTCGCGTCAGGAACGTCAAAGAACAAGCCGCCTTCAGCAACAACTGTCTGTGGTTTGTCGAAAACCAGCGTGACATGCTCAAGCGTCTTCCCGACGCGCGCACGGGCGATGCCGCGATAGCCGATCAGTGTTTCCGCACGCACAGAAACGCAAGGCTGACCAAACAACGCACCGGCCACCTCATCTTCGATCACAATCCGCATACCCGGAGAGAGCATCAGTGCCTTTTCATTGCCCAAGGCTCCTTCAGGCACCAAGAGCGGCCATTGACCTGCGGCAGCAGCATGGGAGGCTACGGTCAAAGACCCCCGCTCGATCCCCATGATCATCTGCTCGCCATTTTCTGCCGTAAGCACGGTGTCGCCAACACTCAGCTCTTCGACTTTTGTCCAGGCATAGCGCGTCGCCACTTCGGTACCTGCGAAAAAGCCCGGTACAGGTGCCACGTTGAGCACCAAAGGTGCCGCGTCCTGCTTCATCTTGCGATTCGATTTGAAAAACATCAGTCCCACCTGTCGTCTATGTCAGTGGGACCTTTCTGCACGGTGAACATGCCGCCGCTTCGGCGGTAAAAAGGTCATTTCAAGGCAATTGTGTCCAAATTTAGAACAATCAATTTTAAGCTAATTGTCGAACTCGTAACCAAAACGCGCGATATCCTCTGCTGCCATTTCTTCGACCAGTCTACGATCCGCGCGCGCATAATAACCCTGATATGCATCCCCGCGCGCCGATGCATTCTCATGCGGAAAGGGGTGCAGTTTCAAATCAAGTAGCGCTTCAAGCTTCGGCAGGTCGTCTTCCAAATGTTCCAGCCTGACAAACAGATCACAGCGCTCCTGCCCGCTGACCCCAGTGACATATCGCCCGTACGGGTTTGCCTTGAACGTCGCCTGTGTATGTGGGTGGTGCAAGAATTCACTGAATGAGGCGTGTTTCGCGATCCGCACTGCTTCATGATAGAAATTCTGACTTTGCAGCCAGTGATAATAGCTGACCATCCGATCCCATGGGTTGCGCACCATGGTAAAGACCTTGGCCTCCGCGACCTGTTGTGGCGTAACGAGCCCGTCAATGTCGAACAGGGTCGAGTGTTTCCAGAGCCGGCCCGCTGCGGCCACGTCTTTCACCCGCGTGCGGCGTTTGATTGCCTTGGGCGTATCGCCCAGCATGATGTCGTCTTTCCCCGCCCTACTCTCCAAGGCGAGCGCCATCGACGTTCCTCCCGTCTTGGGAATGTGGATGAAAATATAGCCGTGTTTCGGGGAGTAAATCATAGTGGCTCTCGCGTTCTGAGAATGATCACGGCCCCCGCCGCGATGATTAGGGCAATCCCGATCAAACCTACCGCATCCGGCAGCTCATTCCAAAGCACGTAAGACCAGAACCCTGCTGAAATCAGAAACGAGTACTCGAACACCGCGACGTGACTGGCATCCGCCAACAAATATGCGCGCGTGATGAGGCCCAGCCCAAACAGGGAGACAATGCCCTGCGCCACGGTCCAAAAGACTGCAGGCTGCGTCCAGGCCTGCCATCCTGTGCCGAAGAACCCGTCACGGATCGGGTCAGTGGGCGCACCTTGCAGGGCAAACCAGATCAATCCACCCGCGCCCCAGAGGCCGAGCACGGCGAAAAATCCAATGACCAGCGTCAAGGTACCTTCCTCGGCGCAATAGACCCGCGTGCAAACCGCGCCATAACCATACAGCAGTCCCGCAAGGATCGGGATCAACGAGAACCAGCTAAACGCACCCGCATCCGGCCTGAGCAGCAGCAGCACTCCCAGAAAGCCAAGACTGACAGCAAGGATACGCCATGGCCCGATTGGCACGCCGTAAAAAGCAGCAGAAATGATCAGCACAAAAATCGGTGCGGTGAACAGGCCCGCGCCCACCTGCGCGATAGGCAGCGCGGCAACCGCACCGAAATAGAAGATCATCGCTGATGCGGAAAACAGGCTGCGCAGCGCGACCGCCCAAGGCCGCTTCGGCCTGACGCTCCAGCCCAAGACGAAGGCAAGCAGAGACAAGATGCTCAAAACCAGCAGCGAGCGTGCAAAGTGGAACTGCCACAGCCCAATGCTCTGCGCCATGAGTTTTACGAAGTTATCTATGAACCCCAACAAAGCCATGCCCGATACGGCGCAAAGCGCCGCTTGCGCTGTCTTTGATAACACCATCGCAGGCCTCGTTTTCTCTCTTCCCAATTGTCTGACATTTCTGCCATAACAATGTCCAACAAATTGCACCTCGGGAGGGATGACATGGGTTGGTTGGCAGATGAAAGCGGCTTGGACAAATGCGCAGCGAATTACGTTCCGCTGACACCACTTTCGCATCTGAACCGCGCCAGGACCGTGTTCAGAAACCGAGAGGCGCTGGTCTATGGCACCCGCCGTTATTCCTATGCTGAGTATCACGCGCGGGTCTCGCAACTGGCCTCGGCTTTGCATCAGCGCGGCATCAAACCCGGCGATGTGGTCGCCACCCTGATCCCGAACCTGCCCGCTCAGGCAGAGGCCCATTTCGGTGTGCCTGCCTGTGGTGCTGTGCTGAACACGATCAACACGCGGCTCGATACCGGCACAGTCGCCTATATTTTCGACCATGGCGAGGCGAAGATCGTACTGTGTGACACGCAGTTCCTGCCGCTGGCAGAGGCCGCGAAAGAGGCCTGCGAGGGTGACGGCCCAGAAATCATCGAAGTCAGTGATGCACAAGGCGGCTACCCCGCCACGGGCCGTTTCCCGGAATATGAAGACGTGCTGCATGGTGGTGATCCGAATTTCGCATGGATCATGCCCGAAGATGAGTGGGAAAGCCTCGCGCTCAATTATACATCGGGCACCACGGGTCGCCCGAAAGGTGTCGTCTACCATCATCGTGGCGCGTATCTGATGACGATGGGCACGGTGATTTCCTGGCGCATGCAGCTTTACCCTAAATTCCTGGCCATCGTGCCGCTGTTTCACTGCAATGGCTGGAACCACACATGGATGATGCCAGTACTAGGCGGCACCGTTCATTGCTGCCGCGACATCACGCCGGAGGCCATTTACACCGCCATCGCAGATGAAGGCGTCACCCATTTCGGCGGTGCGCCAATTGTCCTGAACATGATCGTCAACGCGCCTGACAGCGCGCGCAAACCCTTTGATCATACGGTGGAGGTTTACACAGCAGGGGCGCCCCCCGCGCCCGCGACGTTAGCCAAGATCGAGCAACTTGGTTTCAACATCACCCATGTCTACGGCCTGACGGAAACCTATGGCCATGTGACAGAGAACGTCTGGGACAGCGCGCTCGATAGCGCAGATGACGCCGAAAAAGCCGCCTTCAAGTCCCGCCAAGGCGTGGCCTTCCCGATGATGGAAAATGTCACCGTTGTGGATGAGAAAAACGCGCAGATCGCCATGGACGGGGCGACGCAGGGCGAGATCGTAATGCGCGGCAACGCGGTGATGAAAGGCTATCTGAAGAACCCCGATGCCACGGCTGAAGCCTTCGAGGGCGGGCATTTCCATTCCGGCGACATCGCCATCCAGCACCCCGACACGCATATCCAGATCGCCGATCGCGCCAAGGATATCATCATCTCAGGCGGTGAAAACGTCTCCAGCGTCGAAGTCGAAGGCGTGCTGATGTCCCATCCAGACGTCAATCTTTGCGCTGTCGTCGCCAAGCCAGATGACAAATGGGGCGAAGTGCCTTGTGCTTTCGTGGAATTGAAAGACGGCGCAACCGAGGACGCAGACGGCTTGATCGCCCATGCGCGCGCGCAACTGGCCGGGTTCAAAACCCCAAAGCAAGTCGTGTTTCAGGAATTGCCCAAAACCTCCACCGGCAAGATCCAGAAATTCGAGCTCCGCACATTGGCAAAGTCGCTCTAGTCACCGGGCGGCGTGATCCATCTGCAACTGGCGCAAGCCCGCGCGGCTTTGGAGCGCAAAAACACCATGCGCGCCGACAGGCGCACCTGTGGATCAAATCTGCGGATCAGGGTTCACGGTATGGCCATCAACTGCCAAGACCTGCCCTGACACCATCCGCGCCTGGGGGGAGGCCAGAAAAACCGCCATATCGGCAATGTCTGAGGCCTTCACAAAAGACTGCATGGATACGCCTTTGGCGTAGCCCTCCCGCACGGCGGCCGCTGTCATCCCCTTGCCTGCAGCTTCGCGTGCGATCACGCCCTCCATGCGCGGACCATCTACGGCACCCGGGCAGATCGCATTGGCGCGAATGCCAAACGGCCCCAACTCCATCGCAAGGGTCTTCATCAAGCCGATCATGCCCCATTTCGCAGCCGCATAAGGCGCGCGGTTGGGATAGCCATATTGCCCCGCTGTCGAAGAGGTGACTGTGATGCACCCGCCTCGCGCGGCTTTCATCAACGGGACCGCATATTTCGCGGCCAGAAACGCCCCCTCCAGATTGACCTGCACACAGCGCTGCCAATCGGCCAGCGCAATCTCTTCCACGACAGCGGTCGGCCCGGCAATCCCCGCATTGGCGCAAAGCACATCAATCCTGCCCCAGTCCGTCTCCAGTTCCGAAAAAAGCGCCGCGACACCAGCCTCATCGCTCGCGTCCACGCGCGTGCCCCGCCAGGTCTCAGGCACGCTCTCTAGCGCTGCCCGGTCAACATCCGTGACCCAAACTTCGCCGCCTGCGGCCTCAAACGCCTGCCCCATTGCAAGGCCGATGCCTGATGCCCCCGCCGTGATCAGAACCTTCATCGCTTGCCCACAGCCGCACCTGCCCCTTCAGGCGGCTCCAGCTTGGCATGCGCCGCGGCGATTTCCCCTAAACGCGCGGCTATCGTAGCTGCAGGGACGGACGCCTTGCGTGTCTCAAGCGAGACATGGATCAGCATATGCTCGCCCGTGGCCAGTAGCCTGCCCCCTTCAAACATCCGGTGGAACAGATGCATCTTCTTGCCTTCGCCCAGCAGCACTTGTGTCTCGATCCTGATCTGGGCGCCGGCATGCACTTCATCCAAGTGCCGGATATGTGTCTCCGCCGTGAAATAGCTGCCACCAGAGGCAATATAGGCCGCGTCACAGCCTACAATTTCCATGAACCGGTCCGTTGCATCCCCAAAGGCCTGCAAATACCGCGCCTCATTCATATGCCCGTTGTAATCCGTCCAATCGAGCGGCACCGCGCGGCTCACAGTCTCAATCGGGGCAGAGATATCTTGCGGGGCAACCACGTCCGGCTCAGACGCATTCAACAGCGCCCCAGCGCCCCAATCCTGCGCTTTGAGCGCACGCATCATCGCAACCAGATTATTGTCCCGAATACGCTCCAGATCACGGATGGTATGCGCCCCCGATTGCGCATCTGACTGATCAGCAATCCTCTGGATCAAATCGTCGGTCAGATCCGGCACATCCATCAGTTTCGTCCAGGGCCACGCCAGACACGGCCCAAACTGCTCGATGAAATGCGCCATGCCAGCTTCGCCACCCGCAATGCGGTAGGTCTCAAACAGGCCCATCTGCCCCCAGCGCAGCCCGAACCCGTAGCGGATCGCGTTATCGATCTCTTCGGTCGTGGCGATGCCATCCTTGATGAGCCAAAGCGCCTCCCGCCAAACAGCCTCCAGAAAACGGTCTGCAATATGGGCGTCAATCTCCTTGCGCACATGCAGCGGGAACATACCGATGTTGGTCAGGATCTCCTTAGCCCGGTTCAGCAGCGCATCATCCGACGCAGCTGACGGCACAAGCTCGACCAGAGGCAGCAGATAGACCGGGTTGAACGGATGCGCCACGATGATCTGCCCCGGATGTGCGGCCCCCTCCTGCAACTGAGACGGCTTGAACCCCGACGTGGAGGAGCCGATCACCGCCTCAGCATCGCATGCCGCCTGTATCGACGCATAGACGTTATGCTTCAACTCCAGCCGCTCCGGCACGCTTTCCTGTATCCACGCAGCCCCTGCCACGGCCTCGCCAAGATCATCGTGAAAGCCCAAGCGACCCTCCGCAGGCATCGCCAGATCCGAAAGCCCCGGCAAAGAGCGGCGCGCATTGGCCAGCACTTCGCTGATCTTGCGCTCGGCCTCTGGATCGGGGTCAAAGACACGCACATCCCAGCCCATGAGCAAAAACCGCGCAGCCCATCCGCCACCGATCACGCCGCCACCGATAACTGCAGCTGTTCTCATCCCCCGCCCCCCTCGCGCTGCAGCGTCATGCGCAGCTGGTTCAGATCATATCCGTTAAAATCCAGAATTTCCCGTGCCGCCTTGAGCCGGTCTGCACGCAACACTGGCGAGCGGTTAAGGATCCACCCTGCACGCCCCGACGGCACACCGACAACGGCCGTCTGATAATCCTCATCCACCCAAAGCACCCAATAAGGCGCTTTGACGAAGGGCACGGTTTCAAAAGACACGCGCAATCTGCCAGGCCCGACAATATCCGCAAACCCTTCAATCTGCCTTTCAGCGCCATCGACTTGACAGGTATTGACCACATGAAATCCGCCATTTGACATCGGCGTATAGGTGGCCGTGACATCCCTACAGCCGGTTTGAAACGGCACTGGAAAACGCGCGATCTCATACCAGGTGCCAGCATAGCGCGCAGGATCGAACGCCGCTTTTGACGTGATCGGTACTGAGGTATCGCGATAGCTCGGCGCAACCACATCCACCGGGTTGCACGCGCTTAAGACCAATACCAAGATCGCAAGACATTTCTTCACTTCGGCGCCCGCTTCACCAGCCCCAACTTCTTGCGCACGTCACCCGGCCCGATCACCCGTGCGCCAAGGTTCTCGATAATCCCCACGGCCTTCTCGACCAGCTGCGCATTGGTCGCCAAAACGCCGCGCTCCAGCATCAGATTGTCTTCCAACCCGACGCGCACGTTCCCACCAGCCAGCACCGCAGCCGCCACATAAGGCATCTGCGATCGCCCAAGCCCAAAGGCTGAAAACGTCCATTCGGCAGGCACATTATTGACCATAGCCATGAATGTATTCAGATCATCCGGCGCGCCCCATTGCACGCCCATGCACAGCTGCACCAGCGCATCGGGCTCCAACACACGATCGGCCACCAGTTGCTTGGCATACCACAGATGACCGGTGTCAAAGGCCTCGATCTCCGGCTTCACGCCGAGTTCCGTCATCATCCGCCCCATCGCAGTCAGCATGCCGGGCGTGTTGGTCATCACATAATCGGCTTCGGCGAAATTCATCGTGCCGCAATCGAGCGTACAAATCTCAGGCAAACACTCCGCCACATGCGCGACCCGCTCCGTGGCGCCCGCCATATCCGTGCCTGACGCGTCCAACGCCATCGGGTTTTCGACGTCACCAAAGACAATATCCCCGCCCATACCAGCCGTCAGGTTCAACACAACATCGACCTCAGCCGCGCGAATGCGATCCGTGACTTCGCGGTAATAGTCCAATTTGCGCGAGGCCACGCCTGTCTCCGGATCACGCACATGACAATGCACAACCGCAGCGCCTGCCTGCGCGGCCTCAATCGCGCTATCAGCAATTGCCTTGGGTGAGCGCGGCACATGCGGGCTGCGATCCTGCGTGCTACCCCCGCCGGTAATGGCACAGGTGATGAACACCTCCCGGTTCATTTGCAACGGCATCTCATCCCTCCCTGACTGGCACGGCCTTTTGCGGCAGCGGAACGGAATTTCGCCCAAGGTTCAAGCCCATTTCCCCGCCTCACAGTCTGAAAACGGCACCGGGCTTCTTTCTGCCAAAAATATGCAATCCACGGCGCAAAACAGCCCAGACACCGCCATGTCCGCTCACCCTATGCCAAGGGTGTTCCCTCCCCCGTGGGGAGGGTCAGGGTGGGGGTCGTGACAAAGACAGGCGCAAGCTCATTTGGATCAATAAGGCATCGGGTGCGCTTTATGAACGGCATCTATCTCGGACACCAGGTCCTGACTCAGCACAGTATCCAACCCGTCAAGGATGTGCCGCAGCTGATCCATATCCGTGGCCCCAAAGATTGGCGAGGTCAGAAATGGCCGCTGGCAACACCACGCCAGCGCCAAATGGACAGGATCGACGCCGTGGCGCTGCGCAAGGCTCAGATAGGCCTGCGTCACATCAAGCACCCGGTCAGAGCTGCGCCCGCCCATCGCCTCGTTGATCGATTTGCGCGATTTCTCCGGCACGGTGCCGCCTTGGTATTTGCCCGTCAAAAACCCCGCCGCCAGCGGAGAAAACGCAAGCAGGGTGACATCCTCATTATGGCTCAACTCGGCCATATCCGTGTCATAGAGCCTGCACAGCAGTGAGTATTCGTTCTGCATCGTCTCGACTTTCGGCGCGCCCATGCGCTCGGCGACAGAAAGCCACTGCGCTGTGCCCCACGCACTTTCATTCGACAAGCCGAAATGGCGCAGCTTGCCTTCTTCGACCAGTGCCTTCAACGCGCCCAGTACATCTTCCATATGTGCAATCGTTGCAGCCTTATCCTGTCCTGTTGGGTCATAGGTCCAGTTCTGCCGGAACATGTAGCTGCCGCGGTTCGGCCAATGCAGCTGATAGAGATCAATGTAATCGGTCTGCAACCGTTTGAGAGATCCTTCAACCGCGTCACGAATGGTCTTTGACGAAATCGCCTCTCCGTTACGAATGTAGTTGCCTGCGCCCGCACATTTCGTAGCCAGAATGACGTCGTTTCGCCGCCCGCTCTTGGCAAACCAATTGCCGATGATGCTTTCGGTCTTACCCGCGCCTTCTTTGGTCATCGGGTTTACCGGATAGGCTTCAGCCGTATCGATAAAGTTGATCCCAGCCTCAAGGCTCGCATCAATCTGGGCATGAGCGTCAATCTCTGCCGTCTGCGTCCCCCATGTCATCGACCCCAGGCAATATTGGGAGACCTCAAGATCACTTGATCCAAGGGTAATCTTTTTCATCTGTCGCACTTTCCATCGAAACACCGTCAGGCGGGCATGCTAACGCGCAACCATCGGAGCGCAAGCAGACACGTGCCAGTGAACAGACGTGAGCGAATTTGTTGCGTGGCCCGCGCGTAATCCCCGTATCACACTGTAAAAGAGGATCCCTCACCCATGCATATGTCCCGCCATTTGAAACCGCTCCTGCTTGTCTTCGCCCTGATCGTCCCGCTCAGTGGCTTTGCCGCACCCATGGCCTACGCACTCGAAACCCAGCGATCGAATGTCGGCTTCATATTCACCCTGAACAAGGCCCAAGCAAAAGGCGTTATGCCCGTCAAATCCGCTGATATCTCGATTGACCTTGCATCACTGCAACGCTCCAGCGTCGATGTCACCGTTGATGTTACCCTTGCTAAAACGGGCTTCTTTTTCGCGACAGAAGCTCTGAAAGGCGCAAGCGTGCTCAACGCCAAGCAATTCAAGACAATCCGGTTCGTATCCACCCGCGTCAGATTGAATGGGGCAGGCCGCCTCTCTGACGGGGCCAAGATAGACGGCAATCTCACGATCCGTGGCGTGACCCGACCTGTCACCCTGAATGCAGCGCTGTTTCGCCAGGCTGGCTCTGCGGCCGGAGACCTCTCAAAGCTGGGCTTCAAATTGACCGGACGCATCAGCCGCGCCGCGTTCGGAGCGGCCGGTTACAAAGACATTGTCGATGACACTGTCCTGATCGACATCCTCGCACGCGTCACCAAGAGATAAAAACGACGGCCTTTGGTCGAAAATCTCTTAGCCAACCGCATCGCAGCGTGATCAAGCTGAGGCCTACACCCTTTGCGAGGTTGGCCGATCCCATGCGGATGCTTCTCTCCTTTGCCGCGCTGTTTTTGTCAGTGATCCTGTTGCAACTCAGTTCGGGCGGCGTTGGCCCGCTTGATGCCTTATCCGGCATCGCGCTGGGTTTCAGCACGCAGCAGGTGGGCCTCTTGGGCTCTGCGCATTTTCTGGGCTTTTTTGTTGGCTGCTGGTGGGCACCGCGTTTGATGGGATCCGTCGGCCATTCTCGCGCCTTCGCCGCCTTCACCGCAACGGGTGCTATCGGGCTTCTGGCCCACATGCTGTTGGTCAACCCCTATGCCTGGGCCGGCATGCGGGTCGCGACCGGCCTGTGCATCGCCGGCTGCTACACCGTTATTGAGGCATGGCTCAATGCGAAGGTCACGAACGAGACAAGAGGTCGCGCCATGGGAACATATCGGATTACGGATATGGGCGCCTCGCTTGTGGCCCAATTGCTCATCGGCGTGCTGGAACCCGCCTCCTATGTCTCTTACAACCTGCTCGCTTTGCTCTGTTGCGCATCTCTCCTGCCATTGACCCTGACCAAAGCCTCGCAGCCTGAAACGCCGGACGCCCCACGCCTGCGCCCAGAACTTGCCTGGGCCAAATCGCCCCTGTCTGTCGCTGGGGTCATGGTTGCCGGACTGACCTCTGCGGCATTCCGGATGGTTGGCCCGATTTACGGGCAAGAGGTCGGATTACGGCCCGAACAAATCGGCTATTTCCTCGCAGCCTTCGTGTTGGGCGGCGCTTTGGCACAGTATCCGGCAGGCTGGCTGGCCGACAAATTTGATCGCCGCTGGGTGCTGATCTGGCTCTCTGCCGCGTCTGTGTTCGCCTGCGCTGCCGCAATAGGTCTGGCCAAAGGCGGTACGACACCTGTCATGGCTGCCGCGGGGCTTTTCGGATTTACAAGCTTCCCGATCTTTTCCGTCGCTGCCGCCCATGCGCATGATTTCGCCACGTCTGAAGAACGGGTGGAACTTTCTGCTGCCTTGATGTTCTTTTATGCTCTCGGCGCGATGGCCTCGCCGCTCATCGCCTCGGACCTGATCGACACATTCGGCGCCGAAGCCCTGTTCGTGCTGATCAGTCTGGGCCACGCGCTGCTGATCCTGTTTGGCGTAACCCGGATGCGCGTGCGCAAAACCAGACCCGAAAAGACCCCCTATGTCTATACCCCCCGCACCTCCATCACCATTGGCAGGTTGCTGAAATGGCATCGCGACGATCACTAGTTTCATCTTGGTAAAAATATGCCCCGCGGAGCGTCCCGCACTGGAAACACGCGCCTACGTCGGGTAGAGGAGCCGAACTGACTCCAACAAGGCGCGCATCATGGCTCGTATCCTCATCACTTCCGCTATTCCCTATATCAACGGGATCAAGCATCTGGGCAATCTGGTGGGCTCCCAACTTCCTGCCGATCTTTACGCCCGCTACATGCGTGCGCGCGGCCATGAAGTCATGTTCATTTGTGCCACCGATGAACATGGGACCCCGGCAGAGCTTGCCGCCAAGAAAGCCGGCAAACCGGTCGCAGAGTTCTGCGCAGAGATGCATGAGGTCCAGGCCAAAATAGGTGCGGGCTTTGGCCTTAGCTTTGATCACTTTGGCCGATCCTCCAGCCCGCAAAACCACAAGCTCACGCAATATTTTGCAGGCCGTCTTGCCGATGAGGGCCTGATCGAAGAAGTGTCAGAGCAACAGGTATACTCCAACACGGATGGCCGCTTTCTGCCCGACCGCTATATCGAGGGCATCTGCCCCAATTGTGGCTATGACAAAGCCCGCGGCGATCAATGCGAAAACTGCACCAAACAGCTTGACCCAACCGACTTGATCGACCCGCGCTCGGCCATCTCCGGTTCCACCGACCTGGAAGTGCGCGACACCAAACACCTCTATCTGCTCCAATCGGCCCTGAAAGAGAAACTTGATATGTGGATCGACAGCAAAACGGACTGGCCTGTCCTGACGACATCCATTGCCAAGAAATGGCTGCATGACGGCGAAGGCTTGCAAGATCGCGGCATCACCCGCGATCTCGACTGGGGCGTCCCCGTCAAGCGCGGTGACGAAGACTGGCCCGGCATGGAAGGCAAAGTGTTCTATGTGTGGTTCGACGCGCCAATTGAATACATCGCGGCGACCAAGGAATGGGCCGACAAAACCGGCGGCGATTGGGAGCGCTGGTGGCGGACTGACAAGGGCTCAGATGACGTGCGCTACGTTCAATTCATGGGCAAGGATAACGTGCCATTTCACACGCTCAGTTTCCCTGCCACGATCATGGGATCAAACGCGCCTTGGAAGCTGGTCGACTACATCAAATCCTTCAATTACCTCAACTATGATGGCGGGCAATTCAGCACATCGCAGGGACGCGGCATCTTTCAGGATCAAGCGCTCGACATTCTGCCCGCGGATTACTGGCGCTGGTGGCTCTTGAGCCATGCGCCAGAGAATTCCGACAGCGAATTTACATGGGATAACTTCCAGGCTGGCGTGAATAAAGACCTCGCAGACGTGCTGGGCAATTTCGTCTCGCGCGTCACGAAATTCTGCCGGTCCAAGTTTTCCGAAGCCGTTCCAGAAGGCGGCACGTTTGGCGATGCCGAAACGGCGCTGATCGCGGACCTGACCACAAAAATCCGCGCTTATGAGACCCATATGGCCGACATGGAAATCCGCAAAGCGGCCAATGAGCTGCGCGGTATCTGGACAGCAGGCAACGAATACCTGCAGGCAGAGGCGCCCTGGACCGTGTTCAAGACCGATCCCGACAAAGCTGCCGCGCAAATCCGCCTCGCGCTGAACCTCATCCGGCTTTACGCTGTCCTTTCGGCCCCCTTCATCCCGGAGGCCGCCGCAAAAATGCTGTCCGGCATGAATACGCTCGACACCAGCTGGCCCGATGATGTGGACGCGGCACTCAGCGCTCTTCCTGCAGGACATGCGTTCACGGTACCCGAACTCCTTTTCGCCAAAATCACGGATGAGCAACGCGAAGACTGGGCGGAACGCTTCGCAGGGACGCGCGACTAAGGCTTCTTTCTGCAACAAATATGCAAATCCGCCGGGACAAATCAGGGCCGTCCCAAACTCAGACGCGGACAGGTCAAAAATTTAGCGCAGCTGCAATCCAATTCGCTCTTCCCCCCCCAATTGGCCGCCGCTATGGTCCGCCCACCAAATCCTCGTGCCCGCGTGGTGGAATGGTAGACACATGGGACTTAAAATCCCTGGGCCGCAAGGCCGTGCCGGTTCAAGTCCGGCCGCGGGTACCACTCGTACATCCCTGTTGAAACGCAGCCACCCTGCCCTAGCTGCCTTGCTCAGGCAGCTATTGAGGCAAACACCAGCCGATGAGCCATAAACCATATACACCGCGCGGATTGCCGGTTCCCAGCGGCCGGCTGTCCCGGCTCGCACGCATGGGCGGATTGGCGGCCGGGCTCGCGGGCAATATGGCGCTTACGGGGGGGCGTCAGTTGGCAGGTGGGCAACGCCCTTCGGCACGAGACTTGTTCATGACCCCGTCAAATGCTGCCCGCCTGACCGGGGAGCTGGCCAAGATGCGCGGGGCTGCGATGAAGGTCGGGCAAATGCTCTCCATGGAGGCGGCTGATCTGATGCCGCCCGAATTTGCAGACATTCTGGCAAGCCTCAGATCAGACGCGCATTACATGCCACCCAAACAACTCAAGGCCGTCCTCATCGACGGGCTTGGCGCTGACTTCATGACGCGTTTCAAACGATTTGACGTGCAGCCGCTTGCCGCAGCGTCCATCGGACAGGTTCACCGCGCCACAACGGTGGACGGGCGCGACATAGCGCTGAAGGTCCAGTATCCGGGCGTGCGTGACAGCATCGACAGCGATATGCGCAATGTAGGCGCCTTGATCCGGATGTCCGGCATGATGCCGAAAGGCCTTGATATCGCGCCGATGCTGGAAGAGGCGCGCCAGCAGCTGCATCAGGAAGCGGATTACAAAAGAGAAGCGGAATTCCTGTCGCGCTTTCATGCTCTGCTTGCAGGTGAAGACGCCTTTATCGTGCCAGAGCTGCAAGACGATATTCTGTGCGATACGATCCTCGGAATGCGCTATGTCAAAGCTGACCCGATTGAGGCGCTGGCCGATGCAGATCAGGATACCCGCGACCATGTCGCAACCACGTTGATCAAGCTTGTTTTGCGCGAATTATTTGAGTTCGGCATGATGCAGACCGACCCGAACTTCGCGAATTACCGCTATGACCGGGCGCAAAGGAAAATCGTGCTGCTCGATTTCGGCGCAACGCGCGTGTTCGCGCCTGAGATGGCGGGGCAGTACCGCGCCCTGCTCCGGGCCGGAATGGCTGCGGATCGGACAGCCACGCGCGACGCGCTGATTGAGATCGGAATGTATGACGATTCCATACCCGCGCATCACGAAACTCTCTTACTTGATCTCTTTGACATGGCAATGACCCCGTTGCGCAGCACGGAGGTCTATGATTTTGGCCGGACGGATTTGCTGGGGCAATTGCGTGACGCAGGCATGGATATGGCCGATGATCGCAGCTATGTGCCCCTGCCCCCGGTAGACACGCTGTTCCTGCAGCGCAAAATCGGTGGGATGTATCTCTTGGCGACCCGCCTGCGTGCGCGCGTTGATATGCACTTGCTTCTCAGCGCCTATCTTTGAGCGCCGTCTTGCGGAACATCACGACCTGCCCGCGCGCGATAGACCGGCAGTGACCAGTTCAGCCGGATCGCGCATACGCGGATCACAAAAGCCAGCCCAGCGCTCGCCGCCATGGCATGTGTGCGAGCAACGTCAAGCGCTTCCAGCGCAACGTAGCAACCTGCCCCCGCAACCGCTGCGGCCACGTAGATCTCGCTGCGTAGAATGATAGAGGGTTCTTGGCCCAGCGTATCGCGAATGATGCCGCCCAAGGCCGCGGTCATCACACCCATCATCACTGCGACGACTGCCCCTGTGCCCATATCAATCCCTTTGGCTGCTCCAATGACGGCGACCAGCGCCATGCCAAACGCATCAAACAGCAGGATAAAGCGATAGCGCGACACCATGAGATGTGCGGCGAAATGTACGGCAATCGCTGTCAGAATACAGGCGATGACGGGTGTGGGATCCTGCACCCAGAAGACCGGCACGCCCAGAACAAGATCACGCACGGTCCCGCCGCCGACACCCGTGATCACCGCAAGCCAAATGAAACCCAGAATGTCGAGCTGTTTGCGTGACGCGACGAGCGCGCCAGTGATGGCAAATGCCACCGCTGCCAAAAGGTCGAGCGCATTGAGAAGCGGGAATGAGCTTTGAAAAAAGGACATGTCGTTTCAAGCCTGCTGATACGTGCCAGGAAAGGGTCAGTTAAACACAAGACCAAAAAGAAAGCGCGCCCCGGTGAAGGACGCGCTTTTCCTGTTGAGAAAGCTTTTGTGCCTATGCAGCTTCTGCCTGTGAGCGACGTTCGCTTTCCTCGCGCGACAGTGCAACGGAAGTCCGCACACCATTGCCCACAAATTCCATCAGTCCCGATACCACACGCTCGTTCGGGTCGATACCTGCGCAGCTCAGCACTTCGCGCCCGTCGCGCGACCGTGCCCAGCGCGCGATTTGCTCAGGTCCATTTCCATATTTCTTGTCGTCAGCGATTGCATCATCGAGCGCAGCCAACACCACAGCGGCAAATAGCTTGCGCGAGCGTTGTCCTTGTTCGAAATTAAATGCAGTACTGTCTACGAAATCAGCAGCCATTTCGCGTCCTTTGTTTTTGCTCTTGTATATTCGGCGTGACGCCCGTTATGACGCATCTGCTCCGATTCGTCATTGCAAATCTGGCATGGCAGCTATGCGATTGATGCATAGCTTGGGCCGATCCTTCACTGCATCTAGTCATCTTGCCGCGTTCTCTGAAGCAAGATATAGGGTCTGCCAAACGACGATCAACCTTTTGACAAGGAATTGCCACAATGCCGAAAATCAATGGAAACGAAATCAAGGGCGGCAATATCCTTGAACATAATGACGGTCTTTGGGTTGCGGTCAAAGTAGACCATGTAAAGCCCGGAAAAGGCGGTGCATTCGCGCAGGTAGAGATGAAAAATCTGCGCACCGGTTCCAAGCTGAACGAGCGTTTCCGGTCTGCCGACAAGGTCGAAAAAGTGCGCCTTGAGCAAAAGGATCAGCAGTTCCTTTTTGAGACAGACGGCATGCTGACCTTCATGGATACGGAAACCTATGAGCAGATTGAGCTGCCGGCAGATTTGCTGGGGGATCGCCGCCCGTTCCTTCAGGACGGCATGATCGCGCAGGTTGAGTATTATGAAAGCGAAGCGCTCAGCTGCTCACTGCCGCAGAAAGTGACGTGCAAAGTGGTCGAAACGGAGCCCGTGGTCAAAGGCCAAACGGCCTCCAAATCCTTCAAACCCGCCGTTCTCGACAATGGCGTGCGTATCATGGTTCCACCGTTCATCAATACCGACGAAGATATCGTGGTCGACACCGAGTCAATGGAATATTCCGAGCGGGCCTAAAGGGTAATCCACCCCTCTGGGATGATATCCGGGTTCACCTGCTCCGTGCTGTTGAACCATTTCTTCGGGGCCACAACCTGTTTTTCAGGGTTGGCATTCAGCCAACCGCCCCACCACGAAAAGGTCGAATTGGCGATGATGTTGTGATGACAGGCCGCGATCAGGCGCATGTCCTCATAGTGCTTGTCCATACCGTTATGGCCCGCATATCTCGTCTCAAACGCGAAGCGTAAATTTTCCCGCGCCCACGCAGGATCATCCGAAAAAACGAAAACAACCAAGTCTTTGCCGACCTTCTCAGCCAAGGTGTCCAACGCCGCCAGGTAATAAGCCTCGTCGCAGGTCGCATAGGTCCCGGTACCATTGGCAGAAGACAGATAATCGCTGCGCCGCACATGAACTGACACAGACGGCACGTTTGAGATATCGTCCAACCAGCGCGCGTTTTCTTCGCTCGGCGGAGTGATGATGGTCAATTCGTCGCGCAACCGCGATTCAATTGCTTTGAAGTACTTCTCTGACTGCCAGTAGCCGTGCAGGTAGTAGTCTCCCCGCCGCTCCAGAAGGCTTGCGTCAAAACCCAGCCCTTTCTCGCGCAATATCTTTGGTCTGAGCCCCAAGCCACGCCAGAACACATATCGGAGCGGTTGGTTCTTGCCGGGCGGCAAGTCTGTCGCCATCGCCGGGCCCGCCGCGACATTGAAATGGTCCAGCGCGTAGGAAAAATGCTTTGCCCGCGGAGGCATGCGCGCATCAAGCTGCAGCCTATCACCGCCCGCCAGCGCAACGGCGCGACCTGCCGCATATTGGAACAACTGGTTGCCCAAACCGCCGAATATCCGCGAGGTAATCACTCAAACGCCCTCATGCTTGCCCGCTCTGACAGGAGTGTCTATTGCTGGGGCAGTTACGGCAAGCCGGGATAGCCATCAATGCGAATTTCTTTAAAGCACTGGCTGCGGTTGCGTCGCGATCCCTGGCGGATAGTCTTCTACGACAATTTCAAGCGCTGGAAACGCGACAAGATGGAGCCCAAGCGCATGCAGTTCGAGGGGCTGTCGTCTTCTTCCGTCGTCTTTGATGTCGGAGGATTTGAAGGCAATTGGGCGCAGGACGTATTTGACCGTTACGGCGCAACATTGCATGTGTTTGAGCCGCATCCAGATTTCGCCGCCGCATTGAACACGCGCTTTGCGGCAAATGACGCAATTACAGTGCATGATTTTGCGCTTGGCAGTGCGGAGGGCACGCTTTCGCTCAGTGATGACGGTGACGCCTCATCCGCTTTCGTTGCGGATGGCACGGGCAAGACAGGGCGCGTCGCAGATGTAGGCGCTTTCCTTGACGACTTCGCCCCCGAACGCATTCACCTGATGAAGGTGAATATCGAAGGGGGCGAGTATGATTTGCTGCCAGCCCTCGCCGCCTCCGGTCACTTGCACCGGATCGACGTTCTGCAAGTCCAGTTTCATCTCTATGGGGAAGAGTTCATTGCGAAGCGTGATGCGATCATTGAGGAGCTTAAGAAAACCCACTGCCCTGCCTGGACCTACCCGTTCGTCTGGGAAGAATGGCACAGGCTCCCTTCTGAACGTTAGGCATCATTGGGGTGCGTCACCCCATCTACCCATTTTGCTGTTCCAGCAATACGCGGATCAAGTCCTTCGACGCAGGCGACATTGACCCCGATTTCGGCAGGGTTGGAGCGGCGCTGGTGATAGACATGAATACCGCAGCTTTTGCAGAAATAATGCCGCGCAGTCATCGTTCCGAACTGATAGAGGCCAAGACTGTCTGCGCCCCGTTCAACGCGCACATCAGACACCAAGCCAGAGACCGCGGCCGGATATTTGCGGCGACACAGTGAGCAGTCGCAACGCCTGAGACTGTCCAGCCCACCGACCATCTCAAATGAAATCTTCACCGCCTGACAATGACAGGTCGCAACGGAACGCTCGGTCATTTGCGCCTCCGGATAACGGGAATGGTGGACGGGGAATAGCGTGCCTCTGGATGGGGCGGATGGCCTTCTGTGCGGGACCAGAACCCCTGCCCGCCGCGTCTTAGCCAGAATGGAAGAAGCAGCGCGAAACCGACCACAAAGCCGCCCGCATGCGCCCAATAGGCCACGCCGCCTTCCGACACATCTGCCGTCACCCCATTGAACACCTGAAAGGCCATCCACAGGCCAAGCATCACCCAAGCCGGGATCGGAAAGATTTTAAAGAACACGATGAAGATCACGATGATGTCCACCTTGGCCTTCGGAAACAGCAACAGATACCCACCCATCACGCCCGCAATCGCGCCAGAGGCGCCAACATTCGGAATGGGGCTGTCGGGGTCAGCGATGATCTGGCCCAGATCGGCAAGCACGCCGCAGGCAAGATAGAAAAGCAAAAACGGAACATGTCCCAACTGATCTTCGAGGTTGTCACCAAAAATGTAGAGAAACAGCATATTGCCTGCCAAATGCATCCAGCCGCCATGCAAGAACATCGACGTCACCAAAGTGTGCAGATCGATGCCGCGCGTGATCTCCACCGGGCGCATCGCCCAAGCATCCCAAAACGCTCCGAGGTGCTCCGGATTGTTGGTCTGCAACGGCCAATAACTGATGAAAATCAGAATATTGGCTGCCAGCAGAGCGTAGGTCACATAGGGTGTACGTTCTGACGGGTTATGATCGCGGATTGGAAACATGCGCGCGAGGCTGACGCACTCCGCCGCCTTTTACAAGCGTTAGCTTCCCACTTCCGCGAGCAATTGAGCATTGCCGCCGGATGCCGTCGTGTCGATACAGGTGTGCCGCTCCGCCATGACGTCCGCGACGCTGGGCTGCTCGGTGATCAGCGGCAGGATGGCCCCCTCGCGCGCGGCCAAAACCTGCCGGATCGCTCGGATTTGCGCGACATCCGCGCCCCAGCAAATCACACCGCCGATATCATCGAGCTTGCCGACATCCTCAAAAGTGCCTTCGACCGGCCTGCCGCCCGCCGCATCAACTGCCGCCATCTGCGCGCCGATATCTGGACCAATGCAAAGCATCGGCGCACGCGGTAGCACCGTCAGCCGGTTGCTTTCGCCCGTCGGTCCGGGCAGGGATTGGAAGGCCTGCGGCAATTCCACAAGCGGTTCTTTCATAAATTTCAACAGGTAATGCGGCCCGCCCGCTTTCGGCCCGGTGCCAGAAAGACCCTCACCACCAAAAGGTTGCGAGCCGACAATCGCACCGATTTGGTTGCGATTTACATAGATGTTTCCTGCGTGGACCTGATCGACCACCTGCTGCACGCGGTCGTCAATGCGTGAATGCAACCCGAAGGTCAGCCCGTACCCAGTCGCATTGATATCAGCGATTACCTGTTCCAAATCCTGCGATCTGAAGGTTGCGATATGCAGGACGGGGCCGAAAATCTCTTCTCCCATATCTGCGATACCGCCGACCTTGATCAACGTGGGCGCGATGAAATTGCCCTGCGCGTCATGCGGCGTTTCAAACATCACACGCCCTTCCTGGCGTGCCTGACCGATATGTGCAGCGATCTTGCTCTGTGCGGCCGCGTCAATGATTGGACCGACATCGGTGGCCAGGTCCCACGGGTCGCCAACTTTAAGCGCGGCCATTGCGCCTGTCAGCATCTCCGTAAATCCGGCGGCGATATCTTCCTGCACGTAGAGGCAGCGAAGCGCTGAGCATCTTTGCCCTGCAGACTGGAAGGCCGAGGCGATGATGTCACGCGTCGCTTGTTCGGGCAGCGCGGTACTGTCAACGATCATTGCATTGAGCCCACCGGTTTCTGCAATCAGCGGCGCGCGCGCATTGCCTTTTGTGGCCAGCGTCGTGTGAATGCACTTGGCGGTCGCCGTCGATCCGGTGAAACACACCCCATCAATGGCCGGGCTCGCAGTCAAAGCCGCGCCGACCTCTCCACCGCCGGGCAAGAGCTGCATCGCGTTGAGGGGCACTCCGGCCTCATGCAGCAACCTCGTTGCCAGTGCCGCAATCACCGGCGTTTGCTCTGCCGGTTTGGCCAGCACCGCATTGCCCGCCGCCAATGCCGCCGAGATCTGGCCCGTAAAAATCGCCAACGGGAAATTCCAAGGAGAGATGCAGGTGAAAATCCCGCGCGGCGGCGCCTCATGCTTTAACGCTTCATCCGCATAATAGCGCAGGAAATCGACGGCCTCACGCAGTTCACCAATGCAATCGAGCACCGTCTTGCCTGCTTCCCGTGCCAGAACCGCGAAGATTTCGCCATAATGCGCTTCATAAAGATCTGCGGCCCGCTTCAGAACGGCCGCACGTTCAGAGGCTGGTGCGTTCCACGGCTCAGCACTGCCGAGTGCCGCGTCAATGTCTGCGCTCTCATGTGTCAGTGCCACTGTTTCGAAGGGCGCGCGCGCGGTCTCGATATCGGCCATGTCAACAGGGTCGTTCCAATCCCAGCCCCTCGAATTCTCGCGACCCGGAAAGATGTGCCGGGGATGGGTGACCGCTGGGAAAATGGCATCTTCGATATCAGTGAACGGGTCAGAGGCGACCTCCACCGGGCTGACCTCCTCATCCACGATCTGGTTCACGAAGGAAGAGTTTGCGCCGTTCTCCAACAGGCGGCGCACCAGATAGGCAAGCAGGTCGCGATGCGCGCCGACAGGCGCGTAAATTCGGCAACGCGTCTCTTCTTTATGCATAACAAGGTCGTGCAGCCTATCGCCCATGCCATGCAAGCGTTGGAACTCGAACGCGCTCTTGTCTTCCGCCATGAACAGGATCGCCGCGACCGTATGTGCGTTATGCGTGGCAAATTGCGGGTAAATCCGGTCGGTCATGCCCAGCAGTTTGCGCGCATTCGCGATGTAGCTGATATCGGTCGCAGGTTTATGCGTGAAAACAGGAAAACCGCTGAGGCCCAACACCTGCGCCCGTTTCACCTCCGTGTCCCAATACGCGCCCTTGACCAGCCGCACCATGATCTTGCGATCATGTTTGAGAGCCAAAGCGTGCAACCAGTCGATCACAAATGACGCGCGATGGCCGTAGGCTTGCACAACAACACCAAAGCCGTCCCAGCCTTTCAGACTTTCATCACTCAACGTCGCCTCAATGATGTCCAGCGACAGATCAAGTCGATCTGCCTCTTCCGCGTCAATATTCAGACCCACTTGCGCAGCTGCCGCCTGCTGGCAAAGCTGCAACAAGCGCGGCTGCAACACAGCCATGACACCCGCCTTTTGCGGTGTCTCATAACGCGGATAGAGCGCAGACAGTTTGACAGAAATACCCGGATTTTCGCGGATGTCAGCATGCGTGGCCGCTGTCGCAATCTGCTCGATGGCTTGCGCATAGGATGCCAGATAGCCGCGCGCATCGGCCTCGGTCTTGGCCGCTTCGCCCAGCATATCATAGCTATAGGTAAATCCTTGATCTTCTTCGACTTTGGCACGCGCCATGGCATTGGCAATCCCCTCGCCCAACACGAATTGACGACCCATTTCTTTCATCGCGCGGGCCGTGGCGGCTCGGATCACCGGTTCTCCCAACCGTTTGACCATCGCGGTCAACTGTCCTGCAATCCCGGGCTGATCTTCGGTCAAAACCTTACCCGTCAGCATCAACCCCCAAGTGGACGCATTGACCAAGGAAGAGCTTGAGCGGCCCAGATGCGTGCCCCAATCCGAAGGCGCGATCTTGTCTTCAATCAACGCATCCATCGTGTCCGCATCGGGCACGCGCAGCAGCGCCTCGGCCAGACACATCAAAGCGACGCCCTCTTCCGTGTTCAGCCCATATTCCGCAAGGAACACCTCCATCAGACCCGGCCTGGCAGAGCTGCGAATGTCGCTGACCAGCTTGGCACCTTCCACGACAATCTGGGCCCGCTCCTTCGCGCTGAGACCCGCCATTTGCGTCAACCGCGCGACGGCACCTGCCTCATCCGGCATGGTGTTTTCACGAATGATCTGGCGATGCTCATCAAGGCTCAACATCTCAGGTTCCCTCAATAGTTACCGCTACATCATAGCATAAAGCACTTTGATTTCTCTCCGATTTGAGGCAATTGAAAGGTGATTTCTCTATAGAACAGGCCATTGGCAGATAGATATGGACAAGACACTTGACGACTACGACCGCGCCATCCTGCGCGTCCTTTCCGCGCAAGGGCGGGTCTCCATCACTGAGTTGGCCGGTCGGATCAACCTATCCAACACGCCAACACAGGCGCGTGTAAAACGCCTTGAACAGGTCGGGATCATCACTGGTTACCGTGCCATTCTTGATCCCGTGAAGCTTGGTCTCGACCATATCGCTTTCGTTGAAGTCAAATTGGATGACACTCGCGAAGCCGCGCTGACCGCCTTTAACGAAGCTGCGCGTGCGGTGCCGGAAATCGAGGAATGTCATATGACCGCGTCCCATTTCGACTACCTTTTGAAAGTACGCACCTCAGACATGCGAGCCTATAGGAAGGTGCTGGGAGAGCTGATCTCTGCCCTGCCGCATGTTTCGAACACATCCACCCATGTCGTAATGGAAGCCGTGAAGGAAGAGATGCTTTAACGCCCGCTGCCAAAAAGGATGATCCAAATCAGAAACGGCATCATTTGCAACACAGCCGCGCAGGACAGAATGACCCTTTGCCAAAGCAGACGAAACCGGCGCCATAAGAGTGCCAGACAAGCGAGGCTGAGTGCCGTTTCAATTGGGCCGACAACACTGCCGTAATGCTGTGGGTCCCAATAGCTGACCGGACTGATGAATTTCCAATCGCTCACCGGCCAGAAATGAAGGCGCGCATCATCATTGTGCAGTGGGAAATCCAGCGCGAGATGCAAAAGCCCCGCCCCCGCAAAGGCGATAAATGCGGCAGACTTTGCCCAAAGCGCGAAGCCCAAAAGCGCGCCCCAGACGAAAAACGAGTTATCAACCGCAAAAATCGCCTGCCAGCTGTCAGAGTAATACATGACCAGAAAGACAATATTGGGATCCGTTCCGAGGATGACCAATTGCCAGCCTGCCATCAAATAAAGTGACAAATCAGGCGCAAGACCGCCAAAGATCGCGGCCCCGGTGACCCATGGTTTGCCCGGCTTCCCGAAAGCGGTTGCAGCAAAGATCAGATGGGCTGGGGTGTTCATGCGCTCTTTACTTCCTCGCCTCTTCGCGGCACCTCGAACACAAAGTAGACGGAGAGTTACAAATGACCAAGGCCATCATGATCCAAGGGGCGGGCTCGAATGTGGGCAAGTCGATGGTCGTGGCAGGTCTGTGCCGCCTCTTCACACGGCAGGGCCTGCGGGTGCGCCCATTCAAACCGCAGAACATGTCCAACAATGCGGCCGTCACCTCAGATGGAGGAGAGATCGGGCGGGCGCAGGCTTTGCAAGCTCTGGCTTGTGGCGTGTCGGCGGTTGTCGACATGAACCCCGTGCTTTTGAAGCCAGAAAGCGATATCGGCGCGCAGGTCATTGTGCAGGGAAAACGCTTCGCCACCCTCAAAGCCCGCGATTATGCCAAAGCGAAGCCAGAGTTGTTGGGCAAAGCCGTCGAAAGCTATCACCGTCTCGCGAGTGAAGCGGATCTGATCATCATCGAAGGCGCGGGCAGCCCGGCGGAGATCAACCTGCGCGCTGGTGACATCGCCAATATGGGCTTTGCTGAAGCCGTTGGCGCGCCCGTGGTCCTTGTCGGCGATATCGACCGTGGGGGCGTGATCGCTCAATTGGTGGGAACACATGCCGTGTTGCCAGAGGCTGATCGCGACCGCATTTTGGGCTTTATGGTCAACAAGTTTCGCGGTGACGTGACCCTGTTCGACGACGGGGTCAGCGCAATTGCAGAGATGACAGGTTGGACATCCTTGGGCGTGCTGCCTTGGTTCGCCGATGCGTGGAAGCTACCCGCAGAAGACATTATGGACATCGCATCTTCTGCGGGTGCAGGACTCAAAATTGCTGTGCCGCGCCTGTCACGGATCGCCAATTTCGATGACCTTGACCCTCTGTCATTGGAGCCGGGCGTCTCTGTCGAGATCATCGAAGCAGGGCGCCCCCTGCCCGGCGATGCTGATCTCGTGCTGATCCCTGGCTCCAAATCGACAATCGGTGATCTGGCGCATTTCCGCGCGCAAGGGTGGGATATCGATCTTGCGGCTCATGTGCGCCGTGGTGGACATGTTTTAGGCATTTGTGGTGGGTATCAAATGTTGGGCCAAACCATAGACGATCCCGAAGGGATCGAAGGGTCCGCCGGTTCTGTTGATGGCCTCGGCCTGCTGGACGTGCAGACGATCATGTCACCGCAAAAGCGCCTCGCTGAAGTCTCCGGCCATGCGCACCCCAGTGGCACAGCGGTTACAGGTTACGAAATACATATTGGCAGCACAGCAGGGCCCGATTGTGCGCGTGCTTGGCTGGAGATTGAAGGCCGTATGGAAGGCGCCGCCAGTGCCAATGGCCAGATCAAGGGATGTTACTTGCACGGTCTGTTCAGCTCCGATGCGTTTCGTAACCATTTCCTTGCTGGCCTTGGTGCGCAGACAGAACCGCTGGATTATCGTGACGAGGTTGAACAGACGCTTGATGCGCTTGCGAGCCATCTTGAAACGCATGCCGATGCGGCGGCTCTACTTGACCTTGCGCAGGACATACCCGAGGCCTAGTCGAACTCCCGCGCGACCATAGCCCGGTGGATTTCGCGCCGTACCAGCTTGCGAACATTGCGGGTGATCCGTTCACCCATCGCCCCAGTGAGTTCTTCGCGCACGATTTCTGCCACGAGATCGCGAAGCATCTCTTCGTCGATCACGGCTTCATCCATATCACCCAGATCGACTTTTGGCGCATCGTCTTCATCATCGTCGAACATCGTCGCGGTGTCTGGTTCTTCAACATCGAATCCAGCCGCCAGCCCGTCTCTGGGTTGGGCACTTGATCGCAGGAAACTTGCGATGCCCACTGTCTCTACCTCATCATGGCCGTCTGAGTGAGTTTCAAACTCTGCCAGTTCTTCTTGAGGATCATGCGTTTCAGCACCCGTGATCTCATCATGCGCAGGCTCCGGTTCGTCTAATTCCGCAACCGCGTCTTCAGCGGCTTCTGCAGCATCGTCATCTTCGCTGAGCTCTTCGGCGTCTGCTACCTTTTCAGCATGTTCTTCGATGTCCTCTGATGGGGCATCCGCCGCTAAATCTTCGTCCTGCTCCGCATCGTCTGCGATGGCCTCAAATGCCCCTGCATCAAATGCGTGAATTTCAGCAGAAGGCGCCGCGTGTTCTTCAGCAGAAGGCGATTGTCTCTCGGCATCCGTGTCTTGCAGCTCTGCTTCTTCAGTTTCTATCGCTGAGGCCTGCGCGTCCTGCTCCAGCTCTTCCTCCAACACATCTACAGTTTCTTCAACATCGGCAGTGTCTTCAGCATGCGCTTCGGATGAGGTTTCGTCGTCACTATCTTCCTCTGGGGTGTCTGTGCTGAACTCCGACACCGGTGCGTCCAGCGGCTCAACCGGCTCATCTTCGTAATAGTCTTCTGGAGGTTTTGCTGACCAAGGCGCGGTAGTCGAAGCACTTGCTTCTATTTGCAAGTCAGGCTCATCTTCATCGTCGTCATAATCGCCCAAGACTGCGCGCCGCAGGCTTTCAAGTTCAGACGGCGTAGTGACGTTTTCGGCAGATGTTTCCGGCGCCTCAGGCTCATCAATGCGCAAGGCAGATGTCAGAACAAGCGCGTCAGGCCGGCTCCCTGCTTCGGCTGGCTCAGAAGTTTCTGCAACCTCATCGCGTTCACGCCTCTCTTTCGATGTGTCCGTGACAAGCCGCCTGATGGACGACAAAACATCCTCAACATCTTCTACATTGGTCACTGGGTCCGACATGCCTGAGCCTCTAACTTTTTGTCGCAGATTAGCGACTGGCCCGCGTTCTGACAACTCACCGATCGAATTGTAGCTACTTTTGATAACGTCCCAGGATGCGGTCCAGCTGCTTGCCCTGCTTCGTGATCGGCACAGGCGCCGTTTTTACGGCGTTGTAATACTCGGACGGATCGTACTGCCTTACCGGCAGTTTAAGATCGCTGACCGTCAAAACCCCCATCGCAGAGAGCAACTGATAAGCCGCCTGATAGACCTGCGTTTCAAAGACCACGCGGTTGGTCCGGGCATCAAAAAGGCTTTGTTCTGCATCTAACACATCCAGCGTTGTCCGCGCGCCCAGCCTCGTCTCTTCCCGTACGCCATTGAAGGCCACTTGCGCAGCGCTGATCTGGCGATCCGAAGCGCGCAGCTGCGCATTGGCTACGGCCAGTCGCGACCAGCTATCTGCCACATTCTGACGGATTTGCAGCACTGTCTGGTTCAAACCGGAGCGCGCGGCATGGACCTGCGCCATCGCCTTGCGTTCCAGCGCTTTCAACTGACCACCCTGATAGATCGGCACAGTCATTTGGAACCCGATGGAAGAATTGTTGTCCCGATTGCGATCATGCCCTGCAGAGGCCGACATACCGATAGTGGGCCGCATCGCGGCTTTCGCCCGGGCCGCGTTCAATTCGCCTGCTGTGATTTCATGCTGAGCCTGCGCGATTAAAGGATGACGCCGCTCCGCCATGGCCCGCGCGCTGTCCAATGATGCAGGCAGGTTTGGAATGGACGGCACAGCAGACAAGCGTCCGGGACGTTTTCCGACCGTGGCCACATACAGCTCTTTCGAAATCGCCAGATTGCCTTGCGCCTCTGACAGCGCACCCCGCGCCTGTGCCAGCCGTGCTTCGGCCTGCGCCACATCCGTTCGGGTCACTTCGCCGACTTCAAACCGGTCGCGTGCAGCGCGCAATTCCTGCGTGATCAGCCGCAGGTTGTTTTCGCGCAGGGACACGACACGCATGTCACGCTGCACACCTACATAAGCTGCGACCGCATTCAAAAGCACCTGCTGTTCCAGATCAACAAGTCTCGCCCGCGCCGCCAGCACCGTCTCTTTCGCTGCTTCAACGCCAAGCCGCGTGCGGCCTGCATCCCACAGCAAAAGCTCCATCCCGATGCTGATTGACGAGTTCAACGTTCCACCAATGCGGCCAGACGCCTGATCCGTATGGCCAAAGCTGGAAGTCGCGCTGATTTGCGGACGCAACGCCGAGAACGCAACAGCGACATCTTCGTCTGTGGACCGCAACAGCGCACGATTCTGCTCCAGAAGGTTGGAATTTTTGTAAGCGCTGACCAGAGCGTCCTGCAACGTATCCGCCGCACTACCTGATGTGGCACCAAAAACCAAAGCTGCCGAGGTCAGCACGGCCTGCGTCCAAACTGCAATCGCCTTTGATGTTAACATGCGCCCAAATACCCCCTCGCGAATTCTTCTACAGTGAAAATGTCTTCTCAGCCTCGAAGCCCGGCATGATCGGAGCGCCTGCATGAAAGGCCAAGCGCCAATTGACACGCCCATCGGCTTTGATGCCCAATCGGCACTCGCCAGCTGCATCACCCGCAAATATAGCAACGATCCGCCCGCCCTCTTTCAGCTGATGCTCCAGCGCATCCGGCACGCGCTCAACTGCGCCCTCGATCAGAATAACGTCGTAAGGCCCATGCTTGGCCGCGCCCGCGCTGAGTTCACCTTCCAAAACGACGACATTGTCAGCGCCTTGCTCCAGTAAAGCGGTTTCCGCAGCAGAAGCGATATCCGCATCGCTTTCAACAGCAATCACAGTCTCGCACATACGCGCGAGAACGGCAGACGAATAGCCGTAAGCCGCACCGATCACCAGCGCCATATCCGAGCTTTGAACATCCAGCACATCCAGCATCTTGCCCAAGCTGCGCGGCTCAAGGATCACCCGCGATGGGCCAATTGAGATGTTTGTGTCTGCATATGCAACGTCCCGTCTGGTGGCGGGTACCAGCACCTCTCTGCGGATGCTGAGCATCGCATCGATGATTGGAAATTTGGTCACGTCTGAAGGTCGAACCTGAGTGTCCACCATCATCGTACGGTTGGTTGCGAAGTCGATCATACTAAACTCATCAGTCTAGTTTCCGTTATATCCGGTGTGGCACAGAAAGAAAGAGGCGACAACAACGGATCACATCAGTTTGCAGTCTTGCGCGCAGTTTATGACTGGTCTAAGCAACTAACTCACCCACAAAGGCGAGTTGGCGGAGTGGTGACGCAGCGGATTGCAAATCCGTGTACACCGGTTCGATTCCGGTACTCGCCTCCAACAAATTCAATGACTTGCGTCATCCTTCTTCTCCTTCACCGCCATTTTTGAAACAACCGTTGAAACTTTCACGTTTCAGTCTTGCTTCGTTCCATTTGATTTCTTGCCTCTTGAGCGCGCTTCGCGAGCTCTCTTTGGCGGATCGGTCCGCCGTATTTTTTGAGCATTTCAACGCCTGAATGGCCGGTGACAGCCTTGACCATTTCGTCATCACATCCGGCTAGATAGAGCTCGATTGTCGCGTTTTTCCTGAGCCCGTGCGTTTTGTAGTAGCTCGCCTTCTCATGCTTCATCTTCTTTTTGATGGTGCGCATTTCCTCAGCAACGATCCGGTAGCTCACAGGTCGCCCCTTGGCGTCGGTCACAACAGTGCCGTCCGTTCGTGCGAGCCCGTCGAGATGGGCTTTCAGGCGGTCGGTAAGCGGGATCCACAGCGGCTTGTCAGTTTTGCCCTGCGTGAAATCGAAACCTTCATCGGAAAAATGCGCCCACTTCATCTTCACCACGTCGCCAATGCGCTGGCCTGTTCCAACGCAAAGCTCGTAAACCAGCCGCGCTCGATTTGATGCCAGCGCTTCGAACTCCTTCCGAATATCATCTGGCCAAGGCTCCCAGCCGTCGCTCTGCTGCTTGAATAGCGGAATGCCTTTCGCCGGATTGCCGTGCTCCTTCTTGATGAAGCCAATCAATCGTGCGTGGTTCATCAATACGACCATGACCTGAACGAGATAGTTGGCTTGCCGCCAAT
>JBCCVD010000027.1:0-47743 GCA_039195745.1 Pseudomonadota bacterium | reverse complement strand
TGTCAGACCACCATGAGACTCAATAGCAGTTTTCATATCCTCTGCAGTGACCACATCATGCTTTTCGTTAACATAACGTCTAATATGGGCCTTCATGGGAGCGACCTTGCGATTCTCGGAAAGCTACATTGCAGTCGAAATCCTGCCCTTCACCGCGAAAGAGAACGCGGGCAAATTCGCAGATCATGACGCGATCAACCAGCCGGGCGTCAAAGTTGCAACCACGCTCGGCACAACGTTCGAGAAGCTGGTGAATGACTGGTACCCGAATGCCGATATCAAAGTCGTGGAAGCCCCCGCACGCGGCTATCAGGAAGTGCTGGCGGGCCGCGCCGACGTGTTCATTACATCGAATATCGAAGGGTCGACCTTGGAAGAAAAATTCGGCGTCGCGCGTGTGGAAGGCGCAGAGCCCCGCTCTCCCTCTCCGATTGCAATGCTGTTGCCGCAAGACGATCAGGTCTGGATCAACTACGTCAACAACTGGGTAAAAGTCAAAGAAGCCAAAGGGTTCTTCGACGCAAACAAAGCGAAATGGGGTCTCTGATCCATCTCGTGACGGGCTGAAACGCGGCCCGTCACGTCATTTGGACTGACGCAAACAGCCTCAGCCAATCCGTGACCTCGCGTGTCAGGTCACTTGCACACCTGCCTTTCCAAAACTGCAGAAAACGGTCGGGGCCGCCTCACGCATCTATGCAGCGGGCCCGTTCCGGCCTAACGTGACGCCCTGAGTTTCGCCCGCTCCCTTTTCACTGAGGCAACACATGGCTCCACGCAAAACACCCGGCGTATATATTGAAGAAAAGCCCGCCTTTCCCGGCAGCGTCGTACAGGTCGCGACCTCCGTTCCGGCCTTCATCGGCTATACGCAACACGCCACTGATGGCCACACTGACCTGACCAACATCCCCAGACGCATCACCTCAATGATGGAGTTTGAAACTCTCTTTGGCTCCGGTCCTGCGCCGCAAATCGCGCGCGACGAAACCGGGCATTTCACGGCTGCGCCGCGTTACCTGTTGCACCGTGCCATGCAGTTCTTTTTCAACAATGGCGGCGGCACTTGCTGGATCACGTCCGTTGGCGATTACAAAGGCGGCAAGATCGAGACAGCGCCGCTTCTCAAAGGGCTGAAGGCCGTTGAAAAGACAAAAGAGATCACGAAAATCGTCATCCCCGACGCAGTGATGCTGAAAGACAGCGCAGATTGGGCGCGCGTTTCGAATGCCGCCCTTGCGCAATGCGCCGCACTGAAAGACCGCATCGCGATCCTTGATCTCTTTCGCGGCGACGCGCCGCTTAACCGCCCTGATTTCGATCCGGTTTCAACGTTCCGCAATGCGATTGACAGTGACGACATGAGCTTCGGCTGCGCCTATTATCCGTGGCTCAACACAAACGGGCTGGATGCAGAGCCTGTGGATTTCACCGCGTTTGATGCAAGCACGCTCACCGCCTTGCGCGACGCCATCACAGCGGAGAGAGATACGCTTAAAGACGGCAGAAACCGCGCCAAGCTGACAGAATTGCTCAAGACACTCGCCAAACCCGTCAAAGAGGGCATGATCCACGCCACGCATCAAGACCTGCTTCAGACGAGCGCGACCTACAGGACATGGATCGACGCCGCGCAGACTGCATGGGATGTTATGCCCCCCAGCGCCGGGATTGCGGGTGTGATGGCCCGCACCGACGCGACCACCGGTGTCTGGAAAGCCCCGGCCAACACGTCCTTGACCAACGTTACCTCCCCCTGCGTCGAGGTTAACACCGCCCAGCAAGAGGATTTGAATGTCCCATTGGATGGCAAAGCCATCAACGCGATCCGCAGTTTTCAGGGTCGGGGCGTGCTGATCTGGGGCGCCCGCACGCTCGACGGAAATGCGCAGGACTGGCGTTACATCTCCGTGCGCCGGACACTGATCATGCTGGAACAATCGATCAGACTTGCAGCCGCCGCTTATGTCTTCTCCCCCAATGACGAGAGCACTTGGGTCACTGTCAAAATCATGATTGAGAATTTTCTCACCGACCAATGGAAAGCCGGCGCCCTTGCAGGGGCAAAACCCGATGAAGCCTTCAGCGTCGCAGTCGGGCTTGGATCGACCATGACGGCGGCGGATGTTCTGGATGGCAGACTGATCATACAGGTACGGGTCGCAGTCGTCAGACCCGCTGAATTCATGGTGCTTCGCATCGAACAGCAGATGCAAATGTCTTAAACATGGGCATGACGTGGTTGCTAAAGCTCTGGACTTTCTGAACGCGCGCGGCCTCTCCGGCTAGCCCGCCGCCTCCGCCATTTGCTGCGCCGTCAGCGCCAATTCCATCACCTTGAACGCATGCGCCTGCGGCATCGCCGTCTCCGTGCGGTTGCGAATGTCATCAGCGAGCCGCGCGAAATAGGGCAACCCCGCATCGCTGCATTCCATGCGCTCGCAGCGCGTGCCATTGACCAGAAACAGGTGATCGCCCCCCTCTGCCCCGCCAACATCAACGTATTTGCGCAGCTCAATCGTGCCCTCCGTGCCCAAGAGCATGAGCCTCCCGTCACCCCAGCTTGGCAGTGCTTCTGGCGTGAACCAATCGACGCGGATATAGCCCAGACCTTGCGCGCTTTCCAATGCGATCTGGCCGAAATCCTGCAGCTCAGGCGTCGCCGGATTGCCGTAATTGCCCGTACTGGCGAGGGTGATCCGCGCATCTGTGGAGCCTGTAAAATACAGGAACTGGTCGATCTGATGCGACGCAATATCGGTCAGAATGCCGCCAAACCGGTCGCGCTCATAAAACCAGTCGGGCCGCGTGTTCAGGTTCAACCGGTGCGGGCCGATCCCGATGGTCTGGATCACGCGCCCGATCGCGCCCTCGGCCACCAATTCAGCTGCGCGCGTTACCGCTGGCACTTCGAACCGTTCGGAGAAATCAATCGACCAGATCCGGCCTGTCTCCGCCACGCAGGCCCTGATCGCAGCCAGCTGCTCCAGATCGGTGCAGCCCGGCTTGTCGCTCATCACATCCTTGCCCGCGCGCATCGCGGCAATGGCCTGATCCGCACGGTCCGCCGGAATACCCGACAGCAGGATCAAATCCAGATCGTCACGCCCGATGACCGCCTCCGCGCTCGTGGCACGCGGCAGATCGGGGAACCGTTTGACAAACCCGTCCAGTGTCGCAGGGGTGCCCTCCGTCCACCAACACACCAGCTCGCATCCCACCGCCTGCATCTGCGCGGCCATGCCGTAAATGTGGCGATGATCAATCCCCACAATCCCGATCCGAAGGGGCTCAGCCATCTTTCACCTCGTCTGAATATCACCGCTCAGGCGCGCAAAACCTGCTCCGGCCAAGCGCGCTCAGGGTCAGCCATTGAAGTGATCGCAATAGAAATCGACCATCTGGCTGACCATGTCATCGCCGCGCCCCTCATCACGCGCCGTTTGCAACGCGAGCAATGTGGATTTCGACATGATCGAATCGACGCCCGCATCATCGGCCATCCGCGCGTAATATCCGACGTCTTTTGCGGCATTCTTGATCGCGAAAGCCAGTTGCGCGGGATCGCCGTCGACCCCGTATCCTTTAACGAAATCCATCATGCCGGAATGCAATGGCCCTGCGCTCATCACATCATAGACCGCTTGGCGGTCCACACCTTGCTGATCAGCCATGGCAAAGGCCTCGGCCATCGCATTGGCCATCGTCATCCCCATGAAATTATTGATCAGCTTGATCGTATGGCCGGAGCCCAGCGCGCCAAGGTGAAACACGTTTTCACCCAGATCATCGAGCACAGGCTTGACCTTCTCGAAGGCTGCCTTGTCACCCGAACACATGATGTTGAGCAATCCGTCCACGGCATGCGCGGGCGTGCGCCCCAATGGCCCGTCCAGATAGGCGCCGCCTGCTGCCGCGACAGCCTCCCCCAAAGCGCGGGTTGAGGCCGGCAGCGATGTGCCGAAATCAATCACAACGGCACCCGGGCGCAGACCGGCAATCACACCGTCTTCACCATGCATCCGCGATTCAACCTGATCAGAGGTCCCGACGCACAGCATCACGATGTCAGAGGCCGCAGCAACCTCACGCGCTGTCCCAACCTCGACGGCCCCGCGCGCCACTGCGGCCTCCACATTCGTCCGGGAGGTATTGGCCACGACCGTCAAAGCGTGCCCTTTGGCCTGCAGCCGCTGCACCATCGCGTCGCCCATCAAGCCCAGGCCAATAAATCCAATCTCGCTCATCGCGTCTCTCCTACATTTCGCAAATCAGCGCCGCGCCGCGGCGCCCCAATTCATCCGAGCATTTGGCCCCGGCACCATTGCCGCCCGTGCACACGCTCAGCCGGTCATCAAGCCGCCTGATCTCCGGCAGGCGGTCAGCCGTCCAACTGGTCACACAAGCATCCATCCGGACCCGATCAATCGCCAAGCTGGGCATCAGCGCCCGGATCATCTCCTCCAACCGGTCGCGCACCTGCGCATTGCCGCCAGAGCGGAACCACTCCTGCACGGCCGCAGACCCATCCAGGCGCACATCTTCAGGATCACCCCCGAGTTTGACGTAAATTCTGCCATCAGGATACCGGATCGGCGGCAGCAGATACGGGTCCTCCTCAGACTGGTATACCAGAGAGGGCATCTTGGCGAGACGCATCGCCTCATTTTCGGAAACCTCGAACAAAGCCACTGTGCGCGCATAGACATCAAGCCGCGGTGCACGTCCCAAAACCATGTCTGTCCAGCCCCCGGCTGCGACCAGAATCTGATCAAACGCATGCACGCCCTGATCGGTTGTCACCCGCGTCCCATCAATGCCCAGAACAGTTGCCTCCAGCAGGTCAGCGCCAGCGCGCCGCGCGGCCTCGCTCTGCGCGGCGACCAGACGGCGCGGGCTGACATGACCCGCCCGGCGCGCTTCATAAGCGCCTGAGTAATGGTCGAGAAAGGTGAAAAACGGGAAGGTCTCGCGCAGACCCTCCGCGCTCAGCGCATGGCTTTCCACGCCGCAGGCCTGCGCCGCCGCATCAACCGCCCCGATATAGGCGTCATCTCCCGCCATCAGAGCGCCTGCCTCTGTGAAGAACGAAATGCCGCTTTGCGCCTCAATCTCACCGTAACGCGCAATCGCAGCCTTGGAGACCTCCACCCAGAACGGCTTTGTCGCATTGTGCCGCGTGATCCGTCCCTCATCATAATGGGAGCCGAACACGCCTTGATGGCTGCGCTTGTCAGCGGGCTCGCCCGGACCAATCACTGTGACGTCAACACCCGCATGCGCCAAATGGCGCGCGGCAGCGGCGCCCATCAATCCCCGCCCGATGACAGCAACCTTCACTCGGCCACCTCAAAACTTCTGTTTTTGAGCTGCTTTTGAACCTCGTAGATGGTGAATTCATCCGTCGGCAAAGGCGCAGGGATCCGCGCACCCAGCGACTGCACACGCGGCTCCAGCACTGGATCGCCGCATAGAAGCCGCGTGTTGTAATCCTCAATCCCGTTCCATTTTGTCATCGAACCCATGATCGGAAAGGCATCTGCCGCCATCATCTCATAGAACAGCAACCGCCGGTCCCGGTCTGACACGTTCAAAGCCGAACCATGCACAATCCGCCCGTGATGGATGGAGATCGACCCGGCAGGACCCGTCAGCTCCACCGCGTTTTTGATATCGTAGCCACAGGCCTCAAGGTCCATTGCGCCCGCAAACACGCCGTCGACGTGATGGTTGTTGATCGGGTGCCTGTGTGAGCCCGGAAACACCATCAGCGGGCCATTCTCGCTGGCCATGTCGTCGATGATGACCGCGATGGCCAGCACGTCATCATTTGTATGCGGATAGAAGGCGAAATCCTGATGCCATTCCACGGCTGCGCCATAGCCGCCCATTTTCATGTTCAGCTTCGTTGTGTGAAGCCTCAGCGCAGGCCCGATCAGATCGCGCGCCGGGGCCAGTACATGATCGGAATACATCAGATCGCGCATCACCTGATTATGGGTATGGGGCAGTTTGATCCGCCTGACGCGCGGATCCTGCGGCGTGTGACTGTCCTCAAGATCCAGCTCCGCCGTGCTCTGCGTCAGCCCGCGTGCCTGCTCCTGATATTTTGCGATCTCGTCGCGGATGCTCTGAAGGATGTCAGGCGGTATCCGCTCGGGCAAGACCAGATAGCCGTTCTCTTCATAAAAGGCCTTCTGCTCCAGCGTCAGTGTTTCAAGGCTCATGGTCTCAGCTCCTCCAGATCTGTCAAGGTGCGCGCGACATCCGGCATGATCCCGGTATAGGCCGCAAAGCTGCGGATCGCCATGTGCCGGAACAGATCGAACCCAGTCAGGCAGGCCAGCCCGGCCTGTTCCGCATCGCGCAGGAAGGCGGTGTCCGTGGGCGTGTAGACCGCGTCAAATGCCCAGACCTGCGGCCCGAGCCAGTCCCGCTGGAAGGCGGAGCCCGGATATTCCAGCATGCCCAGTGGCGTCGCGTTTACCAGCCCTGACGCGCCCCGCACTGCCTCTTCCAGCGCGTCTTGCGGGATCGCCCGGGCGGGTGGGCCGATGCGGGACGCGAGGTCCTCCGCCCGGTCCTCCTCCACATCGTAAATTGCCAGCGCAGAGACCCCCTCGCCGACCAGCGCTGCCCCCAAAGACCGCGCCACACCGCCAGCCCCGCACATCACCACAGGCCCGCGATCCGACACAGGCTCGAACGCGGCCAGAAACCCGGTGTAATCCGTGTTGAACCCGCGCAGCTCTCGCCCGAACACCAAGGTGTTCGACGCGCCCAGATGCGCCACCTCCGCCACCATGCCCGCACCGGCATAATCTGCGGCCTCCGTCTTGAACGGATGGGTCACGGTCACGCCGCTCCAGTCATCAAGCCGCAATTGATCCACGGTCTCCGCGAATTCAAACGCCTCCATCCCGGCCGTATCGATCAGATCAAACCCGAACCCGACCCCATGCGCTTTGCACATGATCTCCAGCGCGGCAGGCAAGCGCGTGCGCGAGATATGCGCCCCGATCAGCCCCGCACGCAGCCTCACGCAGCCACCTCCAGCGGCGCGACAGCCCGCTCGATCTGCAATGTCACATCAAGGGAGCGCCGCCCCTCCTCAGCGCTGACCACTGGCGCCGCGCGCCCGGCGACCACCTCCGCGAAATGCGCCAATTGCGCCTCCAGCGGCACGTTGCGCGCCACCTTGCGCGCCACAGGCATCGCCGCCTCAGACCAATCCAGAGCCCCCGCCCAAAGGGTCAAGGATGGAAACCCGACAGAGCCTGTCGTGCCGCAGATCCGCAGATAATCTTCGCCGGTCGTGCCGATATTGGGGTTCTCCCCGGTGCCCGCCTCAAACCCCCAAGGGCTCAGCGCACAATCCGCAAAGGCAATCGACGCAGATACGCCAGAGGCAAATCCCACTGTCGCGACACCGCTCTCGACCCGCGCAGCACCGCGCTGCGCGTTGGAGCCGATCCCCTGCACCGCGCTCACCTCCCCGAAGAGATGCCGCAGCAAATCCACCTCATGCACCAGATTGATCAACACGGGCGAGCCATCCGCACCTGCCCGCCAGTTCCCCTCAAAATAGGCGTCCGGCTTTCTCATCGACCAGATCAATGACGCCAAAACGGGCTGGCCAATCTCGCCCCGCGCCAACACTTCCTTCAACGCCACAACGCAAGCATGATGCCGCCTATGATGCCCCACTAAGGACTGCACCCCGGCTGCGGCGCAGGCTGCAATGATCCGGTCCGCTGCGTCCAGCGAATGCGCCACGGGTTTCTCGATCAGCATGTGCCAACCCCGCGCTGCCGCCGCTTCGGCGTGATCTGCATGCAAATCCGAAGGCGTCGCAATCACAATTGCGTCGGCCTCAACATCCACCTCCTCAATCGCCCCCCATTGCGGCAGGTCCGAGCGCACTGCGGGATCAATGACCCCCACAACCTCCACACCCGGCACCCGCAACGCATGTTCCAAATGCCGCGCGCCGATCAGGCCGAGACCTGCAATCAGCAGCCTCACATCACCGCCCCGATCTGCCAGGGGACAAATTCATAATCACCCAAACCCTGCCGCTCCGATTTCGACATCTCGCCAGAGGCCACGCGCAGGATCAGATCATAAATCTCGCGCCCTTTCTCTTCCAATGACACGCCGCCAGACAGCATATCGCCCGCATTCACATCCATATCGTCGCTCATGCGCCCATACATCTGGGAATTCGTGGCCACTTTGATCGTAGGCGCAGGCTTCGACCCAAAGGCAGAGCCGCGCCCGGTGGTGAACACCACCACCTGGCAGCCCCCTGCGATCTGCCCCGTGACAGAGGCCGGATCATAGCCCGGTGAATCCATGAAGGTGAAGCCTTTGGCGGTCACCGTCTCCGCGTATTTATAGACACCGGTCAGCGGCGACGTGCCGCCCTTGGCCGCTGCTCCCAGCGATTTCTCAAGGATCGTCGTCAGGCCCCCCTTCTTGTTGCCGGGGCTGGGGTTATTGTCCATCGAGCCGCGATTGCGCTCGGTATAATCCTTCCACCAGTCGATCAGCCCGATCAGCCGCGCGCCGACTTCCGGCGACACCGCGCGCCGCGTCAGCAAATGCTCCGCCCCGTAGATTTCCGGCGTTTCCGCCAGAACACCTGTGCCCCCTTGGGCGGCCAGAAGATCGCAAGCATACCCAAGCGCGGGATTTGCGGTGACGCCAGACCACGCATCGGAGCCGCCGCATTGCAGCGCCACTTTCAATTCCGAAACCGGACAGGGCTCCCGGCGCGCCTGATTGGCATAGGGCAGCATCGCCTCCACCTTAGCAATGCCCGCCTCGATGGTCTTGGCCAAACCCGCGACACCCTGAATATTCATCACTTGAAAATTCGGGGACATCTTCAGCCCATAGGCCTCTACCAGCCAGTCGATCTGGTTCATCTCGCAGCCCAGCCCGACCATCAGCACGCCTGCATGGTTGGGATGTTTGGCATAGCCCCACATCACACGCTGCAGCGCCTCGAACCCGTCGCCACTATCGGCCATGCCGCAGCCGGTGCCATGCACAAACGCGCACACCCCATCGACATTCGGATAATCGGCCAAACGGTCTTCGGTGAAGTGATCCGCAATCCGCCGCGCCGCCGTGGCAGAGCAATTGACGGATGTGACGATGGCAATGTAGTTGCGCGTGCCCACGCCGCCATTTTCCCGCCGGTAGCCCATGAACGTGTCGCCCTCCACAGGGGTGACCTGCCGCATATCGGTGCCGAACTCGTAATCCTGCGCGGTGGGCACGAAATCGCAATTGTGCACATGCACATGCTCGCCCGGCGCGATGTGATCTGAGGCCACACCGATCATCTGCGCATATTTGCGAATATGGTCGCCCTTCCGGATCGCGCGGATCGCCACTTTATGCCCGGACGGGATCAGCTGCGACGTGCGTGTTGCATCGGCAACCTCTATGCCCACCTCCAGCGCACGCGTGGCCGTGACGACATTGTCGTCTGGGTCTAACCTGATGTAATCCTTCATCGTGATCTCCGTTGGCCGGGCAGGCCTATGCGCAATTTGGGGCGTCTGATGTCCATCTATGTATGGCGATATGCGGCGAGACGGACAAGCGCTCCCGTGCCGTTTCCCACATCTCGCGCCACGCCCGCCAGTCATGTAGCTCTGACGCCGGATCTGCTTTCGAACGCGCGACAAAATCAGGAAAATGCGGCCGACCTGTCGGCTGGCCCGTCTTGTTGAACCGCAGATCAAATGACCAGCGGATCCCTTTGGTCTGATTGATCAGAGAGGAATGCGCGATCAGCGGGTGCAGCAGCACCACCCCACCCGCTTTCACCGGCAAGGGGACCGCGTCCGCATCATCAATATAGCCATCCGCAATTGCGGTTTGTGTTTTCGGGCAATGCGGCAGCATTTTCGGGGGGCCATCAAATGGAATGACTTGCAAACAGCCATTTTCTTCTGTGGCATCCGTCACGGCGATCCAGACCGTCACCATATCCGTGTTGTCCGCTTCTTCCAGCGCGACTGCGCGGTCCTGATGCCAATCCGTTCTGGTGATATGCGCCCGGTTTTCCTCTTCCATCAAGGTAGGCGCAGGCGGTTTGATCCGCACATGCTGGATCGGGTTGGAGGTGATCTCAGGCCCGATCAAAGCCTCGACGATATCCAGAAGCGCGGGCGCTGTGATCATATCAAACACGGCTGGCCCCTGATGCATCGGCGTGTTGGCGAAGATGCGATCGCCGGGCAAGGAAATGTCGAGCGGCTGAAACCACTCATTTCCCTGCATATAGGCCCGGATGATCTTATCCTCAAAATCGACCCCCCGCACGCCCCAGGCCGCACAGAGGTGATCGAGCACTGTTTCATATTCTGCGATCACGGCAGGCAGTTTATCCGTCAGCACGTCATGCAGGACCAGATAGCCTTTGGTGTGAAAGCTCTCTATCTGGCGCGGGTTCAGCATGGGGGTCCTCTATTTCAAAAGTATCTCGACGATTGGCGGCCAGATCAGCAGCACGGACAGCGCGCAAAGCTGGATACCGATAAATGGCAAGAACCCTTTGAAAATATCTGTCAGCGAGATATGCGGCGGTGCGACGGACTTCAGATAGAACGCGGCCGGCCCAAATGGCGGTGACAGGAAGGAGACCTGCATATTCATACAGAACAACACTCCGAACCAAACCGCCAGATATTTCGCCTGCAGCGGATCACCCAATAGCCCAATCTCCTCAATCGGCAGGCGCTGGACGATGGGCAGGAAGACCGGGATGATCAGCAAAACGATCCCCACCCAATCCATGAACGCGCCCATGAAGAGCAAGATCAACATCATCGCAAGGATAATGCCCATCGTTGGCAGGTCCGTGCCCACGATGAAATCTGCCACATAAGTCGGCCCGCCCGCGATGGTGTAAGCCCCCGCCAAAGCCGCAGCCCCGATGGTGACCCAGATGATCGTGCCGGTGGATTTCAGCGTCCGCATCAAACTGTCCCAGAGCCCGTCCAGCACAGCAGGCAGGCGCAGCGTCAGCAAAAGCAGCAACAGCAGCGTCACCATTGTCTGCGTGATCCCAAGGTTCGGGCTGTCGATGAAGAATTGCGGCGCGATCAGAACGACCACGATGTAGAGCCCGATCCAGATCGCGTTCTTAACGACCACCTGCACCCAGCCTGCGAAATCCTTCTGATAGAGCGTCATCAGCAGATACACCGCCAGCGCGCCCATGCCAGCCGCCTCCGTGATCCCCGTGATCCCGCCATAGATGGAACCCATCACGACCCCGATCACCACAATCGGCGCCACCAGCCCTTTGCCCAGCAACCAGCCCCGGGTCGTGCGCGCAACCCCGAACGCGAAATAGATGAGGCCAAGGCAAATCGCCACAATCGCACCGAACCACGGCACATAATCCGCCGTGCCCCAGAAGATGGGCTCCGTCCCATCGCCCAGATCCACATTCTGTCCGGTGATAGTAAAGAACAGCGCACGCAGGAACAGCACGGTGCATATCCCCGCCGTAAGCACGGCAAGAAACGCACAGAACAACCCGAGCTTCTCCAACCCCTGCGGCTCACCCGGCTTGGGCTCCGGCAGCGGCGCATCCTCGGGGCGCAGCTGCGTGCGCACGATGATGTAGATGATGAAGAACGACGCCAGCATGAAGCCCGGCAGGAAGGACGCGGTAAACAGCGCCTTGATCGAGGTCTCCGTGATCAGCCCGTAAATGATCAGAACAATCGAGGGCGGGATCATCGTCCCCAAAGACCCGCTCGCACAGATCGTCCCGATGGCCAGGTTCTGATTATAGCCGAGCCGCAACATTTGCGGCAACGCAATCAGGCCCAGCAGCACCACCTCACCGCCAATGATCCCCGACATCGCCGCCATGATCACCGCCATGATGGAGGTCACAATCGCAATTCCCCCGCGCGTCCGGTTCAGCCAGATCGACAGGGAGGAATACATGTCCTTCGCAATGCCGGAGCGTTCCAGCAGCGCCGCCATGAAAATGAACAGCGGAATGGATATGAGCACATAGTCCGTTAAAAGCCCGTATATCTTCTGCGCCAAGATATTAAGGGGCCCGCTCCCCGGCCTCCCCGTCAAGATCCCGTCCCCGAAAGTCCAGGGCGCCGTCAGCAATTGCGGCTCGAACTTCATGACCAAAACCAAAACCGCCAGCACGGCAGAGGCCATGCCCAAAGGCATCCCGATGGCAAGCAGCACCAACAGGCCCAGCATCAGGACCAGTGAAATTGTTCCGATATCCATTAACCGTCTGCCTTCGTCTGATTGCCTTGAACGGAGCCGCGCGTGACATCCAGATCGCCCGTGCCTTCCGCCCCAACGGACGCCCGCAAGCGCTCCAATTCATCCTGATCAATGTCATCCGCCGCCGTGTGGATCACCGGCTCCGCATTCCAGTCAGAGAACAGATTGATCACCGCCTGAACAGCAACAAGCGATACAACAATTAGTACGGCAGGCTTTAAGGTAGCAGGAATTGGCGGATCAAACGCCGTCCCAAAGGTTTCCCACCGGTAAAAGGTTCCAAACCCGTCTTTATAACCTCCATAAACCAAGAAAAATGCAAATAAAACAATGAGAAAAGTAGAAATGACATCGCACGCCTTCTGCGCGCCTTTTGGCATCACATCGTACAGAATAAATATCCTGATATGGCTGCGCTGCTGCATCGCGTACAAGCCGGCACACAGGAACACAAAACCAGCAAGCCACAACGACATTTCATTTGCCCAAAGAGTTGGCGCCTCAAAGACATATCGAAGTATCACTTCATACATCATCACCAATGCAACACAGATAACGAGCATCATCGTCACTCGCCCAATAAATACAGAGAATCTGTCTAAATGCGTCCAAGACTCGAATTCCATCGGCGCACGGCGTACGGTCCGGACACCAATGGCCGTCAAAGTTGCCAGGCCCAAAACGGCAACCCAATCAATAAAATCAGTGTAGTCTCCGAATAATGACGGGAAGCCGCCGCTAACATCATGTCGCGCAAATAATGCAGCGAGCTTATTGAAATCGCCACTGTCAGTAGGTGGCAACCAATCCAAGACAAACGCTGGAAAATGCCAAATCAGCCAGCCTGCACATACTATGAAACCCAAAGGTACAATCCACTCAAAAAGTGAACCTGATTTCTGCTCCACGCGTTAATCTCCCCGCTCGTCTGTCTTTAAAACAGGTGCCCCGCATTCGCCCACGCCAAGGGTCGAAGATCGTACTAGAATAGAATAGGGGCGTGCGTACTTGGCACGCCCCGTCTCTTTCAGTGATCAATTACTCGGAAACGAGTCCGAGCTGTTTCAGATAGCTCAAATGCGCTTCAACAAGCGCTTGTGCTTCTGGCGTATCCGCAAATTCAGGCCAAGTTGCCTGAGCAGCATTCCGGAACTTTTGCAGCTCTTCAGGTGTCCACTGAGAAAGTGTCACGCCCTCTGAGCGCAACTGGGCAGCAGATTCAGCATTCTTCTTTTCGAATGTCAGCGCTGTGCGCAGCGCCAAAGCTTCCATGGCTACTTTCATGATGCGTTGATGCGCTTCCGGCATAGCATCGAAGACTTCCTTGTTGCAGGCAAGGTGGTCAGATGGCATGGAGTGGAAGCCGGGGAAGTTGGCATATTTTACGATGTCATAAAGTCCCATCGATTGGTTGTTTGCCAAACCCGAAGCGTCTGCACCGTCAATAATACCTGTTTCCAGGGCGGTAAAGATCTCGGTGAAGTCCATCACGATCGGCGATGCGCCCAGCTTTTCGAAGATCTTTGTTTCCATCCCTGGAGGCGAGCGAAACTTCCAGCCTTTAAAGTCGTCAACCGTGGCAATCGGTTTTGAAGATGCAAAAGATTCCTGCCCATAGACCCACCAGCCGATCAGCTCCATACCATACTTGTTATAGAGCGGTGCTGCAGCTTCACGACCACCACCGAAATACAGCCAGCTCAACTGCTGGTACGGTGTCTCGTAGCCGCCCATGATGTCGCCCACGAATTGGAATGCGGAATTTTTTTTGGTTTGATATCCGCCACCCGTCATGTCGCAGTCCAAAATCCCATTGGCAGCAGCGTCAAAAGTCTCTGTCGGCTTTACCACAGAGGCGTTGTAAAACATCTCGACTTGGATCGCACCGCCAGACATGGCGGTAATATCGTCCATGTATTGTGCAGCAAGTTGTCCAGAAACGCTTGTCTCTGCGTAGTGCGTCTGAATGCGTAGTTTGGTCTCGGCGTGACCGTCAGCAAAAGCACCAGTTGCAGCGATCGCTGCTGCTGCGACACCTGCCGCAGCGGATTTTACGAAACTCATTGGTTTCCTCCCAGTTATAACACGTCCGGTGTGGCAACTCTTGTGCGTCCCTTACACCGCGTAACGAGAAGCCTAGCGAGCGAATACCGGTCCGACAACAAAAAACCTGATTTTCAAAAATTTTGAAATTCTTGCATAATTTTATGATTTTTGACTAGGATATCGGGATTCTTCTTTGCCACCATGATCGGAAGCGCCGCATGCTCAATGTCAAATTATCGACCCCCCAGATTTACGACGACATTCACATGAAGCTCGTGACCGCCCAGATTCCGCAGGGCCAGAAACTGCGCTCAGAGCATCTACGTGAGACCTACGATTGTTCCGCCAATACCATTCGCGAAGTGTTGTTTCGCTTGGCCTCCGAAGGGCTGGTGGTCTTTGAAGAACAGCGTGGTTTTCGCGCGCGCCCATCTGATCCGGAACGGCTGCATTACCTGACAAAATTTCGGATCACACTCGAACAGGAAGGCGCAACCGCCTCTATCGCGCATGGATTGTTGGATTGGGAAGCGCAATTGGCGGCCGCCCATCAAAAGCTCAGCCATATCGAAAGCCGATTGGATGAGGTCGGCTTGTCTGGAAACACATTGAAGCTTTGGTCATTGGCCGAGCTGGAGTTCCACGATGCGTTGCTGTCCGGCTGCGATTCTCCATTTCTGCGCTCAAGCTATCGCCGTGTTTACGACCAGTTCCGTCAGCAAAAAATTATGCAGCCCGAATATGGGTTTCATCCCGAAAACGCGGATGAACATCAAGCGATTGTCGACGCGGCCCTGTCACATGACGCGCCGGGCTGTCGTTTGGCGATCTACGAACATATGAAACGCAACCTGCGCGACGGCGGCGCCAGCGGCGAGCTTCACCCTGACGCAGCTGCGACAGGTTAACCACAGATTAATTTTTCTTTTAACTTATTGATATCAATGGCTTACAGAATTCCCCGCATGCGGGGACGTCTATTTTAGCAGGTCATCTTCCAGATAAACCTCGATGATCTCCCTGAAGCTCTGCTCCGCCCCGAAGCCCAGACGGATCGCCCTTTGCGGATCAAAATCCCGTGGCCAACCCTCGACGATCTTCATAATCGTCTCATCCGGTTGCCGCTTGATCAGCTTGACCACATCATTGCCTGCAACCTCTCTCAGCGCTTCGATCTGCTCCGCCACCGTGCAGCTGATCCCCGGCAGGTTCAGCGCCCTGCGCCCCTCAAGAAGCGCGGTATCAAGCGTCGCCGCATGGATCAGAAATCCCGCCGCTGAGCGTGGGCTCGCGTGCCAATGCTGGACCTCGTCAGACACGGGAAGGATCGCCTCCACCCCGTTCAATGGCTCCCGAATAATCCCAGAGAAGAACGAAGACGCCGCAAGGTTCGGCTTGCCCGGCCGCACGCAGATCGTCGGCAAGCGGATCGAGAGCCCGTCGATAAATCCTTTGCGGGAGAAGTCCGTGATCATCGTCTCGCAAATGGATTTCTGCGCCCCGTAGCTGGTTTGTGGGACAGACAGGAAGGTGTCACTGATCTTGTCCGGATAGGGCCCGCCGAAGACCGCAATCGACGAGGTGAACACCACACGCGGGACGTATGCAGGGTCCGCCTCATGCGCGCGCCGTAGCCCTTCCAGCAGTTCCCATGTCGGAAACATATTGACGGCCCAGCCCTTTGAGAAATCAGCCTCCGCCTCCCCAGAGACGATGGAGGCGAGGTGGAAGATCACATCGAACGTCTCTGCCGCCAGCCTCGCCATCTGCCCGGCCTCGGTCAGATTGCCAACCCGCTGTTCTGCAACCGGCGCGCCGTCATGTGGAAACGCCATATCATACAGAACTGTCGTGCAGGCCTCACCGTCCAGCCCGTCCTTAGCCAACGCCCGGGCAAGCTTCTGGCCGACCATCCCGCCGCCACCAAGAATAAGTGCCGTTTTCATCTGCTTCGTCCCCACTCTTTCCTATGAAATGCTGTGTTGCATATTTCAGGCGACCTTGACCATCCACTCAGATGCCGCGACACATGTTTGCGATATCATCAGACGAGTCGCATACGCGCAATCTGCATTGCGGCGTCACGAAATGGACCGTGCGTCTGACGTCTGTTGCAACGTAAAATGGAGGATGCTGGCCACATGGGCAGACTAGAAGGAAAGCGCGCTTTGGTGACAGCGGCCGGTCAAGGCATTGGTCGGGCCAGCGCATTGGCCATGGCCGAAGAAGGTGCGACCGTCTTTGCAACAGATATCAACGAAGACACGCTGGCTGACCTGTCGCACCCCGGGATCGAAACCTTCATGCTCAATGTGCGTGACGACCAATCTGTGGCCGACGGCGTCGCGCATGCGCGTCCGGACATCTTGTTCAACTGCGCGGGCTTTGTGCATCACGGCTCCATTCTCGATGCGACTGACGAGGACTGGGACATGGCGTTCGACCTCAATGTCCGCTCCATGTTCCGCACGATCCGGGCCTGCTTGCCAGGCATGCGAGAGCGCGGTACGGGCTCGATCATCAACATGTCATCGGCCTTGTCTTCCATCATCGGCGCGCCCAACCGGTTCATCTACGGCACCACAAAAGCGGCCGTCATCGGGATGACCAAATCCGTGGCCATTGAGTACATCAAGGAGGGCATCCGCTGTAACTGCATCTGCCCCGGCACGGTAGAGAGCCCAAGCTGGCACGGCCGTGTCAAAGCCCTCGGGGAGGAGATGGGCAGTTATGAAGCCGCGATGGAGGCGTTCGTTGCCCGTCAACCGATGGGCCGCGTGGCCACGGCCGAAGAAATTGCAGCGCTTGTCGTGTATCTTGCCAGTGACGAGAGCGCATTCACGACAGGACAACCTCATGTCATTGACGGCGGCTGGTCCGGTTGAGGCCAGTCAAACTGACGAAAGACCCAGTCGATGCCTACAAGGCACAAAAGCAAGGCAAAAGATAAAGAGAGCACATGGCCGAGAAGTCAAAACTGAGATCGCAGAAATGGTTCAACAATCCCGACAACCAAGAGATGACTGCGCTCTATCTTGAGCGTTACTTGAACTACGGGCTGACGCGCGAGGAACTGCAATCCGGCAAACCGATCATTGCGATCGCGCAAACCGGCTCTGATCTCAGCCCCTGTAACCGCCACCATATCGAGCTGACCAAGCGCGTGCGCGACGGGGTGATCGCCGCAGGTGGCACGGTGATTGAAGTGCCCGTGCATCCGATTCAGGAAACTGGGAAGCGCCCGACCGCCATGCTGGACCGCAATCTGGCCTATCTGTCGCTGGTGGAAACTCTGTTTGGCTATCCGCTGGATGGCGTGGTGCTGAACATCGGTTGCGACAAGACCACCCCTGCCCTGCTGATGGCTGCGGCAACCGTGAATATACCCGCAATCGCCCTCTCTGTCGGCCCGATGCTGAATGGCTGGTTCAATGGCGAACGCACGGGCTCTGGCACAATCGTCTGGAAGGCCCGCGAGTTGCAGGCCGCGGGCGAGATTGATGATGACGGGTTCATGGATCTCGTCGCCTCCTCAACGCCATCTGTCGGCTATTGCAATACGATGGGAACGGCCACGACGATGAATTCGCTGGCCGAGGCATTGGGGATGCAACTGCCCGGCTCTGCCGCGATCCCTGCGCCTTACCGCGAACGCGGACAGATCAGCTATGAGACGGGCAAACGGATCGTCGAGATGGTGCATGAAGACCTGCGCCCCTCTGACATCATGACCCGCGAAGCCTTTGAAAACGCAATCGTTATCAACTCTGCCATTGGCGGATCGACCAATGCGCCGATCCACCTGAACGGGGTCGCCAAACATCTGGATGTGAAGCTTAACAATGATGATTGGCAAGGTTTGGGCCACAAAGTGCCTTTGCTCGTCAACTTGCAGCCTGCGGGCAAGTATCTGGGCGAGGACTACCACCGCGCAGGTGGCGTGCCCGCTGTGATCGGAGAATTGATCAAAGCCGACCTGCTGCCACATCCAGATGTGATCACCGCAAATGGCAAGACGATGCGCGAAAATTGTGCACATGTCCTGACCGGCAATCCGGACGTGATCTATTCGACCGATGCGCCCATGCTTCAGGACGCGGGCTTCATCAATCTCAAAGGCAACCTGTTTGACAGCGCGATCATGAAGACCTCCGTGATATCGAAGGAATTCCGTGATCGTTACCTCTCAAACCCGGATGATCCTGACGCGTTTGAGGGGCGTGCCATCGTCTTTGACGGACCCGAAGACTTCCACCACCGGATTGACGATGAGAGCCTCGGCATTGACGAGAACTGCATCCTGATTATGCGCGGCGCCGGTCCCAAAGGGTATCCGGGCGGCGCGGAAGTCGTGAACATGCGCCCGCCCTCATATTTGCTGAAGAAGAACATTCATGCCCTGCCCTGCGTCGGTGACGGGCGTCAATCGGGCACATCCGGTTCCCCGTCGATCCTCAACGCGTCGCCTGAGGCCGCAGATGGTGGCGGGCTGGCACTTGTCCAAACCGGCGATACAGTCCGGGTCGACCTGCGCAAATGCAGTGCGGACATGCTTGTCGATGAGGCAACGCTGAAGGCGCGCGCCGAAACGCTGGTGAACGGCTCCATTGACGTGCCAGACAGCCAGACCCCGTGGCAGGAGATCTTCCGCGCCATGGTCCGCCCATTCAGCGAAGGCATGACCCTTGAAGGTGCGGCCAAATATCAAGACATTTCCCGGCGCTATATGCCGCGTGACAACCATTAGGAGTTTGCAATGAAATTAGTACGTTACGGCGAAACAGGCGCGGAAAAACCCGGCCTGATAGATGCAAATGGCATCCTGCGTGACCTCAGCGCGCATGTTGCGGACATCAACGGCGCCGTGCTCGAGCATCAGCTCGACATGTTGCGCGGCCTGGACCCGCATTCTTTGCCAGCCGTGGACGGTGACCCGCGCATGGGCGCCTGCGTGGGCGAGATCGGAAAATTCCTGTGCATCGGTCTGAACTACTCCGACCACGCAGACGAGATGGGGTTGGACTATCCCGAGCACCCGATCCTGTTCTTCAAGGCCAATTCCGCGATTGTGGGACCTAATGACGATGTGATGATCCCGCGCGGCTCAACGCAGACCGATTGGGAGGTCGAACTGGGTGCGGTGATTGGCAAGCCCTGCAAATATGTCTCTGAGCAAGACGCGCTGGACTATGTCGCGGGCTATTGCATTGTCAATGATGTCAGCGAGCGGCACTTTCAGACCAAGCTCACAGGCCAATGGACCAAAGGCAAAAGCTGCGACACGTTTGGCCCGACAGGCCCATGGCTGGTGACCGCTGACGAGGTGGCCAATCCGCAAAACCTGTCTATGTCTCTGGATGTAAACGGAAAACGGATGCAGACGGGCACCACGAAAACGATGATTTTCACCGTTGCGCTGATTGTCTCCCACCTCAGCCAGTTGATGACACTGCATCCGGGCGATGTGATTTCGACCGGGACGCCTCCGGGTGTCGGCGGTGGGATGAAGCCAGAGCCCGTGTTCCTGAAGAACGGCGATGTGATGGAACTGACCATCGAAGGTCTTGGAACCCAACGCCAGAATGTGGGGCAAGACGCATGAGCAAGCCCGGACTGCTGCTGATCGGCAGCGCAACCGACGTGATGCTGGAGCGGATGGAGGCTGAATTTACCCTGCATAAACGCATTGATATCAGTGACTTCCCTGCTTGGCTGGCAGATCACGGCGCCTCCATTGAGGCGGTGGCGACCAATGGGCATGACGGTGTGCCCGCAGAGGTGATGGACGGATGCCCGAACCTGAAAATCGCCTCCGCCTACGGAGTGGGATATGATGCGATTGATACGGCGGCCTGCGTGGCGCGGGGCATCAAGGTGTCGCATACGCCCAACGTCTTGAACGCGGAAGTTGCGAATACGACCGTGATGCTGTTGCTGGCCTGTTACCGAAATTTCCTTTCCAATGAACACCATGCGCGGTCTGGCGCGTGGGAACGTGACGGCAATGCGCCGCTGTCTCGCTCGCCGGATAACCGGGTGATCGGTATCCTCGGGATGGGACGGATCGGGCAGGAAATTGCGGAACGATTGCAGATTTTCAAGCCGGAAATCCTGTATCACACAAGAACCCGGAAAGACCTGCCCTATGAATACTGCGCTGATCTGACAGATATGGCGCGGCTCTCAGATGTATTGATCTGCATCACGCCGGGCGGTCCTTCGACCAATAAAATTGTTAACAAACAAGTGCTTGAGGCAATTGGATCAGAGGGCATCGTGATCAATGTGGCGCGTGGGTCGGTGATTGACGAGGCGGCGTTGGTCGAAGCTTTACAAGCCGGGACGCTCGGGATGGCGGGGCTGGACGTGTTCGAGGCGGAACCGCGCATCCCTGACGCATTGAAAGAAATGGATCAGGTCGTCCTGCTGCCGCATGTGGGATCAGCAACCCATGAGACACGGGCTGCGATGGGAAAACTGACTGTCGACAATCTTATCCAGTGGAAACAAGACGGCACGGTGATCACACCGGTCCCGGAATGTGCGCATCTTTGAGGGTTTGACTTACACCCACCCGCCTGAAGCCCCCATCCAGCAAAGAACTGAGGCTCAGCCTGCGCCGGCAGCGCCCGAAATGAAACGGTAGAGGTGACGCCGGTTTAGGCAATCTTGCCACTGGCTTGTGAATTGGGTGTCGAAGAACGGTTTTCTCTGCGTCGAGTTCACCGGGCAACAAGAGCGAGATAAAGTCCTAAGCCGCAAGGCGAAAGATGTCTTCTGAAGTGGTTGGATCAAAAGGTGCGGGTTCCGTAAAAGTGCTTTCGACCTGCGCCAAGAGTATGGACAGCGTCTCAGATAGGCTTCGCCACAGCCCCGTACGCACCTTCCGGCATCCATCGCACATGAGCAGTTCGTTGTCATACAGCGAACGCAGACACTTCAACGCATGGCTGAGCGCAGATGACGAAACGTCTAAATCATCTGCTGCGCGCGCCACACTATTTCGCGCAACAGGATATCCATAACAACCAACAGGTTCATGTCACTCTTGGGCGGGATAGTGCACTCGAAATGAAGCCTATTAATCTATAGTGAACATACGGTATTTGCTTCATCTTATTCGGCGTGCGACGCTGGAGTAATCCACAAAGAGGCACCATATGCAAAAACGCAGCAAATGCACCATGTCACTTGTCGCGCTGCTCACGCTTGGCACGGCCGGTTTGCGCAAAAACAGCTTGATCTAAAATTCGCGGGCGCACTAGAGCTCTCTGGTGATGGAGTGCTTTTTGTTGGCGACAATCTCAACGGCGCGGTCTATACCCTTGGTGTTTCATCAGATGTGCCAGCCGCACAATTTGTACCCAGCACGATCGCCAGTGTTTTGCAAAGGTCGGTGAATTGCTTGAGGTCGGCGTCGCAGCAATCTGAAGCAGTGATATCGCGCCACACCCGGTATCCAACGAGGTCTACATCGCGGTTCCTCGGATCGGGAATCTCGCCTCAAAGCCTGCGATTGTGGTTGTTTCACAAGTTCAGATCATTCGCCTCCTGGACCTCTCTGCGGTTGAGTTTCACAGGCAGCGCTCGACGAATTCCGCGATGATAAGATCACTTTTAATGGGGGTTCTGGCGGCACCCTTTGGCAGATCTCAAGATGTCGTACTATGCGTTCGTCTTCGGTCATACTCCCCATGATAAATGTCATGAACGCTCGTCCTAGCAGTCGACTTATGCCCCCCCGTAATACGGCGGATACATCGACGCCGTGAACGGTTTCAGGCGCTCGCCTTGATGGGTGAGCAAGACCTTGGCGCGGTGATTTGGCTGGTTCTGAAAGTCGAAGGCTGAGAACGTCAGCATCTGCCGTTCAAAGATCAGCGCGTCGTTAGGCCCAAACCTGCTTTGCTATGCCGCCGAGCAGTTTTACTTGGTCTCTAAAAATACTAGTCTTGTAGTTCCCGTCGTTTATCAACAACGTAAATTTTCGGAAAATCTCGTCTGCATGCCTACGCATGACCCAACTGTAACTTCTTATATAAGCTTCAAGTCGCTCTTTCCAGACGGTTTGAATTAAGGTGTCAGAGACAATAGCGAGATCCAAATCTGAAGCGTCGTGAAAAGCGCAAAAGGTTTTTTCGTCCTTTGGGCTCAGACTGAATCCGTAAATCGTCCTTCCAATATAGGCAACCTACTCTTGAGAGATACCAACATGCTCTGCAACGAACTCACAAAAATACTGTAAGTCATTGTTTCATCAATTTCGCCGAAATTGTCAAAATACCAGGTTGTATCGACTGATAACAGTTGCCTGGATACTTCCGTGACCTCTGTTGCCAATAGATGGGCTTTAAAGTCAATGGAACTGCGCCCAGTGGAACGTTTGGGAATATAGCTTTGCAACCAAAAGGGTAGACTAAATGGGGCCCCGAAGCACTGGATTCCTTATTGTCTCAATAACATCAAGTGTCCGTAGCTTTTTGTGGTGCCCAGGGGCGGATTTGAACCACCGACACGAGGATTTTCAATCCACTGCTCTACCCCTGAGCTACCCGGGCACCGGGCGTTCGCATAGGGTGTTTGCCTGCGAACGTGCGCCTATTTAGGCCAGCACCTGCGGCCTGTCCAGAGGCGAATGTCGAAAAATACCAACCACGTCGCTAGTGCAGTTTTGAGGCGTCATCTTCTGCGCGCTCACGCATGGCTTTGTCCAACTCCCGGACCAGCTCTTCGGCATCATCCTCGTTCTGGCTGGCCACCGCGTACTCACCGCTCATCCATTTACCCAAGTCCAAATCCGCGCAGCGTTTTGAGCAAAAGGGGCGATATTTTTGAACCGTTTCCTTGGAACACATCGGGCAACTCATGTCACAACCCCTTTCGGCAAAGGCAAACGCTCGCGTTTGCGTTGCAACTCAAAATGACCAAGTGGGGTCCAGCCGACAAGGGCTGTTTCAACCGGATCCGCCTTGAAGGCGGCGCGCAGTGCCTGTTCGAACTGTTTGCGGTCTTTCTTGGCCATTGGTGCGAGATCCAGCGTGATCTGCCCGCCCAAACCCCGACAGCGCAGTTGCCGTGGCAAAGCGCGCGCGCAGGCGAGGTTCGCCTTGAGGCCAGACGCCGGAGAAAAGTCGCCTCCGGTATTCACATCGACCGCCACAAGCGCGCGGGTTGGTTCAATAAAAAGCGTTGTCCCACCAAGGGCTACAGCCAGCGTTGCCAAGCCCGACAGCGCGTCCAGCACGCCATGGGTCTCGAACCCCTGGACGATCTCAGAGGCGACCCAGTCACGCGCCGCGATCTCATGTGCGTCGCTGCCATCGACCAGCAGCTCCGCTTCCGTGCTTTGATCTGAAAGAACCGCTTGCGCGAGCCCCAAAATTTGTCCGACCTCACCGGCAATTTCATCTTCATCAGCACCCTCAGCATTGGAGCGCAGGATCAGGCCGACATCCTCGGGCATTTCGACACCGTGCACCAGATCAAGCAGACGTACCTTTTCCTCTTCATCACGAATTTGGCGCGAGACATTGATGCCCCTGGCACCCGGTGTGATGATCACAAAGCGGCCTTTGAAAATCACGCGGTCGGTAACCGGCACGGCCTTTCCGGGCTCCGAATAGGACGTCACTTGCACCAGAAGGCTTTGCCCCGGCTTCACACCTTTGGCACCGCGAAACAGCGCCATCTGGCCTTCTGACAGACGCATCATCATGCCACCCTGCCCCTTTAGCGGGCGATCAGCGATTGCGCGAAAAATCGCGCCGGGCGCAGGCGGGGCATCCTCAGGGGCTGTCAGCAGAAAATCGTCCAGCTGACCGTCACGCATCAGCGCTGCAGCAGGCCGGCCCTGCACCTCATCCAGAACGATCTGCACACCCTTCACAGCACATATCCCGCTGTCCGCAGCAGGGATGCCGCCTCAGCCACTGGCAAGCCCACTACGCCGGTATAACTGCCTTGAATCCACGGGATGAACGCACCTGCAGGCCCCTGAATGGCATAGCCCCCCGCCTTGCCACGCCAGTCGTCACTGGCGAGATAGCTGTTCAGCTCCGCATCGCTCAGCACTTTCATCTTCACAGCGGTCACAACGTCTTTGGTCCAAAACTGCGTGCCGCGCTTGACAACGACCGATGTGATCACGCGATGCCGCCGCCCGGAAAGCGCCAGCAGGAACTGCGCGGCTTCCTTTTCGTCTGCGGGCTTGCCTATGATCCGACGCCCCATCGCGACCGTAGTATCCGCACAGAGCGCGATCTCATCCGCGGCCAGCACAATCGCCTCCGCCTTTGCACGGGCGATACGCGCACAATACGGGCGCGGCTGCTCAGACTTCAAAGGGGTTTCGTCAATATCAGGCGGCCGCACGTCATAGGGCGCAACCCCAAGCTGCGCCAGCAATTCCAGACGACGGGGAGACCCGGACCCCAAAACCAGCTTGAGGTTTGGGTCGGCAGGGCACGCGGTCAAACCAGCACCCAGATGCTCATATGGGTGCCCGTACAAAGAATTGGCCGCAACTTGCCCTCGGCAAAGCGCTTTCCCCGCACGGAGTCAAACATGCGTTTGACCCTACTTGAACCGATAGTTAATCCGACCCTTGGTCAGATCATAGGGGGTCATCTCGACCTGCACCTTGTCTCCTGCGAGGACACGGATGCGGTTTTTGCGCATCTTGCCTGCCGTGTGCGCGATGATCTCATGGCCGTTTTCCAGCTCGACCCGAAACGTCGCGTTAGGCAGGAGTTCCTTCACGACACCGGGGAATTCGAGCAGTTCTTCCTTGGCCATGTTCACTCCATTGTGGTTTTCCGTCTCAGATGACGGCGTGGCACTAAATGGGCCGGTTCAGGGGGTTTTTCAAGCAGAAATGCGTTGCGCCGACCCCCGCGTGAGCGCGCGCGCCTGTTACGCAACGTTCAACTCTGTGAAATACACACTGCCACGACGTCAAAACCTGGTATCAGAGCGCGACATGCTGGAGATAAAATCCCTGTCTGACATAGCCAATCCGGCGCCACCGCCTTTCTTCACTCATGATACCCTTTGAGATGCACCGTTACTTCTGGCTTCCCCGATCACCGGTTGCCGTCCGCAATTTGCATGGCATTTGAGCATGATCAATACTTAGGTCTGGCCTTCTCGGCACTAACATCTTTCGCCGGCAAAGCAGTAAGAGGCAGAGCAGCTCGATGTCGGTTTTGATCCAATTTGACTGGCGCAAATTGCCACAGGTTCGCCGGATTAAGAGGTTACTTCATTCTCATGTCAGAGTTTCTAGAAAACAACTGAGAATTAGTCTTGATCTCGCTGATCCTCGGAGTCCTCTCGGCAGTTTTCTTTGACATCGTTACCAGCAATGGGGTCGATGCTCGTTTAGGAGTTAGCTACAATAACAGTTAGGTTGAGTGGACTTTGTTCGCGGTTGTACTGCTCTTCAGATCACTTGCTTACGCGTGTCTCTTTCTTAGCTTAGGTTACTCTGCAGGGCTGTTTGAGCATCGTGAGACGCGTTTACTCCATTTTTTGGTCGGTATGTCTGTGTATTGTAATTGCTCCTTTAGTGGTGCCTTGGGTTTGGTTGGCAACAAGTGAAACAATTGAGTTGAGCACTGTTTTCAAACGAATGACGCCGGTTTCCATGGCTCAATTTGCCAATGGCAAGACCTTAGCAAACATCGCACTTGGAAGCGAATTAGCACCACGCTACCCTTGGTACTCGGTTATCATTCTTGACGCCTTGTCGGTCCTTTCTACAACGAGCGTCGTAGCGGCCGTTTTATGGTCAGCATCAAATTCGCGTTACTCTGTTTGGCCAGTCCTGGCCTTGATCACATCAGTTCCAGACCTGAAAATATACATCCAATTTGTACCATCGTCTTTGGACATAGATATCGACATTTTCATCGGTGATGATTTGTTGGGAACAACCTTGCTCAGCTTTATGATCTTTCCATTGACCCTTCTTTTTGGTGGTGCAGAGGCCTAGTCGACTTGGATCAGCTCAATCGCATTGATTAACCGATACATGTTGTTCAACATATGTCTGCCATTTCAAAAAGCCCATCAGTGACATTACTCTTCACCTTCATCTTTGTCCGCCAGAGACCTGTACTTGCCAATCGAAAATATCAGAAGAAAGGCAACATCGTCCCGCCAGCCAGATGAAGAACGCGACTTGTTCCCGAAGAACTATTCGGGAGGGACTTGACGGCGCTTCCTTGCGATTTCGGCTGAGTAAGGCTCAGCCGTAAAGGCCTGCGACCTTGCCGCGGAGTTGGGTCAGGGCCAGCACTGTGTCGATGGTCGGGGTCGGCGTGTTGGTGACGCGGCCGAGCTCCTGAACGGAGCCTATCAGCGCGTCAATCTCCATCGGTCTGTTGGCGTCCAGATCCTGCAGCATCGAGGTGCGATGCGCGCCGACATCCGCGCCGCCCTGGATGCGGCGGTCCACGTCGATGGGAAATTTGACGCCCAGTTTCTCTGCGATGGTCTGCGCCTCCAGCATCATGTTGCGCGCGACCTCGCGCGTGCCGGGCTCCGTGCAGAGCACATCGAGCGTCGCATGGGTCAGCGCCGAGATCGGATTGAACGACAGGTTGCCCCAGAGCTTGATCCAGATTTCGTCGCGGATCTTCGGGCGGACCGGCGCTTTCAGGCCTGCCGCGCTGAGCGCTTTGGAGAGTTGCAGAGCACGCTCTGATTTCTCACCGGAGGGTTCGCCTAAAGAGAAACGATTGCCCTCGATATGTTTGATCACGCCGGGCTCGGAGACTTCGGCGGCAGGGTAGACGACGCAGCCCAGCACATTGTCCGGGCCGAACCCGTCCCATTGCGCATTGCCGGGATCGACAGTGCTGAGACGCGTGCCTTCCAGATCGGTGCCGATCTTGTGGAAATACCACCATGGCACGCCGTTCACGCCGGAGACGATGGTGGTGTTCGGCCCAATCAGAGGCTTCATCTTGTCCACGACGGGCGGCACGGAATGCGCCTTGAGCGTGACGATGACATAGTCTTGCGAGCCGAGGTCTTCGGGAGTGTCAGAAACCGTGACCTTGTGGGTCTTGGTGCCGCTTTCCTCGATCAGCGTCAAGCCATTGGCTTGCATGGCAGCCAGATGCGGGCCACGGGCGACGAGGCTGACATCGGCGCCGACGCCAGCCAGTTTCGCGCCCATATAGCCGCCGATGGCACCGGCGCCGAAAATACAGATTTTCACGATGCGGCCTCGACCAGACCCAGTTTCTCGGCCAGACCGATGCGCTGCATCTTGCCTGTAGCGCCTTTGGGGATTTCATCGAGCAGGATGACTTTGCGCGGCACTTTGAAATCGGCCAGCCGCTCCGAGGCGAAATTGCGGATATCGCGGTCGGTCGCGTCTTCGCCTTCGCGCAGGACAACGGCTGCGGCGACCTCTTCGCCTAGTTTCGGATGGGGCAGTGCGAAGGTCACGACCTGCGCGATGGCCGGATGAGCAGACAGCACGCCGTCGACTTCCAAAGGGCTGACCTTTTCGCCGCCGCGGTTGATGATCTCCTTCAGGCGGCCGGTCAGGGTCAGGTAGCCGTCGGCGTCGAATGTGCCCTGATCGCCTGTACGGAACCAGCGCTGGCCGCCGACCTCGAAGAAGTTCTTCGCATTGGCATCGGGGTTGCTTTCATAGCCCGGCGTGACGTTGGGGCCTGAGATCACGACCTCGCCGACGCTGCTATTGTCGAGCAGATCGGGGGATTCTTCATGGGCGATGCGCACCTCAGGGCCAGCGGGCACGCCCACCGCACCGGGTTTCTGCGTGCCGGGCGTAAGCGGGTTGGAGCACATCTGGTGCGCGGCTTCGGTCATGCCGTAGCCCTCGATCACCGGCACGTCGAACGTGTCATAGAGCTTCTCCATCACCGGGCCGGGGAGCGAGGCGGAAGAGGAGCGCAGGAAGCGCAGGCGTGCGCCTTCGATCACATCCGCATTGCGGGCGGCACGGGACAGGATCGCCTGATGCATGGTCGGTACGGCAGTGTACCACGTGGGGTCCGCATCGCGGAGCCATCCAAAGAAGCGCAGCGCATCAAAGCCCGGCGCACACCAGACCTGCCCGCCGGTCGACAAAGTGGCCGAGACCGCGGCGAGAAGCCCGTGGATGTGGAAGAGCGGCATGACATTCATGCAGCGATCTTCCGCAGTTAGGTTCAGGGAAACCGCGATGTTGTTGGCAGAGGCCGCAACATTGGATTGCAGCAAGGGCACGATTTTGGGTCGCGATGTGGTGCCTGATGTGTGCAGGATCAGCGCGACATCCTCAGGGCCCGGAGCTGCGGTATCGCAGGTGCCCGTGGCGTCTGTGTGCAAGGTGAAATGGCCAGCGGGCGCGGATGTGTCGACCTTGAGCCGCAGGATAGCGACACCCAGCTTTTCGGCAGCGGCACTGGCAGGGCCGTCATCGCCTTCCATCAGGACAACGGCTTTGGCTTTGAGGTCTTCGATGTAGAAGGCGAATTCTTCTTCGCGATAGGCCGGGTTCAGAGGCGCCGTGACGGCGGTTTGCGCGACAGTGATGAAGGCGGTGGCCATCTCTGGACCGTTGGGCAGCACGATGGCCACCCGATCCCCGCGCCCGATCCCTGCGCTGTGCAATGAAGCGGCCACAGTTCCCGCCAGATCACGCAGGCGGCCGTAGCTCAGCCAATCCCGCCCCGGCGCACCAACTGCATTCGCCGTGCTTGCATGGCTTTCCAGAAAACCTTTGACAGTCTGTGACACTTCAATCCTCCCGTCCAATTTTTCGCTACATCTAGCGTATCAGCAGCGGAGTTCAACGGATCGCACAGCAATCGCCCGGTGCGGGTTAATGTGAGATGGCAGCGCAGACCGCATGCCAGCCACCAAAGACGACGCGATGAAGATAGACGGATCGGGTCTTCTACCTTGTCTGGAGCATGCATGGTGCACACAAGGCGAAAAGACCCGGATATCGCGTTAGACCAAGGTTTGTTTTCGCAGGCCATTGCCGGAGTGTGAAAAACCTCTTGCCGAAACCGGTTTCGGTCCTCACCCTGAGTCGCAGGGAGGATGAAATGACTGCTCGCTCTGCCATTTTGGACAAGTATCGCGCGACGCCGCGCGTCACGATCAGTGACGTCGCAGATGCATTGGGTTTGACCAAATCCACCGTGTCGCGGGCGATGAATGGCTACAGCGATATTTCTGAAGCCACCCAATTGCGGGTGCGGCGGATGGCACAGGAGATGAACTATCAACCCCTCAGCCATGCGCAGGCCATCAAGACCGGGCGGACGCGTTCATTGGGGTTGGTTTTGCAGCTGTCAGATCATGACGCGCACCGCCCGTTTTTGGCGGAGTTTCTGGCTGGCGTCTCCGCCGGGGCAAGCACGGAAGGTTACACACTGACTGTCGCCTCTGCCGATAGCGATCTGCATATGATCGACAGTTTCCGCAATCTGCTGCGCGACGGGAAAGCGGATGGGTTCATCCTGCCGCGTGCGATGGTTGATGACCCGCGCGTGGCGCTTTTGCGCGATGCAGACGTGCCCTTCGTGCTCTATGGCAGGCAGGCGGATCCGACCGGGTGCTGCTGGTTCGATATTCGCGGCGAGGATGCGATGCGCGAAGCAGTTGGCCATCTGGCAGCGCTCGGGCACCAGAGGATTGGCTTCATCAATGGCGGTAAGCGTTACGCTTACGCGGGGCTGCGGATGGAGGGGTATCTGGCAGGGCTTGCAGATGCGGGCATCGCGCCGGATTTGACCCTGACCCTGCAGGACGCGGTGACGCTGGAAGACGGGGCGCAGGCGGGGGCGCAGCTGTTGGCGCTGCACCGGCCGCCGAGCGCCATTCTTTGCGCTGTCGACCGGGTAGCGCTGGGAGTTTACCGCGCTGCGGAGGCAAACGGCCTGAAGATCGGGCAGGACCTGTCGGTGATTGGATATGACGGCATTCAGGACGGTGCGGCAGCGACCCCGCCCCTGTCGACCTTTGAGGTTGATAACCGCGCTGCCGGAGACCGCCTGGCCAGCCTGCTGATCCGCCGCATTCGCGGCGAGGAGCCAGAGAATTTGCGGGAAACTGTCGCGGCGCGTTTCCTTGATCGCGGCTCAACCGGGCCGGTCCCCACTGAACAATGAACAACACAACCAACGTCTCAACCGGGAGGAAGACAATGAAACTAAACAGAAAAGCCCTGATGCGCGCAGGTGTCGCGATGGCGCTTGCGCTGTCGGCGACAGCCCTGCAGGCAGAGGATCTGCGCGTCTGGACAACAGAAGAGCAGCCAGAGCGTCTAGCGCGTCAGGAAGCGATGGCGGCAGCGTTCTCGGAGGCGACGGGCCACTCCGTTGAGGTCATTCCGGTAACGGAAAACGATTTGGGAACGCGGGCCACGGCAGCCTTCGCGGCTGGCGATTTGCCGGATGTGATTTACCACACGTTGCAATATGCGGCGCCTTGGGCAGATGCCGGCATTCTCGACACGGATGCCGCGACAGACGTGGTGGAAGCTTTGGGCGCGGACACATTCGCGCCGGGCGCGTTGAACATGGCGGCAGTTGATGGCGGTTATGCGTCGGTGCCTGTGGATGGCTGGACGCAGATGCTCGTCTATCGCGCTGATTTGTTTAAGGAAAAAGGACTGGAACCGCCCAACTCATACGCCAATGTTCTGGCTGCGGTTGAGGCGCTGCACAACCCGCCAGAGATGTATGGGTTTGTGGCTGCCACGAAGGTGGACGAGAACTTCATGAGCCAGGTTCTGGAGCATGTCTTCCTTGCCAATGGCGTCTCACCTGTCGGTCCGGACGGGGTGCAGGCTTTGGATGAAGCGGCGACTGTCGAAGTGCTGGAGTTCTACAAAGCCATCGCCAAAGCCTCCCCTCCCGGTGATCTGTACTGGGATCAGTCGCGCACGCTTTACTTCAGCGGCAATGCGGCGATGATCATCTGGTCGCCGTTCATTCTGGACGAGCTGGCCGGTCTGCGCGACAGCGCGCCGCCCACGATCAATGACGATCCGACCTCCACCGATCTGGCGGCGGCGACAGGCGTTGTGACCAACTTTGCGGGCCCCTCGAACCCGGACGGAGCGGCTTGGGGTGACGTGCGGTATTTCGGGATCACCTCGGATGCCTCCACCGATGCGGCGATGGAATTTGTGCAATACTCCATGAGTGAGGGCTACGGCTCTACCCTGGCCATTGCGCCTGAGGGCAAATTCCCTGTGCGTCGCGGTTCTGCGGACAACCCGACCGAATATGCGGATTTGTGGGCAACGCTCGATGTGGGCGTCGACCGCAAAGCGCCTTTGGGTGATCTTTACGAGGCCTCCATGATCAACGAGATCGTCGGCGGTCTGGACGTGGCGCAGCGTTGGGGTGTGGCCGATGGCCAGCTCTCAGCAGCCTCCAAGATCATCAACAGCCAAGTCATCAACCGGCTCGTACGCGAATATATCGACGGCGAGCGGGATGCGGCGGCAACTGTGGCTGAGCTGAACAAGGCCATTGCTGGCGTGAAGTAACATACCAAACCTCCGGGCGCCGTCATGTACAGGCGCCCGGAGCAGCATGACTTTTTACGCGACGATCACCGGAGATGTCCAAAATGACGGAGCCTACCCCTCCTGTCGGTACAGGTGCTTTGGCAAAGCGCGAAGCGCGATTGGCTTGGGGCCTGTTGCTGCCAACCATCACAGCCGTGGCCTTGGTCGTTGTGCTGCCTTTGCTCGCGATCTTCTGGATTTCCTTCAAACCGGTTGAACTGGGCGATTTGCGCGCGCCGGAAGTGGTGCTGCGCGAAGACATTCGCGGCAACCCTGAAGCTGCCGGGGATGAGGCCACGATCCGCTACAGGTTGCGCAATTCTTCGCAGGAGCAGCCGATTACGGGCGTGACATTCCGGGATGAGATACCGCTTGGCCTTGCCGTGGGAGAGCTTGACCCGCGCTGCAGCCTCGACGGGCGAGCACTGCTTTGTGATCTGGGAGATTGGGAGCCGAAGACGCGGGAGACGCTGACCATTCCGGTGACGGTCGAGCAGGCCTATTTCGACAATGGGCTGCGCCCGCAAGACAGCGCGGCGGTGACAACGGGTGTGGGGTCCAATGTGCTGACCAACAGCACCTTCACATTTGAGAATTTCACACGGGTCTTCAGCGGCGAAGAGTTCTTCGAGGTGCTTTGGGTCACGCTGTTTTACACCGTGTTTGGCACCATCGGGGCGCTGCTTGTGGGGCTGTTCGCAGCTTTGCTACTGAACAAATCCTTCAAGGGCCAAGGCATTTTGCGCGGGCTCTACCTGTTTCCATATGTGGCACCGATCATTGCCGTGGCCTTTGCCTGGCTGATCCTGTTCGATCCCTTCTCGGGCTCTGCCAATGCGCTGCTGATCCAGATGGGCGTGACGCCCACGGCGATCAATTTCTTTGGCGAGCGGCCATTGGCGCTGATCATGGTCACGATCTTCGAGATCTGGCGCTATTTCCCGCTGTCGTTCCTGTTCATCCTCGCCCGGATGCAGAGCATTGACAGTGATATGTATGAGGCCGCCGATATGGATGGTGCGTCACCCTTCCAGCAATTCTGGTATCTCAGCGTGCCGCAGCTTTTGGGGATCCTCAGCGTCTTGTTCCTGCTGCGCTTCATCTGGACCTTCAACAAGTTCGACGACATTTTCCTGCTGACAGGCGGCAATGCAGGCACGCGGACCTTGACCGTGAATGTCTATGAGCAGGCCTTTGCGGTCTCCAATATCGGGGCGGGTGCGGCTGTCGCGGTGGTGATCTTTGGCTGCCTTCTGACCTTCTCGCTGTTTTTCCTGAAATTTATCAGCCAGGAGGAAGGGCTATGATCCGTCAAAGCTATGTGACTGCGCCTGCGCTGGGCGCGCTGTGGCTGGTGGTGTTGTCGATCACGGTCGCAATTGTGATGAGCTTTGCCACGGGCGATGCGATCCGGCCGCATCTGCTGTGGTCCCTGATCTGGGGCGCGGTTGCGGGTGGTCTGCTCCTGATAATCCGTAACAATATGCTTTGGGGCGCTGTCACGGGTTTCGCCGTGATCGTTGCGCTTTTCATCGGCATCGGTCCGCTTCAGGTGGGACCTGACACACCCGCCCTGACCCTCTTTATCGGCGGGTTGATCCTGGTTGCGGCCCTTGCCTGGTCGCTTTGGTTGATTGCCGCTGATTTGCCGAGCGGCAGCCTGACGCGGCACGAGTTCGAGGCGGCTGTGATCCGGTTTTTGACCGGCTTCGGCTATATCTTCTTCACAGCAATCGTGCTGATCCCGTTCTACGTGATGGTGATGACGAGCCTGAAAAATCAGGGCGAGCTGATGCAGAACCCGCTGGATTTCTCGGTCGATCTGTCCAAAGGCGCGGAGCTCTTTCGCAGCTATGACGAGCTGTTCACGCAGTTCAACTTCGGCACATATCTGTTCAACTCCTTCTTCATCTCTGTGCTGACGGTGTTCATCACATTGGCCTTCGCAATTCCCGGCGCCTATGCCGTGGCGCGGTTGCGCTTCTCAGGCCGGGCTGCATTTTCACGGTCCATTCTGCTTATTTACATGGTGCCGATGATCGTCCTCGCCCTGCCGATCTACATCGCGTTTTCGATGACAGGTCTGCGCAATTCCTTCTGGGGGATCGTGATGATCTACCCGGTGACGACGATCCCGGTGGCGCTGTACATGTTGCAAGGCTATTTCAGAGGGCTGCCCGCAGAGGTCGAGGAAGCGGGCTTGATGGACGGGCTGTCGCGCCTCGCGGTGATCTGGAAGATCACGCTGCCGCTGTCGCTGCCAGCGTTGGCATCCGTGTCGCTTTACGTGTTCATGATCGCGTGGAACGAGTTCCTGCTGGCCTTCATGCTGCTGGATGACCCCTCCAAATTCACACTGACGCGGGGGATTGCCTCGCTCAATTCCTCAGAAATTCCGCGCCAGCATTTGATGGCCGGATCGGTAATCGCGACCGTGCCGATCATGGCGCTGTTTCTGGGGCTGGAACGATTTATGACGAAAGGCCTGACCGCAGGGTCAGTAAAGGGATGACGATGGACCTGACCAAGAAAGCCCAAGAGACGCTGCGCAACAACGACAAGGGCGGCTACACGCTGCCGACCCATGGGCTCTACCCCTACCAGTGGAACTGGGACAGCGCCTTTGCGGCTTGGGGGTTTGCGACCTTTGACCCCGCGCGCGGATGGCAAGAGCTTGAGACGTTGCTGTCGGGCCAGTGGGAGGACGGGATGGTGCCCCATATCCTGTTCCACCGGCCTGATCCGGGCTATTTTCCTGGGCCCGATGTCTGGCTGGGGCGCGGCCCGATCCCTTCGTCAGGTATCAGCCAGCCGCCGGTAGCGGCCAGTTTCATGGCCAAGATGCTGGCCATGGATCCGACAGGCGAGACAAGAGCGCGCGCGCTCTGGCCCAAGCTGCGTGCTTGGCACCGCTGGTTCATGGAATGGCGGCTGGATCAGGGCGCGGTCTGCGTGACACATCCATGGGAGGCCGGGCGCGACAATGCCCCCGACTGGGACGGGGCTATGGCTGCGATCAAGGCCGATGATGTCGGCAGCTACACGCGGCGCGACACCTCCCATGTCGATCCGGCCATGCGGCCCACGCAATATGATTATGACCGCTACATCAAACTGGTCCAGATCGGTGTTGCCGTTGCCTGGGACCAAGAAAAACTGCGTGATCTCAACCCGTTCCGCGTGGCCGATCCGACCATGACCTTCACCTTGCTGCGCGCGCAGCGCGATCTGGCCGCGATGGGGCAACGCTTTGGGGAAGATATCTCCGAAATTCAGGACTGGATCGCGGTGCTGGAAGCGGGGGCGGAGACGCTGTGGAACCCGGACATAGGCAGCTATGACAGCCGCGATGTGCGCGCGGGTGCGTTCAACGGCGTGCTCAGCAATGCCTCCGCGCTCTGCTGGTATGCGGGGATCAATGATCCACGCGCCCTGCCCGCCCTTGAACGGGTCATCGCGGCCGCCGAATACAGCGTGCCGAGCTTCGATCCGGCCGCCGACGGGTTCGAGCCCTTGCGCTACTGGCGCGGGCCAACATGGCCGATCATGAATTACCTCGTGGGATCGGGGCTGGAAGAACAGGGACATTTTGACCTGGGCGCGCGCATCCGGCGCGACACGGCACGCCTGATGCAGGACCACGGATTTGCCGAATATTACGACCCGCAGACCGGCGCACCCGCCGGTGGCGAGACCTTCACATGGACAGCCGCCGTCTGGTTGGGCTGGGCGGGCCTTGAGCCCGAAACCCGTCAGGGAGTAGCATAATGTCATCCATCACATTGAAAGCCGTCGAGAAATGGTTCGGCGAAGTCCAAGTTATCAAAGGCGTCGACCTTGATATTCAGGAAGGCGAATTCGTCGTGTTCGTGGGCCCCTCGGGCTGCGGCAAATCGACTTTGCTGCGGATGATTGCAGGGCTGGAAGAGACCTCGCGCGGGCAGATCATGATCGGAGAGCGCGACGCGACCGCAGAGCCGCCCAGCAAACGCGGGCTGGCCATGGTGTTCCAGTCCTACGCGCTCTACCCGCATATGTCGGTGCGCGACAATGTGGGCTTTCCGCTGAAATCTGCTGGCCTGCCCAAGGCGGAGATCGACGCAAAGGTCGATGAGGCCGCACGGGTGTTGAAGTTGAATGACTATCTTGACCGGCGGCCCAAGGACCTGTCTGGCGGGCAACGTCAGCGCGTGGCGATCGGGCGCTCTATCGTGCGCGACCCCACGGCGTTTCTGTTTGACGAGCCTCTGTCCAACCTCGACGCGGCCCTGCGGGTGGAGATGCGCTACGAAATCGCAAAACTGCACCAGACGCTGAAATCGACGATGATCTACGTCACCCATGACCAGATCGAAGCCATGACGTTGGCCGACCGGATCGTGGTGCTGGAATTTGGCAAGATCGCGCAGGTCGGCAGCCCGCGCGAGCTGTATGAGCGCCCGGCCAATCTGTTCGTGGCCCAGTTCATCGGCTCGCCTCGCATGAATATCTGCCCGGCCTCCGCCGTTCAGGTCGCGGATGTCCCGGCAGAGGCCGTGTCCGTTGGGGTCCGGCCAGAGCATATTGATCTGACCACCGCAGGTGCCGGGCAGCTTGATGGTGTCGTTGATGTGCTGGAATATCTGGGCGCCGATACATTTGTCATCATTTCCTGCGGGGAGGCCGGACAATTCACAGTGCGCGTCAATGGCACGGCCTCCTGCGCGCCGGGGGAAACTGTGGGGCTGAGTTTTGCCAGAGAAAACCTGCATGCGTTTGACGAGAACGGGTTGGCCGTCCGCTAGTGGCCTTTGAACAGCGGTCCGGCTTTCGGGCTGCTTTTGGCGTGCTCATGTGGGGCAATGCAGAGGCCAGCACAGCAAACTCCTGACCAATGAACCGCATTGGAGTGCCTGATCGTCAGAGCATCAGCAGGCTGACTTCATCGAGGTCGCTGCGAAACCGGGCGGTTGCTTGCTCAAGCGATTTGCTGCGCAGAAACTGCGGCTCGATCCAGCGCAATTTGCGATCATCAGCGATGAAGACGAAGTTGAGCGAATGAAACTCCGTGCGACTGAAACTGTTGAAAAAGCCCCATGCGATCCCCATTGCGAAGGGCAGATCGGAGGGACGGTTGTGGCGATACCACTGGCTGATCAACCCTTTGAGAATGAACGAGTAATCATCGCAATCAAACGCGTTCAGCTTGGTATATTCATTCTCATGCGGCATCTGATCGCGAATGTCGTCGATGATGGTTTTGAACAGTTCGAGGCTCGGCAGTTCCATCTTTGTGTCAGAGACACGCAGCCGCGTGACATGGCCGTTGTGATCGCGCATCCGGTTCTGCGCAAAACGCATCAGATTGTCTCGTGTCGCGGTTTCCGCCATCACAGGCCCTTTGCTTAGATCGTGTCCTGATCGGTGTTCTCTGCCCTTGTCTCTGCGTCCTTGTCCTTTGGACGCGCCTCCTCTTCTGCGCGGGCGCCGGGCAGGCTGTCCTCACCTGACAGTTCTGCAGTCGGCGGCGGGCCAAACACGTTGAGCTCCACTTCGCGATACGCCTTCAGCGCGTTGAGGAAACTGGCCTGCGCGTTCAGCAATTCGGCAGAGGAGTTGAGCTCGTTCTGTTTCAGGCCGAGCAGCGAAGAGATCGCGGTATTTGTCCCCTCAAACACCGCCGTCACGATCTCAAGTGGCAGCAGGGCTGCGGCCGCCAGTTCGCTGGGCTTGGTGATATCGACATTGGTCAGCGTGCCATCTGCGAAGGTCAGGATCGTGTCGCGGCGCACGAAGGGGGAGCGTTCAATGTCAATCCCCGTTACCTGATGCGGATCAGGGACGGAGACAACATGTTCCGTTACATTGCCGGAACGTTTGTCAATGAAGCTGAGCGTGACCGTAATCAACGGCCGGTAGCAGATGGCATAGTCACAGCCCGGAACCGCAGTGATGGCGCGCGGCGGCGGCGTGATCTGCAGATCCACCCCATGGGTGGCATTGTGGCTGAGGATATTGCGCGTCCGCGCGACGCTGACGGGATCGGTCGGGTCGAATTTCAGCTTGGCGACCAGAGTTTCGGCTGTGCTGTCGCGCAGACCTGCGCCGGGCGTCGGGTCCAGATCCGCAGCCAATCGCGAGATATTGCCCAGCGAACGGGCGAGGTTGATCAGGGTCTGGCCGGTTTGATCATCCGTGGCGACTGTCACCGATTTGAGGATCTGCTTTTCAATCTCGAAATCGACCTCATCCCTTGAGAAGCGCGACGGGACGTAATTCACAAGATAACGAAACAGGGGATTGGGATCGGGGCCCAGCACCTCTTGATCCGGTTTGCGGTCAATCCGAAAACGGCTGGAGCGGCGCATGGAATCCGCGTTGCCATAGACCTCGAAACTCAGATACCGGCGCGGTAGGGAGTAGCTGGCAGCGATCTGGGTGCGCCGTTCTGCCCCGTTCGGCGCCAGAAACGGCGATCCCGCACGGTTGCTTTCAAGGGCTGTGCAGGCTGCGAGAACCAGTATCGTGATGAGGGCGCAGGAGGTGGCAAAGGGCTGTCTCATGGCGGGGTCCTAACTGTTGTCGGGCGGAAGAGCGTCATCGTCGATATCTGAGGCAGGCTTCACCATGGGGCGCGTGGTGCCCAATTCAGGTCCGACAAAGATCGACGGGCTCGGCCCCGGCTGGCCGCCGGGCGTCTCAGACTGGGGAAAGCCAGTGCCGCGACTGCCAAACCAGAAGCCGGCAATGCCCGCAGCGAGTGTGGCGAGACCGTTGAAAATGCCCAAGGCGAGTTCATATTTGGCCTGCCACAGCAGATACGCGGTGAATATCACTGAGGCCGTGCAGTAGACGAAGACCACGAAATAAGTGACCACGATCCGGACATTGCTTTTGCGGATCCGTTGTCGGGTTTCTTCCAGATTGGACATAATAGCCCCGCCCCACACTGGTCAGCTTCGCGTCATGATGCTGCCGCTGACCTCAATAAATACATACAAAATTGGTGTATCTATATACCAAAACGCCATTTCACACAATATAGAGGGCATATGCCTGTATAGGCCGGTGTCGTGACGGCGCTGTGCTACATCCAGCGGTCCCTGGGAATGGCGTGCGTTGCTCCGCAGAGAATCGACATGCAGCCGTTGATTGACCAGTATGGCAGAACTGTGGCGGCAGTGTTTCCAAGTTGGAAACAATGAACTCCCTTCTAGTGGCTTTCTTCACGCATTACCCCAAATATAGATCGCAACCCTTTGAAATAAGACAAAAACTTGACGCAACTGAGGCGTTAATGAGAAGTTAAAGCTCTGCTCTGCCACTCATGCTCATAGGAAAACGTCCCATGTTTCGTATCGCTGCTGTTCTTTGTCTTGTCGCGTCTTCCGCGCAGGCCGATACCCTGATCGGGTATGCCCACTCTCATGACCACGGCTATGTTGGGAGCTTTACAAACCCCATCAACTATCGCCCCAATCGCACGCCCGGCTTTGTCGCTGTGCGGACGTCAGGCTACACAGAAGCCAACACGCTGATCGTCAAACGCGCTCAGGAAGGTGTCACGACGGGCACGACTGCCACGCCCGGACAGGCATCCACAGGTCAAAACCTGACCGGGCTGGAGCTGGTCCCTTACAAATAGGCGTAAACTTGCAGGCGAAGCGCCATCCGTAAAGACCTGCTACAAATTGTGACATCCGCGGCAATTGCACTTTGCCGCGGTTTTTTGCATCTTTGCGTCAACGATCCGCAGTCCAACATGCGGGCAATTGAGGCAATGATGCGGGGCCGCTTGCTGGTCCTGCTTGAGTGAAGGGCACGTGAATGACCCACAGCATTAAGATCACAGCAGTACTTGGGCTGTCTTTGGTATTGGCGGGCTGCGGTGGCTCGCGTCTGGCAAGCCCGGAGGCCGGTATCCGTGTGGCATCCGGGCCAGTCTCTGCAGCGTGCAATCGCTCTGACCGGAGAGCTGCCTCCCCGCAGCTATGCGGCTGCATCCAAGCCGTCGCCAATGCGCGGCTGGACCGCAGCGAACAGCGTCTGGCCGCCACGTTTTATGAAGACCCGCAGCGGGCACAGGATGTCAGGCAATCCGATCGCCCGTCAAATGAGGCGTTCTGGCAGAAATACAAGCTCTACGCGTCAGCGGCGGAGCGGTCCTGCTCTTCCTTGAGGTAATCCGTCAGATTGCGCACGCAGTCTTCGATGATTGCAATCACAGGATCAAACTGGCCCGTGTAATACGGGTCAGGAATGTCCATATTGATCAGATCGCTCCGCGAGGAATACTTCGTGAGCATATCGACCCTTGCCAGCGATGACGGCTTCTCCATCCGCATCACATCGGCCAGCGTTTCGCGATCTGCAACGAGGATCAGATCAAACTCGTCAAAGTCGAATTGACCGAAGGTGCGCGCCCGGATTTCGCTGATGTCGATGCCATGCTCGCGCGCCGCCACGATTGCGCGGGCATCTGGCGCGTTACCTGTATGCCAGGAGCCCGTCCCGGCACTGTCAATTTCTACGAAAAGCCCAGCCTGCGCCGCATGCTTGCGGAACACTCCTTCCGCGAGAGGAGACCGGCAAATATTGCCAAGACAGACAAATAGGACACGAGACATTCAAGTATTTCCACAAAGGTAAGGTATTCCTTACCCTTGGAATGGTCGCAAAAGAAGCAGTTTTTTCGATAAGTCGTCAGTTTTGTTAACATTTATGGCAAATTGGTTAACAAAAGGAGCGGCGACAACTGATGCCGCCGCTTTGTGCATCTGCTTAATAGCTGCTCAACTGTCGTGAGACCCGTGATCATGCGAGCTGTGATCAGACCCGTGACCGCCGTGTTTTGGCTTCCGGTTCTGGTCAACGATCACGTCAACACGCACCTCCCCCGCCTTCTCAAATGTCAGCGTCATGGGGATGGTGGCACCATCCTCAAGCGGTCCGGTCAGGCCCAACAGCATTACATGTTTGCCGCCGCGCTTGAACATCACGGTCTCACCTTCGGGCACGGCAAAACCTTCTTCGACATGCAGCATTTTCATGACGCCGTTGGCGTCTTCCTTATGGGTGTGCAATTCGGTCTTGTTCGCGACATCTGTGGACGCCGCAATCAAGCGGTCATCGGGGCCGTGGTTCATCAGCTCGAAAAAGATCGCGCCGGATTTCGAGGTCGGAGTTGAGCTGCGCGCATAGGGGTCCATGATCATGATCTTGGCATCCCCCGCGATAGCGGCGATTGGGGCAAGCGAAAGGCTCGCGGCGAGTAGAAGAGATTTGAGTGACATCTGATTGTCCTTTTTCAACGATATGTCTTGAGTGAACTGGATCAGATGTGGATGGGCGGGCCGCGTGCCTCCGTGATCACGTCAGTGGCGACGCGTAAGCTTATGCTCTGCTGCAGGTGCCGTTTGAGCGTTGATGACAGCGGCGCCACGGCGAACGCAAGGGGGGGTGCCAGCGTGGCCTTGAACAGCACGCAATCCGGGCAAACCGGCAGCGGGTCAATGGGTTTTCCGTTGTGGTCAATTTGTATCACGGCAATTTCAGTGCCGGTGCAAATGACAATGCTCTGACCATCCGGCGCGGAACGCACGGCCGCCATAGCCCCGGAGGTCAGCACCATGACGGCGGCAAGCCACGTCAAAACAAGGCGACGGAACAGTGTCATGCCCTTGAGTTACGCATCAATTTTACGAATGTGAAGAGACAAAGCCGCGCAGATACATGCGCCTCACGCGATTGTGGCTGCGCGGCGCAACGCAAAAGCCCCGCCTGACCAGACGGGGCTTTGCATTCGAACTGTTGCGGTGGCTCAAGCGGCGGCTTGGGCTTTCGCGATATCTTTTTTGACTTTCAACGCTTTTGCGGAGAGTTCGGCGTCTTTGGCTTTCGCCATGAAGCCGTCTAAACCGCCGCGGTGATCAACGGTGCGCAGAGCTGCTGCCGAGATGCGGAATTTGAAGGACTGACCCAGCGTGTCGGAGGTCAGCGTCACATCATTGAGGTTCGGCAGAAAACGACGCTTGGTTTTGTTGTTGGCGTGGCTGACATTGTTGCCAGTCATCGGACCTTTACCAGTGAGTTCGCAAACGCGAGACATGACGTTTCCTTTTCATAACGTAAGAGGGGCGCGCAGCGCGCCCCTGAATTCTGTTCGCGCGGTGTAGAGGGAGAATGCAGGCCCGTCAAGCGGGCAAGCTGGTTATTTCCCCCATTTCACCATGCGGGTGAACTGCCCCTCGCGGAGCCGGTCACGATCCGGATGACGGGGCCGGCGAAGACGCGCCCTTTAAGGCTGCCAGCACCAAATCCGCCGCGGCATCCGGGGAGGTCTCCCCCTCCAGAAGCGTGGCTCTGAGGCTCTGTCTGAGCGCTGCAATCTCGGGGTCGCGGTCAAGGCGCGCCAGAAGCCGTGTCCGAACCTCTTCATCGAACCAGTGGACGGCCTGACGGGCGCGGGTTTTGTCCCAATGGCCGTGGCTCTTGCGCCATGCGCTGAGGGTTTGCATGTCCTCCCAGACCTGCGCCAAGCCATCCTCGTTCAGTGCAGAGACGGGCTGCGCCTTGGGAAACCCGTCCGGATCCTGCGCGCGCTTTCGAAGCAAGCGCAGCGCACCGGCATAATCTGCGGTGGTACGGATGGCTTGCGGTTTAAGATCGCCATCAGCCTTGTTGACAAGGATCAGATCGGCGATTTCCATGATGCCCCGTTTGACGCCCTGCAATTCATCGCCACCCGCAGGCGCCAGCAGCAGCGTGAAGATATCCGACATCTCCGCCACCATGGTTTCAGATTGGCCGACGCCCACTGTCTCGATCAGGATCACGTCGAACCCGGCCGCTTCGCAGAGTGCGACGACGGCGCGGGTGCGTCTGCCGACGCCGCCCAGATGTGACTGAGAGGGCGAGGGCCTGATAAAGGCGTTTTTGTCGCGCGACAGCCGGTCCATGCGGGTTTTGTCGCCCAGGATCGAGCCGCCAGAGCGGGTGGAACTGGGATCAACGGCAAGCACCGCGACGCGCAGGCCCTGCGCAGTCAGAAAACTGCCAAAGGCTTCGATGAACGTGGATTTGCCGACCCCGGGCGTGCCGGAAAGGCCGATGCGCAAGGCTTGCCGCCCGCCCTGCCCTGCGATTTGCAACAAGGCTTGTGCCTGCTGTTGATGATCCGCGCGCGCACTCTCGACAAGCGTGATCGCGCGTGACAGGGCGCGGCGCTCCCCGTTCACGACTTTCGCGACTAATTCTTCGATATGTTTCAACGCTTGGCGGTCTTTCGCTTGAAATTCCCCCTCACAGTTGCGCGACAGGGGTGGTGCCCCTTTGTGTAAGCCCCGATATTCAGGAGCAAGCAAGAAGTGCATTCCAAAAGGAAGAGTTATGAGACGTGTGATCTTTGGGCTGGCTGCAATCGGTATGCTTTCGGGCGGCCCTGTCTGGGCGGATGGCAACACAAATGCGGTTTTCAAAGTCGCGCTGCGCGGCATCACGGCGGGCACGTTGACCGTCAAGGGCGCAGAGAGTGGCGGCAGCTATCAAACCACGGGTGTTCTGAAGTCCGGCGGGCTGGTGGGGATGTTGCGCTCTATCACCTACACGGCCAAATCCAAAGGCACCGTGCGCGGCAACAGTTTCAGGCCCGCGCGCTACGATGAGAATGCCGATACCGGCAAACGCGTGTCCAAGACGACGATGACATATGCGGGCGGTGTCCCGAAGGTCGTAGCGGGCGAGACAGGCGATCTGTCGCCGGCGTCACAAAAAGGCACGGTCGATCCGCAAACCGCGATCTATGCAGCATTTCGCGATGTGGATGAAGCCAATGTGTGCAAGCTGAATGTGCAGATGTTTGACGGCAAGCGGCGCTCTCAGGTGCGGCTGCGGTCGCCGCGGGCCGATGGCGATATGATCAGATGCGACGGGGAATACCGCCGCCTCAAGGGCTTTTCGGCTGAAGATATGGCTGAGAAGACGCGGTTTCCCTTCAACCTGTACTACGCCAAGACCGCAGATGGGCGGTACCGCGTGGAGAAAGTCGTGACGCAAACGCTCTATGGCAACGCAACAATGACCCGAAAATAGCGGGCCTTTTCGCGGATGAATAACGCGGGACCGCTTCGCGGAGCATATTTTAGGCAGAAAGAAGCTGTGAAGGGCGCGCGCTGGCGTTAAAGAGGCGCTATGGGGACGCTGCCAATAGATGATGTGCTGGAAGATCTGATCGGTCACATGGCCGCTGACGGTCTGTGCGTTTTGCAGGCGCCGCCGGGCGCGGGCAAGACCACACGCGTGCCTTTGGCGCTGTTGGAAGCAGGTGCATTTGACGGCCGCCTGATCATGTTGGAACCGCGCCGTCTGGCTGCGCGCGCAGCAGCCGAGCGCATGGCGTCGGTTTTGGGTGAACCCGTGGGTCAGACCGTGGGGTACCGGATGCGGGGCGCTTCCAAAACCTGCGCCGCGACGCGGATTGAGGTCGTGACCGAGGGCGTTTTGACCCGGATGCTGCAAGCCGACCCGGATTTGCCCGGCGTGGGCTGCGTGGTGTTTGACGAATTTCACGAACGCTCTTTGAATGGAGATGTGGGCCTGGCGCTGGTCTGGGAGACCCGCGAGGCATTGCGCGATGATCTGAAAGTGGTGGTCATGTCCGCTACGCTGGATGCGGAGCCTGTCGCAGAACTGTTGGGCGGCGCGCCAGTTGTGACCTCTCGGGGCCGCAGCTTCCCGGTGGAGACGCGCTGGCTGGACAGGCCGCGCCGGGCGGGCGCGCGGTTGGAGGCGGATGTCGCAGGCCTGATTGAGCGGGCCATGCACGAGACCGAGGGCAGCATTCTGGTCTTTCTGCCCGGCGCAGGCGAAATCCTGCGCGTCGCAAGCGCGATAACGCCGCCGCCTGATGTCACCATTCGCCCGCTTTATGGCGCCTTACCATTTGCAGAGCAGCGCGCAGCGATTGCCCCAGCCCCTGCAGGCCAGCGCAAAATCGTGCTGGCAACCTCCATTGCGGAGACCTCCCTGACCATTGAGGACGTGCGCGTGGTGGTCGATGCCGGTTTGGCGCGGCGCGCGCGCTATGATCCGGGCTCTGGCATGTCGCGACTTGTGACGGAGCGTGCCTCAAAAGCAGAGGCCACGCAGAGGCAGGGTCGCGCGGGGCGCGTGGCGGAGGGCGTGTGTTACAGGCTTTGGACCAAGGCGGAAGAAGGTGTGATGGCGGCCTTTGCACCGCCAGAAATTGAGACAGCGGATCTTGCTGGCCTCGCCCTTGATTTGGCGGCATGGGGCGCAGCCCCTGCTGATCTGGCGCTTTTGACCCAGCCCCCGACCGGCACGTTTGAAACCGCGAAAGACCTGTTGGTTATGCTGGGCGCGCTGGATGAGAGGCACCGCATTACGGCGCATGGCCGCGCGCTCGCGCCCCTGCCGCTGCATCCGCGTCTGGCCCATATGCTGGCAAGCGCCGGGCCAGGCGCTGCGACGCTGGCCGCTGTTCTGGCGGCGCGCCCTTCGGGTGGCCAAAGCAGTGATCTCAGCGCACGGCTGCGCGGGACGCTGCCGCGCGAGGTGAAGGCGGAGGCCAAGCGCCTGCAGCGTTATGCCAGTGGGCCGGAGCGCAGTTTAGGCGAGATGGTGGCGCTGGCCTATCCCGACCGCGTGGCGCTGCGCCGCAAGGGTGGCGAGGCGCGGTTTCATTTGTCTGGCGGCAAGGGGGCGATCTTACCGGGCGAAGATTCGCTGGCGGGTCAGCGGCTGCTGGCGGCGGCGGATCTGGATGGTGACGCGCGGGAGGCAAAGATACGTGCGGCGACTGTGATCTCTGAGGCGGAGCTGCGCGGGCTGTTTGGCGTCCAGATCGTCTGGCATGAGGTTTGCGCATGGTCGCGCCGCGACGGGCGTGTGCTGACGCGCAAGCAAGAGCGGTTTGGCGCGCTGGTGCTGGATGACCGGATATGGCAGGACCCTGATCCTGATCAAGTGGCGCACGCCTTGCTGGACGGGGTGCGTGATCTGGGTCTGCAGGCGCTGAACTGGAGCAAACCTGCGCGTTTCCTCAGAGCCCGCGGACAGGTCTTCGGGTTGGCGTGGTCAGATGCGGAGCTTGTCGAAAATCTGGACGCATGGCTCCTGCCCTATTTGAGCGGTAAGAAAACCGCGCAGGAATTGAAGTCCGTCGATGTTGCTGGCGCGCTCAAAGCCAGTCTGGATTGGGAGACGCAGCAAAAGCTTGATCAGTCGGTGCCCGCCCATATCACCACCCCTTTGGGCCGTAAGGCAGCCGTGAATTATGAAGGCGATGCGCCCGAAATCGAGGTGCGCTTGCAGGAGATGTTTGGATGCACGCGCCATCCTACGGTCGGGCCCAAGCAGACGCCCTTGAAGATCACGCTGCTATCCCCGGGGCAAAAGCCTGTGCAAGTGACACAGGATTTACCGGGGTTCTGGGCGGACAGCTACGCCGATGTGCGCAAGGATATGCGCGGACGCTATCCGCGCCACCCCTGGCCTGAAGACCCGACAGCAGCAGACCCGACCGTGCGCGCGAAACCGCGCGGCACCTAGTCAAGCACGAGCGCAACGTCTAGGTTTGCGCAAAATGAAAAATGATGAGGCCCGCGCATGTTTGACCGTCTTCTCGCCCTGTTCAACAACCCTGAAAGCTACGAGACGCCCTTGCCCGCCTCAGATGCACGCCACGCGATGGGGACATTGATGGTGCGCGCCGCCCAAGCTGATCAGGCCTATCTGTTTGAAGAGATCGAGTTGATCGACAAGGTTCTGGCCACACGCAACGGGCTCAACGCTGTCGAAGCCGCAAAGATGCGCGCGGCGTGCGAAAAACTGGAAGAACAGATGCCCGACACTGAAGAGCTGGCAGGGATCCTGAAAAAGGCTGTGGGCACCGAGGAGGTAGAGGAAACCCTGCGCGCCCTGTGGCGCGTCGTTTTTGCCGACGGGATCAAACATGATGAGGAAGACAAGATCCTCCATCAAATCGAAATCGTGCTGGGTGTTTCACCAGAACGCGCGAAAGTTCTGCAGATGGAAGTGGCCCCATAAGGGAAGCCGGCCTCTGGGGAGGACCGGCTTCAGCACTGTCGGGGGGGACGAACAGTGCGGGGGGGGGGGAGGCTTTCTATTTCGTGGCGTTGTGCAAGATGATCCCGATTGCGGCCGCAGCAAGCGCGCCTTTGATCACGGCATCGGTTTTTGGCGGCACTGGCTGCGGACGAGCGCGGGCCGAACGCGTGGTGGGTCCACATTTATATCCGTTCAGCAATTGCTTCTTGCCATCAACAATTGCAATGCTGAGGATCTCGTCGCCCTGGCGGTTGCCATATTGCTTGACCACCCGGTGGGAATGGAGGTCGACCTGATAGCCCGCGCCAAGACCGGTATGCCACGCCATTCCCTGGCCCGGTGCGACATCGGCTGAGCCAAAATGCTCTCCTGTCGGCGTGTGCGTGACGCTCACCGGGATCGATTGGTTGGTACAGTTGAAGATTTGCATCGCATTCGCGGCGCTGATGCTCGCGGCCAGAACCGCACCCGCAAAGGCACCACCAATCACGAGCGTGTGGATCATACGGGCGGTTGCATTGGGACGGGTCATCGGTCTCTCCTCCTGATCTGGTTGGCAGCTTGCCTTGCGGCGTTGACAAAGAATTAACCCAAAAGTGCGGCGCAGATCCGGTTGTCGTTTTCGATGCGAGACTGAAAAGTCGGCACTAGCATTCGAGCCCCGATGGATTTTCGCCTGCTTCTGCCTCATCGCTCCTGAGGCCTTGGTGTCGACCTTGCCGATCTGAACATCAGGATCGATCACCGATCGCCTCCAGCGGCGCCGTTGCTGTAATCGGACCGATGCTTTCA
>JBCCVD010000026.1:0-51186 GCA_039195745.1 Pseudomonadota bacterium | reverse complement strand
TGAGTTCCGCGCGAACAGGCCCCTATCGGCAGATTTGCTTCGCAAATCGCCTGCCGGGCAACGGGAACACAAGACCGTATCTGACAAATTGCCAAGAGCTTCAAAAAAGTCTTGCTTTGCAGGAGACATCCACACAGGACAGAGCGGTCATTCAGTTTCCAGCCGAAACTTCAGGAAGGTCTCCCCATCATAGGCCTGCTCACCCACAAAAACCGCGCCAAGGCGGTCGAGCGCACCAAGGTATTTGCGCGACGGAGGCAGAAGAAACGTCACGAATGGAATGCGCTTGTCGGCAATGGCGAAATCGATTGCTTTTCTTGAAACGCGTGTACCAAGGCCGAATGATTCCGGCTTGAGAACCAAGCCAAAATCCCACTCGCACCCCTCCTTCTGAAAACCACCCCAACCAACATACTTGCCGTCAGACAATATGGCCCAATGGCCAAGCCCATCGCGGTTCCAGCACGCCTCTTTGGTGGCGACGAACTTGGCGGCAGCGGCCTCATCCCATTCATAATTCAGCAATGGCATGTGTTCTGCCACACGCGGGTCGGACATGTGCGCGACGATCTCGGATGGATCAATCTCGGGTAGTCTGGTGAATTCAATCTCAGGCATCGCAGGGGTTTTCGTCCGGTCTTGTTTGCTTTTCAATAAAAACCTGCTGCACTCTGGACAACAGCAAATGGCGTATCAGTCGCCGACGAGACATTGATTTGAATGTCTTGATATGGCTGTTCGCGGTCATTGGAGCAAATGCAGCATCTGAATTGTGAAAGGCCAAGTCACACCGGACGTGACCGGACGGTGATCAACTCAGTGTCTGTCGCTATCCAGAAATGCTTGGAAACATGATCCCGGTGCACTACTTTTGTAAATGATATATGCTGTTCTTTGAGACATGTTCTCGAGCAAACTGACATCGGGAGTGCCGGCGTCAAAAAGAAGGTCATCCAAAGCGGTGCGGCACCTGCTGGTTTCGGTTTGTGCTATAGTCACTGAAGTGATGTTCGTTTCAGAGCCAACGGGAGAATTGAGTATCATGCCTACATCTTATCAAGCGCCAATGGTCGGCGATAAACTTGGGCCAACGAGTTCCAGTCAATCGGTTGAATCCAGCCTCCAGGCTAAAGAGGGAAAGATCTCGAGCCTACTTGCCAAAAAAAGCAACAAAGTCATCACCATTGAAGAGACGAGCACACTTTCCACCGCAGTGAAAATTTTACGCGATCAGCGAATTGGCGCTTTGGTGGTTGTGGACAATAACGGTTTGCTCGCAGGAATTCTGTCAGAACGCGATATCGTGCGGAAGCTTGCAGAAACCCCTGGTCAGACTTTGCCACAGACCGTCTCCGAAAACATGACAAGCGATGTTGTGGCATGCAGTGCAGACGACACCTTGATCGACGTTTTGAAACGAATGTCGGAAGGCCATTTCCGTCACATGCCAGTTGTTGAAGGGAAAAAACCTGTCGCAATGGTCACGATTGGCGACCTCGTCAATTTCCGCCTGAATGAGCTTGAACATGAAGCACTCAACCTCAAGCAACTCATCGTCGGTTAGATTGAGATCGCGATTGGCGCGCCGAAACTGAACCCGATGCTATTGTGCGGCCTTGACGGCAAAGGTGGTTTCTTCAGCTCTTATATGCTGCCGTTCGAGCAAAGCGCATCAAGCAGCAATCCGGGCTCAGAGCTGACAGAGGAGGCCACCGGCCGGCATGACATCTCGGGCGTGCAGGCGACGTCACGCTGCACGGTCAACTGGCAAACAAATAGGAAGCAGGCGCTTAGTTTGCGCTGCACAGCGTATTCAATATGTCCTCAAGATGGTCCCTTGGTATGATGACCAGCATCTGTCGCGTATCGAATTGAAGGCGCAGCGGTCCCGTCACCTCGTTAGACGTACCCACTTGACCGGCGGGGGTAAATGTCAGCCCGTCGATCGGGTATTTCAGACCCTCCCCCTGCCCCTGCACCTCGCCCATCGGAAAGAGGGAGACGCGCGTGCCAGCCGGCAGATCAATGTCCAGCAGGTCAGGACAGAGAAAGCAGACATCTTCATCGGTCAGCATCAGCACGATTTTATCGGGGAACTGCACGAGCGTAGTGCACGCCGCCAATTGATGATCCAGCCGCCCGCCTGAAAACCCCAAAGCGAGGATCGCGGGTGCCTCAACGGAGCGCAGGCATTTCGCGAAATCGGTGCTGTCCTGCTCTGCAATAAAGTGCAGCGCATTGTCGGTAATTTTGTCTTGCGCGGCCGGGCTGATGGAATCCATATCGCCAATTACCGCGTCCGGGACCACCCCGGCGGCCAAAGCCGTGTCTGCTCCGCCATCGGCTGCAACGAGAATCGGGGCAAGTTTAAGCGCTTGTTTTATATGGCGAAAATGTGTTGGTGCCCCGCCCAAAAGTGTCAAAAATGTGGGGGTGTGAACAATATTCTGCGGCATTCTTCGATTAATGCTAAAATTGCAGACAATGGGCAACATGTCTGCCGGCTAATCCGCCCAAAAATTCAGTTTTTGTTTGGGGATCGGAAATACTGTGGACTAAATTTGTTGCGTGGGTTGGGGAGAAAGCGAGTACACCGTGGTTGGTGAAAGTAAAATTCTAACGGTCTCTTACGGGACCTTCTCATGTACCCTTGAAGGGTTCGATGATCCGTTTTCAACGATGAAAGCGATTGCAGAGTATTTCCGTGATCTGGCAGCGGGCGACCGGTTCTTCGGTGCGGAGCCACCGCAGCCCGACGCCGACGCCTTGCACCGCATTGCAGAGCAGACTGTTCAGTCGCGCGTCAATGCAGAAGTCACAGACAATTCCCTGATCCTGCGTCAGGACCATGCCGCTGCTGCTGCCGCTCCTGTCGCAGCTCCCGCAGTGACAATGGCCGCAGCGCAAGTGACAGCGGAACCCACGGTCGCGCCCCCCGCGCCTGCACCGGTTCAGGCCCAGCCTGAAATCACCGACCCGGCACCTTTTACAGACAACGACTCCATCGCGGCCAAGCTGCAGCGCATCCGTGCGGTCGTCTCACGCGAAACTGCTGAGCCTGCCGAAGTTACATCCTTCTACAGCGAAGACGAGCATGCGGAGCAACTCGCGGACGCCCCCGTTCAGCCAGATCCGGTCGCAGATACCGTTGAAGATGAAGACGCTACGGTCGAAGTCGCGCCTGAGGTTGAGGCCGAGGCCGAGGCCGCGCCTGACATGCCTGGCACAGAGGACGCATCTGTCACCGCTGAAGAGCCCGTCGAAGAACCGCAAGACGATGCCGTTGAAGACATCGAGGAGTTGGTAACTGACACCGCTACGGACGAGAGCGCAGAAGCACCGCTCGAAGAGGCACCGGCAGATGACGCTGACGCCCACGCGATGGACACATCGCTCGAGGATGACGTTGTCGCAGATACCGCGGTTGACACTTACAACGACGCGCAACTGACGGCATCAGATATGGACGTGCCGGAGCAGTCGGACTCAACGACAGAGATTGAAGCGGCAGAAAGCACGGAACAGACCCCTCTGTCTGACGAAGAACCAGAGGCGAGCGCAGACGCGGAAACCATGTCCGCAATCGCAGGTCTGGTTGCAGACAGCGCGACCGATGCGACCACTGAAGACACAGCTGCCGACGACACCGCAATCTCCTCGGAGGCGGAAGCGGAAGGCTCTGCTGCGCCCACCAAGCCGCGCCGCCGGATCATCGTGCAAAAAATCTCCCGTGCAGAGGTGGAAGCTGTCCATACCAGCGACACAGAAGCCGCAACGGACGCCACCAGCGATGCGCTCGACCCCGAAGCCGAAGCCGCGTTGATGCGCGAGCTTGCCGAGGTCGAAGCGGAGATGAACGCAGAGCCCGGCTCGGACCCCGCAGACGAGGCGACGGTCGACACCAGCGCACAGATCGATACAGCCGCTCTTGCCGCAGCACTCGATGCCCCTGTTGAAGAGCAGGACGCAGAGGCACAAGCAACCGAAAACGCAGACACGGCACCAACCCCTGCAGTGGAAGAGACAGCGCAAGAAGACGACGCATTGGCCAAGCTGGTCGCTGAATCCAATGCGCAGACGGACACGGCCGAGACATCTGCCGAAGCGGAAGATGTGCCAGTGGCAGAGGACGCGTCCGAAGACGAAACCCATGAAGAGGAAGAGAACCGCGCCGCTCGCCTTGCCCGCCGCAATCTGCTGGTGGAAGACGAAGACGCCGCACTCAACCGCCTGATGGATGCCACCAGCACACGCCTTTCGGATGATGATGAGGGCGCAGTCCGCCGCGCCTCTATCGCGCATCTCAAGGCCGCAGTTGCAGCAACCAAAGCCGATGACAGCATCGCCAAAGCCGCCGCGGATGAGGAGGAGCGTGAGCTCGACCAATACCGCTCCGATTTGGCCCGTGTCGTCCGCCCAGGCCGCGCCCGGCCGCGCAGTGACGGGACTTCGACATCGCGCCCCTCACCGCTTGTATTGGTGAGCGAACAGCGCATCGATGAGCCCGCTCCGGATGCATCAGCGGCGGCGGCACAAGATGTCCGCCCCCGCCGGATCACAAGCGGCAACCTCGCGCTGCAGGAAGACCTCGAAGACGAGGCAGACGCGCCGCTTTACGAGAATGAAGAACTGGAAAGTTTCGGCGAATATGCTGCGCGCCACGCCGCATTAGAACTCCCGGATCTGCTGGAAGCAGCCGCCGCACATTACACATATGTCGAAGGCACCCCCAGCTTCACCCGCCCGATGCTGATGCGCAAAATCTCCGCCATCACAACGGCAGAGGCACCAACGCGCGAAGCAGGGCTCCGGTCCTTCGGGGCACTGCTGCGGGAAGGCAAAATCGTCAAAGGCGACGATGGAAAATTCGTGATCTCGGAGAAATCCCGGTTCACATCCGAGGCTCAAGAAGCAGGCGAATAACGCCGTTTCGAACAGCACCAACCACAGGACGAGGTGAGCAGCAGCTCATCTCGTTTTGTGTTCTCACCCCACAGAAAACTCTAGGAAACCGAAACAGCCACTCATCGAAATCCCCCCGCGCGCCTCAGCGCAGCAGAGTTTGCCCGCATGGCTGAGAGCGCAGCTCTCAAAGAATGCAAAACGTCGTGCGCGCCGCAGGCGCACATCCACCGAAACGCCGCGACAGAAATCATGTCGTGCGACTCAGTCAAATTTGTGATATACATATCTCACGAAGCTAGTCTGTTGCGCTTCACGTTTCAGCACTCTTTAAAGCTCTGCGCCAACGAGATGCTTCTTCAAACCGCCGCCCGCTGACATGTCAGCCCGTGGCGGTTTTGACGTTCAGGGTCACTCTCCACGCTGCCCGTTTAGATGTTTGCGCAGCTTCGAAGGCGCCGCCTTCTTGCGATTCTTGTAAGGGTTTGCCTCCGCCTGAGAGCGCAGAAAAATGCGGATCGGTGTTCCGGGCATGTCAAAATCCTCTCGCAAACCGTTGACAAGATAGCGCGTGTAGCTGGCAGGCAGCAGGTCGGGATGAGAGCACATCACTACAAAACCCGGCGGGCGCGCCTTGGCTTGCGTCATGTAACGCAGCTTGATGCGCTTGCCTTGCGGCGCGGGAGGCGGGTGCTGCTCCAGCATGCCCACCAGCCAACGGTTCAGCTGCGAGGTGGTGACACGCCGGTTCCAGACCTCATGCGCCTCCAGTATTGCTTCGCGCAAACGGTCCAGTCCCCGCCCGGTCAGGGCCGAGACAGTGATCAGCGGCGCACCTTTGAGCTGCGGCAAAAGCCGGGCAAACTGCTCTTTCAGATCGCGCAGCTTTTCCTGTTTGCTGGCCTCCAGATCCCACTTGTTCACGGCAAGCACAACCGCGCGTCCCTCGCGCTCGGCCAGATCGGCAATCCGCAAGTCCTGCTGTTCAAACGGAATATCCACGTCCAGCAGCACCACGACGACTTCCGCAAATTTGACTGCGCGCAGCCCGTCGGACACGCTTAGTTTCTCAAGCTTGTCCTGCACTTTTGCTTTCTTGCGCATTCCCGCCGTATCGAAAATCCGCGTCGGCACCCCACCCCAATCGGTCATCACGGAAATCGCATCCCGCGTGATTCCCGCCTCAGGTCCTGTCAGCAAACGCTCTTCCCCGATGATCTTGTTGATCAGCGTCGACTTGCCCGCATTGGGCCGTCCAACCACTGCAATTTGCAGCGGTTTGGCGCGCGATGGGGGCAGATAGGCTTCCACCTCCTCGCCATCCTCTTCAACATCGACTTCGACAACCGGCCCGTGATCAACAGCAACCTCGGCCGCTGTCTCGATCAGCGGGCGCAGGGCCGCCGCCAGATCTGCCATCCCTTCACCATGCTCGGCTGACAGGCCAATCGGCGCGCCAAGCCCCAGCGCATAGGCTTCCATCATCCCGGCTTCTCCGGCTTTGCCTTCCGCCTTATTGGCACCAAGGATGACATGCGCGTTTCGTTTGCGCAGGATATCGGCGAAGATCTCGTCAGCGGGCAGGACCCCGTCGCGCGCATCGACCAGAAACAGGCAGGCGTCCGCCATTTCCACCGCGCGTTCTGTCAATTGCCGCATCCGGCCTTGCAGCGACTCGTCTGTCGCCATCTCAAGACCCGCCGTGTCAAGAATGGTGAATTTCAGATCCCCCAGCCGTGCCGCGCCCTCGCGCAGGTCGCGCGTGACGCCCGGCTGGTCATCGACAAGCGCAAGCCGTTTGCCAACCAGACGGTTGAACAAGGTGGATTTGCCGACATTCGGACGACCAACAATGGCGAGTGTAAAGCTCATCAGACAAGACTCAGTGCAGTGAAGCTGTCCGTCTACAGTTAAATCAGCTCAACGGAAAGCGGCGAGTTGGCCCTTATCGGTGACGATATACATCGTCCCGTTCACAATCGCAGGGTTTGACGCGGCGCCGCCACGGATCGGTGTGGTGCCCACCAATGCGCCAGAGGTCGGATCATAACTCCGGATCAGCCCGTCATTGGAGGCAACGATCAGCCGCCCGCCCGCAAGCACGGGGCCGTAATGCGCGTAGACCGCTTCGCGACGGCGCACCTTGCGATTGACGAAATAGGGCAAACGTTCGCTCCAGATCGTCTCCCCCGTCTCGCGATCAAGGCGCAGCAACTCGCCCTGTTCGGAAATCAGGAAAACAGACTCGCCCGCAGGCAAAAGCGGAGAATACGCGCCTTGATTGGCGGTCCAGATACGCTCCCCGGAGGCCGGTTTGATCGCAACAGCCCGCCCGCTGGCATTCGCGGCGTAGATCACGCCATCGGCAAAAACCGGATCGCCTGTGATATCGGTGATGCCGCTATAGGCCCGCCCGCGCCGTTGCCCAGCCACAGAAGAGCCCCAGACCCGCAGGCCGGATTTTTGCAGCGCAGCAACCAACTCGCCCGAGCCGAATGGCAGAATAGCCAACCGTCCCGTCATCAACGGGCCAGACCCGCCGATCAGCGTGGCGGTGCTTGGTGCGCCTGCCAATTGCCACAGGATGCGGCCGGTTTTGATGTCCAGCGCCCAGGCGCGGCTATCGCGGCTGATCACATAGACCTTGCCATCCGCATAGGTTGGCGACGAGGTCACGGGCGCTTCGACCTTCTGACGCCAGAGCGTGGCACCCGATGTGGCGTCCAGCGCGAACAGCTCGCCAAAGCCGGTGGCCGCGAAGATGATATTCTCGCCAAAAGCGAGCCCACCGCCGGATGCATCACGGTCATTGTCAGAGGCCGGGACCAGCGTGCGCGACCACAGCACAGCACCATCGCTGCCCGTAGCCTGAACGCGGCTGGCCGCATCCAGCGTGAAAATACGACCGCCCGCAATCACCGGATCAGCGGTCAGTCGTTGCTTGCGACCGTTGCCCTGACCGATATTTACCGAGAAGACAGGCTCAAAGCTCGCGCGCAACGCAGGGTGTTGCAACTGATGCGTGTTGCTGCCACCGCGATGGGTCCAGCTTGCATGGTTGACCTGATTGGGCGCAGCGAACGTACGAACGGGCTGAGGCGCGGCACCCTCATCGGGAGGGACGTCCGACAGGTCTTCGCGAATGTCAAAACGCTCACCATCAAGGATCAACTCCCGCTCCGCACAGGCGGCGAGGCCAAGACACAGACTACCTAAAATTGCGATGGTTGAGAATTTCACAGCTCTTGCGCCCTCTGCTGATGCGTCCTCAGACGCGCTGCCGGTTTGCTCCGGCTATTTGCCGCAGCCTATCAAGCCTCAAAGCCCGTTTCCAGTGCTCATTCAGCCTTCATCCGTCAGGTCGCGGCCCAACGCGACGATCACCTCAGCCGCGCGGCGTTGAACACCGGGCGGCGTGCCAGCCGCTTCGACCAGACTGCGCAACAGCGCAACGGCCGCATCGGTCTGCCCGTCCGCGGCCAGAACATGCGCGATCTGCTCCTGCGCGAGCACCCGGAATGTGCCGGTGACCGTTTCAAACGCCGCGATCTTTTCTTCCGCTGGCGTGTCGTCCGGCAGCGCCAGCGCCGCTTTGAAGGACGCCAGTTCGCGGTAGATCGGCCCGACATCGGCATTGCTTTCCAGCGCTCTCAAGCGCTCCAGACCGGCCTCCGTCTCACCGCTGCCCAAAGCCACAGCCGCCGCCAGATGGCCCGCAACCGCCGCTTGCGCCGGATCGCCAAGTGTCACCTCGTTCAGGGCTGTCGCATCATCGCTATCAAGCCCGGCAAGCAGCCTGTCGCCAAAATCTTGAGCGATTTGGCGCTCATTTGCCTTTCGCCATTCATTGTAAGCCGCGCCGCCCACGACCAAAAGCACGGCCAAACCCGCGACCCAGCCCCATTTCTTCATCAACGCGAAGAGCTTGTCGCGCTGCACCTCTTCGGTGACTTCCTCGATAAAACTGTCAGTATTGCTCATAAAAAGCCCCGAAATCACTCTGGCGCGCATCCCGCAGCGCGTGTCGAGCAGGTCTTACCCCGAAGGTTCAATCCTTGCCAAGAGGCATCGCACAACTTCTGTGTGAGAACGCGCAGTGGCGTGGCAATCCATACCTTGCACAGCCCCGCTGAAAAAAGTAATCTAAACCGAACAGTTTAGCGTATAGAACGCAAAGACCTCTTTTTCCGCGGCCTCCAAACTAAGCCGCAACACAACGAGTTTAGGACTCAAAGCTGATGAAACTAACTCCGATCATCTTGTCCATTGTCGTGGCGACAGTGCTTTATTTTCTGGTGTTTGAGCGTGACAGTCTGATGAGCTTTGCCTCTAACGAGGCGGCAGAGACCGAAGCAGCCGCAGACGACGTCGCCGAAGAAAGAGCCCCGGTTGAGCCCCCTGCAGCGGACCAAGACTCAGCGCGTGTCGTCTCCGTTGTTGCCATGAAATCCGTCGCGACGGAGATTGACAGCGCCGTTTTGCTGCGCGGCCGCACAGAAGCCGCCCGCCAGATTGTGGTCCGCGCCGAAACCTCTGGCCTTGTCCAGTCAGAACCATTGCGCGCCGGGGCCTATGTCGAAAAAGACCAGCTGATGTGCGAAATTGACCCCGGCACCCGCCTGACACTGCTGGCAGAAGCCGAAGCCCGCGTGCCCGAAGCTGCGGCCCGCCTGCCAGAGGCCGAAGCGCGGGTGCCCGAGGCCGAAGGCCGCTTGGCTGAAGCAGAAGCCCGGCTCGAAGAAGCGTTGATCAATGACAATGCAGCACGCCAGCTCAGCGCCGATGGCTTCGCCTCGGACACGCGCGTCGCAGGCACACGCGCCGCTGTTTCCTCCGCACAGGCGGGCGTGCAAAGCGCGAAAGCCGGGCTGCAAACGGCAAAAGCTGGCATTGAAGCGGCCCGCGCAGGGGTTCAGGCGGCAGAAGCCGCCGTGGCTTCCGCCAAGAAAGAGATTGAGCGCCTCGACGTCAAAGCACCTTTCTCCGGCCTTTTGGAAACAGACACGGCAGAGCTCGGCTCGCTGCTGCAACCCGGCAGCGCCTGCGCCACGATCATTCAGCTAGACCCGATCAAACTGGTGGGGTTCGTGCCGGAAGATCAGGTCGCCAAGCTGGAAACCGGCGCTTTGGCCGGGGCACGGCTGGTCTCCGGGCGCGAAGTGCAAGGGCGCGTGACCTTCCTGTCGCGCTCCGCTGACATGGAAACCCGCACATTCCGCGTCGAAATTCAGGTGCCAAATCCGGACCTTACGATCCGTGATGGCCAAACAGCGGAAATCATCATCGCGTCTGATGGCACCTCCGCGCATCTGATCCCGGCCTCCGCCATGACGCTGAACAATGATGGCGCGCTGGGCGTGCGCCTCGCGGTGGATGGCAAAGCGCAATTCGCGCCCATCACCATCCTGCGCGACACGGTCGACGGCGTCTGGGTCGACGGTCTGGACCCTGAAACGGAAATCATCACCGTCGGGCAGGAATATGTGATCGACGGTGTTTCCATTGATGTCACCTATGAGGAGGCGAAGGGATGACAGGTCTCGTCGATTGGGCGGGCGAACGCGCCCGGATGATCATCGCCTTCATCATGATGTCGGTGGTGATTGGCGGTTTTGCCTATGTCGGTTTGCCCAAAGAAGGCGAGCCTGACATTGAAATTCCTATCCTCGTCGTCTCACTTCCCTTTCCGGGCATCTCTGCCGAAGATAGCGAAAAGCTGCTGGTCAAACCGATGGAGTCCAAGCTCCAAGACCTAGACGGCCTGAAATCGCTGCGCGGCACAGCGGTGGAGAATTACGCCAATATCGTCATGGAATTCGAATTTGGCTGGGACAAAACAAAGATCCTCGCCGATGTGCGTGACAAGATGAGTCAGGCAGAAGGGGAATTTCCCGCCGGGTATGAGCAATACACCGTGGCGGAGGTCAATTTCTCCGAATTCCCGATCTTGATCGTCTCGCTTTCCGGCGACCTGCCGGAACGCACTTTGATCCGTGTCACCAAAGACTTGCAGGACACGCTTGAAGCGCTTCCACCAGTCCTGGAAGCGGGGCTGGCTGGCAGTCGCGATGAGATGCTTGAGGTCATCATCGACCCGCTGGCGCTTGAGGCTTACAACGTCACTGCGAATGAGTTGATCAATGTTGTGTCGAACAACAACCTGCTGATCGCGGCCGGTGAGGTCGACACGGCCAGCGGCTCTTTTGCGATCAAGATCCCCTCCTCTTTCGACGAGCCACGCGACGTCTATGACTTGCCGATCAAGGTCAATGGCGACCGGATCGTCACACTCGGTGAACTCGCGCAAATCCGCCTGACATTCGAAGACAGAACCGGCACAGCCCGCTACAATGGGAACGACACGATTGCATTGCAGGTGGTCAAACGCAAAGGGTTCAACATCATCGACACGGCCGCGCTCGTCCGCGAAGAAGTCGCCAAAGCGCAGGAAAAATGGCCGAGCGAGCTGCAAGAAGCGATCAAGGTTGATGTCACGCTCGACCAGTCCAAGACCGTGAACAACATGGTTCAGCAGCTTGAAGGCTCCGTGCTGACCGCCATCGCGCTGGTGATGATCGTCGTGCTCGCCTCCCTCGGCCCGCGCTCCGCCCTCTTGGTAGGGTTCGCGATCCCAACCTCCTTCCTGCTGTGCTTCATTCTTTTGGGGCTGATGGGCATCTCCATCTCCAACATCGTCATGTTCGGCCTGATCTTGGCTGTGGGCATGCTGGTCGACGGAGCCATCGTGGTGGTGGAATATGCCGACAAGCGCATCTCCGACGGCGCGGGACCGATGGAAGCCTATACAGACGCTGCCAAACGCATGTTCTGGCCTGTGATTTCCTCAACTGCGACAACGCTTTGCGCCTTCCTGCCGATGTTGTTCTGGCCCGGCGTTCCGGGCGAGTTCATGGGCATGCTGCCAGTCACGCTGATCTTCGTCCTCTCTGCCTCCCTGATTGTGGCGCTGATCTACCTGCCCGTTATGGGCGGCGTGTCCGGCCGTATTTCGCGCACCATCGGCGTGATGTCGGAGGCTGCGCGCGCGATCCCATGGCTGATCCGCATGCCCATCGCGCTGGGTTCCATGCTGCTTCTGTTTATGGCTGCGATGCAGGTGCTCAACCCCAATTATGTTCTGCCGCTGGGCCAGTTGGGCGCTGCCTCAATGATCGTCACTGGCCTCTGCTTCGTGCTGGCCGCGTTCTTTACCTCCATCATGATGGGCTCCGTCGCGTGGCGTCGCGAAGAGGCGCGTGTCAGCGCAGGCTACCGCCGCTCCCCCTTCGGCTATTTCACTGCCTTCATCGCCGGCAATCCGATCATGCCTTTGGCTGTGATTTTCGGCGTCTTCGTCTTCGTGACCTCCACCTTCAGCTATTTCGGCGCGAACAATAACGGCGTCGAGTTCTTCGTCGAATCCGAGACCGAACAAGCCATCATCTACGTTCAGGCCCGCGGCAACCTCTCCCTGCAGGAGAAAGACGCGCTCGTCGCGCGTGTGGAGCAAGAAGCGCTGAGCACGGAAAGCATCGTGTCGGTCTTCGCCTTCTCCGGCGAGGGCGGGCTCAACACCAATAATGGCGGCGCGGAAGGCCCGCTCGACACAATCGGGCAGGTGCAGATCGAGCTCTCCGACTGGGACGCGCGCCCGACAATCAGCGAGCCGTGGTTCTCTGTCCTTGGCCTGTTCGACGTTTATCACGACGTGGTCGACCCCGCCTATCGCGGCAACCTCATCGTTGATCAGCTGCAAGCCCGCCTGAACCAAATCCCCGGCATCAAGACCGAAATCCTCAGCCAGGACCGCGGCCCGGCCTCCGGCAAGCCGATCAACCTGCGCCTCAAATCGGACAATTGGGACGACCTGCGCGCGGCCACCAACACCGCCCGCGCACATTTTGAAACCGTGCCCGGCCTGATCACCATCGAAGACACACTGCCCCTGCCCGGCATCGACTGGCAGATCGACGTTGATGTGGAAGCCGCAGGCCGCTACGGGGCCGATGTCGCCACGGTCGGCGCGATGGTGCAGCTCGTCACCCGTGGCCTGCTGCTCGATACAATGCGCGTCGACAGCTCCGATGAGGAGATCGAGATCCGGGTCCGCCTGCCCGAGGAAGAGCGCGTGCTCTCCACCCTCGACAACCTCAAAGTGCGCACGCCCAACGGTCTGATCCCGCTGTCAAACTTCATCACCCGCACGCCGGTCAAAAAGCTCGGCCAGATCGACCGCATCGACCAGTCACGCTTCTTCGACGTGAAGGCCGATACCGCGCCAGGCCTGATCAAGCTGATCGACAAAGAAACGCCTGTCGCCGTGCTGAAAGCCGACCCGAATGGTCCGATCAAAAACGCAACCGGTGACAGTTTCAGCGTGGTCGAGCTACTCGAAACCGGCCTCAACCAGCAAACGCTCGCCCAGACCTTCCGCGATGGCGGTTACAACACGGCTGTCATTGACGCCAATGAGCGGATCGCGACGCTCACCAACTGGATCGAAACAGAACAACCCTTCGCCAATTCCGTGTCCTACGAATGGGCGGGCGACCAGGAAGAACAGGCCGAATCCCAAGCCTTCCTCTCCTCCGCCTTTGCCGCCGCACTGGGGCTGATGTTTGTCATCCTGCTGGCGCAGTTCAACAGTTTCTACAACGCAACCCTCGTGCTGCTGGCGGTGATCCTGTCCACAGCCGGCGTCTTGATCGGCATGCTCGTGATGGATCAGAAATTCTCCATCATCATGACGGGGACCGGCATCGTCGCGCTTGCGGGGATCGTGGTGAACAACAACATTGTGCTGATCGACACCTATCAGGACTACTCCAAATACATGCCCCGGCTGGAAGCGATCATCCGCACCGCAGAAGACCGCATCCGCCCTGTGCTTTTGACCACCATCACCACGATGGCCGGCCTCGCACCGATGATGTTCGGCCTCTCGCTCGACTTCATCGGCGGCGGCTATTCGGTCGACAGCCCGACCGCGCTGTGGTGGAAACAACTGGCCACGGCGGTGGTCTTCGGTCTGGGCATCGCGACCGTGCTGACCCTCGTCTTCACCCCGGCCCTGCTGGCGTTGCGGGTATGGCTCTCGATGGGGGCCTATGCCTCGATCAAAGGGCTGATGGCGCTGGGCGGGCGCCACTCACAATCGCGCAAAGACCTGCTGCTGCGCCGCGCCGCCTCCCGCGTGAAGGACCCGGTTCTGCTCTGGTCTGACCCCGAAGAGGCGGTCGCAACAGAAACACTGGATGACGCAGAGAGTACGGAAGACGCGCGCGACAGCGCAGATGATGCACTCGCTGCCGCGCGCAAAAAGCTGGCAAAAGTGGCCGAGAAACTTGAAACGCTCGCCCCCGCCGACGCGGCACCCCACGGTCCTGAAAAACCCCTGCGCGCCGCTGAATAACGGCGCGCAGCGGCAGGCGATCAGGCCATAGCCGTCCGCAACACGAAGAAGATCACAGCCGACAGCGTTGCAGCGGCTGGCACGGTGATCAGCCAGGCGGCCACGATTGTCATGAAATGCGAGCGGCGCACCAGCTTTCGGCGACGGCGCTCCTCTGGCGCGTAGACCGGGCGATCCGGCATCGCCAGACGTGCCCTGCGGATGCGGCGCTCTGCGTCCCATTCGCGGAAGAACCCCACGCCAAATACCGCGCCGACAGCGATATGGGTGGAGCTCACAGGCAGGCCCAGCCAGCTCGCAACGATCACGGTGATCGCCGCCGACAGTGCCACACAATAGGCCCGCATCGGGTTCAGCTTGGTGATCTGCCCGCCCACCATGCGGATCAGCTTGGGACCGAAGAGGAACAACCCGAAAGAGATCCCGAAGGCGCCGATCACCATCACCCAGGCCGGGATGCCAATCGCATCAGTGAAATTGCCCGATTGCGATGCTTGCACGATGGCAGCCAACGGCCCCACTGCATTCGCCACATCATTGGCCCCATGGGCAAAACTCAACAGCGCGGCAGAGACGACCAGAGGCACGCCGAACAGCACTTTGAGTGATTTGTTGCGGTTCTCCAGCCCCTCGGATTGCCTTTTGATCACCGGGATCATCGCAGCCCAAACAGCCCCGCCGATGACTGCACCAATCAATACGGCCGTGGCGAGGTCGATCTTGATGATCTTCTTCAACCCTTTCATGGCCAGATACGTCGCGAATACACCGGCCATGATGCCCACCAGCAGCGGCACCCAGACCCGCGCCGCCGCGATCTTGTCCTCGCGGTAGATGATGCGCGACTTGATCACCCACAGAAACGCCGCCGCGATCACCCCGCCCAAAACGGGGGAAATCACCCAGCTGGCGGCAATCCCGCTCATCGTGGCCCAATTGACAGCAGAGAAACCCGCAGCCGCGATACCTGCGCCCATCACACCGCCCACGACCGAATGGGTGGTGGAGACCGGTGCCCCGACCCAGGTGGCCAGGTTGACCCAAAGGGCTGCCGACATCAGCGCGGCCATCATCGCCCAGATGAAAACTGTCGAGGTGCCCATGTTCTCGGGCGCGATAATGCCTTTCGCCACTGTGGACACGACATCCCCCCCGGCAATCAGCGCGCCCGCGCTTTCAAAGATCACTGCGATTGCAATCGCCCCGCCCATGGACAGCGCATTCGCGCCCACCGCTGGCCCCATATTGTTCGCCACGTCATTGGCGCCGATGTTCAGTGCCATGTAAGCGCCCAGACAGGCGGCGATGATCACGATCAGCGCATTGCTTTCCTGACCAAAGAACAGCATCGCAACGATGCCTGCCAACACAATGAACACAAAAGATATACCGACACCGACCATCGGTCGTCCGACATAGCTTGTTGCCAGTTCAAAATTCGAAAACCGCGCCAGATCACGGTCAAGCGTTTCCAGATGGCGTGGATCGCCCTGTTGGTCGGTCATGCTCTCATCCCCCCGTTTTGGGGACGACTAACCTTGTTCAAGGGGCAAAATCAAATGCCGAATTTAGTCTTTGAAATTTTTTTAAAGGCGGCGGAACAGCGATTTCAATTCAGCCTCATTGACCATCTTCGCCGCTGAAGCAGCGTCAACCCATCTGCGGGTCCGCTCGCGCGCCTCCGGATAGTCATCTGCAAGATCATCGACAGCAACGGAATAGACCAGTGTTTCAACGGGGATCTCCAACCCGTCCGCACGCCGTTTGAGGTAGTGATAGCTTCCCACAGGCTCGGCGCTGAGTTCTTTGGCTTTGACGCCCGCCTCTTCCCAAGCCTCGCGCAGAGCCGTTTCATTGGAGTTTAATCCTCTGATCGGCCAGCCTTTGGGAATGATCCAGCGACCGGTGTCGCGGCTGGTGATCAGCAGGTACTCTCGCCCTTGGCCAGCGCCCCGGTGGCACAGCGCCGCCATTTGCAACCCTTTCGGACGCTGCAGGAGCGGCCCCAGAATTGCATCCCAAATCATCTGAAAAAGTCGCGTCATGCCAGCCTAGCCTCGTGTTTTTATTGTTCTTTGACAATTGGTTATAAGCAATAAGTTAACCAAAGGCAAATTTCGGGAGCGTCGCGTTTGAGGCAGCAATCGACTGCGTTCAAACTGACCTCAAACGCTCGGGCAGTTTCTTGCCAGTTCGAAGATCGCATTATGGCAGGCCCGCAGATCGTATTTTGTTTGATATCAGAAGGTTAGCGGATTCCCCGCGCGCGGGCCGCGCGCAATTTCCACTTGACCGCACCTACAAGCCTGTCAAAACGCGGTCATGGCAACCGGAACGCTTACCATTGATCTCGACGCGCTGCAGTCCAACTGGGCGGCTCTCGACGCGCTCTCAGCGACAGAGACGGCCGCCGTCGTCAAAGCGGACGGCTACGGCCTCGGCTCCGGCCGCGTCGCCAAAGCCCTCGCTCATGCCGGCGCGCGGCAATTCTTTGTGGCCGTCACCGAAGAGGCCGCCGCCCTGCGCGCTGCCCTCGGTCCCGGCCCCGTGATCAATGTCTTCTCCGGCCACATGGCGGGCGACACCCGTATGATCGCCGATCTTGGCCTCACGCCCATGCTGAATGCGCCGGAACAAATCGCGCGCCACAAGTCCGCCCTGCCGGGTCATCCTTACGGCCTGCAGATCGACACCGGTATGAACCGCCTCGGCATCGAAGCCTATGACTGGTCGCCGGAGCTCGCCGAAGGCGCGTCACTGGTGATGTCTCACCTCGCCTGCGCCGATGAACCGGAACATCCCGCCAATGACGCGCAACTCAAGACGTTCCTGTCGATGACCGCAGGGCTGCGCGTGCCGCGCTCGCTTGCGGCCACGGGCGGGACATTGCTGGGACCCGACTATCATTTTGATCTGACCCGCCCCGGCATCGGGCTCTATGGCGGTCTGCCTTTTGAAACCGCACAGATGGTTGTCACCATCGACTTGCCGGTGATCCAGACACGTATCCTGCAACCGGGGGAGAGCGCGGGCTATGGATGCGCCTTCATCGCGGAAAAAGAGACCAGGATCGCCACCGTCTCCGCAGGCTATGCGGACGGGCTGATCCGGGCGATGTCAGGCACGGCCATGCTTCACGCAGGCGACGTGCCCTGCCCGCTTGCGGGCCGGGTCTCCATGGATTTGTTGACTGTGGATGTGACCCATCTGGAGCAGGTGCCCGATACCCTTCAAATTCTCGGGCCCCATCAAAGCGTTGATCAACTGGCAGAGGCCGCAGGCACCATTGGTTATGAAATCCTCACCTCTCTCGGACCGCGCTACAAACGGGTTGTGAAGTGAGTTTTCTGGCCGCAATCGGGGCTGCAACCCTCGCGGTGCTGGCCGCTATCGGGCGGATTGCGATATTTGCCGGGCAAACCGCAAGCCACGTCCTGCGCCCGCCTTTCTATGTTAAGGAATTCGGCCAACAGCTGCTTCAGATCGGCTATTTCTCCCTTCCGGTGGTTGGCTTGACGACGATCTTCACCGGTGGAGCTTTGGCGCTGCAAATCTACGCGGGCGGCGCGCGGTTCAACGCCGAAGCTGTGGTCCCGCAGATCGTGGCCATCGGCATGGTACGAGAGCTTGGCCCGGTTCTGGTGGGCCTGATGATCGCTGCGCGCGTGACCTCTTCTATCGCGGCGGAGATCGCGACGATGAAAGTGACCGAGCAGATCGACGCGCTGGTAACGCTGTCCACCCATCCGATGAAATACCTTACCGTACCGCGCGTCCTCGCCGCTCTGATCGTCGTGCCGCTCTTGACCGGGATCGGCGATATCATCGGAATTTTCGGTGGATATCTCGTGGCCACGCAAACACTTGGATTTAACGAAGCGACCTATCTGCAAAACACGGCGGATTTCCTGCAGACAAGCGATGTCTTGTCGAGCCTCGCCAAAGGGGCGGTATTCGGCGTGATCGCGGCCCTGATGGGGTGCTATTACGGGATGAATTCGGGGCGCGGCGCACAAGGTGTAGGTAGCGCCACCAAGGCGTCCGTACAGGCGGCAGCCATCCTGATCCTCGCCGCGAATTTTGTTCTGACAGGGGTGTTTTTCTCAGCATGATCCGCCTCACCAATGTCAAGAAATCCTTCGGCAGCAATCACGTCTTGCGCGGCATCAACCTTCATGTGCCCAAGGGCGAAAGCATGGTGGTGATCGGTGGCTCGGGCACCGGCAAGTCTATCCTGATAAAATCCGTGCTGGGACTTGTGACGCCCGATGCGGGTGAGATTCTTGTCGATGAGAAGGACGCCACGCTGGGCGACCGGGATGCGTTTCTCGCAAGGTTCGGGATGCTGTTTCAGGGCGGCGCCCTCTTTGACAGCCTCACCGTCTGGCAGAACGTGGCCTTCAGATTGATGCGCGGCTCCCTCAAGCGCCCCAAGGACGAAGCGCGCGAAATTGCGGTTGAGAAGCTGCGCCGCGTCGGGCTGAAAGCTGACGTTGCAGACCGATACCCGGCCGAGCTGTCAGGCGGTATGCAAAAGCGAGTCGGCTTGGCGCGCGCGATTGCAGCGGAGCCTGAGATCATCTTCTTTGACGAACCCACCACCGGCCTCGATCCGATCATGTCAGGGGTGATCAACGATTTGATCCGCGAAATTGTTGTGGAGATGGGCGCAACCACGATGACCATCACCCACGACATGTCCTCTGTACGCACCATTGCCGACAAAGTCGCGATGCTGCATGACGGCGTGATCCAATGGACAGGTCCCGTTGCCGACATGGACAGATCCGGCGATCCGTATCTCACGCAATTTGTGTCAGGGTCCCCAGACGGGCCCATCGAAGCCATTCGGTAATCTGCCCGGAATCAACGCGGGGAACAGTCTTCGCAGGCGCAAGCCCGCCTACAGACTCTTCGGCGATTGTCTCGGGATCAGAAACAGTTTGATCAGTCCTGGTGGATTGTCGCCCCAACCTCAGCAAATCGGCCATACTCTTGCCAAGATTGGGTTATGAACCAATGCGTTAATCGCTTATTCTGAGTGGTGTCAATATGACGTGCTGGGGATATTATGAGTGAAACGGGTGCAGGCCAGTCTTGGCTGCAAATGCAACAATTCGGCCAAAAAATTGCGTTCACTGCGGTGATTGGCTGCGCGATTGCGCTTGGTGCCGCAAGCGCGTCGGCACTTTTGGGTTTTGCGCCTTGGGTCACAATAAATGCCAGTTATGGCACTGTGCCGATTTCTAATGCGGGCATGATCGCGCAGATATCCCTGACAGTATTCGCCTTAGGCCTTTGCTTTTATCTGCCTGCGAACAGACGGATCATGTCTCTTGAGGCGACCCACCGTAACTTTCAGATAACGATGGAAGACGTTGCGCGCGCTTATGCGATTGCGCATCAAGCAGACCGCGAGACAGTATTCAGCCTGTCTTCTGAGTTTGATGCGGTGCGCGAGCGGATCAGCTTCATGCGTGCGCATCCCGATCTGGACACGCTCGAACCTGCAGTCTTGGAACTTGCGGCCCAGATGAGCCAGGAGGCCCGGGAATTGGCGGATGTCTACTCCGACGAAAAAGTGACCCGGGCGCGCTTGTTCCTCAAACAACGCCAACAAGAGATTGAGGCCTACCGGGACCAACTCTCCTTGGCGCAACAAACGGTCAAAGACCTGAAGCGCTGGTCCCAGCAGGTGCAGGTTGAAGACAGTGTGGTGCGGGCACAATTGGCACGTTTGGAAGAGGATCTGGCGGAGATTCTGCCGTTGCTCGGATACGAGATGTCAACCGAAATGGTCGCCGAGCCGGAGAATGTCGTATCGATTGCGACACCCCCCGAACAGGGAGAAATCAGGTTAGGTTAAAGCATAACGTCGCAACAGAGTGTTTTAGGGTAGCGGCAGAGTTCGTAACAAGTATTTGGTTAACGATCTGGGGGCGGCCCGCATCTCGGTGCGGGTCGCTGCTCAATTCCTTTGAAGACGCGTCACGCAGTGCGACCGTTGCCAATGCGCCGCTAATGTGTCGCCATTTGACGGCCATCTCTTGTCGCGGGCGGTGCCCCGCCCCTATCTCACCCACATGATATTGAAGCTTATCAACCTCTTCTTGCTGGTGGCATTTCCGATTGCCTGGACTGCACCGCTTTTGAAAGCGGGCCTCCTGCCGTTCTTCAAACTGTCAGAGATATCCGTCCTCTCAGGTCTGCAAACGCTTTGGGAGAAAGACATTTTCCTGGCCGTCGCAGTGACGTTTTTCGCCTTGGTGGCACCCTATCTTAAGACAATTGGGTTGGCCTTGATCCATTTTCGGCTGGCCTCTCCGAAATTGCTGCCTGCGATCACATTGATGGGTAAACTTGCAATGGCTGACATCTTCCTGATCGCGCTTTACATCGTGATCGCGAAAGGCGTCGGTATCGGAAGGCTGGAAACCGGATGGGGCCTTTATGCGTTCACTGCCTGTATCCTCGTGTCACTTGCCTGCTCGTTCCTGACCAAACCCGCGCCGGCGACGGATGACAAATCGGCTGAAACCGGCTAGACATCGCCCAGAAGAGGGCTGCAAGCCCCGATAGAAGAGCCGGAGAGCAGCCATCATGGTTTTCACACTACTCGCGGGCATCGTGATCGCCGCATGCGTTTTTGCAGCTTTGCTTTGGTCGATTTATCGCGTGGTCATGACGCATGGCAGGTTGCGGCTGACCTATATCGTGCTCGCGCTTTCTACCCTGCTGGTCGTGGCCGCAATCCAGTACAATCTGGCGGGTATCTCGCTTATGGCGGGGCTGACCTGTGCGGTCACAGGTGTCATCGCCCTGACCCATGAGCCACGTTGGACCAAGCTGTTGCCATTGGTTCAGGTCGTGCTGGGCGGTTTGAGCGTCTGGGCGGGCGCGTCGATCCTGCTCTGAACCCTTGCCCCTGCCCAACAACTCAGCCAGATAGGCGCCTATGGCGAAACAACCCTCTTTCACCTGCACCGATTGCGGCGCGTCCCATTCCAAATGGTCTGGCCGATGCGAAGCGTGCGGCGCGTGGAACTCGATTGTGGAAGAAAAGCCGCTCTCCAGCGGCCCGGGCAAGAAATCTCTCGGGAATGCGCGCGGCAAGGCGATTGAGCTGAGCGACCTGTCCACCAAGGATAATCCGCCGAAGCGGACCGTCTCTGGCGTCAATGAACTGGACCGTGTCTTGGGCGGAGGGCTTGTTGATGCATCTGCGATTTTGGTAGGCGGTGACCCCGGCATCGGGAAATCGACACTCTTGCTGCAGGCCGCTGCACGGTTCGCGCGCAATGGGATGAATGTCGTCTATGTTTCAGGCGAGGAAGCAGCCCAACAGATCAGAATGCGGGCGCAGCGCCTCGGGCTGGAAGAATCCCCCGTTAAACTGGCAGCAGAGACCAATTTGCGCGACATCCTGACGACGCTTGATGCTGAGAAACCTGAATTGGTGATCATCGACTCGATCCAGACGATGTGGGCCGATAATGTAGATAGCGCGCCGGGATCCGTCAGTCAGGTGCGCGCGGCCTGTCATGAATTGGTGAGCTTTGCCAAGAAACGCGGCTGTTCGGTTGTGATTGTCGGCCATGTCACCAAGGAAGGCGCGATCGCAGGCCCCCGCGTGGTCGAGCATATGGTAGATACGGTCCTCTATTTCGAAGGCGACCGTGGACATCAGTTTCGGCTCCTGCGCGCTGTGAAAAACCGCTTTGGTCCCGCTGATGAGATCGGCGTGTTCGAGATGACGGGTCGCGGACTGACAGAAGTGAAAAACCCTTCTGCTCTTTTCCTGAGTGATCGCGACAAACCTGCGCCTGGCTCCATCGTCTTTTCCGGGATTGAGGGGACACGGCCGATGCTGACGGAGATTCAGGCGCTGGTCTCCCCCTCCCCGCATTCACAGGCGCGCCGCACAGTCGTGGGGCTGGACGGACAAAGGTTGGCCACGATTCTGGCCGGGTTGGAGGCGCGCTGCGGCATTCCTTTTGCGGGTCTCGACGTTTACCTAAATGTGGCCGGCGGGATGCGCGTGCACGAACCCGCAGCTGATCTGGCTGTGGCCTGTGCGCTACTTTCCGCCCGAGAAGACCACGCCCTGCCCGCAGATACGGTGGTTTTTGGTGAAATCAGCCTGTCAGGTGCGTTAAGACCCGTCACGCAGGCAGAAAACCGGTTGAAAGAGGCGTCAAAACTTGGTTTTGCATCGGCCATAACGCCGGTTCAGAAGAAGCTGCCCAAAGTGGACGGGATGAGCCTGCGCATGACGGATGACCTTGTCACCGTTGTGAATGACATATTTGGGGCTGATTAAAGCGCTATACGATTCGCCGAATGCGGTGGAAGACACAGGAAAGAGAGACGGAGCATGGAAGGTTTCACAGTCGTAGATGGGGTGACCGCGCTGGTCATCGTGATCTCAGCGGTCCTGGCCTATTCGCGCGGTTTCGTGCGGGAATGCCTCTCCATCCTGGGTTGGGTTGTGGCTGCGATTGTTGCATTCATGTTCGCACCTCAAGCCGTTCCGCTGGCGAAGGAAATCCCCTATCTCAACGCGCTCATCGAAGGCTGCGAGCCAGCAACCATTGCGTCATTCGCGCTGGTCTTTGCCGTGGCCTTGGTGATTGTGTCGATTTTCACACCGATCTTTGCAGGGGCTGTACAGCGATCAGCGTTGGGAGGTCTGGATCAAGGCCTTGGCTTCCTGTTCGGAGTAGCGCGCGGTGTGTTGCTGATCGTCGTTGCCATCGTGATCTATGATCGCGTCGTGGCAGATCAGGCGATCCCGATGATTGATGACAGCAGAACGGCCCGCGTGGTTGGCGAGATGTCAGGACCGATTGACAGCTTGATCCCGACCGATGCGCCGGGCTGGATTGTTGGCACTTACGAAGACCTGATCTCCCACTGCAGCGGCGCGACAAACACGGGCGCTGAGACTGCACCTGCCAGCAACGGCTAAACCGCGACCTGGCCTTTATACGTAGATTGCGCCGCCATCAATGTGTTGTGCAGCGGCGCAAGCGCAGCCTCTATGACCTTCGGGTCAGGGCTGGGGGTCACAGCCAATTCCGCCGCCGCAAATATTTCAGCCCGCAGCGACGGGTAGTAGCGCGACGCAACATCTGCGCAGGGGTAAATGTCACGCGTATAGCTGCCGTCTTCCAGCATGATGCTTTCAAACAACGTCCGCACCACGCGTTTCATCAACCACGTGCAGATTGCCTTGCGCTCTTTGTCATTGGGGGCCGCCGCCATCATGTCGATCCACCCTTTTAACCACTTCTCCACGGCCTTCACATGGGCAAAAGCGCTGTCGTCCAGTTTCGGGTCTGGCAGGTCGCGCAGGTAATCATGGCCCCAAACCGTAAAGCCGCAAAAAGTCAAATTGTGCCGCAGCCACGAGAAGGCCGGATCACTGCGCAACTGCTGATCAGTGGCAAGCGCGGTTTCCACCTCTAGATCAGGTGCCGCAATGATGTGCGGCACAGCCACATCCATCACCGCCTTTTGCGTGACGATCACGAGGTCAAGATCAGAGACTCCAATGACCGCTGTGGCGCGCACGGTTGATCCGCGCAACGCGACGCTCAGCAGGTTTGGGCCGAGCGACCGGCACAATTCCGCAGTGATCTGCCTTGTATATCCATCCCAGGGTGGTGAAGGTGCAACGCCGAGACGCGGCAGAGAGCCGCTCGCAGTCACGCGATGCGCTTGGCCTATCGCTCGCAGCATAGTGTGGCACTTTCAGCTGTTTCCAGGATCTCAGGCTAGCACTGCAAAAGGATGTGGCTCAAATAAGTGAGGGGCAAAAACCGGCAAAGCCCCGCTCAAATGCTGCGCCACTCGCCGGGGCGCAGGTCACTGAGCGACCATTCGCCGATTTCTGTGCGGATCAAGCGCAATGTTGGATGTCCCACCGCGGCTGTCATCCGCCGCACCTGCCGATTGCGCCCTTCCGTGATAGTGATCTGAACCCAGCTATCGGGCACAGTCTTGCGAAAGCGCACAGGCGGCACGCGCGGCCAAAGCCAGTCAGGCGCATCGATGACCGCGACTTTTGCGGGCGCTGTCTTGCCATCCTTCAGCACGACGCCGCGCTGCAGCGCCTCCAACGCGCCTGCGGACAGCACGCCTTCGACCTGCACCAGATAAGTCTTTGGCAGCTTCGATTTTGGTTGCGTGATCCGGGCCTGCAACTTGCCATTGTCAGTCAGGACGAGCAGCCCCTCGCTGTCGCGATCCAGCCGCCCGGCTGCATAGACACCCGGCAGGGTGATAAAGTCAGACAGCGTTTGACGGTCTGACGCTTCATTGCTTTTGTCAGTGAATTGCGACAGGCAATTGAACGGCTTGTTAAACAGGATAGTGCGCGACATGCGTGTCCCCTGCCACATATTGTGGTTGAGGTGCAATTGTCCCCTCGTCATGGCGTGACTTTCCTGACGGCCTGCCCTATCAAGATGAGGATAGCTGTAACGCGGATTCGGAGCTGCCATCCATGTCGCATTCAGACGCCCAATCGGGCGAGATAGCCAGTGTTAAAACTGACGAGAAAAATTGGCCCAACGCGCCAATAGACGATGACAAACTTCATGAGGAATGCGGTGTATTCGGCCTGATCGGCGTCAAGGATGCCGCGAATTTCGTAGCTCTCGGGCTGCATGCCCTCCAGCATCGCGGGCAGGAAGCAGGCGGCATCGTCAGTTACGATCCTGACGCTGACTTTCAGACAGCACGCCGGTTTGGCTATGTGCGCGACAACTTCACGTCGCAATCCTTAATGAAAAAACTTCCCGGGCGTATCTCTGTCGGGCATGTGCGCTACTCCACCGCCGGGTCCAAAGGGCAAACCGCGATCCGCGACGTGCAGCCCTTCTTTGGCGAATTTGCCATGGGTGGCGCGGCAATTGCGCATAATGGCAACCTGACCAACGCGGATGCCTTGCGGCGCGAATTGATCGAGCGCGGCTCGATATTCCAAAGCTCCTCAGATTCAGAATGCATCATTCATCTGATGGCGCGCTCTATGGGAAAAACGATCCCGGACCGGATGAAAGAAGCGCTGCGGCAGGTCGAAGGGGCATTCTCCATCGTGGCCATGACGCGGTCAAAGCTGATCGGGGTACGGGATCCTCTGGGCATTCGCCCATTGGTCTTGGGCAAGCTTGGTGACGCAACCATTCTCGCATCCGAGACCTGCGCGCTGGACATCATCGGCGCTGAATTTGTCCGCGAAATCGAACCCGGCGAGATGGTGGTGATCACTGAGGAAGAGATCACCAGCTACCGCCCGTTTGAGGCACAAAAACCACGGCCCTGCATTTTCGAGTTCGTCTATTTCAGCCGCCCGGATTCCGTGATTGGCGGGCGGTCTGTTTATGAAGTCCGCCGCGACATTGGCCGCGAACTGGCACGTGAGGGGCATGTTGAGGCGGATATGGTCTGTCCCGTCCCCGATAGCGGCACGCCTGCTGCGATCGGGTACAGTCAGGAATCCGGCATCCCGTTTGAGATGGGGATCGTGCGCAATCAATATGTCGGCCGAACATTTATCGAGCCCACAGAGCAGATCCGCAATATGGGCGTCCGGCTGAAGCTCAACGTCAATCGTGCGCTGATGCGCGGAAAGCGCGTGATCCTTGTCGATGATTCCGTCGTACGCGGCACGACCTCTCGCAAAATCAAGGACATGGTCCTTGAGGCGGGCGCGAAGGAAGTACATTTCCGCGTCGCCTCCCCACCGACCATCTGGCCTGATTTCTACGGCGTCGATATGCCCAATCGCGACGAGCTGCTCGCAGCGAATATGTCGGAAGAGGAAATGCGGGAGTTTCTGGGTGTCGCATCACTGAAATTCGTCTCCATCGACGGGCTCTACCGCGCCGTCGGAGAAGAGAACGGCCGCGATCCGAAGAACCCAGCCTATCATGACGCAGTATTCACTGGCGATTATCCGGTGCCACCCAGCGATCAGATCACCAAAGGGTTTGAGCTGAAAGCTGCAGAATAAGACCGGGAAACACACTGTTTCCGCGCTTGGCGTTGTGGCTTCGCCATGTTTCGGTCACATTTGGGCATCTATCGAGTGGATCAGTACCAGCTATGCGCATTTTTGGCTTAACCTTGCCAATCCTTGAGATTGTCTTCTTCGTGATCTTGATCATCGCGACCATGCAATAAGGTTCGCGCGGCGCAATACGCCTCTCTCAAATCTCCAAACAAGAAACGCCGCCCCAAATTGGAGCGGCGCGCTTTTTTATTCTATGGCAGTGGGTTAGCGCTTGCCGAGAGCTTTCATACCAGTGCTGACGACCAGAACTGCGAGGACTGCCTTGACCGCATCACCCAGCAGGAACGGGCTCACCCAATAGGTCCAGATCGCGGAAGAAGAAGAACCGACCCACTTGCCTTCGGCACCAAACATCTCAGCCAGTGCCATGGGCCATGCAACGCCAGGAATGTACAGAACAGCCGTTGCGATCAGCGCGCCAATCGTCAGGACAACCACGTTCTTTGTCCGCTCAGCAAACAGCCCTGCGATATAGGCCAATGCCACAAAGCCGATCAGGAAGCCTGCTGTCGGGCCAATCAGCGCGGCCGCACTGCCGCCATTCGCAAAGACCGGCAGGCCAGCCGCCCCTTCGAGCAGATAGGCAACAACAGTTGCAGCCCCGAGGCGTGAACCGAAGGACAGGCCAACGATCAGAATCGCCAGCGTTTGCAGCGTCAAGGGCACTGGAATGAACGGCACGCTAAACTGCGCAGCAATCGCAATGAAGATGGAGCCAGCGACGACCATCAACGTCTTTTTCAGAAGAGTATCGGCGCCAACGGCCGCTTGCATGAATGTCATGTCTGTTCCTTCAACATGTGTTTCTCGCCGTCTTTTTCGGCAGTGCAGCAACTGATGTCAACCTAAGCCCCCTTGAAATAGCGCTAACAGGGTGAGAAACCACGACCATGACAGCCCCGATACGCTACCGTCCGCATCACTTTCTTTGCTCTCTCGGATTTGAGGGGAAAGGCTACTCAAACGCGTTCACTCAGAATATGGCGGCAATCGTGCAGGGACAGCTGCGCGCAGCGGGTGGCGAGGACTGCATGATCGAAGTGACCCTTTCGACGGATGATATCTGTAGCCCCTGCCCAAAACGGCGCGGTGTTTTATGCCGTGCGCAGTCGAAAATCGCACGGCTAGACCGCGCCCATGCACGGGCATTGGAATTGATACCGGGCGAACAGCTGAGTTGGGGCGAAGCACTGTCGCGCATAAAGGCGCAGGTCAAGCCCGGTGACTTGGCGCAGCTTTGCCGCGGATGCAGCTGGCTCAAGCTTGGGCTTTGCGAAGATGCGCTAACGCGTCTGCATGATGCCCCCTTGCAAGTGGCGCTCCCCGATGAGACACCGCAGTGATGACCAAGGACACATCTAAAACCGCGCTGGTCACTGGCGCGTCGCGCGGCCTTGGCGCTGCTTGCGCCGAGTTTCTGGCCGCGAACGGCTATCATGTCATTGCACTGGCCCGCACCACCGGCGCGCTGGAAGAGCTGGACGACCGTATTCAGGCTACGGGTGGTGCCGCTACATTGGTGCCGGTTGACCTGACCAATGACAACGCGATGCAGCAGATTTGCCGCTCTATCTACGAACGCTGGGGCAAGCTTGATATGCTTGTGCATGCGGCCATTCATGCGCCGCCGCTCTGCCCCGTTGGGCATATGGATGAAAAAGACCTTGATAAATCCATTGCAAACAACATTCGCGCGACCTCTCGACTGATCGTGAACACCGAACCACTGCTGAAAACGGCCAGAGGTCACGCCGTATTCTTCAATGATGCAGTGAAATCAAAGCGCTACCATGCCACCTACGGGCTAACGAAAGCGGCGCAAATGCGACTGGCACGGTCATGGCAGGACGAGGTCAAAGCAACCGGGATCACCGTGCATGTGCTGGAACCCGCGCCAATGCCAACAGCCCTGCGCGCACGTTTTTATCCCGGAGAGGACAGGGACGCGCTTGTCTCATGCAAAGAAGAGGCGGAACGGCTTTTTTCCGGACTGATCTAGCGACGGAGATGTTTTTATGAACATTCGTGAATTCGGCGTTGAGATGTGGATGAACGCCTATGAAAACAGCTGCACACTGAATCTGGCAGAGACCTGCGTCGCCTCCCTCACGATTGACGAACTCATGACGCTGTCGGGCCGTAACGAGGATGTTTTAGCCGATTTGAAGCAAATGAAGATGACCTACGGGGCCATCGAAGGCGCAGACCGGCTGCGCGATGCGATTTGCGGCCTTTACCAGAACCAGTCCCGCGCAGATATCGTCACGACCCATGGCACTATCGGCGCGAATGCCTTGGTTTACAAAACACTCGTCAATCCCGGCGATCATGTGGTTTCTGTTCTGCCAAGCTATCAGCAGCACTACTCTATTCCTGAGAGTTTTGGCGCGCAGGTCAGCCATTTGCATCTGCGCGAAGAGGACGGGTTTCAACCCGATCTGGACGCACTCGCTGCGCTGATTCGGCCGAACACAAAGCTGATCGCCCTCACCAATCCCAACAATCCGACCGGGGCGCAGATGACAGAGAGCGCCTTGAACGCCTTTGTCGAGATTGTCAGGCCGTCAGGTGCATACATTCTTTCTGACGAGGTTTATCGCGGAACGGAACAATCCTGCGATGTCATGGGCCCGGCCATGGCTGACCTCTATGAAAGGGGTATCTCCACAGCTGGTATGTCAAAAGCCTTTTCGCTGGCCGGGCTGCGTTTGGGATGGATCGCGGCACCGCAAGATGTGATTGCACAGGTGATGATCCAGCGGGACTATGACACGATCAGCGTCGGTCAGCTTGACGAATACTTCGCGACCATCGCGTTGGAAGCGAAATCCGCGTTATTGGCCCGCTCCCGCGAGATCACCCGCGCCAATCTGGCCATCCTGGATGCTTGGGTGGCGGATGAGCCGCGCATCACCTATGTCAAGCCAGACGCCGCCACGATCTGCCTGCTGAAATATGACATCGACATGCCAAGCCATGACCTCTGCGTGGCACTTCTGGAACAAACCGGCGTGCTTATGACGCCCGGAAGCGCCTTTGACATGGAAGGCTATCTGCGCATCGGTTTTGCAAACCATACGGACGTGCTGACCGCAGGTCTTCCACTGATCAGCAGGTTCCTTGCGCAATACGCTTAGGCTGCGCGTTCTTCCTCTTCTGAAAGCTGGCGATGCCAGAGCGCTGCGTATCGGCCGTTCTGTTCGAGCAAGTCATCATGCGTGCCGCGCTCCACAATGACCCCGTTTTCCAGAACCACGATCTGATCGGCATGTGCAATTGTTGACAAACGGTGCGCGATGGTGATCACGGTGCGCCCTGCCCCAAGCCCCTGCAGACTGTCCTGAATGTCGGCTTCCGTCTCCGTATCGAGCGCTGAGGTCGCTTCGTCGAGCAGCAGGATCGGCGGGTTTTTCAGCAGCGTCCGCGCAATGCCGACACGCTGCTTTTCGCCCCCCGACAGCTTCAGGCCTCTTTCCCCGACGGTCGTTTCAAAGCCATCCGGCAGCCCCATGATGAAATCATAAATCTTGGCGTCCTTGGCTGCCTGTTCAATTTCAGCGCGCGTGGCATCCGGTCGGCCATAGGCGATGTTGTAAAGGACCGTATCATTAAACAGCACAGTGTCCTGCGGAACGACACCGATCTGCGCGTGCAGGCTATCTTGCGTGACATCGCGTACATCTTGCCCGTCAATCAGCAGGCCCCCAGCGTTGATGTCATAAAACCGGAACAACAAACGTCCGATGGTCGATTTGCCGGAGCCCGACGGCCCGACGATCGCAACGGTCTGACCCGCCTGCACCTTTAGTGATACGCCTTTCAAAATAGGTCTTGCCGCATCATAGCCGAAAAACACCTCGCGCAGTTCCACCTCTCCTTTGGCCACGGAGAGCTCACGCGCGTCAGGCGTGTCCTGCACTTCCGCCGGTTGGCCTAGCAACTCAAACATTTCGTTCATATCGACCAGTGCCTGGCGGATTTCCCGATAGACGGTGCCGAGGAAGTTCAAAGGCGTGATGATCTGGATCATGTAGGCGTTGACCATCACGAAATCGCCGACCGTCAGTGTTCCATCCTGCACCCCCAACGCCGCCATGATCATCACAACGACGAGGCCGCTGGTGATCAGCAAAGATTGACCGAAATTCAGGAAAGCGAGCGAATATGAGGTCTTCAATGCCGCCGCGACATATTTTTCCATAGCGCCATCATAGCGCTCTGCCTCTCGCTGTTCGGCCCCGAAATACTTGACTGTCTCGAAATTCAACAGGCTGTCGATGGCCTTCTGGTTGGCATCGGTATCCTGATCGTTCATTTCCTTGCGCTGCTTCACGCGCCATTCAGTGACTGCAAACGTGAACCATGTGTAGAGCGCAAGTGTGACAAGAACGACAACCAAGTACCAGATATCAAACACAAATGCCAAGATGACAGCGATCATCAGTAGCTCAAGAATTAGCGGCCCGATGGAAAACAACAAAAAGCGCAGCAAAAACTCGACGCCTTTTACGCCGCGCTCGATGATGCGGCTGAGCCCACCGGTCTTGCGCGTAATGTGGTAGCGCATGGACAGCCGGTGAATGTGGGTAAAGGTTTCCAGCGCCAACATCCGCAATGCACGTTGCCCGACCAGCGCAAAGACAACGTCGCGAAGTTGCTGCAATCCCACATTCAACAGCCGAAATACACCATAGGCAATTGTCAGCCCAATCGCTCCAGCACCGAGCATCCAAGCGGGCCCCGCCTCTTCGCCCGCAAGCGCGTCTGTCGCGGCGCCAAACAAGGGCGCGGCCAGAACCGCGATGACCTTTGACAACAGCAAGAACCCTAGCGCAATTACAACGCGCCGTTTTACCCAAGCCTCATTCTCCGGCCACAGATACGGGATGACGCGTTTGACAACGCGCCACCCATCTTTACGCAAATCTTGGGTGAGGCGAGCGTCGGTGACTTCGGTGACCATGCGGGATGTTCTTATTCTTCACTGCGAGGCCTTGTTACGTAGTGCGCCCTTGCCGCAATTGCCAGCCACACAGATAGGAAAAGGCGGCACGCTCACACACGCCGCCTGTTTCCTCACCTATTCGAAGGTTTAGGCGTTTTCTTTCGCACGGGTCTTGGGCTTTGGTTTTTCAAGACTGCGGTTCTCCAACGCCAAAGGAACGCCAGCCTCTCTGAGCGTTGTATTAAAGGCCTTCAAATCCATCCCGCTTGCCTGGGCCAGGGCCAACATCGCGCCCAACCGCGCGGCATCCACCCCTTCATTGACCAGGTTAGGGATCATGTCTTCCAACGCCAGTGACATGCCTGCATTTTGCAACTGGAATCCGCTCAGCGGAGTGATCTCAGTCAGGGCTGCGCCGCTCGCCGTTGGCACTGTGGCTTGGGTCTGATCAGTGATCGCGCCCGCTTCGCTGAAATAGGTCGCGCGATTTTGCGGTGTCAGCATCGTGCGTGCGGGGCGATCAAGCTGCGGCTCAAAGCTGAATACAGGGCCGAGCGGTCCCTGGGTGATTTGCAACTGTGCCGGAAGCGAAATGTTCACAAAGCCCCGCGCTTCAAAGTCCGGCGTGGGCGGCGGGCAGCCGGGCTCAGAGAACGGATCGCTCGGCAAGACCGCGACCAGAGCCGTGGCGCAGGCCGGGACCGTGACCGATCTGCTCAAGCGGAAGCTCTTTGCTTCCAGACCGCCGAGCAGGCTATAGCTGAAGTCATTATCGGCATTCGGCACGTCCACAATGACAAATGTGTTCTCGAACAAGGAGCGGTCAGGATCCGAGGTGGATGACGTTACGAACTCCAAGGCATATGACAGAGGAACATCCTCTAGATTGCTGATTTCAAGAAAATAACCTTGCAAAACCGTATCTGCCGGACCGGCGGGCGATTGAAGCTTGAAGATTAATTCAAAATGGGAAACTTGCATGAAATTGCTCCTGAAAAATGGAAAAATGAAAACGCGCCATGAAATATTCGGCGACTTCAGTTTAGCACATTCCAAGCCATTTCCCTAACGGCACGAGCAGGATCCTGCCCCTATGGATGGTATTCAGCCTTCTGGAATCTCGAAAACCTGTCCGGGATAGATCAAATCCGGATCACGTATAAGATCGCGATTGGCTTCATAGACACGGACATATTCGCGCCCTTCCCCAAACCTGTCCTTGGCAATTGCCCAGAGGGTAAACCCTTCCTGCACGATGACAGCATTGGGACGTTGCACAGAAACGGCAGCGACTTCCGGTTCCTCGCGTTGAAACGGCGTTTCGACCCGGCTGGTGACGTCGCCTTGGGCAGAGACCTCGTCAATGCGCAACCGATAGACGCCCGCATCCACATCGGGCAGAGGTGTGCGCCACGTGCCGTCCGGATTAATCTTCACGGTCTGCACGACTCTGTCGTTCAGATAGACCCGCGCAAAACTTGCCCCTGCCCCACGACCGGCCAGCGCCACCTCGCCTTGCGGGTCGTAAGTGATGGTATCGATTACCAGATTGGCAACAACGCTTGGTCCCTCATCAGAGGGAACAGCGGGTTGAGGCGCGGGTTGCAAGACTTTAACGCCGCTTGCATCCGCCAGAACGACGGTCGGGCTGTCTGGCACGTCCGGAACCTCGGGCTGAGGCTGCGCTTCGACATTTGCGCTCTGTAAATCGGTCGTCTGGGTCCGCTGCGGCTCAACTGAACTTGCGATCTGCTCGGACGCGGTTGCCTCGGCGTCGGTCACGACCTCTTCCACTGATGCGCCATTTTCGACTGGCGCGTCCGTTTCTGGCAGAGCGTCATCTTGCGCCGCGACCTGTACATTAGGTTCAGCAGGTGCCGTGGCTTCGGTGTCATTTGCTGCTGCCGCGCTGTCTTCTTCCGTCGGTTTGATCGGCTCTGCATCAACCAATTCGACGGGCCGCGTCGGCGCGATAAGGACCGCACCGGTTGATGTGATGCTTTTCCCAGCCGCTCCATCAGTCTCCGCGGTCAGGCTTCGCGGATCTTCGGACGGGGGCAAATCAAACAGCGCTACGAATTGTCCGTTCCGATCTGCGGTTGCCGTTGCAATCTCGGCCCCATTCACCATCAGACGTATTTCCGCACCCGGCTCCCCGCTTCCGGCGATCACCGCCGATCCCTGTGGGTCTATCCGAACAACGTCAAAGCTTGGAGAAACGATTGCAGACTCAGGTTTTGGCTCAGCAACCGTCGTTTTCGGGGCGTCTTGTTCGGTATCAGCTTTGTCCTGAAGCGCGACAGCTTCCTGTTCCACCGGCTCAGGCGCGCTGTCTGACGGCGCAATTGAGGATTCGGCGACGTCATTCACGCCTTCCGCTTGCTGCGATACGTCGCGGTTTTGAACGGGTGCGTCCTCTACAACAGTTTCCGCCTGCTCTTCCACGGACGGCTTGGCCACTTTGACCTCAGCGGCCTTTTCGGACTGTTCATTCACGGTTGCCAGTTCGGTTTCAACAGGCGCAGGAGTCCCAGTTTCTGAGGTTACAGAAACAGGCTCCTCTCCGTCTGAACTGCCGTGAAAAACCACGCCGTAAATGACGGCCAAGAAGGCCAGAATGCCCGCAGCAAGAATAACGTTCGGTCCATTGACCGCGGAGCGCGATTTGTCGCCCATCGCCTTGATCCTCTTCCCCCAACTGCCCTGTTACCAGAGCGCCACATGTCTTCCGGCATGCTCGCTTGCGGGACCCTAGCAGGCCCTTTATCACAAGGCAAAACACATGATTGGGACTGTGATGCGAAAACCTCAACCACTGCCGAAATCTATCTGCGTCTATTGCGGCTCTCGCTTCGGCAACAACCCCGCATATCGCGCTGCGGCAAAAGCGATGGGAGACTCCATCGCGAAACAGGGCTGGCGGCTGGTCTATGGCGCGGGAGATGTCGGACTGATGGGTGAGGTTGCCAATGCCGCGCAATCAGCCGGTGCAGAGGTTTTCGGTGTGATTCCGATCCATCTATTCGACAGAGAGGTTGGCAAACGCGATCTGTCGAGCTTCGTGATCACTGAAAACATGCATGAACGCAAAAAGGTGATGTACATGAACAGCGATGCGATTGTCGTGTTGCCCGGCGGTGCGGGATCGTTGGACGAGTTCTTCGAAATCCTGACATGGCGGCAACTGGGGCTCCACGAGAAGCCAATCTACCTGCTGAATATCGAAGGATATTGGGACAAACTGACCGCGTTGATCCAGTCTGTCATTGATGAGGGCTTTGCAGATGCCAACCTGCTGGAGTTCGCCAAATCTGTTCCCGATGTCGACGCGCTGGAGCACGCATTGACAAAAGACCTGAGCTGAATCCATCGGATTTTTTGCGTCGCACAAAAACATGTGATGCCGCGAATCCGCGACAATTTGTTACCTTCGCCAGAGAATCATCCAAGAGGGGCAAATTCGATGAAATGGAAAATGATATTGGCCGCGTTCTGTCTAGCGCAGCCTGCGGCCGCCGCAGAAGGCGAACGTGTTCAAGTGACCGGTGAGATCATTGACACGTGGTGCTATTTCTCCGGCGTGATGGGGCCACCTGAGGCCACGCTGGGCACAGCGCATCATACCTGCGCGCTCTGGTGCTCGGCCGGTGGCATTCCTGTCGGTTTGCTGGGAGATGACGGTGAAGTCTACATGGTGCTCAAGATTGAGGGCGATGATCAATCGGCATCTGGTGACACGCAGCTGAGCCTCGCCAGCCATGAGATCGTCGCGGATGGCATGCTCTATAAGCGTGACGGGCTGAATTATCTGGTCGTCGAAAAGGTCGTTGAAGATCGCGGGATCACGAACATCACCCACGAAGACTGGGGCGTGATCCCACCTTTCGCCATTCCAAAAGTTAAGAAGTGAGGTCAAACCCATGATGAAACGTCTGATTGCAGCTTGCCTTGTGGTTGCCTCGCCGCTCTCTGCGGCTGATTTTTCCGAAGGATCAAATGCCAAGTCCTGGGGCCTGTTCGGGGAGTCGATGGCGACCTTTGAAGCCGAGGTTGTCGACCTGCTGTGCAATGTGGCCGGTGATTGCGCTAATGCTTGCGCAGAGGGGCGGCAACTTGGCCTCCTTCGAACGGCGGATGGAGAACTGATCTTCCCGCAAAAGAACAGGCAGACCTCGTTCAACGGAGCCGGCACCGATCTGCTGCCATATTGCGGCAAAAAGGTCGATGTGGATGGCTTGATGATTGAGGATGAAGACCTGCCCGGCGCGCAAAACATCTACCAGATTCAGTTCATCAAGGAAGCCGGAAGCGCGGAGTGGAACAAAGCCAACACCTGGACCAAAGGATGGGCCGCGAAACATCCAGAGGCGAAAGGCAAAGGTCCATGGTTCCGACGCGACCCGCGCGTCAAAGCCGCGATTGAGGCCGATGGATATCTCGGTCTGGGCATGACCCATGAAGAAGCGCGCGCTGCGACACGATGATAAGGACAGCACTTCTCAGCTTGGCCATGGCATTTCCCGCCATGGCCGAAACCCCGCTTCCCTTTGATCTGGGCGGCGACTACACGCTGACCAACCAGCATGGCGCCCCTTACACGCAGGCGGATCCAAATGGAAAACCACAACTGCTTTTCTTTGGATATGTAAATTGCCAGGAAATCTGTTCAGCCGTGTTTCCTCTGATGGGCGAGGTCGTGGCAGAGATCGAAGCGCAAGGCATGGCGATCACACCGGTGATGATCACCGTTGACCCGGCCCGCGACACGGTCGAGACGATGGGGCCAAGACTGGCCACATTCCATCCAGAGTTCATCGGCCTGACAGGCTCCGAAGAGGAGCTGCAAGTCGCCTATGACGCATTCTCCATCGAGAAGGAGGAAGTCTTTTTCGATCCTGAACACGGCCCAGTCTATGCCCATGGCAGCTTTCTGTATCTGTTGGATGCCGATGGAAAGTTTCTGACGCTTGTGCCGCCGATTGTAAGCCCGGCTCAAGCCGCTGGCATTGTTGCGAAATACACGAAAGACCTGAGTTAATGGCTTCAAAGCTGACGCGCCGCGCGTTTTTCGGGGCTGGAGGCTTAGCGGTCGCCGGGGCGGCATTCTACGTTGCTGGCGGCCAAAACGCATTCTACGCATTGATCACAGAAGCAAGTGCGGCAGAGGCATTGGACCCGATCAAAGCACATCAGCTTGCAGGCGCGGGACAGGTTACCTTGGTCGATATCCGCAGGCCCGATGAATGGGCCAAGACAGGCTCGGGCGAGCATGCGCACAGGCTTGATCTGCGAAGGAACGACTTTATCGAACAGCTCGACTTGCTCGTAAATGGCGACCGCTCTGCACCGCTCGCCTTGATTTGTGCGCGGGGGGTCCGGTCTGCCCGAGAAAACAACAAACTGATAGCGGCCGGGTTCACCAATGTGATCGACGTGCCGGAGGGCATGCTGGGCAATGCGAAAGGCCCCGGTTGGATCAAACGCAACCTACCCCTGAATATGGCGCCTTAAGATGAGATGCGCCGTCTTGGCCCTTTTGACAGGCCTTCTTGTCGCGCCACCTGCCAGTGCGGGCTGCGCGGATTTGGAGGATACCTGCAAGACCGCGCTTGGTGAATATCACATTGCCTTACCCGACGGCGTGGATAGCCCACCCGCGCTGCTGTTCCTGCATGGCGCAGGCGGAAATGGCAAAAGCGCACTGCGCATGACAGCGGCGCTTGATCGCGGCTACGCGATCATTGGTCCGAATGGCCTCAAACGTCCCAATTCCCGCTTCGGCCCCGGATGGTCTTTCCACCCGGATAGACCAAAACAACGCGATGAGATCGCCTTCATGCGTGAGATCATTGCGGATGCAGCGCAGTCACATGGCGTGGATCCGGGTCGGATTTTGCTGGCGGGCTTCTCCATCGGCGGTTCCATGACAAGTTACATGGCGTGCGATGCGCCCGATTTGGCCGCGGCCTTCGCGCCTGTCGCTGGGAGTTTCTGGCGGCCTCATCCGGAGATGGAAGCCTGCAAGGCCCCTGTGAACCTGCTCCACACGCATGGTTGGAAAGACAAGACGGTGCCGCTTGAGGGACGCCCGCTGGGCGGCGGTGTGATTGAACAAGGGGACGTGTTCTACGCCATGCAAATCTGGCGAGAGACCAACACCTGCCCCGGCATGCGCGCCGACAGTTTCGACACGTCCGGCCCGTTCTGGCACCGCAAATGGGAGACCTGCGAGGCCGGTGCGCTGGAATTTGTCATGCACCAAGGGGCACATGGCATCCCGCGCGGCTGGACCAACATGGCTTTGGATTGGTTCGAAGCGCTGGAGCGCTGACGCTATTCAGCCGCAATCCGCTCAGCATCATCCAGAACGGAGTGCATCAAGCGACGCTCACGTTTTGCGCGACGTATGATGGCAGGCGCATTGAAAACCTCCGCCGTGCCCATCTGTCGCGCCAACCATTTGAACCGCGTCAAATCCATGCCTGACAGAAGCGAAAGCGGCACGGCGAAAAGCAAGCTCACTGCAATCGGCATAAGCCATAGCGTGATGATCCCTTCAAACATGCCGAATGCGAGTGCGGCCCCCATGACCGTTTCAAGCGCGTGAAACTTGACATGCGCCCAGAGTGAGTAACGCCCGCCCGCGCGAACCTGCGGCACCCATTTTTCCTTGATCCCGATATAGGTACGCAAGACGGCGACGGTCTGCTGGACCATCAGGATCGGCGCGTAAAGAATGGAGGTGACGATCTCTGTCAGGATACTGACAACGAACTGAACTGGCCCGCCGAGGTCGCGCATCGACAGACCTGTGCGACGGATCGCTGTTGCCCCCATGAATTTCGGCGCCAGCAACATACCATACATAAAAAGCAGGATGAGCACATTGTTGACATGGCTCATCTCAGGCCAGGAAACCTGCGGGTTTTCACCGGTGAAATAGCGGATGACATTGGCCTCTGCACTGACACCCATCACCGCCCAGACGCTCAGCAATGCAAACCATGCAGGCGACAGAAGATAGCTCATCGCGCCATGAAACAGATGAAAGCGACTGACCGCATGAAAGCCTTTGGACCCGAGTATATTGAGGTGCTGCAGGTTGCCCTGACACCAGCGCCGGTCGCGGCGCACATAATCGATGAGATTGGCAGGCACTTCCTCGTAGCTGCCTTTGACGCGCGGCAAAAAGCGCACGCTCCACCCGGCACGGCGCAATAGCCCCGCCTCTACAAAATCATGGCTCAGGATCAACGCACCTTTTGAGCGGAATGTGTCCAGTTTCGGAATGCCGGCGGAGGCCGCGAAGGCTGCTGTGCGAATGATTGCGTTATGGCCCCAATAATTCCCTTCGCGATCTGCCCATTTGGCCAGCCCTTCCGCGAGTGCCGCACCATAGATCGTATTGGAGAATTGCTGCACGCGACCAAATAGCGTGTTGGCACCGAACAATTGCGGAACCGATTGAATAAGCCCTGCGGCCGGATCGGAAGACAGTTCACTGGTCAGCGCGACAATGGCCTTCGCGCTCATCAGACTGTCCGCGTCCAGAACCAGCATGGCTTCATATCCGCCACCCCAACGCTCCACCCAATCGGCAAGGTTGCCGACCTTGCGGTCCACATTGTCCGGCCTGCGGCGGTAATGAATTTGCACCTGCCGTCCCATACGCGCCTTCAACGTTGCAAAGGCCTGTAACTCCGCCTGCGCGATCAGGTCATCGCGCGTGTCTGACAGGATGAAAAGCGTGTAGTCATGCGGGTGATCGGTCGCGTCAAGCTGTCCAAGCATTGCAGCAGCATTGCCAAACACATCACCCGGATCTTCGTTATAGACCGGCACCAGAAGCGCCGTGTGCATCGGTGTCACCGCAATGCGGTCTGCAGGGCGCACCGGACGCATCAGGTTCAACACACCGACTGTAACTGTGCTGACAGAGAGTGAGATCCAAAAGAATGTCACGGCGATCAAAGCAATCAGCCCGGTTTCAAACCAATTGATCCCGTCCATCGCGAAGAAATCCGTGAAGACGGCGATCAGAACCATTGTCGTCAGGATTGCAGGCACAAATGTCACGAACCGCCAAAGCCGCGTGCCGCGCGAGGGTGCCGCATCCGGGGCTTGCCCATCACGGTAGACCGCCCGCAGATCTTGCTTTGGATGCGCCAGAGGCATCTCGGGGGGCATGAGCGTGCTCAAACCGTCCACCTGTACAGCCAGACTTCCGTCAGCGATGTGCCATCTTTGACCAATTGCACCCTCAATTCCGCCCCGCGTGCTTCGCCCGGGTCAAACTTGAACGCAAGCCGCAGCCCGCCGGTTCCCGGATTGCGCTGCAATACACCGTCTGACACAGAACCACGATTGGAAGAAATGAAACGCGTGATCTCTTGCAGATCTTCGCCGACGCCTTGTCCGGAGCCGAATTCCGGATGATCTTCGAAATCAACCGTAATGATATGGTAGGGCACTTTCTTATCGTAGCCCTTTCCGATCCGCGTGTTGAGCACTTTGGCCACCGGTCGAGGGCGCGGTGGTTCCCCACCCCAGTGCATCGTGTAGCGGAACGCATGCTCTGACCCCGCCTGCATCGGTTCGCGCGGGCGCCAATACGCCACGATGTTGTCATAGATCTCCTTGTCTGCCGGGATCTCAACCAGAGTGACCGAGCCCTTACCCCAATCCTCTGACGGGGTGATCCAGAGCGAAGGACGATTGTGATAATGCGCCTCAAGATCTGCGTAATCTTCGACGTCGCGCGCGCGCTGCATCAAGCCAAAGCCACGCGGTCCGTTATCCACAAAACTGGAAATCTCCAACTCCGTCGGATTGGCAAGCGGGCGCCACAGCACCTCTCCTGCTCCGTTCCAGACCATCAGCCCTTCACTGTCATGAACAGCTGATCGGAAGTCATCAAAACGGGCACGGTTGGTTTCGTCGAAAAGGAACATAGACGTCAGCGGAGCGACACCCACATGGCTCAGCTCTTCACGTGGAAACAGCGTGCAGTCCACTTTTATCTCTGCGGGCAGACCGGGTGTGATTTCAAACGAATATGCGCCCGTGACCGAAGGGCTGTTGAGAAGCGCATGCACTTTGGTCATCCGCTCTCCCGGTTCGGCCGCTTCGACATAGAAATGCGTGAATTCCGGGAACTCCTCGCCTGTCGCGTCGCCTGTCTTCAGCGCCAAGCCGCGCGCAGACAGCCCGTAATTCTGACCCGTCCCAATCGCACGGAAATAACTGGCCCCTTGAAAGACCAGAAATTCCTCGAATATCTCCGGCGTTTTCAACTCCGCCCGCAGGCGGAAACCGGAATATCCCATCGTCTCGTCAATCGGCAGATCGGGAAACTGATCAGTCTTGTCGAACAGCGAGATATCGAAAGCCAGCGTTCTGGCAGTGCCACCTTCAACGATGTTGATCTCCACCGGACGCGGAAAATACAGACCGGGATGGAAGAAATCCATGTGGAATGGACGCTTCGTATCCGTCCAAAGCCCTTTATGCGAGTTGAACCAGATGGATCGGTATTGGTCATAGGTCAGATCGCGCCACGGCTTTGGCACCTCAGCCATTGGAGCATAGGCCTGTCCGGCCAACCGACGCGCCTCATCTTTCAGCCAGTCGGTCGAGAAGGCCTTTGGCGCCCCCTTGAACATCGGCAGCGCCTCTGCTCCGCCTGCCACTGTGGCAGCACCGAGCATGGTCAGAAAGGCGCGACGCGACAGGCTCATTTCGGCTTCACTCTCCAAGGCTGCTTTTTCATATAGGCCACGAAATAGGCCACGAGGACCAACATCGCACAACCGATCAGGTTCCCTACAGTCACGCTGAATGTCGTCCTCCCGATTTGGTCATAGGCAAAACCAAGCACACGGGCGAAAACCATGGAGAAGACGAAGACCGCAAGAGATTGCTGCCCGACCTTCATGATGATGGTGACTACCGCATCCCAAAGGCGCGACAAACCGCTTGTGCCCGTCGCGATCAGGCGATGCCCACCGACGCCCGCTGCAACCCATGCAAGATAAGCAAGGGACAGGAATTGAATGTAGCGAAACAGACCGAAATCAGACTTCGTGATCCACATCTTGTTTGCGACACGCCACTCGATCACCGGGTTGCCTTCCATCACGAGACCGAACCATTCTCGATTCACTGCACGGACACCAATGTTGGAGAGCGGGATATTCGCGATTACAACCACAGCGGCCAGCACGATCAGCCACCACTTCACTGGCGGCGCTGGTATCCAGCCGCGCATGAAGGCAAATCCTGTGAAAAATACCAATTGCCAGCCGAACGGATTGAAGAACCACTCGCGCTTTGACCACGGCTCTGCCGGGAAGTTGACGGCAAGATGCGCAGCCCCCAACGCCTCAAGCATCGCGCCTTGCGCAAAGAGCCAAACAGTCGCGATCACTGCAAAGGTTAGGTAGATATTCACTTTTGACAGCGCCATGACCACCGGCATCATGATCAAGATGACCAGATACATCGGCAGGATATCGAAATAGTTGGGCACATAGGTCAGTGTGAAAAGCCCGATCAACTGATCCGCGGTGGTGGAGACGACTTCACCACTGCGCACAACGCCTTCAAAGAAAGGGATCAGGTTGAGCGTGCCGATATAGCGCTTCTCGAAAATGCCGAAACTGTCCCAGAAGGCCAGCATCATAGCGATGAAGAAGAACATCGCGATATGCGCCCAATAGACTTGCCACACGCGGAAGCCCACACGGGCGGTACCCAGGGTCCAGCCTGCGCGATCATAGGTCCGCCCAAAGGCGATGGCCGAAGCCATGCCGGAGCAAAACACGAAAATCTCCGTCGCGTCAGAGAACCCCCAGCGCGCGGGGATCCAGCTGGTAAAGAAGTTCCCAGGCGTATGCGCGAAAAGGATGATGAACATCGCGATGCCGCGATAGAAATCAAGCCGCGGATCACGTGTGGTCACCCCGGATGTGCCCGACGCATTGGCGGCCACTGGCGCGGCGCGATAAGTGTTATCTGTGACAGTCATTGTCATTCCGGCAGCAAGTCTGGCCTGCTTATTCCGCAGGGACGCGGTCCGCGCAACCCGCAGCGTCACGCCCACTTGCGATCAGGGACATCCGCGCGCTCGCATAGCCATCCAGCTTGCCAGCCCTGACGGAGGTCCGCTCGTTCAAAATTGCTTCCGCTTCATCAAGGAAACCGGCGCGAATACCCGCATCAATTGTCAGCCGTTCGAACACGTCACGCTGCGCATGTGATCCGCCTGCCAGCTGTATTGTGCGACGTGCCCGCGCGAGGTTCAGGAAAGCGGTTTTGAAATCCGCTTCACCAAAAGCTTCAAGACCAGCCGCAGCAGACAGACCAGGGCTTTCCATCATCTTGTCCATCTCTCGCGATTTGGCCTTGGCGTCGCGGTGCATACGCCCCATCAGCATGGTGATGGCGTCTTGACGTTTGCCGCCGATCAGCGCGAGCAGGTAGTGCAAATCGGCGAAGATAAGCGAACCATCATCCGTGCGCGTCGCAGAAATCTCAGCCAGTTCTTCCCAGCGGTCGCCCACATCATAGCCATCCAGCTCCAACCGGCTGAGCAAAGACGTGGCATTAGAAATATCTCGGTAATCATCGGTCTTGTCTTGCCGAATCTCGGTATCGTAAAGCGCCAGAACCGTGTCTGCCTCCCTCAGATCAAGATGCATCAGCGCCTTGTGCCACCACACGTGATAACGGAAATTGTTGCAATGGGCCCAGGCATCTTCGCGGCCCGACAGCCAATTCAGTCCGCCGCGCGCATTGGCGGTCATGTCATAAACATGCGCGACCGCATGCAAACCCCAAGCATCATCGGGAGAAATCGCAAGCCCCATTCGGCCAACAGTCTCAGCGCGACCATATTCACCGGTCTCCTCAAGGCTGAACGCATGGCAGCCCATCAAATAGCCGCGCCCTGCGTGATCAGGCCCATAAGCCCCCATGACGGCTTCAATGGACTTGCGCATGCCGACACTGTCCCCCAGCACAAACCGGATGGCATGGGACAGTTTCATCGCAAGCGTATCGCCCGGGTGGGTCTTGAGCACGGTTTCGAGATGTTCAACAGCAACACTTGGCTGTCCAGAGAGCATCGCGTGCAATGCATCGATAAAGCACTGCTCGCGCGGCGTTACCGGCGTGGCCATCGCTGACGCCTGTGCAAGTCCGAGGGCCTCCCGCGCAGTCTCCAAAAGCTCGCAACGGCCCAATAAAACGTAGAACATGCCCTTAACAGCGTAACCCAATGCGAAATCAGGTTCCGCCTCCAACGTCGCCACCAGATGGGTCGGCGTTGCTGCACCGTGAGCCATGAATGCCAACAGTGTCTGGTCCCAGCTGTCGCCCGCTTTACGAGTCTTGAGGCTGGTCTCTTGCCCGAATACGTCTTGGTACATGTCTCATCCGATTCTGAAGTCTTGCGGCCTGGCGCCGTGTATCCTGAATACCTATGCACACCGCATCCGGTAAACGCCTGTGAGGCTTGAATAACGGACATGTGAGGGGGATCACGAAAACAGTGAATGGCGCGGCAATTATTTGGGGTAATTCCGGCGACAAGCCGCCGAATGCAGCGCTTATCTGCCCGTTTTTGAACGAAGAGTAGCGGCACTGCCTGCAGATTAGGCGCATCTTGCCCGAGTTAGCTTGCCGTTCAGGTCTCCACCCGCATCAGTGCCGGTGAGTTTTCAGGCGGGTCGTTGAGGAGAATACGCACGTAGATTTTCTGGGCCCATTCCGAATAGACCTGTGGTCCGGGATGAAACCCGTCCTCGGACATGAGCCCATGCAGTTCCAAATCTGCAGGCACATGATAACAGCCGGGGCGGCTCGCAATCATCTCGGCAAGGCCTGCATCGTATCGCTGGCCCTGCTTGCCAAGCATCCAGCGCATCATCGGCGGCAATAATGGGAAGTCACCGATCCTCGGGATGCCGGACACATAGATATGTTTCACGCCGAACTTGCTTTGCAACAGATCGTGCATCTGTTCGGTATCTTCCAACCAGTTCTCGCGCGATGCGCGTCTGGTGATGTCATTCACCCCCAACGCCGTAACGGCAATGTCAAACTGCCGGGCGGGAATCTTCGACAGACGTTTCACCATCTGACGCGTGGTGCGCCCGGTGGCAGCGTCCAGCATCCACTCCACCTCGTAATGGCGCGCGAGCCGGTCAAGCAATTGGCCGCTCAGTGCTTTAGACTGGTGATCCGTTCCGACGCCAGCGGCAGAGCTATCGCCCAACACGAATACTCGCAGCGGCTTGCCCTGCCCCATCACCCCGGCCCGGTCACCAGGCGGTTCCGGCAAGACCAAAGCGCGTTTGCGCAACCAGGCCCCCTGCGCCAACAGGTACGGAAAGAAAAGGAATTTGACCGCGATTTCAGGATGGTATCGCGCATGTAAACGAGGAAGGGCCATGACGCTGGATTACACAAAAGAGGTTACAGTCTGATTGACCTTAACGTAATCTCTCTTGTCCGGATGTCATCACCGACCTTGCGTCACCGAGGTTCATGGTCCTTTTTCAGCCGATCCAGAACCGCATGCGTGTCCTGCCCAAAACGCGGCGGCGCATGGCGATAACTGACTGGTGTTTTCGAAAACTTCAGTGGATTGCCGATCAGATCAACCTGACCACCCGCCACATCATCGCGCGCCATGCTTATTTTCATGTCCCGCGCGGCGACCTGATCGGTCGCAAACACTTGTTCGAGTGTGTGGACCGGCCCGACCGGAACTTTACGCGCCTCAAGCCCGGCAATCACATCAGCCATCGTGCGTTTTTCCAGTTCGCTCTCATATTCAGCGATCAGATGGTCACGGTTGAGAACGCGGTTTGCGTTGCGCGCATTGTCGCCTTCTGCCAGATCGGGACGCTCGAGAAACTCGCAGAACCGGGCATATTGGCTGTCATTGCCAACAGCGACCAGAACATGCCCGTCAGAGGTCTTGAAGGTTTGATAGGGCACAATCGTTGCATGCTCGTTGCCGCGACGCGGCCGCGGCTTCTGCGTTGTCAGATGGGCCACGCCCTCATTAATCAGCCAGCTGATAGAAGTGTCGACAAGAGCGACATCAATGTGCTGCCCTTCACCGGTTTGGTCGCGGTGGCGCAGCGCCGACAGGATCCCGATGGTTGCATAAAGTCCGCAGACCACATCGGCGATACCCACGGCCACTTTCATTGGCTGCCCCTCCGGCTCTCCGGTCAAAGACATGATCCCACCATAGCCCTGCGCCATCAGATCATAGCCCGGCTTTTCCCGGTTCGGACCAGTTTGACCAAAACCCGAGATGGAGCAATAGATCAGATGCGGATGAAGCTGCAGCAACTGCGCATGGTCCAGACCGTATTTCTCCAGACCGCCCGGCTTGAAATTCTCGATAACAACATCCGCCGTTGCAGCCAAAGCGCGGATCGTCTCTTGCCCTTCCTCGCTTGCAATATCAACGGCAACCGACAACTTGTTGCGATTTGCGCACATGAAATAGGCGCTCAGATCCGTCTGCGACCCGTCTGCGCCATCAACGAAAGGCGGACCCCATCCGCGCGTGTCATCGCCGCCAGATTTCGGGTTTTCGATCTTGATGACCTCCGCCCCCAAATCGCCGAGCAATTGCGTGCAGGTAGGACCCGCAAGGATGCGGGACAGATCGAGGATGGTCAGCCCATCAAGCGCGCCTTTGGGGATCATTCAGATACGTCCATCATAGCTCTGGCGGTCTATCACCGCCGCAATCACAGTGAATGTGTCGGCCTGCTGCGCCTCGGTCAAGGCAGCTTCAAGCTCTGTGCGGTTGCTGACCGTGTGACCATATCCGCCAAACGCACGCCCCATCGCAGCAAAGTCATGGCGACCAAAATCAACGCCGCGATTGGCCATTTGACGTTGCCGCTGCTTCAACTCGATCAATGCGAGCGACGCGTCGACGAAGACGACAAAGATCGTATTATGCCCATGTTCAGCGGCCGTGCTGAGTTCGCCCGCGACCATCAGAAAGCCCGCATCGCCCGAGAAACTGACGACACAGCGCTCTGGGTCGGCATATTTCGCTCCCATGGCCAAAGGGACGGCGCAGCCCATTGTGCAGAGCGCCGACGATTGCAACAGGGTTTTGGGCGCGTAGCACGTCCACATTTGGCTGAGCAGTATCCGGTGCGCACCGCTATCAGCCGTGGCAATCGTTGTGTCTGGTAGCATCCGCCGGCACACATCAATCACAGCGGCGGGCCCCCAGACGTCATCCCTCGGGAAGGCGTCTGCCAGCGCGGACTTCAGCGTGTCAATCTCTCCGCCGGTCCAGACTGATGGTATTTCCGCATGATCCAAAACCTCCAGCGTCGCGCCGGTGTCTGCCACAAAATTCAGCGTCGCCTGATGCATATAATGCGTGTTGGACACGGCAGAGATATCGATGACCCGGGTTTCATCGGGGTCCCAAATCTCCCGCCAACCGGGGCGCATCTCAATCGGATCATAGCCAACACAGAGGATCAGATCAGAGCTGCGGACGAATGGCAGCAAGTGTTTGTCCGCGAGCGGCGAAAGCCCCGCTCCGCCCAATGCCAGCGCATGGGATTCGGGCAGGACGCCTTTCGCTTTGTAGGTGGTGATCACCGGAATGCCCCGCTTTTCGGCAAAGCTCTGCAGCCGCGATGCAGTTGCGTCTTTCATGACGTCGAGCCCCGCAATGATCACCGGCCGCACCGCCTCCGACAACCACGCTTGCGCCGTCGCCAGATCGTCCCCCGCCGGTGCAACAGGTGCAGCAATGGCTCTGCGGCGCGCCTTCGGCGCGGCTATCGCATCTGCGACAGAGATCGGCACATCAATATGCACCGGCCCCTCGCGCCCCTCGCGAGCAATCCCCACGGCCTTATCGGCAATGATATCCGCGCCCTCAGCGGTCAGCGTGAAACTGGCCTTCGTGATTTCATCGAACACCGCCCGGTGGTCGAGCACCTGATGCGTGTAGGTCAGCGCCTCGTCGGGATCGACGCACCCCGTCAGCACGATCATCGGCACGCGGTCCTGATGGGCATTGGCCACTACGTTCACACCGTTCATTGCCCCCGGTCCAACCGTAGCAACCAGAATGGCAGGCGCGCCGATGACGTGATGCGCCCCCTCCGCCATGAAACCTGCGGCGTTTTCATGCTTGCACAGCACAAACTCAATGCCGACGGCTTCCAACGCATCAACGAGCGTCAGAACTTCACCGCCCGGCATGCCAAATGCGTGGCGGCACCCAGCCTCATACAAACGCTGTGCCACCAGATCAGCAGCGCGCATCGGAGTTGTCATAGAATAGTCCTTCATCCAACGATGCCGCTTATTGCACGGCCTCTTCAGCGATCGACAGGAAAATCTCGTCTAATTCCGCAGCCGCTGCTGCAAAATCCGGATCTGCGCCGCCCATATAGGGCGCGAACACGAAACTTGGCGTCTTATAAGAGAGTGTCGCACTCCCATCCGCGTTTTCCGTAACGTAGATACGGATCGGTGCTTCTATCATCGCCGGGGTCGAGTGGCCCAAGATACGAACGGCGAAACGGTTGTTGAAAACACCGATCACGCGGTTGCCGGGAATTGCAATGCCACGTGCCTTGGCCGCCTTCGTGGGGCCAGCTTGCGTCACAACGCCCATTTTGTGTGATTTCGCGGCAGCACGTACGTCAGCGACCAATGCCTCATACGTCTTTGCGCTTGGCAGAACCACCCACCCCTCGCGCGGCGCCATATCCTCCGCCTGAGCGGCAAAGCCCCAAACAACCAGCAGAGCCGGGATCAAAAAGCGCATATTCATCTCTCCTGCACGCGTCGCTGCCCGAGATTTGCCAGAAGAGCAGCCCTGCGACCAATCACGTCTCCGCCAGCAATCTGCAACAAAAAATGTAGCGCCAGCGCGCAAGCGACGGCTCCTTTGGATCACGCTTTGCTCAAGGAGATTTCAGTAACTTCAGGGACGACACCGAAACGGACAGGCGCGATGGAACAGCCAATTCCACCTGAGACAACCAATGACTTGCCCTCTTCCTGCACATGGCCATATGCGTAGCGGTTCCCGTACCGGGACGGAACGATGGGCGACCATCCAAACAGACGCACTTGCCCGCCATGTGTGTGCCCCGAAAGCGTCAACGCAATGCGGTCGGGCACCTGGGGAAAGATATCTGGCTCATGCGCCAGCAAAATTGCGGGTGCATCTTCCGGGATTTGCGCGAGCGTTGCGGGCAGATCATCAAGACCTTCCCAGCGTCCTGTCAGACCGCGTACAGCCAACTGGTCTTCAAGCCCAGCGATCCAAATTTCCGTTCCCGGAAGCTGCAGCGCTTCATTGGACAGAACCGGGATACCATTTGCTTTCAAAAGTTCGCCGTAGTGGTTTGGCCCGCCTCCACGACGTTGCGCGTCTAAATCATCCCACCAGTCATGATTTCCAAGAATGGCGTAGACACCGAGCTTCGCATCGAGTTCTGCAAGAATGGGCGCGACATCTTCCATACTTACAGGTTCTGTCACGAACCGGTGGCTTGCTGCGTAGTCACCCAGCAATACGATCACATCAGGTGCAAGCGCGTTTGTCCGCCGTACCACCTGACGGACCCTGTCTAAATCAATGATCGGCTCGCCGACGTGCAGGTCCGAAATTGCAACGATCTTAAGGGGTTGGTCTTCAGGCCAATCCGGATGTGCCACGCGCCACTTTTTGACCCGCAGCCGCACGGCAGGCTCAATGAAAAACCCGTAGAGCGCCGAAAGAAGGCCTGCCAGCACAAATGCCAGCAGGCCTTTGATGAAACCGCGTCGGGTCATTCAACTTACATGCGGGACGCGACGTTTTCCCAATTGACCAGGTTGTCGAGGAAGTTGGTCAGATATGCCGGGCGCTTGTTGCGGAAATCAATGTAGTAGCTGTGCTCCCAGACATCGCAGCCGAGCAGCGCCGTTTGGCCGAAGCATAGCGGGTTAACACCGTTCTCTGTCTTGGTGACTTTCAAACCGCCATCCGCGTCTTTTACCAGCCAGCACCAACCTGAGCCGAATTGCCCTGCACCCGCGGCTGAGAACTCTTCCTTGAACTTGTCGACGGAGCCAAAGCTGTCATTGAGTGCAGCTTCCAGCTCGGACGGCATGGAGGATTGACCCGGCCCCATCATCTCCCAGAATTGGTTGTGGTTCCACAATTGCGAGATGTTGTTGAAAATGCCGTTCTGCGCAACCGCACCCTTGTCATATGTCCCGACAATGATCTCTTCGAGGGATTTGCCCTCCCATTCCGTGCCTTCAATCGCCTTGTTGCCATTGGTGACATAGGCGTTGTGGTGCAGGTCGTGGTGATATTCCAAAGTTTCCTTCGACATGCCGTTATCGGCCAAAGCGTCGTGAGCGTAGGGAAGTGGTGGAAGTTCAAAAGCCATTCGGGCCCCCATCGGTTGGTGCGTAAATATGGACCACTAACTGAGTGCTTATCGCGCTCTGGTCAAGTCTCTGCATTCGACAAAGCAAACCCCGGTCAGATTTTACTTGAATAGGCAGGTGCCGTCTGCCCGAAAATCATTTGAATACCCAAGCGGCTTGGCAATCACAGAGACCTCACCGCTGGGCTTTTTGACGATGGCTCGGAACTTGAAAACCGGCGTGATTTGGTTGCTCCCGCTGCGAGTCCCCTTCACTTCCCAACGCAACACCATCTTGTCAGCCGCTTCACGCACCAGTTTGGCAGTGGTCACACGACCATTGAGCTGATCAGGCGTGGGTTTGATCAATTTGAGCTGTTTGGTTTGCCGGTTCACCTCAACAAGAGCGGCGCGCGGAATCCAACCGCCCGATCGCTCCGTCACACTCAACTTGCAATCCAAAACAACGGTGTCAGCCAACACCGGCATGCTCCCGAGAACCGCAGCGCAGACGACAACAGAGGCCAGTTTAATCACGTTCATAGGAGATACCTTCCAGATCAAAAAACTGCCGGGTGAACCAAACATGTCGAACCAGCCGCCCACACCAACGCGAAGGGGTGAATACAGTACCCAGACCAAAGATCAAGACGTGATGAAAGGCGCGGCCCGATCAGACCTCAGAGCCCGGCACGGCGGCGCGGCTGAGTAGGGCAAACACATAATCAGCCACAGAGCGAAAGCAGATCAATTCCACCGTCTGCGCGTCCGGCATCCAAAACGCGGCTGGTGTTTGTGCGAGCCGTGTGCGGCGGAAATGGCCTTCCGCGAAGGCGCTTGCAGTCATATCAACCGGCGCGAGCTTTGCAATCACGTCGCGCGCCTTCTCGCCCGTCACCCGAAAGACCGCACGCGCGTCTGACACATTTGCGGCGAGAAAATGCGTGCCTCTCAGGGCTTCCGTCAAGGCCGCCACGCCTGCCGCAGCCTCTTCATAGGGACACAGGAACAGCAGCTCATCGGGGCTCATCCAGGCGACTGTGTGGTGCGCACCCGCATTGCAGCGCGTCTGTAATGGCACATCAACACCGGCAAGCGCCTTAACAGCGCTCTTGAATGTGGCGTCCTTAAAATCACCGCGCAGCGTGATCATTCCACGCAGGCCCTGCTCCTCAATGCTGGCAAAACCTGTATATGCCGCACCCTGCAAGGCACTGACAGAATTAGACATTCTGCTTCTCCCCTTCGTTGTCATAGAAGACCGGGTCCACGATTTTGGCCTGCACTACGCTGCCATCAACTTTTGGGAAAGTGCCTTAGGATCAGAACCTCCCCTGCCTATCCATGATCGCCAACGACCCGGCTCCTTACACCGCCATCCCCTGCGAGACGCCAAGTCAACGCCGGCCCG
>JBCCVD010000025.1:0-67979 GCA_039195745.1 Pseudomonadota bacterium | reverse complement strand
GATGGAGCAGGGCCTGCGCTTTGCGATCCGCGAAGGCGGCCGCACGGTTGGCGCGGGCGTCGTGTCGAAGATCACGGAGTGATCCTCGACCGCTGACCACCCGGTCGCAACACACAAAGCCGCCCCCACCTCCGGGGGCGGTTTTTTCGTGGGGGGCCTGCCGCTACGGCGGGTCTTGCCGCGATTGCAGGAGAATAGCTTTCTTTATCGCGGCTTCGCTATCTGCCAGATATTGAGCGCTGGTGATCCGCCAGCCGTCATCATAGAGCTCAGTGGTAGCCAGGGTCGAGATGGGTTCTTCGACCCGGTGGCTGCCTGCCATGACGTGGGATATGTGCAGCGAGCGGATGACGTTCGGAGAGACGAACTCAGCCGCTTCGCACTCGCGAATGATATCCGTCACATTCTTGCTTTTGTATCCCTCGACAAGCCTCTCAAACAGGGCGCGGTGCTTTTCCTCGCTGTCTATGATGAGTTTCAATCCATCTGTCTCCAGAACGAAGGGAAGATGGAAGCAGGCGCTCATTGCCGCAAAATCATCAAGCAGAATGGCTTGCGCTGTTCTGTGCAGCATCACATCAATGATCGCGACGGCCGACGCTGGATCAGACATTTTGGCCGTCATCCTTGAGACGCAAAGGTCGTAGACGCACGTGATCAACTTCAATCACTTGAGGGCCTATGATTTTGTCTGCGCGTCTGAGTCCGTTTTTTCGATCCCGTCAAACAGGTTCGGAGACTGCTCATCGACAAATTCAGCGGAGACGATATGCATGAGACCATTATCGGATTTCCGAACAAAATAACTTGTGGCTTCTTCGCTTATGACCCCGCCTGAACGGTCCAGGTTGGTGTATTTCACCAGACAAAGCGTCGTTTCATCATCAGCTTGCGATAAGTGAAGGACATCTGATCTGGTCTCTGCGAAGTCTTTCTCCAGCAGAGCATCGCGGTAATTCGTGAATATACTCTCAATTTCTGAATGACGTGTGATATCGAGAGATCGGGTGCCGATCATCAATTTGCACGGAACATCAAACAGCCGGGCGACGGATACCATCTTTCCGTTCGTATAGGCGTGGGCCTTGTCCTTAAAGAAAGCTATGATTGCGCTGCGGTCCATGCGGAAACGGTGTGAGGAAGACACTTCTGAGTCAAGCCGCTTCTCCGTCGCAGATCCCTGCGCATTGACCGGTTTTGCGCCCCGGCCAGAGGCCACCTGCGCATGTCAAAAACGGTTTACTTGGGCGTTGGAAGAGTGAACCGCCGGTTTCAAGCGCTCGGTATGTCTCACAGAAAAAGGCGGGCCGCTTGGCCCGCCTTTTGGGGAGTTCAGGGGGCGTTCTCGGACGGGTCAGGCGAGGGCCGCGATGTTCTTAAGACCCAGCTCGTAGGTTTTGCCAAGCATACGGTCCATGAACAGACCGAAGATGCGGAAAATCGGATTGAAGCCCATGTCAGAGGTCACCGTCCACGTCACGCGCGCGCCCGTCGCTGTTGGTTCTGCTTCGATGGTCTGCACGGGCTTGCCCATGGCGCCGAGATCGATCAGATGCGTGACGCGGGTCGCGGTGACATCGGTCACTGTCTGGGTGCCTTTGCCTTCTTTGCCCTCAAAGCGGAAACCAGAGCCGACGCCTTCGGCAGGACCAAATGGTGTGATTTTCAAATCAGGGTCTGTGGTGCAATAGGGGTTAAATGTCTGGAACCCATCGGTGCTGGCGACACGGGCAATGACCTCTTCGGGGCGCAGCGTCACATCGGCTTGGCGGGTGACAGTGACTTTGCGGGGCAACATGAGTGCGATCAGCAAAATGGCGGCGACGATGGCGAGAATTGTGTAAACGATGGTCATTGGTCTGTTCCTTTCAGTCTGTCTGGTTACGAGGGTTTCTTTGCCCTTCTGCCCACATGACGAAGACCAAGGCCGCCAATCGACATGTCACGACATTTTTTTTCGTAAAATCGCAATTTTTTTCTCAAGCCAAAGCTGGGAAGGCCCGTCCGTGCACAGAGAGATCGCTTTTGCATAGGCCTCTGCCGCGTCCGCGCTGCGACCCAGCTGGGCCAGACAATGGGCGCGCACGGCGTGAAACGGCTGGTAGCTCTCAAGCCCATCGTAATCAATCAGGTCCAACATCTTGAGCCCCTCGGCCGGTCCTGCATCCTCTGCCACGACAGCTGCGCGGCTGACGGCGCTGCCGATAGACGGATATGCATGGTTCAACCCGTGATAGAGCTGCGACAGCGCGCGCCAATCGGTCTTGCCGGTCACAGAGCGCGCCGCATGAACCGACTGGATTGCCGCTTCGAGTTGAAATCTGCCAGGTGTCGTTTTGGGCGTGCGTTTCAGCGAGGCCTGGGTGAGGATGCTAATGGACCGCTCAATGAGCTGGGTGTCCCAAAGGCCCACGTCCTGTTCGGGCACCGGCACCAGCACGCCGTCCTTGAGCCGGGCATCGCGCCGCGCTTCAATCAGGCCGATCAGGGCTGTCAGACCCAGCGCTTCCGGGTTTTCCGGTGCCAGCTCTGCAAGAACATTTGAAAGGAAGAAGGCTTCATGGCTGAGGTCGCCATCGCCTTCCAGCCAATCCACGGCATAGGCGCCATAGACCGCTTCCAGCACGGCGCCCATGCGGTCGGGATAAGCCTCGGGCTCTGGCACAACGAATGGAATGCCCGCGGATTTGATCTTCTTTTTGGCGCGCACAAGACGTTGTGCCATCGCCGTTGGCGAGACGAGAAAGGCTTTCGCGATCTGCTCTGCTTCCAGCCCCAAAACGGTCTGGAGCATCAGGGGCGTGCGAATGCCTTCATCAATTGCGGGGTGGGCGCAGACGAAAAGGAGCTTCAACCTCTCGTCCAATTGCGCCTCTTCTGGTTCGATTGTCTGTGCGTCAGCCATGTCATTTGCCTCATCAGTGATGATCAAACGAGCATCCTTGCGCGCCTGATCGGTGCGTCGGTTCTTGGCCACGGTCAAAAGCCAGGCCTCGGGTTTGTCTGGAATGCCACGCTCCGGCCAGGTTTTCAGAGCTGCCACAAAGGCGTCAGCCAGAGCGTCTTCGGCTGCGATGATGTCGCCGGTGCGGCTGGCCAGCATCGCAATCAGTTTGCCGTAAGCGGCGCGGGCGACATCTTCCGCCCGCGCCTGTGCGTCGGTTTTGCTCACACGCTGCCCATGGCAGAGGCGCGGATTTCCAGCTTGCCGTAGTGGACATGGGGGCATTTCTCTGCCCATTTCATGGCTTCATCGAGGTTCTCGACTTCGATGGCGAAGTAGCCGCCCAAGGTCTCCTTCGTCTCGGCGAATGGTCCGTCCTGGACCCGCTTTTCCCCGCCCGCCAGCGTGACGGTGGTCGCAGTGTCAGCGGGGTGGAGCCAGTCAGTTTCGAGGAAGACCCCGGCCTCTTGCAGGGCGCCGATATACTGGCCGTAGATTTCCTTCGACTTGGCCCAGTCCTCTTCGGTCATGTTGGCGGCCATTGCAGGGTCGGAGTAAAGAAGAAATGTGTAACGCATTGTTTTGTTTCCCTTGTTGGTGATTGGATTAAGCCGCAACGTCGGCGATGTTGGCAAGGCCAAGTTCGAAATTCGGACCGATCATGCCATCCATGAACAGGCCCATGACGCGGAAGACGGGGTTCATGCCCAGATCCATGTCCATCGTCCATGTGACCTCTGTCGCGCCATCAACGGCCACGGCTGAGATCGCCTGTGTCGGTTGCCCCAATGGGCCGAGGTCGAGTTCAAAGGTCACTTGTTCGGCCGATACGGATGCAACCGTTTGCCGACCTGCGCCATCCTTGCTTTTGAAAGTGAAGCCGGAGCCGATACCGCTGGCCGGGCCGAACATTTCCACCTGCAGTTCCGGATCAAGGTCTTTGTAGGGGTTGAAGACCTGATAGCCGCTATTGGAGGCCGCCATTTCGATCACAGCTTCAGGCGCCGCGTTGATCATCGCGGAGCGTTCGATGTTGACGTGCCGCGGCAAAGCCAGCGTTGCGACGGCCAGAGCGGCGACGCCGCAGGCGGTGTAGCAGGCGATTTTCTTGATGTTCATGTCTTTGTCCTCTCGTCGGTTTTTGAGAAGGGCGTTTTTGCCTCTTCACCGACATGACGGGCGAGGATTGCCTCAATCGACACGGCAGGGAAAAAATTTTGGATTTTTTTTTTGGATGGCGTGTGAAATGCCTTTGGGACGGCCCGAAATTCACCTGCCGCGACAGTGTTGCGGTCTTGGGGGCTGGCATCGTGTTTGCGTTTTGATGAGGCGCGCGCCTGTTGTCAGGTGACGCGGGCCTTGCGTTTATATGCGGCTGTGTCCCACAGGCGGCGCGTGAGCACGTCTTCCAGCACATCGACGGCGGCCAAGACGTCTTCGGCATCAATGTAGAGGGGTGTGAAGCCGAAGCGCATGAGGTTGGGGGCACGGAAGTCGCCGATCACGTTGCGGTCGATCAGGGCTTGCATGGCGGCATAGCCGTTTTCAAATGCGAAGGAGACCTGACTGCCGCGCTCCGCTGCATTGCGCGGGCTGGCCAGCGTCAGGTCGGGACAGCGCGCCTCCACCTCTTTGATGAAGAGGTCGCAAAGCTGGATTGACGCTGCGCGAAGGGCGGCCATATCGACGCCTTCCCAGACCGAGAGCGCGTGCTCAAGAGCGGCCATTTGCATCACGGGCGGCGTGCCTACGCGCATGCGCCCTATGCCCGGGGCAGGGCGGTAGTCAGGCTCAAATGCGAAAGGCGCGTCATGGCCCAGCCAGCCTGCGAGGGCCGCGTCCATCCTGTCCGCGACATCGGCGCGGGCATAGATGAAGGCGGGCGCGCCGGGGCCACCGTTGAGGTATTTGTAAGTGCAGCCCACCGCAAATTCGCAGTTTGATCCGCTGAGATCCACAGGCACGGCGCCTGCGCTATGGGCGAGATCCCAGAGCATCACCGCGCCTGCATCCTGCGCAGCTTTGGTCACGGCGTTCATATCGTGCATGCGGCCGGTGCGGTAATCGATCTGGGTGATCATGGCGACTGCGACAGTGTCATCCATTGATGTCGCGACCTCTTCAGGGGCCACGACACGCAACTCATAGCCTTGATCAAGCTGCTGGATCAGCCCCTGTGCCATGTAGAGATCGGAGGGGAAATTGCCGCTGTCAGACAGGATCACACGGCGTTCCGGGCGCATTTTCAACGCGGCAGAGAGCGCCTGATAGACTTTGACCGACAGGGTGTCGCCCATGGTCACGGTCCCCTCAGCTGCGCCAATCAGACGACCCACCATATTGCCGACGCGTTCAGGCTGCGCCATCCACCCGTCCCGGTTCCAGCCGGTGATCAGATGGTTGCCCCATTCCTCTGACATCATGGCGGCGACGCGCTCCACCGTTCCTTTCGGTAAGGGGCCAAGCGAGTTGCCGTCGAGATAGATCATCCCGTCCGGCAAATGGAACCTGTCTTTCATGGGAAGTGTCTGAACGGTATCTTTCATAGCTGACCTCTCAGGTGCCAGAGTTCCGGGAAAAGCTCGACCTCGAGCATTTTGCGCAAGTATTTGACCCCGGACGTGCCGCCAGTGCCGCGTTTGAAGCCGATGATGCGTTCCACGGTCGTGACGTGATTGAAGCGCCAACGGCGGAAATAGTCTTCGATATCGACCAGCTTTTCGGCAAGCTCGTAGAGGGTCCAGTATCTCTCCGGCTCCTCGTAAACCCGTGTCCAGGCGTCAATGACGGCCTGATCTGCCTGATGCGGATGATCGAGCCGGTAGATGTCGCGATCAAATGTGACGCCGAGCCCACTGGCCAGTTGATCCAGCGCAATGTGATACATCGACTTGCGCCGCATTTCCTGACCCAGCATGCGATGCAGTTCGGGGCGATGTTCATGGACCTTCATCATGGCTGCGTTGCGATTGCCGAATATGAACTCGATCAGGCGGTATTGATGCGACTGAAAGCCCGAGGACTTGCCAAGATCATCGCGAAATGCGGTGTATTCACTCGGCGTCATTGTGCGCAAGACGTCCCATGCGTTGTTGAGTTGTTCAAAGATCCGCGCCACGCGCGCGAGCTTCTTGAAAGTCGGGGCAAACTGACCGGCGGTGAGTTCTTCGCGCGCAATCGCCAGCTCATGCAGCGCGAGCCGCATCCAAAGCTCAGAGGTTTGATGCTGAATGATGAACAGCATTTCATCATGCGCATTGGACTGACGATGCTGCGCGCCAAGGATCGGATCGAGCGCGAGGTAATCAATGTATGACATGTCCTTTTCGAAAGACATCTTTGCGCCATCAGCGGACGGGTCATAAGCGCTCATAGCACCGCCTCCGGCTCTGGGAGGCGCAGGATTTCGGCCACATGCGTGTTCGCAGGGACAAGCGTGCTGAGTTTCTGGAACGCATTGATCGACAGGTTGACATGCCGTTCGATGACTTCGCGTGCGGCGGATTGATCGCGAGCCATCGCAACGTCATAAAGCGCCGTGTGGGGGGCGGCCGCAAGGGCGGCTGCGTAGATTACAGTGGCTTGCGGCGCGGTGTCGGGATGGCTTTGCGACAGGTCGCGCAGCCCGGTCTGGATGAAGGTCTGGTAGCGTTGCAGTTGATCGCTAAGCTGGCTGTGAAAATGCAGCATCCATGGCGCATCGACATGGGCGATGAGCGCGGCATGGAAAGCGGCGTGGCGGCGATTCCAGAGGGCAAGGTCCGCATCGTTGCCCAACAGTGAGACCGGGGGCAGGGCAGAAAGCTGGTGATAGGCGCCGATCACGCCTGCTTCCCAGGCATCGCTGCCATGGTCCAGGGCGCGCAGGAAAAGGTCCCCCTCAACCGTGCTGCGGCTTCGCTCAAGGTCCAGCAAGTCGGTCAAAGACAGCGCAGTGACGCGAAAGCCCTTGTTATGTTCCATCACGACGAGCTTGTCCGTGGTGAGCCGGTTCAGGCAGTCGCGGATCGGTGTGATCCCTGTGCCGTAACGCTCAGAGAGTGCCGGAAGGCGCAGCGCGCTGCCCGGTGGCAAGACGAGCGCAAGAATATCACCCCGCATGCGCGCATAGAGCATGTCTGATTTCGATGGCCGCTGATTCATATCGGTACCTCTGGTCGGATCGGTATCAAAGATATGCTATTCTGTAAATCATATATGATTAGGAATTTCGTATTCGTAAATACTGAGGGGACTAGTGCATGATGGACGCGCACACCCCTTTCGACCCGTTCGTGGTGCTACAATAAGCGGAGGCGGTCCTGTTCGGCGGTCTGGCCTGTGATTTATCCTGTCTCGGCAGTGAACATCGGCCCGCCGCGCCAGCGGGGAAAGCCGTATCCATTGACCATGACCACATCGATATCCGCAGCGCTTTGCGCAATGCCTTCGCTCAGCAGCGCGCGGGCTTCTTCCTGCATCACGTCAAGGATCCGCGCCATGATCTGCTGTTGTGTGAAGCTGCGGCGCGGCACGTTCATCTGTGCGGATTCCGCTTCAATCAGCGCGGTCGTGGCCGGGTCGATTTGCGGTGTCTTTCCATCGTTGTAAATGTACCAGCCCTTGCCGGTTTTGCGTCCAAAGTGCCCGGCCTCGCAGAGCTGGTCCGCAATCGTTACATAGCGCTCGTTCGGGTCGCGCGTTGCAGCCTGGCGTTTGCGCATCGCCCACGCGATGTCGAGCCCAGCAAGGTCCTGCATTTCATAGAGGCCCATGGGAAAGCCGAAATCCCTCATGGCGCTGTCGATCTCAGCAGGCAGTGCGCCGTCGACAAGCATGTCGTCACATGCGCGCCGGTAGCGCGACATGATACGGTTTCCGATGAAGCCGTCGCAGACGCCTGAAAGCACGGAGATCTTGCCGAGCCTTTTGCCCAGCGCAAGGCCCGTGGCGATGGTGTCAGGGACGGCGGCGTCGGGGATAACGACCTCCAGCAGCTTCATGATATGAGCGGGGGAGAAGAAATGCAGGCCAATCACGCGCGCGGGGTCGGCCACGCTTGCTGCTATGTCATTGACGTCCAGATAGGACGTGTTCGTGGCCAGGACCGCATCCGCGCGCGTCGCTTTGTCGAGCTGCTGGAAGACCGCGCGTTTGACCTCCATGTCTTCAAAAACCGCTTCGATCACCAAATCCACCGCGCCTAACTCCGCGTAATCTGTGCTGGTGCTGAGCGCGGCCCCAATTGCTGCGTGTTTCGCCTTGGAGATCAGCCCGCGCTGCACGCTGCCTGCGAGGGTCGCCCTGATCCGTGCGGCGCCAGCTTCCAAAGCCGTCTCATCGCGCTCGATCAATGTGACGTGGAACCCTGCGAGCAAAGCTGCCGCAGCGATACCGGCCCCCATTGTGCCCCCGCCAACCACGCCGAGGGAGGCCAAGGCCCTTGGCTGTGCGGCGGTTTTCTTCGGCAGCTTTCCAGCGTTGCGTTCGGCAAAAAAGATGTGGCGCAGGGCGGCGCTTTGCGGATCGCTTTTAAGGCGCAGGAATGTCGCGCGCTCCTGGACGAGCGCGTCGGTGGCAGGCATCGTGAGCGCGGCATCAATGGCGGATACGGCTGCGACCGGTGCGTTTTGGCCCTTTGCCTTTTTGACAATGGCGGCCTTTTGCGCGTCCCATGCCGCGATGTCCTGAGGCATCTTGGCGGCGCGCTCAGGCAATGCGGGAGGGCGGGGCGCGTCTTTCAGCTGTGCGGCAAAATCACGGGCTGCTGAGGCCAGATCGTCATCAACAACCCTATCCACCAATCCCATCGCGTGGGCTTGGCCTGCGCAAACAGGTTTGCCGGATGAGATCATTTGCAAAGCGTCTTCCGCCTTGATCAAACGCGGCAAACGTACGGTTCCGCCTGCGCCCGGGATCAGGCCGAGCTTGACCTCCGGAAGACCGAGTGTCGCGTCGGCAAGGCAGATCCGGTGGCTGCAGCCGAGGGCGATTTCAAGGCCGCCACCCAGTGCGGCCCCATGGATCGCGGCGATCCACGGCTTTGTCGCGCGCTCGAGGCAGAGAACCACGTCCGGCAGGTGCGGTTCGAGCGGTGGTTTGCCAAATTCCCGTATATCGGCGCCCGCCACAAAGGTCCTGCCCGCGCAAAGCAGGATTACCGCTTTAACGGCATCATCGGCCTGTGTCGTTGCAACGGCATCTACAAGGCCCTGGCGCACAGCATGACTGGCCGCGTTGACCGGTGGGTTGTCGATGGTAACGGTCGCGATCTGCCCCGTGACACGCGTCGTGACCGCCATCAAGCGAAGGCCTGCAGGCCGGTGATGCCGCGCCCCATGATCAGCGCGTGCACATCATGGGTGCCTTCATATGTGTTCACGGCTTCCAGATTCATCACATGGCGAATAACGCCGTATTCATCGCTGATCCCGTTGCCGCCATGCATGTCGCGCGCCTCGCGCGCAATGGTGAGTGCTTTGCCGCAATTGTTGCGTTTCATCAGGCTGATCAATTCAGCAGAGGCGGTGTGATCGTCAAACATGCGGCCCAATTGCAGCGCAGCCTGCAGGCCGAGGGCAATTTCCGTCTGCATGTCCGCGAGTTTCTTCTGTATCAACTGCGTCTGCGCCAGTGGTTTGCCGAATTGCGTGCGGTCGAGCGTGTATTGGCGGGCAGCGTGGAAACAGGCTTCTGCCGCGCCCATTGCGCCCCATGCGATGCCAAAGCGTGCGCGGTTCAGGCAACCAAACGGACCCGCGAGGCCGGAGGTCTCGGGCAGCAGGTTCTCTTCGGGCACAAAAACCTCATCCATCTGGATCATTCCCGTGATCGAGGCGCGCAGCGAGAACTTACCGTCGATTTTCGGTGCGTGAAGACCCTTCATCCCCTTGTCCAGTATGAACCCTTTGATTTTTCCGCCATGCGCCTCTGACTTGGCCCAGATGATGAATACATCCGCAATCGGGGAATTGGTAATCCAGTTCTTGGCGCCGGAAAGGCTGTAACCGCCATCCACTGCCTTGGCCCGAGTGGTCATGCTGGCAGGGTCGGACCCGGCATCGGGTTCCGTCAGGCCAAAACAGCCCACCCATTCGCCAGCGGCCAGTTTGGGAAGATATTTCGTGCGCTGTTCTTCCGTCCCGTAGGCGTAAATCGGGTGCATAACGAGCGAGCTTTGTACTGACATTGCGGAGCGATAGCCGCTGTCGATACGCTCAACTTCGCGCGCGATAAGGCCATAGGACACGTAATTCGCACCAACCCCGCCATATTCCTCGGGAATTGTCGCACCAAGGAGTCCCAGCGCACCCATTTCAGACATGATGTCGCGATCAAAGATCTCGTGACGGTTCCCCTCGACCACACGGCGCAGCAGGCCGTCTTGCGCATAGGCATGGGCGCTGTTGCGGATCATGCGTTCTTCTTCAGTGAGCTGTTGGTCCAGAAGAAACGGGTCATCCCAAGACAGAGGCGCGGGCTTGGCGCGTGCAATTTCGGGACCTGTCTGCATGAGTGTCGGCGCGTTCATTCTTCCAACTCCTGAAATTCATATGAGAGCAGGTTATCGTTTCGCTTAAATACTTCAAGCATAAAATATTTGTGCTTGAAAATTATATATCTGCCCCATATCGTCGGATGTAAGGTAGCAATCGAGAGGCATTGAGATGCGAATAGCTTGTCTTGGTGGTGGTCCGGCCGGGCTCTACTTTGGAATCTCGATGAAGCTACGCGCACCGGATGCTGAGATAGTCGTTTTCGAGCGAAATCGCGCGAATGACACTTTTGGCTGGGGTGTTGTCCTGTCAGATGAGACGCTCGACAATCTTGCGATAAATGACGCCGCAAGCGCAGCGGCCATCCGCGCGCATTTCGCCTATTGGGACGACGTTGCTCTGGTCCATAAGGGCAAGCGTACGGTGTCGGGCGGGCATGGATTTTGTGGGATCGGTCGCAAGCGTCTGTTGCTTTTGCTGCAAGAGCGGGCACGTGACCTTGGGGTCGAGCTGCGTTTTGAAACTGAGATCGAAAGCGCGAGCGCGTACAAAGAAGAGTTCGACGTCGTGATTGCGGCCGATGGGCTGAACTCGAAAACGCGCAACGAGTTTCGGGATGTTTTTCAACCCGATATCGATCAACGCCTCTGCCAGTTTGTCTGGCTCGGCACGCATCAGAAGTTTGATGACGCGTTTACCTTCATTTTCGAGAAGACGGATAAAGGGTGGGTTTGGGCGCATGCCTACCAGTTTGATGATGAGACGGCGACGTTCATCGTGGAATGCACCCAAGAGACCTTTGATGCCTATGGCTTCGGGGAGTTGAGCCAGCAAGACAGCATTGCCCTCTGCGAAGAGATTTTCAAAGATCACCTTGGCGGGCATTGCTTGATGACCAACGCGCACCATATCCGTAGCTCGGCTTGGCTGCGTTTTCCCAGAGTGCTGTGCGAAAAATGGCATCATGAAAATATTGTGCTTCTTGGTGATGCAGCCGCGACCGCGCATTTTTCAATTGGCTCAGGGACGAAGCTTGCTTTGGAAAGTGCCATCGCACTGGCTGAGCTGATTCACACAGAGGAGCGGCTTGATTCCGCGTTCAATCGTTATGAAGAGGAACGCCGTCTTGAAGTATTGCGGCTGCAATCTGCGGCGCGCAACTCCGTCGAGTGGTTTGAGGAGGTGGAGCGCTATCTTGATCTTGACCCTGTGCAACTCAACTATTCGCTTCTGACACGGAGCCAGCGGATAAGTCATGAAAACCTGCGCGCCCGCGATGCCAATTGGCTGGGCGAGGCTGAAGCATGGTTCATGGATCAAGCAGGTGCAGGCAGCAATGCGCCCGCGCGCGCGCCCATGTTTGCGCCGTTTCGCCTGCGCGGGATGGGGTTGAAGAACCGCATCGTTGTCTCGCCGATGGCGCAGTATAAGGCAGTTGATGGCTGTCCGACCGATTGGCACCTGATCCATTACGCAGAGCGCGCGAAAGGGGGCGCTGGCCTTGTGTATACGGAGATGACCTGCACCTCTGCCGAGGGCCGTATCACGCCGGGCTGTCCGGGCCTTTACGCGCCGGAGCATGAAGAGGCGTGGAAGCGCCTGACCGATTTCGTTCATACAGAGACGGAGGCGAAGATGTGTTGCCAGATCGGGCATGCCGGGCGCAAAGGCTCGACCCGGGTCGGTTGGGAAGGCATGGATCAGCCCCTGAAAGACGGAAACTGGCCGCTCATTTCAGCTTCTGCCATCCCATGGTCTGATGAGAATGCCACGCCCCAGGCCATCGACCGGGCTGGGATGGACAAGGTGCGCGAGGAGTTCGTTGCCGCAGCCGAGATGGCGGATCGTGCCGGTTTTGACATGATTGAGCTGCACGCGGCCCATGGGTATCTGATCTCTTCATTCATCTCGCCGCTGTCAAACACCCGCGATGATGCCTATGGGGGCAGCCTTGAAAACCGGCTGCGCTTTCCGATTGAGGTCTTCACCGCGATGCGTGCTGTCTGGCCAGAGGCCAAGCCAATGTCAGTGCGTATTTCAGCCAGCGATTGGGCGGGCGATGATGGTGTGACGGCGCAAGAGGCCGTGGAGATTGCGGCCAGATTTGAAGCTGCTGGCGCAGATATCATCGATGTTTCTGCCGGGCAGACCTCGACCCGGGCGAGGCCGGTCTATGGGCGCATGTTCCAGACGCCGTTTTCAGACCGCATCCGCAACGAGAGCGGGATCAAGACAATGGCCGTGGGCAATATCTACGAGCCTGACCATGTGAATTCGATCCTGATGGCGGGGCGTGCCGATCTGGTCTGCCTTGCGCGTCCGCATTTGGCAGATCCCTATTGGACGCTGCGCGCGGGTGCGGAGATTGGCGACCGTCAGGAGGTCTGGCCGAAGCCCTACGAGGCGGGTCGCGATCAGGCCTGGCGTTTGGCGGATCGCGCGGCAGAAACCAACGGGCGGGTCTGAACATGCATGTGATCGTAACGGGTGGTGGAACCGGCGTCGGGGCAGAGATTGCCCGGAAGCTGTCAGGCGCGGGCCATTCTGTCACGATCATGGGCCGGACAGAGGCATCCCTTGCGGCGCAAGAACTGCGCTATCAGATTTGCGATGTGACTGATCCTGAGGCGGCCCATGCCGCGTTTGATGCGGCGCGTGCGGCTGCCGGGCCAATCGACGCGGTTGTCGCGAATGCAGGGGCCGCGGTTTCGGTTCCGTTTCACAAGATGAGGTATGCGGACCTGACGGCGATGACCGATATCAATCTTGGTGGCGTGTTCAATGTCTGGCAGGCGGGCCTGCCTGATATGCGGGCGGCAAAGAGCGGTCGCCTGATTGCTGTGGCCTCCACAGCCGGGCTGAAAGGGTATCCCTATGTCTCTGGCTATTGCGCGGCCAAGCATGGCGTTGTCGGCCTGACGCGGGCTTTGGCGCTGGAACTGGCGCAGAGCGGGATCACGGTCAACGCGATTTGCCCGGGTTTCATTGAAACACCGATGCTTGACCGGTCCATCGACAACATTGTGGAGAAAACCGGCATGAGCCGTGACGAGGCCGCGCAATCGCTGGTCGCCAGCAATCCGCAGAAGCGGTTTGTGCAAACCCAGGACGTGGCCAGCGCCGTAAGCTGGCTGCTCTCGGACGGGGCGCGGACCGTCAATGGCCACGCGCTGAGCCTATCAGGAGGCGAGATATGACAGGGACCCCATCACCCGCGCCGCTGGAGAGCGCATCAAAGGAGCGTCTGCGCCTGTGGTTGCGCCTTTTGAAGGCGAGCCGCGCGATTGAGACGAAATTGCGCGAGAACTTCAAAGCCGATTTTGAGACGACGCTGCCGCGTTTCGATGTGCTTGCAGCGCTGTCGCGCTACGAGGAAGGGCTGAAGATGAGCCAGATTTCCGGCGTCTTGCGGGTGTCCAACGGCAATGTGACGGGCATTGTTGATCGTCTTGCGGATGAAGGCCTTTTGGTCCGCGTTCCTGTGCCAGGTGACCGTCGCGCGTCCCTCGTGCGCTTGACGCAGCGCGGCAAAGAGGAATTTGCCTGTCAGGCTGAGGCGCATGAGGGCTGGATCAGCGAGATGTTGACCGGGTTCGACGCGCGTACTGCGCGCGACTTTGCAGACGATCTTCAGTCTTTGGAGCGCAGCTTTTCGAAAGCGGAGGAGGGGGAGGCCGATGTCTGAGGATGTCCAGTTTTTCAAGTGTTCCGTCGAAGATCGCGTCGCGTTTCTGGCGCTGGACCGTCCGGATCGCATGAACCCGCTGACCTTTGACAGCTACGCAGAGATGCGCGACTGGTTTCGCAATCTGGTGTACCGCGATGACATTGACGCAGTCGTTTTCAATTCCAACGGTGGCAATTTCTCATCTGGCGGCGATGTGCATGACATCATCGGGCCCCTGACAGACATGAACATGAAGCAGCTTTTGACCTTCACACGCATGACGGGTGATCTGGTCAAAGCGATGGTGAATTGCGGCAAGCCCGTGATCGCTGCGGTGGATGGGGTCTGTGTCGGCGCGGGCGCGATCATTGCGATGGCCTCCGACTTGCGGATCGCCACGCCCGAGGCGAAATGCGCGTTTCTTTTCACGCGTGTGGGCCTTGCCGGTTGCGATATGGGCGCATGTGCGATCTTGCCACGCCTCATTGGTCAGGGGCGCGCGGCAGAGCTTCTTTACACCGGGCGTTCCATGAGTGCTGATGAAGGCGTGCAGTGGGGTTTCTACAATAAGGTCGTTGCGCAAGCTGCATTGGAAGACGCTGCCGCCGATCTGGCCAAGCGGATCGCAGCCGGTCCGAATTTCGCGCATATGATGACCAAAACAATGCTAGCGCAGGAATGGTCGATGTCGATTGAGCAGGCCATAGAGGCAGAAGCGCAGGCGCAGGCGATCTGCATGCAGACAGGCGATTTCGAACGCGCCTACAAAGCCTTTGTTGCCAAAGAAAAACCGGTCTTCGAGGGGGATTGATGGCAGATCAGAGCTTCCTCTCATGGCCTTTTTTCGCGCCCGAACACGCTGCCTTGGCAGCGGATGTGGAACGCATGGCCCGCGAGATTTCTATTGATCACAGAGATACCGATGCCGCTTGCAAGTTGCTGGTCCAAACGCTCGGTAACGCAGGCCTGCTTGAGCACACTGCCAGTCTGGAAGGGACACTGGACGTACGCAGCTTGTGCCTTTGCCGTGAAATCCTTGCGCGCCATGACGGGTTGGCTGATTTCAGTTTCGCCATGCAAGGGCTCGGGACAGGCGCAATCTCTCTGTTCGGATCGCGCGAACAGCGTCAGGAATGGCTGCCCCAGACACGCGCAGGCGCGGTGATTTCGGCCTTTGCCCTGACGGAGCCCGGTTCGGGTTCCGATGTTGCAAGTAACACCATGACTGCCACACGCGACGGCAATCACTTCGTCCTCAACGGTGAGAAAACGTGGATCTCCAACGGTGGGATTGCCGATCTCTACACGGTGTTTGCCCGCAGCGAAGACGCGCCGGGCGTCAAAGGCATGTCCGCGTTTCTTGTTACGCCTGATCTTGCTGGCTTCGAGGTTGTGGAACGGCTGCAAACCATCGCACCCCACCCGCTCGCAAGGCTGAGATTCTCAGATGTCCGCGTGCCCGCGACAATGATGATCGGTGCGCCGGGGCAGGGGTTCAAGATCGCGATGTCGGTGCTCGATGTTTTCCGGCCAACTGTCGCAGCCGCCGCTTTGGGTTTCGCGCGGCGCGCGCTTGATGAGGCTCTTGCGCGGGTGACCAGCCGCCATGTGCAAGATGCGCCTCTGGCTGATCTTCAAATGGTCCAAGGACATATTGCCGATATGGCACTGGATATTGATGCGAGTGCCCTTCTGATTTACCGCGCGGCCTGGGCCAAAGATGCCGGCGCGCCGCGCGTCACCCGTGAGGCGGCTATGGCCAAGCTTTTTGCGACCGACCAAGCGCAACAGGTCATCGACAAGGCGGTGCAGCTTTTTGGCGGAGACGGCGTGCGCTGCGGCATGGCTGTTGAAACGCTCTATCGCGAGATACGCGCCTTGCGCATTTATGAGGGCGCCTCCGACGTTCAGAAAGTCATCATCGCGCGTCAGATTTTGGCGGCTCATGAGGGAGGATCATAATGCTGGGACCGACGGCTCACGTTGACACTTTCGCCCGAGATAATCTGCCGCCGGACGCGGACCAGCCGGACTTCCTGCTCGACGGGTTTGATTATCCGGATGTGCTCAATGCTGGCTTTGAGCTGACCGACGCCATGGTCGCAAAGGGCTTCGGTGACAAAACTGCGCTTGTGGGCAATGGCCGCGTGCGGACCTACAAGGAGCTCAGCGACTGGACGAACCGACTGGCGCATGTCCTTGTCGAGGATATGGGCGTTCAGCCGGGCAACCGTGTGATGGTGCGGTCGGCCAACAATCCCGCCATGGTCGCCTGCTGGCTCGCGGCAACGAAAGTCGGCGCAGTGGTGGTCAATACGATGCCAATGCTGCGGGCCGGGGAGCTCAGGAAGTATGTCGAGATGGCGGAGATCGGTTTCGCACTTTGCGACATGCGTCTTATGGATGAAATGGAGGCCTGCGCGGATGCTTGTGCGGGGTTAAAGCTCCTCGCGTTTGATGGCACATCAAATCACGATGCGGCGCTTGACCGGCTTGCCCTTGAAAAACCGGTGACGTTCGAGGCCGTGGCCACAGGACGCGACGACGTTGCGCTTCTGGGCTTCACAAGCGGGTCTACAGGAGAGCCAAAAGCCACGATGCATTTCCACCGGGACCTGATGATCATTGCGGATGGTTACGCCAAGGAGGTGCTGGGTGTGACGCCCGATGATGTCTTTGTCGGCTCACCGCCTTTGGCTTTCACCTTTGGTCTGGGTGGTCTTGCGGTGTTTCCGTTGCGCTTCGGGGCGACGGCGACGTTACTGGAGCAAGCCACACCGCCCAATATGATCGAGATCATCGAGAAGTATAAGGCAACTGTCTGCTTCACAGCGCCGACCGCCTACCGCCTGATGCTGCGAGCGATGGATGACGGTGCGGATTTGTCCAGTTTGCGCGCGGCCGTGTCGGCAGGGGAGACGCTGCCGCAGCCGGTCTATGATGACTGGATGGAAATGACCGGCAAACCGATGCTTGACGGGATCGGTGCAACGGAGTTGCTGCACATTTTCATCTCAAACCGATTTGATGATCATCGCCCGGCCTGCACCGGAAAGCCTGTTACGGGCTATGAAGCGAAAGTGTTGGCAGAAGATGGCTCTGAAGCACCTTGTGGCGTTGTTGGGCGGCTCGCAGTGCGTGGTCCCACCGGCTGTCGATATCTCAAGGGTGACCGTCAGAAAGGCTATGTCGCAGATGGCTGGAACATCACCGGCGACTCTTTCATGCAGGACGAAGACGGCTACTTCCACTTTGCAGCGCGCAATGACGATATGATCGTGTCGGCCGGGTATAACATCGCAGGACCCGAGGTGGAGGCCGCGCTGTTGAGCCACGATGTCGTTGCCGAATGCGCTGTGATAGGCCTGCCCGACAAGGAAAGGGGCCACATTGTGCAGGCCCATGTCGTGCTCGCAGAGGGTGCTGCGCGGGATGATGCGCAGATCAAGACCTTACAAGAGCATGTCAAATCAACGATTGCGCCTTACAAATACCCCCGCTCGGTTGTGTTTGCTGAGGCGCTGCCAAAGACCCAGACCGGCAAGATCCAGCGGTTCAAGTTGAAAGAGGCGCATGTGTCATGAGCGCGTGCTGTCTGGGACAGGCCTTTTGCGCCACGGGTCAGGCGCGCGATGACGGTAAGGAGTGTCTCGCGGCCTGCTCAGATGATCGCGGCTGGCATGTGTTGGACGGATGGTTGCGATGACGTTTGAGGTGACACAACGCGTGCTGTTTCGGCATTGCGACCCGGCGGGGATCGTCTTCTATCCGCGGTATTTCGAGATGATCAATGACATGTTGGAGAGGTTCTTTGATGAGGTCATCGGCGCCCCTTGGCAAGACATGCACCCCGAAGCGGGCGTCCCGACGGCTGAAATCAGCGCGCGCTTTGCGGCACCTAGCCGCCACGGTGACGAGTTGGTCTTGCGTTTGAACGTTCTGAGGATTGGACGCACATCCATGGGCTATTCTATGGCCGCCTCGTCGCAAGAGGAGTTGCGCTTTGAGGCGACAGGGACGTTGGTTTTGATCAATTCCGTTGGAAAGCCGACCCCTTGGCCGGTGGAGATGCGCGGAAAACTGGAAGCACAGAAGGAGTTGGCGGCATGAGCCACAGGACAATCCACCCGGAGGGCTGGTTGCCGGCAAAGGGGTATGCCAATGGTATTCTCACCAAAGACGGGACACTCCATGTTGGCGGGCAGATCGGCTGGGACGCCAACAAGACATTCGTATCGGGTGATTTCATCGGCCAGATGCGGCAAGCTTTGCAGAATATCAAGGAGATCGTTGAGGCCGCTGGCGGACAGGTCAGCGATGTCACGCGATTGACTTGGTTTGTCACAGACAAGCAAGAATACGCCCGCCGACAGGAAGAGGTCGGCGCCGCTTATCGCGAGGTGTTTGGGCGCCACTTCCCGGCCATGTCGATGGTGGTGGTTGCAGGTTTGGTGGAAGATGAAGCGGTCGTTGAGATCGAAGCGACTGCGCATCTTGCTTAAAGCCCGCGCGGGGTTTTGAGGTCGGAATTCAGACCTCAACCCGAGCCAAACCGTCTTTCAGTGAGCACATCAAATGTGGAGAAAGCGCTCCACATGATCGCGTTCGGCGTTGAATGCGTGTGACGTGCCGTTCCAGACGATGCGGCCCTTTTCAATGACATAGTAATGGTCTGAAACGCGTGACAGTTCGGACAGGTTCTTGTCGATCAGCAGGATGGACAGGCCGGTTGATTTCAGATGGTGGAGCATATCCCAGATCTCGGCCCGGATGAGCGGTGCCAAACCTTCGGTGGCTTCGTCCAGAACAAGCAGTTCAGGGTTTGTCATCAGGGCGCGGCCTATCGCGAGCATCTGCTGCTCGCCACCGGACAATTGGAACCCGTAATTGCCTTTGCGTTCAGCCAGCCTTGGAAAGGCGTCATAGATCTTTTCTTCTGTCCAAACGCCTTTGCCCTTGCGCGCCGTGGCGATCAGATTTTCCGAGACCGTCAGCGAGGGAAAGACTTGTCGCCCCTCGGGCACCAGACCAACGCCTGCCTTCGCAACCGCATAGGGGGCTGCGCCCGTCATGTCGCTGCCACTGATGGCGATGCGGCCGGATTTTGGCTTCAGCAGTCCCATGAGGCAGCGGACGGTCGTGGTCTTGCCCATCCCGTTGCGGCCCATCAGGGTCGTGACCTGCCCCCGCTGGATTGACAGGTTCAATCCAAACAGGACGGAGGCATGGCCGTAGCCCGCGTGAAGATCACCGATGTCAACAAATGCACTCACGCAGCGGTTTCTCCCAGATACGCGGCACGGGCGACGGGGTCTTGACGGATCTCCTCTGGCGTGCCTGTGGCGATAACGGCCCCGTCGACAAGGACTGACACCGTGTCGCTGAGCTGGAAAATTGCGTCCATGTCATGTTCAATCAGCAACATTGGAATGTGCCCTCGGAGGGTTCCCAGAAACTCGATCAAGCGCGCGCTTTCCTGATGGCCGAGGCCTGCCATGGGTTCATCCAGCAACAGGAACTTGGGCTCCCCCGCCAAGGCCAATGCGAGTTCTGCCAATCGCAATTCACCATGCGACATGTCGGCGGCCAGTGTGCCTGCCCGGTCTGCAAGGCCGACTTGATCGAGAATATCCATCGCGCGGTCATTGATGGCCACTTCGTCAGCAGCCGGTGCGAAGAAACGCATGCTTGTCCCGGATTTTGCCTGAACCGCAATCGCTACATTTTCAAGAACCGAGAAGCTGGGCAGTACCGATGTAATCTGGAATGTCCGGCTGAGCCCTGCATGTGTGCGCTGATGCAATGACAGAGGCAAAAGGTCCTGACCGTCCAGCAGGATGGCTCCGCTATCTGGCGTCAAGACACCGGATATCTGATGGATCAGCGTCGTTTTCCCGGCACCGTTGGGCCCGATAAGCGCGTGGCATTGCCCGGCGCTGACCGACAGGGAGACGTCCCTTGTGACATGCAGTGCGCCGAAGCTTTTGTCGACATTGAGAAGCTCAAGCATGGATCACGCCTTTGCGCTCTGACGGATGAAAAGATCGTTCAAACCACCCTTGGCAAACAGCACCATCAAGACAAGAAGTGGGCCATAGATCAGGCGCCATTCATGGAGGATATGGCTGAGCGTTTCTTCCGCCAGCACGACGAAGAAGGCGCCCAGGATCGCCCCGTTTCGGCTGCCAAGCCCGCCGAGAACCACGACGACGATCAGATCACCTGATCGCTGCCATGCGGCCAGTGCGGGACTGACGAACTCTGCGTGCTGCATCGACAGCAAACCGGCGACACCAGCGATCACAGCTGCGATGACATAAGCGACCAGTTGGTAGGTTTTCACGTTGAAACCCATGATCGCGGCGCGTTGCGGGTTGTCACGTGCGGCGCGCAAAACGCGACCGAAGCGCGATTGGCTGATGCGATAGACGCCCCACCAGACGCCAAACATCACGGCCAGAATGACAAAATACAGACCCCTGCCATTCTGGACAATATCGCTGTCAAAGACCGTCGCCATAGACCACAATGTCAGGCCGTCATCGCCCCCATAGCTGGCCAGAGACGAGAGGGTGAAAAAGATCATCTGACCAAAGGCCAATGTGATCATCAGGAAATAGACGCCTGTGGTGCGCAGGGCCAAGGCACCCGTCACCAGCGCCACAGCAGCGGTGACCGCGATTGTGATCGCTAGCAGAACCAAGATCTCTTCTATGCCCGCATCCAAGGCGATCGCACCGGCATAGGCGCCGACGGCGACGAAAGCCGCATGGCCAAGGCTGACCATGCCGCCATGTCCGATCAGCAGATCGAGCGAGATTGCGGCGATGGCCAGCAGCATGGCCTTTATCAAAAGACCGGTCAAATAGCCTGCCCCTGCAACGTCGAGAAGGGGAGGGGCGACAAGCAGCATCGCGAAGATGGCGAGGCCAAGCAGTACGGCGCGTTCCATCAGGTGACCCCGCGCGCGGGCAGAAGGCCGCTCGGCCGGAAGATCAGGATCGCCGCCATCAGCACGTAGATCAGCATCGAGGCCAGTGCGGGCCCGATCTGATTGGCAACCGAGGGAGAGAAAAGAAGCGAGAGCAGCTCCACCGAGACACTGCGCCCCAGCGTGTCCAGCAGTCCGACGAGCAGGGCCGCAACAAATGCGCCGCCAATCGAACCGATGCCCCCGATGATGATGACCACAAAGGCCACAATCAGGATATTGTCCCCCATTCCCGGTTCAACAGCAAAGATCGGCGCTGCAATGACACCGGCAAACCCGGCAAGCATGGCGCCCACGCCGAATACGATCATAAACAAGCGCTGAATATTGACGCCCAGTGCTGACACGATATCGGGGGAGGTTGCGCCAGCGCGGATCAACATACCGACCCGCGTGTAGCTGACGATGACAAACAGACCCCCTGCGACCACAAGCCCTGCGATGATCGTTGCGAAACGGTAGACGGGATAGCGCAACTGTTCTGTCAACTGGATGGAGCCGGACAGCATTTCCGGTGGTTCAATCGACAAAGTGGTGGGCCCGAAGAGCACTTTCGCCAATTCATTCAGGAAGATGATGATGCCGAAGGTTGCCAGAACCTGATCAAGATGCGGGCGATCATAGAGATGGCGAAAGATGAAGAACTCCAGAAACAGGCCAAAGGCCAGTGCGGTGAGCAGCGAAAGCACGAGCGCCAGACCGAAGCTGCCCGTCAGTCCGAAGAATGCATAAAGCAGGTAGGCACCGACCATATATTGCACGCCATGGGCGAGATTGATGAACCCCATCACCCCAAAGACAAGCGTCAGTCCGGCTGCAATCAGAAACAGCAGCATGCCATATTGAAACCCGTTCAGGAGCAGGATCAGGAATAGTGTCAGGGACATTTATCTGCGCTTTCGCCGGAAAGGTCTTGGCCATGCCTGCCATGCGAGTGGTGGCGCGGCATGGCCAGATTTGCGTTACATGCGGCACTCTTCGTGGAAGCTGTCCTCATAGTTCTCGACGATGGTGCGCACGAAAGAGGTGTGGAACTTTCCGTCATCGCGTTTGACCACGTTCAGCATGTGGAAATCCTGAATTGGGTAGTGGTTGTTGTTAAACGCGAAATCGCCGCGCACGGACGCGAAGTCAGCGGCTTTGATCGCGGCCCGTACGGCATCTTTGTCGCTCAAGTCACCGCCCAGTTTGGCCACCGCGCTGTCAATCAGCATGGCCGTGTCATAGGCCTGCATCGCGTAGGATCCGGGAATATACCCGTATTTTCCCTCAAAGGCGGCAGTGAAGGCTTTGTTGCTGTCGGTGTCCATGTCAGGGGCCCAGGTGCCAGCGGCCAGAAATCCTACAGCTGCGTCCTTTTGGCCGGGCAATGTGGTCTCGTCGGTGGTGAAGACGGACATGAACTTCGTGTTCTCTGCCAGACCGGCTGCATCAAACTGCTTGACCAGCCGCACGCCCATGCCGCCCGGCATGAAGGTGAACATCGCCTCGGCACCCGAGGTGCTGAGCCGCGCAAGTTCGGCGGAGAAATCCTGATGTCCCAGCGGTGTAAAGACCTCGTCCGTTACGGTGCCTTCGAACGTTTGTTTGAATCCGTCCATATTGTCACGCCCGGCCTGATAGTTGGGAGCCATCGCGAACACGGACGAAAACCCTTCCTCATTTGCGATAAGCCCGCTGACCTCTGCGTTTTGGTTGTTCTGGTAAGACGTCGCGAAGAAGAACGGGTGGCAATTGCGACCCGCAAATGTCGATGGGCCGGCATTTGGACTGATCAGGAAGGTCTCAGAGGCGACGACCGGCTTGAAGATCGCCTTCAGCATGTTGGAAAACACCGTGCCGACAACAAAATCAACCTCTTCGCGCTCGACCAATGACGTGGCCTTCAGTAGCGCAACATCGGGTTTCAGTTCGTCATCTTCGACGATCAGGGTGGTTGTCTGACCGCCTAACGCGCCGCCCTTTTGTTCTAGGGCCAGTTGGAAGCCGTCAACGATCTGCTGACCAAGGGCTGCGGGCGGTCCCGAAAGGGTGACGACCATGCCGATTTTAAGGTCGTCTGCAAAGGATTGTGTGCAGGCACATGCGCTTATTGCCAGCGCGCTGAGGGAAGTTTTGAACGTTTTCATATCTTGTTCCTTGTTGGTGTTGTGCAGGTCTTATGTTTTTTGCCCATAGCCTGCTTTTGTTGCGTAGCCTCGCACGATGGCCTTGCGGTCCTCGGCGCTCAGCACGTCATTCACGTCGGAAAATCCGGCGGGGCTTCGTTTCTCGACCTCATCGATGACACGCTCTGGTCCGCCAAGCCGGTTGAGACGCACGACCTCGGCTGTCTTTGGCAGCCGTTCCCGCTCATAGCGATAGAGTGCCTCGCGCGGATGGGCGCAGTTTTTGAGCATGTCCGCAAGGCAGCGTGCATCAAGGATCGCTTGCGCTGACCCGTTGGAGCCAACGGGGTACATCGGATGCGCCGCGTCTCCCAGCAATGTCACGCGGCCATGGGTCCAATTGGGCACCGGATCACGATCCGCCATTGGATACTCAAAGATATCTTCGGTAGCGCGCACCAGCGCGGCGAGATCTATCCCGGGGATATGAAACCGCTCTGCGTAGGGCAGGACTTTGGCCAAAGATGCTCTTTTCGACCAGTTTTCGCGTTGCGGGGAAGTCTTCTCCCCATCTGCGACGCGGATGTTTACCACCCAGTTCATCAACTGCTTGCCGTCCTTGATGGGGGAAATCGGATAAAGGACGAATTTTCCGCCAAGTCCCCCGGCAATCGCCATTGTCTCGCCGTCTTCCCAGACTGGCCAATCCACAGCGCCACGCCACATGACGACCCCCTGCCATTTCGCGGGCCCTTCATCGGGATAAAATGTCCGGCGTCCAACCGAGTGAATGCCATCAGCACAAATCAGCACCTCGCCGCGCAGGGACTGTGACCGGCTGCCATCCCGCGTGTCTGTGAAATGCGCGGTGACACCGGCTTCATCCTGAACAAACCCGGCAAGGCCAAGACCGGTCCGCACCGCTTCGGGACCCATTCTGTCGCACACCGCATCATAGAGCAGCTTTTGCAGGCGGCCACGGTGGATGGAGAATTGCGGATGCTCGTGACCGGCATGCATGCCGCGCAACTCCTGCCAGACTTCCTGACCCTTCAGCGTGAGATATTTCAGGCTACGTGTACGCAGCCCCGCGGCATCCAACTGCTTCAGCAGACCAAGCGCAGCTAGTTCAGCGATAGAATGCGGAAGCGTGTTGATGCCCACACCGACCTCGCGGATGTCACTGGATTGTTCAATGACGGTGCAGCCAATCCCTCTTGCATGCAGCATCAAGGCTGTCGTCAACCCTCCAATGCCCGCACCGGCAATTAGAACTTTCATGTGTCATCTGCCGGCGGCGGCAAAAAGTCGATGGCATGGGCTGCTGACACAGCGACAACTTCTGCGGGATCCGCTTTTGGCCCAAGGTTGTGAAGCGCCCAGAACAGATCGTAAAGCTTCAATGTCGGCGTGACCCAGAACAATGTCTTAATGGTTTGGTCCGACTTGTTGAAAATCCCATGCGGGATACCGCGGGGCAGGGTGATCAGATCCCCGGGCTCTCCTACGGCGTCCTCGCCATTCAGGATAAAGTCGAAACGTCCTTCGAGAATGTAGAGAAATTCATCCTGATCCGGGTGGATATGAGGCGGCACAAACGTGCCGGGAGGAAGGGTTGCGTGCCATGAAAAACAGGCATCGGTCATTTGCTTGGGAACATAGGTCTGTCCCAATATGTTCCAGGTGATGGATTCAAAACTGTCAGTCGATTTGACGATTCCGGCTTCCATGATTTCCCTCCCCAACGCGGATAACCTTAAGAGACCGGAAATTTATTTCAAGCTTAAAGTTTCTGCCTCTGCGCCGCGGCGCAGGAGGCAGCACAAACAGGGTAGCCGTGAATTGGTGTGCCGTCGGCGATGAAGGCCCGTCGCGGGCGAGGCGGATTAAGACAGTTGGGTTTTGGATGTGACAAGCAACACTCGGAAGAAAAGGTGCGTAGTCGTTGATGTACGATACGTTGACTCAATTCAATTAAGTACGTACTTAATTTGCGATGTTGAGAATCGCGATTGATATTGGTGGCACTTTCACGGACGTGGTGGCGGAAACCGATGATGGATTGTGCTCCGTCAAAGTTCTTACAAGCTCAGCGCACCCGGAAGTTGCCGCGCTCGACGGTGTCGGGCATGTGTTGAACAAGCTATCCAAAACGCATGCGGATATCTCCGCAATTGTTCATGGAACGACACTTGCCACGAATGCGCTGATTGAACGACGGGGCGCGAAAACCGCCTTTGTCACGACTGCCGGGTTTCGCGATGTGCTGGCGATGCGCTACGAGAAACGGTTCGAGCAATATGCGCTCGATATCGAAATGCCGGAACCGCTGGTGGCACGTCCCTTGCGTCTGGGCCTGGTGGAGCGCACCCTTGCCGATGGCGCAGTCGCTGTAAGGCCAACGGATGCAGATATCGATGCGCTCGCCGATACAATACGTCTCGAAAATGCACAGGCCGTTGCCGTCGGTTTTCTGCATTCCTACCGCAACCCTGAAAATGAGGTTTACGTCGCAGATCGGCTGCGGCGCTCCTTAGGCAATGACGTGACGATCTGCCTGAGTTCGGAAGTGGCGGGTGAGATTCGCGAGTATGAACGGTTCTCCACGGTTTGTGCGAATGCTTATGTGCGCCCCTTGATGGCGCGCTATCTGACCCAGCTGAGCAGCAATTTGCATCAACACGGCTTCGCTGGTTCGTTTCTGATGGTACTGTCTGATGGGGCCTTGACCACGACGGACCAGGCGACCCGTTTTCCGATCCGTCTTGTCGAAGGCGGTCCGGCGGGCGGTGTTGCACTGGCGGCGCATGTCGCGCGCGAGATCGGGTCGAACAAAACCCTTTCTCTGGATATTGGCGGTACGACTGCTAAGATTTGTTTCATTGAAAATGGTCGGCCGCAGACCAACCGCCGCTTCGAAGTCGCCCGTGCGTGGCGGGATGTCAAAGGCAGCGGGTTGCCCGTCAAAATCCCCACAGTTGAACTGGTCGAGATCGGAGCAGGCGGCGGATCGATCGCCACGATTGATCGGCTCGGGCGGTTGAAAGTGGGTCCGAAAAGCGCGGGTTCGCAGCCCGGTCCTGCCGCTTATGGGCGCGGTGGAGACGACGCGACAATCACCGATGCGCATCTGACGCTCGGCAACATCGCGCCCGAAGGTTTCGCGGGGGGCATGATCCAACTGAAACCGGCGCGCGGGCCGGATGCAGTGGCGAAACAGGTGCAGCACCCGCTTGGCATGGATGATGTCGCGACCGCGGCAGCCGGGATCATAGAGCTTGCCGATGAAACCATGGCCAATGCCGCGCGCGTGCATGGGATTGAGCTTGGCCATGATATCTCCGGATTTGACTTGCTTGTGTCGGGCGGCGGCGGCGGGCTTCATGCGGTGCGGATCGCTGACAAGCTGGGAATTGGTCGCATTATCGTGCCGCAAAATGCCGGTGTGGGCAGCGCAGTCGGATTTCTGCGCTCACCCGTTGCCTTTGAGCGCGCAATTTCCGTGGTCGGTCTGCTTGGAGAGGTCGACCTTGCCGCGCTTGAGGCGCGGATCCGCACAGAATTGCAGCGGGCAGCTCACGTGGTGGCTGAGGCCGTGCCTCAAGCCCAGGTCACGCATCTCGTGAATGTTGAGTTGCGATATCAAGGCCAAGGGCTCGAAATCGCTCTGCCGCTCGATATGGCGCATGACCCGTTTGCGCAGCTTCAATCGCGCTTTGAAAGCGCCTATCGCGACCGGGTCGGATTCATTTTGGACGATATCGCCGTTGAACTGGTCTCTGTAAGCATCGGCGCACGCGAAGACCTCACAGCGCAGCGAACACCCCAGCCGGTCAAGCGCAATGCGACTTCCGCTCCCACGCGCCGCATGATCTACGATCTGGCCTCCGACGCAACGCTTGACTACAGCGTGATTAAACGGGGGGGCATGGATGGGCAGGTCCATCCGGGCCCTGCCGTCATCGCTGAGGCACAGACAACGACCCTCGTGCGACCGGGTTGGTCAGTGCAGCAATCAAGCGACGGTCATCTCATACTTGAGCGGAGCGGGTGATGAGCAAACCGCTGGACCTTGTGACGCAGAATGTGCTGTGGAACCGATTGATTTCGGTTTGCGAAGAGCAAGCCAATGCGTTGATGCGCGCCGCATTCGGCGCGATTGTCCGCGAAGCGGGCGATCTGTCTGCGGGCGTGTTTGATGCGCAAGGCCGGATGCTCGCGCAGGCGGTCACCGGGACGCCGGGCCACGTCAACACTATGGCAGCATCCGTCCGCGCCATGCTGGAGGTTGTTCCATCCGGGTCACTGTCGCCGGGTGACGCATTGGTTACGAATGATCCGTGGTTGGGGGCAGGTCACGTCTTTGATTTTGTCGTCGTGATACCTGCCTTTCTGGGGGAGCGGGTCGTTGGCTATGTGGCCAGCACCAGCCACATCGTTGATGTGGGCGGGCGGGGCTGGTCCGCTGAAGGACGTTCTGTCTTTGAAGAAGGGGTGACGATCCCGGTGATGCACCTCCGGCGGGGGACGGTGTTGAACGAGGATATGCTGCGCATTGTCACGGCCAATTCCCGCGCCCCGCATGAGGCGCGCGGGGATATCCTGTCTCTTTTGACATGCAATGATACTGGCATTGATCGTCTTCACGATCTGATGATGGAATACGGTTTGAGTGATCTTTCAGCAGTGGCCGAATTCATCTTTGAACGCTCCGCCGAAGGCACCAGAGCGGCGCTGTCGCGAGCCCCGGAAGGGGTTTACGAGAACCAGATGACGCTTGATGGGTATGACGCACCGATCAGATTGAGGGCGCGCATGACCATCAGTGACGGGCGCGTGGATGTCGATCTGTCAAGGTCATCGCCTGCCGTTGATCGCGGGATCAACTGCCCGCTGAATTATGCCGCCGCCTATGCCGCATTCGGTATCCGCGCGCTGCTGACCCCGGATATTCCGAACAATCAGGCCTCGCTGGATGCAATCACTGTCACGGCAGCGCCGGGCCTTGTGGTCAGCGCTCAGCGCCCGAGCCCGGTCACCGCGCGCCACGTGATCGGACAGGCCTTGCCGGATCTGATGCTCGGCTGTCTGGAGCAGGCCTTGCCGGGGCAGGTCTTGGCGGAAAGCTCTGGTGCGTTGTGGACATTGTCGCTTTCTAGCTCGGATTTTACCTCACTGAACGTCGCGCTTGGCGGCATGGGCGCGCGGCCGGGTCTTGATGGGCTCTCGACCACCGCCTTTCCGTCTGGCGTCGGCGCGGTGCCAGTGGAAGCCGCAGAGGTTGCCGCCCCGCTGATTTATCACTCCAAGGAGTTTGTTCCCGATACGGGAGGTGCAGGGCAGTACAGGGGAGGTCTTGGCCAGCGCATCGAAGTGGGTGCGCGTTATGCAGAAGACCTCCGCGTTTCTGCAGCGGCTTTTGAGCGGCTCACAACCGGCCCGGCGGGACGAGAAGGCGGTCAGAGTGGTGCGGCAGGTGCCGTGGAAATCACGGACGGCACAAAGGTCACAGACAAGGGCATCTACACCATTCCTGCAGGCGAAAGGCTGATCCTGCAAACGCCGGGCGGGGGCGGGATCGGCGCCCCTCAGGACCGCGACAGTGAGGCCGTATCCCGGGATTTGGCCGACGGGCTGATCTCCGAAGAGGCGGCGAAAGAAATCTATAAACTGAAAACCAGAGGGAGACTGACATCATGAACACTTTGAGAACGATAGCCGCGGTCAGCGCGGGGCTTGCCCTGAGCTGTACAGGAAGCTGGGCTGAAACCAAATGGGACCTCAGCACGGCATGGGGTGCCAATAACTTCCATGCCCAAAACGCCATGGCTTTCGCGGACGCTGTTCGTGATGCGACAGATGGATCGGTCGATATCACGGTGCATGTCTCCGGTGAGATCGGCGTGAAGATCACCGAAAAACTGTCATCGGTAGAGAACGGCATTGTGCAGATGGCGGACATGCTGTTGTTCCTGCAGGCAGGTGACGCGCCATTCCTGGGTGTGGATACGCTGCCTTACCTGATCCAAGGGCAGGACGAGATGAAGACATGGCTGGAAGTTGCCGGCCCAACCTATGAAGAGATCTTCGCCAAGCATAATCAGAAAGTGCTTTACTATGTGCCATGGCCATCGCCCGGTATTTACACCAAAGAGGCCGTTGTCAGCGCAGATGACATAGCCGGGCAACGCATCCGTGCTTTCAATGCGACCTCGTTTGATTTTCTTGAGCGGCTGGGCGCTGCCCCGGTCGAATTGCCCTTTGGTGAACTTGCTGCCGCTGTCGCTGCGGGCACAGTGGATGGCGCTGCCACATCGACCTCCACGGGGGCAAATTCCAAACTTTATCAGTTCACAAGTCATTTCAATCCGCTCAACTGGTCCATGTCGCCCGATGCGGTGACGGTGAACCTGGATGCGTGGAACGCGCTGACAGACGCGGAACGGGACGCAATTCAGGAGATCGCGAATAAGATGGAAGGGGAATTCTGGGCGGTTTCGGCGGCAGAAGACAGCGCAAAGGCGCAAACACTCGTCGATAACGGGATGACCATCTCGGCTGCTGATGACAGCCTGTCGGCCAAGATGGCTGAGGCGGGCAAAGCCATGTGGCAGGAATTCTTCGCCAAAGTGCCGGAAGCGCAATCCGTGGTTGAAGCCTATGCCGCCAAACTTGGCAAATAGACAATGGTGCGAGGTGGTTGCAGGCCTTTAGTCTGCGACCATTCAGTCCTATGACCCATTTGCTTCGCATGATTGACCGGTTGTCGCGGATTGCAGAAACTGCCGCCGTTCTGCTGCTCATGGGCTATTGCGCATTGATGTTGAGCGAGGTGGTGGCCCGCGCGCAGGCGCAAAGCTTTTCTTTCACATGGGAGTTTAGCCAATATGCAATGGCGGCTGTGTTTGCGCTGGCCGCAGGACCTGCGATCCGGACCGGCGTGCATGTGCGTATCACGCTTTTGTCCGCAGTATTGTCGCGGCGCGCGCGGAAAGCTTTGGACCTAGCGGCAAACACCGTCGCGATGGGCGTTGTCGCACTCATCGTGCTGGCGATGTGGTCGAAGGTCGGCACATCCTATGAGCGCAATATCCTCGCGACAAGCGTGACGAAAACGCCGCTTTGGATCCCGCAAGCCATTGTGCTGTGGGGCTTTGCGCAGCTGTGGCTTGATCTGCTCGCACGGGCGATCCGGGTGTGGTTCGAAGAGCAATCGGAATGGCGTGATGCCGACGCGGAAACTGCCGATGTTTGAGATCGCGCTCGTTGCAAGTTTGCTTTTCGTTGCGCTTTTGGCAGGCTCTGTCTGGATCGGGCTGTCCTTGTTTGCGACCGGCTACATCCTTTTGTCCATCTTCAAGCCCAACATACCGATGGAGATCTTTTCCAGCGGTGTGATCTGGGGCTCGATGATCCCGACGCCGCTGCTTTCCTTGCCGTTGTTCATACTGATGAGCGAGATTCTGGTGGCTGCGGGTCTTGGCCGATCGCTGTTTTCAGGTCTCGCCCCGTGGCTGGGGCGGCTTCCCGGCGGCTTGGTGCATGTGAATGTTGTGGGATGCACATTGTTCGCGGCTGTGTCCGGCTCTTCGGCGGCAACAACGGCCATCGTCGGCAAAGTCAGCCTGCCCGAACTTGAGGCACGCGGTTATGATCGGCAACTCGCAATGGGGTCTCTCGCAGGCGCGGGCACGTTGGGGTTTCTGATCCCGCCGTCGATCATCATGATCATCTACGGAGTTGTCGCGGAGCAATCGATCCTCGAATTGTTCATTGCAGGCATCATCCCCGGCCTGTCACTTGCCGCGCTCTATATGGCTTACATTGCGCTGCATCAGGTGCTGAGCGGTGCGCAGGCCGGACCGGAGCGATCTGCGTGGGCCGAAAAGGTCAGAGGCCTGCGCGACATAGGCCCTGTCGCAGGTCTGATTATTGCAATTATGGGGTCGCTCTATCTGGGTCTGGCCAGTGTCACCGAACTTGCCGCCATTGGCGTTTTGGGCGCGGTGGTGACTTCCGTTCTCCTCGGGCGGTTCAGCACCTCTGCCATGATGCGTGCGGGACGCAGGGCCGTGCGGACATCGGCCATGATTGGTCTCATTGTTATCGGGGCGGCGCTGTTAAACTCCGCCTTCGGATTTCTGGGTATCCCGAAAGCCATCGCGGCTCAGATTGCAGCCCTCGGTCTGTCGCCCTTTGTGCTCATTGTTGTATTGCTGGCCTTTTACGCGGTCTTGGGGATGTTTCTTGACGGCACCTCGATCATCGTGATGACGCTGCCCATCACCTTGCCGCTAGTCACCGCTGCCGGTTACGATCCGATCTGGTTTGGCATTTTCGTGGTGGTTGCGGTCGAGATCAGCCAGATTACGCCGCCCATCGGATTTAACCTGTTTGTCATCCAATCCCAAACAGGCGAGAGCATTGGCAGGATCGCCCGGGCGGCCCTTCCATTCTTTGCCTTGCTCTTGGCTTTTGCACTGCTTCTTGCCATCTTCCCCGAACTCGCCCTGTGGCTGCCTGGGACCCTGAAATGAGCACACTTTACGCACAAGTCGGCAACCAGATTCTGGAGAAAATCCGCACAGGTGCTTTGAAGGTCGGGGACCGATTGCCGCCCGAGGCCGATTATGCCGCAGAACTGGGGATCAGCCGTTCGACGCTGCGGCTTGCGTTTTCCGAACTGGAAGCCGCTGGCGTGCTCCGCCGCAAGAAACGCGCTGGCACAGAGGTCATTTCTGATCGCCCCAAAAAACGCTTCAACATGGCTACGGGCGGGATCAACGAGCTTCTCAGCCTTGGTCGGGATACTGAATTCGCGATCCATGCAACCCGCACCGTGCGCACAGAAGATATTCCGCAGCTCGACGGATTGCATAGCGAAACTGGGCACTGGTTAGAAGTGTCGGGCGCGCGGACCCTCGCGGGCGAGGACAGGCCTTTCAGCGTGAACCGGGTCTATGTGCCTGCGCGTTACGCTGCGATTGAGCCGCTCCTGAGCTCTGAAAAGACGTCGATTTATCAATTGATAGAAGAGGCATTTGAAGTCGAGGTGGGCCGTGTCAGTCAGTCCGTTGTCGCTATTGCCTGCAATGCAGATGCCGCTGCCTTGATGGGGATATCTGAGGGTGCGCCTGCCTTGCAGATCGAGGCGCAGCTCTTTCTGCGCGATGGCACATTGATGGAGGTGTCCATCGCGGTCTTTGACCCGACCCGCTTTCAAGTGCGCACTGACGTTGAGATAGAATGACCTGCTTTCCCGTGGTGCCCTTCGCGCATCTGCTGTGCGCCCGTCATTACGTGTGATTGGGCAGAAGAGGGAACGGATTGTGACCCGAAACAACGCTCGTCGAAGAAACTTGGAATGACGGCTGGGCGCTGTGCCAGGCTGCGTCACCGGACTGATTGCGCCAGATCTGTGAACTGAGACTACGGCCTTCGCGTGTTGAGGCAGGTCTTGACCCGGATGCAGCCTGTCACCTCCGGATCGACCGCCGTGCTGCAACAATGATTTTTGCATCCGACGAAAGCGGCATTGGAGCGCCCGCATAGTCAATGAACCAACAACATAGAAGGGCCGCTGCATTTGCTGACTTTGCATGTACGATATCGCATTCAGATAGCATAAGGGTAGCGCTGTCCAAAAGATCTATCGACATGACGCCTTCAACGCACGCTTCTTTCAACAGATTGACAACCGTCATCCGCGCAACGCCCTACCGGCGCGCAATGTTGTGCTGGATCACGCCTTCGCCTGAATAGAGCAGCGCGACACTGGCCAACAGGGAGTGTTTCTTTTCGGCGTGTTTCTGCCTGACGCGCGTCGAGCGTGATCTTCTCTTTTAGCTGTTCCAAGCCGTTTGCTCGCGATGCGAGGCAAGGGAGACTGCCTCTGATCCACTAAGAACCCAATTGTCGAAAATTGAAATCCAATGCCATTTGAGATTACAAGTGTAGAAATAATTGACTTTTGTAATATCGCATGTTTGCCTCCATCCCCAGATATTGGATTAATTTGGGAGGATAAGATGACGATCAAGTCTCTGATGTTTGGGGTTGCCTTTACCGCAATGGCTGCCGTGTCTGCACATGCGGACGGGCATATGAGCCTGGAAGGCAAACGGATCGGTGTGGCGGTGGTTGGGACCCAGCACTTTTGGGACCGAGAGGCCTTTAACGGTGCCACATCAACTGTCGAGAAGCTTGGCGGCGAAGTCATGCCGGTTGACGGTGGTCGGGACAATCAGGTGCATGCCGATAACCATGATGTGCTGCTGAATTCCGGCGTCGATGCGGTCATCTCGATCCTTGGTGATGGCGCGGTAGAACCCAAATTCGAAGCATTGAAGAATGCAGGAATTCCGGTGTTCACAGTAGATCACCCCAGCCCGCATGCGGTGAATAACACCACCTCTGACAACTACTATATGGGCACCACAATTGGCCGCTACATGGCCGATGCAATTGGTGGCGAAGGCAAGGTTGCGGTTTTTAACGCTTTTGAAAACGCCCTTCGTATCTGTGGCATCCGGACCGGTTTGTGGAAATATGTTTTGCAGGACTATCCGGGTATCGAAATCATTCAACCTGAATTGGCCGAAGAGTTTGCAAACGCGCCGGAGGATGCCCGCAAGCAGACGCTTGACCTGCTGAGCCAATATCCCGAAGGCACCATTGACGCGATCCATGTCGGCTGCTGGGACCAGCCCGCAATCGGCGTGGTTCAGGCGCTCGAAGAAGCCGGACGGACGGATGTGATTGTCACAGCGCTTGATGGCGGCCCGGACACGCTTGAGATCATGGCCGAAGACGGCAGCCCATTCGTCGCCAATGTGGCGCAGCAGCCGAACCTGATCGGCTCCACAGCTGCAATGAACGTGGCGCGCCACTTTGCTGGTGAGGCCTTGCTGCCGCAGACCTATGTCGATGTCGTCCCGGTGAATGGTGCCGACGAAGCCAAGGCCGCCTACAGCTCACTTGGCTACGGCTCGCTTGAGTAGAAAACACGACGCGCACAAGATGGGCCAATTCCTTACCGAGGATTGGCCCATCTGCTCATTGGCGTATAAAATAACGATGCGCCATTTTTTGAGGGTAGCCCTTTGGCTGACACTTTGCTGCATCTCGACCAAATCTCGAAATCATTTCCGGGTGTTCTGGCGCTAGATCGCGCGTCGCTTGGGCTGAAGGCGGGCGAAATTCACGGGCTCGTTGGTGAAAACGGCGCGGGAAAATCCACGATCATTAAGGTATTGGCGGGTGTCTACACGCATGATGACGGCACGCTGCGCATTGCCGGGACGCCCATTCATCCGATTACCCCGGACAGCGTCCATGCCGCGGGCGTCCGTTTCATCCATCAGGAACTGCATCTTGTCCCGCATTTCACGGTCACTGAATCCGTTTTCATGGGACAGCAGATTTCCGGGCGTTTCGGGCTCGCTATGGGAGAAATGCGAAAACGGGCAGAGCAGTTCTTTGAAGACGTCCTCTCGGTTTCAATTTCTGGCAAGCGGTTGATCCGCGATTTGGGAACCGCTGAGCGCAAGCTGGTTCAGATCGCTCGCGCGCTGATCGATAACGAAGCGAAAGTGGTGGTGTTTGATGAACCGACAGCACCCCTGCCGAGCGAGGAATGCGCCACGCTGATGCGCGCAATTGCCCGCTTGAAAGAGCGCGGAATCACGATCCTTTATGTGTCCCATTACCTCAATGAAATCACCGATATCTGTGATCGTGTGACCGTATTTCGAAACGGCAAAAGCGTTGGGGTCTTTGATGAGGTCACCATTGCCACGGGGCCTGAGTTGATCGCTGCAATGGTTGGGCGCGAGTTGGAGGATCTTTATCCGGTGCGCAGCCGCAATGCAGGCCAACCTTTGCTTCAACTGGAGCGTTTTTCCGGGACCGGCTTCGATGACGTTTCACTGACCGTTCATGAAGGTGAAATCTTTGGGATCGCCGGGTTGCTTGGATCGGGGCGCGAAGAGCTGATCGACACGATCTATGGCCTGCGCCGCGCGGTTACGGGTCAGATGCGGCTGCGCGCTGACGCGATTCATCCGCGTACGCCGAAGGATGCGATTGATGCCGGCATCGTCTTGGTACCCCGAGACCGACGTCACGACGGGCTTGTCTTGCCGATGACAGTTTCGGAGAACGTGAACCTCGCCACGCTCGATGCTGTGTCGCGCCTGGGTCTGGAAGATCGCAGCGCGGCTCAAGCGCAGGCACAGACGCAGATCACGGCCTTGGACATCAGACCGCCCGATCCCAACAATGTCGCGCGCCAATTGAGCGGCGGAAATCAGCAGAAGGTCGTTCTGGGTCGCTGGCTTGTGAAGAAGGCGGATGTCTATCTGCTGGATGAGCCAACCATCGGCGTTGATGTCGGCGCGCGCTCTGAAATCTATGCCTTAGTCGATGAACTGGCGAAGGCGGGTGCTGGTGTCATCGTGTCGTCTTCAGACCCGGCCGAACTGATTGGTATTTGCGACAGGATCGCTGTCTTGATGCGGGGACAGATCATTGATGTGCTGGACGCGAAGAACCTCGATCTGGATCATCTGATTGCTGTGACAACCGGGGCCGAGGCGCGGGAGGCTGCCCATGGATGAGCGTGCACATCCCCGCTTTCTGACCCGCGCCATCGACCTGGCGCCTCTGCTTCTGTTTGCTGTTCTGATCGGTTATATCGGTGTGCAGGCGCATAACTTTTTCAGCTTCCTCAGCTTCAAGCTGATCCTCAATCAAAGCTTGCCAGTGGTCATCGTTTGTCTGGGGCTTGCCATTGTGGTGATGGCGGGCGGCGACGATGTGGTATCCGGAGGGATCGACCTTTCCATCCCTGCCACGGCTGTGCTTTGCGCGGGCATTGTCGCGCAATGGTTGGCCACAGATGGAAGCTTGATTGTGGCCGCCTGTATTGCTGCAGCAGCCGCTCTTGCGATTGGTGGGATCAACGCGCTTCTTGTCACGAGAATTGGCGTCACGCCGCTACTGACCACGCTGTCGATGTTTGTCGCTGTGGTCGGCGTCAACAACGTGGTCACAGCCAGCCGCCGCATCAATGTCAGCGATCCGTTTATTCTGTGGCTTCGAGATGGGCAAATTCTGGGGGTACCCGTCGGCATTCCGATCGTCGCGATCGTTGCCTTTGGGTTCTATCACCTCGCGCACCGAACGCGGTTCGGTCTGAATATGCAAGCTGTCGGCGGTAGCCGGGATGCGGCAGAAACTTCCGGCCTTGATGTGAAGGCCTTGCAAGCGGCCTCCTTCGTTCTGGCAGCGATCACCGGCTTCATTGCGAGCTTTTTCGTGTTGGCACGTGGTTCGGGGTCATCACCCGGTGTCGAGAACAATCTGATGCTGGAAATGGTGCTGGCGACCTTTCTGGGCGCGGCCTTCTCCGGCCGCCGCGTTGTGACGCTCTGGGGCGCGGTTTTGGGCGCGGTTCTGGTCGCAGCGATCTCGATTGGGTTCAAATCCATGGGCGTCAATGTCTTCTGGACCGGCCTGATCAAAGGCAGCCTGATCTTGGCAGTCGTGGCCTTCAGCGCATTGGCACAACGGAGCACAAGATGATCGCATCCGCACCGGCCAAAGGGCCTGCAAATACCATTCGCTCGATTTTCATTCGATATGGGTTCCTGGTCGTCTTTGCTGCCTTTTTTGTCTTTTTCGCAGCGTGGAACCCCGTTTTCCTGCAAGGCGGCAATCTGCTTAACATCGTCGAGGGCTCCGCGATTTTGCTGATTGTGGCATTGGGCATGACGTTGATCGTGGCGACGGGAGGCATCGATTTGTCTGTCGGAATAGCGCTTGATTTCGGGGCGGCCTTCGCGATTGTCGCCATGAAGTCTTACGGTGCGGATTGGGGAACAGCGGTCGCTCTCGGTGTCAGTGGCGGGGCACTTGTTGGGATTGTCAATGCCGTGCTGGTGGTGGGGCTGCGCATCAGCCCCTTCATGGCAACCCTTGGGACGTTCTTCATCGGCTCATCGGTACAGCGCATCTTCACCAATGGGGGCGGGCCAATTTCGCACAGGCGGATGCCCGATGAGTTTCGCAACATCGCGATGGGTGACGTCGCAGGGATCCCTGTCGAAGTCATCGTCGCAACTGTCCTGTGCGGCATCTATTTCGTAATTTTGGAAAGATCGATCCATGGCCGCCGCATTCATGCCATGGGCATGCAGCGTTCCGCTGCCATTGTCGCGGGCATTCGCGTCAACCGGTTGTTGATCGTCAGCTATATCGTCGCCGCGATGACATGCGCTGTCGGTGGGCTTATCGCAGCAGCCTCAATCCGCATGTTCACGCCGCTATCGGGCTTTTCATATCTGCTTGATGCGATTGCAGCGGTGTTCATCGGTGCGGCGCTGCATCCGCGTGGACGACCCAATGTTTTGGGAACGCTGGCCGGGGTCTTGTTCCTCGGTGTTGTCGTGAATGGGCTGAACCTGATGGGGCTCAACTTCAACACGAAAGATGCGCTGTCTGGGATAATTCTGGTCTCGGCTCTGGCATTGGCCGTGGCTCAGCGCAAAATGCGTTAAAGCCGTGGATCAAGCGCCACTTTGATCTGCACCTCGCCTTCTGCAGGTTTGCGCTCAAGCGCGTCCTGAAACGCCTCCAACGGATAAACATGCGTAACGCAGGCATCGCCATCAATCAGGCCGCGCGCCATCAAATCCAAAGCTGTTCCATAGGTAAATGGCGCGAGATGGCCGCCCAGAATATTGAGTTCCTTAAATTCGCCAAAGATGTTCAGATCAACGGCCACAGGTTCCTTATAGACACCAAACACGACCAGTGTTCCGCGCTTGCGCAAGACCTCCAGCCCTTTGGTGAAGGCCGCAGTTTGTCCTGACGCTTCAAGAAACACATCCGCGCCCCGTCCCTTCGTCAGATCGCCGATTGCCTCAATGAGTTTCGGATCCTCAGGATGAAAGGCCATGTCCGCCCCAAGACGCAATCCAAGGTCTCTCTTTGCCGCGCCGGGGTTCACAAGGATCAGCTGCCGAGGGGTCTTGAGCCGCGCTGCTTGAAGCATACCCATCCCGATTGGCCCGCCGCCTGACACCACGACGACATCCTGAAACTGGATATTTGCGCGCTCAACACCGTGGATCGCATTTGCAAGCGGCTCGCTATAGCAAGCAGCAGCGTCACTGACGGATTCAGGAACTTTGTGGATCACGGCGTCCGCGGGGTAGATCATATACTCCGCCCAACCGCCGTTCAGCGTTGCCCCAAGCACATCCATATTGTCAGAGAGGTGGTACAATCCGCGCTGTCGGAAAAAGTCATTGCCATAGGTGATGTTAAGCTCCGCAACCGCGCGTTCGCCTTCAATAAGGCTGTGCTGTTCGCCAGCCCCGTCACCAAGTTCCGCGACCGTTCCTGTAAACTCATGCCCCGGAACGAAAGGGAATGTCAGTTGCCAAGGCCCGGAGCCGTCATACATCGCCCGATCCGCTGCACAGATGCCCGACAAATCGACACGCACCAGCACTTCGCCGGGCCCCGGTGACGGAATCGGTGCGTTTGAGACAAACCGATGCTGACCGCCGAAACCGTCGCATCTCACAGCGCGCATGGACTTGCTCAGCGTATCGCTCCTTACATGAATGACCTGTCGGTGACAGTGCTTGGAATGGTCCGATTTGTCAAAGACCTGGCCATTTTCGCAGGCCTTCGCGACAGAGAAATATGCCGCTCGATCAGGCCTGCATCTTACCGCTAAAGCGCAATGGCACGGCGCTTGCGTCACGTTTGACGGTAACCTCAAAGCAGGTTCAGCAACGCTTCAGATTTGTCAATCGCGCCAGCTTGAAACAGTCTGATGAAGGCGCGTCAGAACCGTCGTGTATTATCCGGTCTCTCTGTTGATCATGATGGCAGACACCCCGTCTGGCACCCGTCGGTCGAATAAGCTCCAGAGAACAGAACGAAACGGAACACGCAGGCTTCGATGGTCACTTTGGGGCGCGTAAAGGTGCCTTGAAAAAGCGTTTCAGCAAAGCCAATAATGATACGGCAAACACCCGGAGCACTTTGGATGAAATAGAATTCGAAGTTTGCGCAACAACAAACCGGCTGATCAAAACGAACCAACTTAGGGAGTACAACATGTTGAAATCAATAAAGGCACTGGCTGTCAGTGCTTTGCTGGCCACGGGCTTCGCCTCATCTGTGTCGGCGCAGGAACTCAACTTTTTTACAATCGGGACCGGGGGTACATCCTTCACCTATTATCCGGTTGGCGGTGTCATCGCGAATGCGATTTCCAAGCCTCCGGGATCGCGTGAATGCGGCCAAGGTGGCAGCTGTGGCGTTGAGGGATTGATCGCATCGGCGGTCTCTTCGCGTGGCTCTGTTGACAACATCAATGCCATCATGTCCGGCCTTCGGAATTCAGGTTTCGCGCAGTCAGATGTCGCCTATTGGGCATATACCGGCACGGGCACAATGGAAGGCAGCGAGCCCGCGACAGACCTGCGCACGATCGCAGCCCTGTTTGAGGAGCACATTCACCTTGTCGCTCTTGAAGGCTCAGGCATCAATTCTGTTGCCGATCTGAAAGGGAAACGCGTTTCTGTAGATGAGCCTGGCTCCGGGACCTATGTTGATGCGGGCCTGATCCTTGGTGCATTCGGTATGACCCTCGAAGACATTCAGGAAGAAAATCTCAAAGGCTCTGCCGCGACCGAAGCGTTGCGCAATGGCAAAGTGGACGCTCTTTTCATCGTGGCAGGATACCCGACTGGCGCCTTGGTTGAATTGGCCTCTGCTGCTGACATGAAGCTTGTGCCAATTGCTGGCGAGGGGGTGGACAAACTGACATCGGAGTTTGGCTTCTTCTCTGAATCAGCAATTCCGGCGGAGGCATATGAAGGCGTCGGTGAGGCCGCAACTGTCGCCGTTGGTGCACAGTGGTTCACCCATGCCCGTGAAGACGAGGAATTGATCTACAATATCACCAAGGCCCTGTGGAATCAGGAGTCCCGTCGTTTGCTGGATGTTGGTCACGCAAAAGGGTCAAGCATCACTCCTGACAGCGCCCTTGCTGGCGTCGGGGTCCCACTGCATCCCGGTGCCGAGCGGTTCTACAAAGAAGCCGGTCTGCTGGAATAACGCGCCTCTCTGAGAGCACAAGCCAAACTGGGCCGCGTCATGCGCGGCCCTCTCAATTCTGGGGGCACAATGGCGGATCAATCAGAACTGACAGAAGAAGAACTCGCGAAGATCGAGCGTAAATACGACCCGGAACTGGCATTCAGAACACCGGGTCGGATCATGTCAGTGGTCATTTCAGTGCCTTTGGTCGCGCTGGCCCTCTATCAATACTACGCCTCAGGCTTTGGGTTGATCCGCGAATTGCTGCATCGTGGCATCTTCCTCGCATTCATGCTGGGCCTGCTGTTCTTGCTGTTTTCCTGGCGCCGATCCCTTTCGACGGACGTCGCGCCAAAGACGTGGTGGCGGTTTGATGGGGTCGCAATCGTTGATATCGCGCTTGCCATGCTGGGCGTTGCAGCGGCTTTGTACCTGCCACTTTTGCCACCTGCAGATGTTGCGCAACGTGTAGGAAACCCCGCTCCTTCGGACATTTTCATGGGCACAGCCCTGTTGCTCCTTGTATTGGAAGCCACAAGGCGCTCGGTCGGGTGGACACTTCCTTTCATCGCGTGCCTCTTTATCGTCTTCGCGATCTTCGGGCCTTGGATGCCCGGAGCGCTCAAACATGGTGGCGCCAATTGGACAGGTTTGATCAATCATCTCTACATGACCAATCAGGGCATCTATGGCGTGGCTCTTGGCGTCATGGCCAAATACGTTTTTCTCTTTGTCCTTTTTGGCGTGTTGGCGATGCGCATCGGTTTGGGTCAGCTCTTCATTGATCTCGCGATGGCGATGGCCGGACGCTATGCTGGTGGCCCAGCCAAGGTCGCGATTTTCTCATCCGCTTTTATGGGGACAATCTCAGGCTCTTCCATTGCCAACACTGTCACGACCGGCTCGCTGACCATCCCGGCGATGAAACGGATTGGCTATCCGCCGCATTTCTCAGGTGCGGTTGAGGCGACGGCGTCGACCGGTGGTCAGATCACCCCGCCAATCCTCGGGGCGGCGGCTTTCATCATGGTGGAATATTTGGAGATACCGCTGCGCGATGTCCTGGCCGCTGCGCTTTTCCCTGCTTTGCTGCACTATTTTGGCGTGCTGATCATGGTGCATCTGGAGGCCAAGAAGCTGGGTCTGCGCGGGCTGACAGCGGCCGAACTGCCTCAGGTGATACAGGTCCTGCGCGCCCATTGGGCGTCGCTGATCCCCTTGATTATTCTTGTCTATCTGATCCTGTCGGGCCGCACGCCGGACTATGCGGCGGTCTGGGGGATAACGGCCTGCGTCATTGTGGGTATCCTCAATCCCAACAATGCGCATCGCATGGGGGTGCGCGACCTTTGGCAGGCCATGTCTGATGGGTCAAAGAGCACGCTTGCGGTTGGTGCCGCCGCAGCAACCGTTGGCGTTGTCGTGGGCGTCGTGACGCTGACGGGCGTTGGGTTCCGGCTCGGCTTTGTTGTTGTGCAGACAGCCAATGACATCGCAAATTTTGTTGGGGGCATCTGGCCATTCAGCTTCTTTGATGTCACGCAATGGGCGCTGTTCTTCTCGCTCATCCTGATTGCGATTGCCTGTATCCTGATGGGCGCGGGTATCCCGACCACGGCGACCTATATCATTCTCGTCGCTGTTGCTGCGCCTGCCCTTGCTCAATTGCAGGTTCAGCCGCTCGTTTCGCATTTCTTTGTGTTCTATTACGGCGTTTTGGCCGATATCACGCCACCCGTTGCACTGGCCGCATATGCAGCGGCGGGTATCGCCGGGTCCAACCCATTCAAGACGGGGAACACGGCATTTCGGCTCGGCATTGCCAAAGCGCTTGTGCCATTCGTATTCGTCTACTCCCCTTCTCTTCTGCTGGTCGCAGACGGGTTCACCTGGGCTGCGTTTACGGTCACTTTGACCGGCGCGATGATAGGTATCGGGCTGCTGGGTGTCGCCTTCTCAGGCTACATGCTAGCCCATCTCAGCTCTGCGCAACGCTGGTATATCGGTCTGGTGTCACTCCTCTTTATCGCGCCCGGACTGATGACGATGGCAATCGGTCTCGCTTTGGTGAGCCCAATCGTCGTCTTGCAATTGCGCCAACGCGCACAGGCCAAACCCGAGTGAGGCGCGTGGCCGCGTCTGAACGACGTTTCTTTGAAAGGAAGCAAAGGGCGTAGCTTCGCGCTTTCCCGCTATGGCTTTAGCAGGCCTCTGTCTGCAGCGGCGTTACTGCGCCAGTTTCAAGGCGTCTCGCATGTTAGAGTTGCGGCGGATCGGCGAAACCAGACCCGTCTGCGCTTCATGGCGTATCGGCGCTCGCCGCATGGATATGTGCCAATTCTGAATACCATTTACCGCTTTTCTTGAGCGTACGTTCCTGTGTCTCATAATCGACGTAAGTCAAACCAAAGCGCATGCGGTATCCTTCGGCCCATTCGTAATTGTCCATGAGGGACCATGCAAAGTAGCCTTTAAGCGGGATCCCGGTCTCATACGCGTCCGCCAAGACGTTGAGATGGCGCGCGATGTAGTCCAGACGATCCTGATCGTTGATCTGTCCCTCCGGGTCGGGCTCAGTGTTATAGCAAGCGCCGTTTTCAGTAATGTAGACGGGGGGCAGGTCGTAGCGCTCATAGACTTGCTTCAAGAGATCCATGATGCCCTCAGGCACGATTTCCCAACCGATATCCGTGCGCACATTGCTGGTCGAGCTCGGTACCGATTGCAGGTTGAGGAATACGGATGCCGTGTCCTGTTCGGAGTGAAACTTGCCCATAGCACCAACGCCGGTCAGCCCACCGCGCTCTTCGGCTGAATGCGCGGCGCGGACCGTGGCCGGGAAATAGTAGTTGAAGCCCCACCAGTCGAGCGGTTGATGGATCGTTTCAAGATCACCGTCCTGCAGTTTCAGCTTGTCGCCAAGCGCCTCCATCACCTGATCCGGATACTGTCCTTTGAACAGCGGATCGAAGAAGACACCGTTGTTGAACTGGAAAGAGCGTTCGGCGGCGGCTTTGTCTTCAGCAGAGGGGCTGGCAGGATAGATCGACTGAGCGTTGAGCACTGTACCAATCTGAATATCCGACCGCTCAGCGCGGGCGGCTTGTACGCCCAGTCCATGCGCCAGATTGGTGACGTGAACGGCGGCCAGAGCGGCATCAATGCTGCGCTCGCCGGGGGCATGTTTGCCGATCCAGTGGCCCAGATAGGTCGAGCACCAAGGCTCGTTGAACGTGGCAAGCGCGTCGATCCGGTCGCCGAGGCGGCGCACAACCGCGCTGGCATACGCCCCGAAAGCATCGGCGGTGCTGCGGTCGGTCCACCCGCCGTAGCCCGCCAATGCCAGGGGGAGATCCCAATGATAGAGCGTCGGGAATACTTTGATGTCCCGGGCCACAAGCCCGTCGATCAATCTGTCATAATAGTCGAGCCCGGCCTCGTTCATCTGACCTCGGCCGTCAGGAAAGATGCGCGGCCACGCGATGGAGAAGCGATAGGCCTTGACGCCCATGGCCTTTATCAGGTCAAGGTCGTCTTCCCAGCGGTGGTAATGATCGCAAGCGACATCGCCATTGTGGCCCTGATAGACCCGCCCGGGCATGTTTGCGAAAGCATCCCATATGCTGGGCCCGCGCCCGTCTTCTCGGGTTGCCCCCTCGATCTGGTAGGAGGCCGTCGCGACACCCCACAAAAAGTCCTTGTCGAAACGGGCAGCAAGCGCTTTTGGCTCACTGATCCAGGAGATTTTGGGTTGGCGCGATGTCACGACATCTTCCGATATGTCGGTCAATTGCGCGGCTGTCTGGGTTTGGTCTGTTCGGTCCATTTAATCTGCTCTTAAAGTCGGGCTTCGCTGGCGCGGTCAAAAAGGTTCAGGGTCTCGGCATTGAAGCCGACGCGCAGCACGTCGCCCGGCGCCACTTTTTGCTGTCCGTCGATGCGGATTCTGAACCGGTTGCCCGCAAAGTTGGACCAAACCAAAGTGTCAGCGCCCATCGGCTCGACGATTTCGGCGGTCAAAGTGACTGTCGCATCGGCACCGGCTGCGTCTTGGCCGAGCTTGATATGCTCAGGCCGAATGCCGACGATGACATCGCATCGCGATTTATGTTCTTTCTGAAACCGATAGGCGCTCAGGTCCATGTGAACGCCGCCAAACTCCAGATTGTCCCCGTCAAGCGTGCCATTCGTGAAGTTCATGGCAGGCGCCCCGATGAACTCCGCGACATACCTGTTTTCCGGACGGCTATACACGTCGTCCGGCGTGCCAAGCTGCATGATGCGGCCGCCTTTCATGATCGCAATCCGGTCGGCCAACGTCATGGCCTCGACCTGATCATGGGTCACGTAGATCATGGTATTGCCCAGCTGTTGATGGAGCAGCTTGATTTCCACCCGAAGATCGGCGCGCAATTTGGCATCGAGGTTCGAGAGCGGCTCATCAAACAGGAAGACATCGACATCACGCACCAGGGCACGGCCAATCGCAACCCTTTGGCGTTGCCCGCCTGAAAGCGCTGCAGGACGGCGTTTCAGAAGCGGTTCGATTTGAAGAACCTTCGCAGCTCTGGCTATCCGCTCTTTGATTTCGCCCTTGGACACGCCTGCGTTCTTGAGGCCAAAGCTCAAATTGCCTTCGACGGTCATTTGCGGATAAAGCGCATAGCTTTGGAAGACCATGCCGATCCCGCGCTCCGATGGTTCGGCCCAGGTCACGTTCTTTCCGTTAATGAAAATTTGGCCGTCCGAGAGATCAAGAAGCCCCGCGATGCAGCTCAGAAGCGTTGACTTGCCACAGCCTGAGGAGCCGAGCAGGACCAGGAATTCGCCCGGTGCTACATCGAGGTTCAAGCCCTTCAACACATCGACTGGCCCAAAACTGAGATCAAGGTCGCGTATTGAGACAGATGGCTCCTTCGAGATCATTGCGATATCCTCAGCCATTTGGAGAACTGTTTCATCCTTCATCTTTTATCCTTTGACAGCTCCTGCTGCGATTCCGCGTACGAATAGCTTGCCTGACACGAAATAAATGGTCAGTGGGACGATCCCGGTCAGCAGCGTTGCGGCCATGTTGACGTTGTATTCCTTCACACCCTGTACTGCGTTGACGATGTTATTGAGCTGCACGGTCATGGGATACTGATCTGGGCGAGTGTAGATCACGCCGAACAGGAAATCGTTCCAGATGCCTGTGATTTGCAGGATCAGTGCAACCATGAAGATCGGAAGCGACATTGGCGCGAGCACACGCAGGAAGATGCCCCAAAAGCCCGCCCCATCGACGCGCGCCGCTTTGAACAGCTCTTCCGGCAGAGATGTGAAATAGTTGCGAAACAGCAGCGTCAGGATTGGCATACCGAAAATCGTATGGACCAGAACCAGCCCCCAAAGCGAACCGAACAGACCAATCTCGCGCAGCAAAATCACCAGCGGGTAGATCATGACCTGATAGGGGATGAAGGCCCCAAAAATCAGGATGGTGAAAAACATCTCAGACCCTTTGAACTTCCAATTTGCAATCGCGTATCCCGACACGGATGCCACGGCGATCGAGAAGACGGTTGAAGGGATCAGGATTTGGACAGAATTCCAGAAACCACGTGAGAGCCCTTCACAGTTGAGGCCTGTACAGGCTGTAAACGCTGCTTTGTGCCAGGCGGCAAACGTGATCTCCATCGGGGGCGCGAAAATGTTGCCAATGCGGATCTCGGGCATGCCTTTGAGCGAGGTCACAACCATGATGTAAAGCGGCAATGCGTAGTAGATGAGGACGACTGCAAGGGTCGACCATAGGATCACATTGCTCTTCGAGATTGCTTTTCGCGGCTTCGGGCCACGCATCTCGGATGCGGAGTTTAGGGCAATGTCAGCCATGTTTCTTGTTTCCGAATTCGAGATAGGCCCAAGGGATCAAAATCACTGCGACCGAAAGGAGCATCATCGTGGATGCAGCAAAGCCTTGGCCAAGGTTCTGATTGCCGAACATCATATCGATGACGTATTTCGCAGGCACTTCGGAGGAGATACCGGGCCCGCCATTGGTCTGTGCTTTCACAAGGTCATAGACCTTGATGATGCCGGAGGCGATCAGCACCAAAGCCGTGACAAAGACCGGGCGCATCATCGGGATGATGATGAAAACATAGGTGCGCCATTTCGGAATCCCGTCGACCCGCGCAGCTTTCCAGATCTCCTCGTCAATGCCGCGCAAGCCTGCAAGCATGACCACCATGATGAAGCCGGAACCCTGCCAGACGGCGGCGATGAGGACACCATAGATAACAATCTCGGCGTCAAAGAGCGGGTTGAACTCGAAGCTCTTCCAGCCAAGGTCCTGGACAACTTTCTGAAATCCAAAATCGGGGTTCAGCAACCACTGCCAGATCAGGCCCGTGACAACAAATGACAAAGCAAACGGGTAGAGAATGATGGTGCGGATCGTATTTTCAAAACGGATTTTCTGGTCGAGCAGTGCCGCAAGGGTGAAACCGATCACAAGGCTCAGGATCATCATGCAGACCCCGAAAATCACGAGGTTTTCGACGGCTATTTGCCATTTGGACGTGTTCCAAAGCCTCTCATATTGGTCAAGACCGACCCATTTGTCGCTGGGCAGCATCCGCGATTTGGTGAAGGAATAATAGACAGTCCAGAGCGTACATCCCACGAAGACGCACAGCGCCACAGCAATCATTGGAAGGGCCGCGATTTTCGCAGTCATATTGCGAAACAGTGCGTTTGGCCTTTGGGTTTGCATTGTAGCGGTCTCTGGTTTGGGGCCATGCCGAATGGTCACGGCATGGCCGGTTAGTTCAGTACTGAAGAGCAGGTTACTCTGCCTGTTCGATCAGCTGCGCCATGCGTTCTTGCGCGTCGGCAATCGAGAGGTTCTTGTCATTGAAGAACTCGATGAACAGATCGCGCATCTGTTGCTCGGTATCGGACGAGATTTCCTGCTCTGCAGATGGCAGGATGCTGCCATTGGCCAAAATCTCCAAGCCTTTCTTCATGCAGTCATTTGCGGCACTCAGATCGATGTCACCGCGCACTGGCAGGGAGCCTTTCTTGAGGTTGAACGCGACCTGAGCTTCTTGGCTGAACATGATCGACGCCAGTTCCTTCTGTGCGGCAGTCACCGCGGGATCATCATGCTTGGGGAAATAGAAAGCGTCCCCGCCGGTCTGGATCACCTCGTTCATGCCCAGACCCGGCAAGCAAGTGTAATCCACGCCTGCGACTTTTTCGGCCACGGCAAACTCGCCCTGTGCCCAGTCACCCATGATTTGGGCACCCGCCTCGCCATTGATGATCTTGGCCGTGGCCAGGTTCCAATCGCCGACATTGCTGTTGGCGCTCAGCTTCCGCGCCGTATCGGCAGCTTCAAAGACCTTGGTCATCGCGTCGCCACGTACCGCGTCTGCGTTCTTATTGGCGTAAATGTCGAGCCATAGATCGGTGCCGCCGACAGCAACCAACAGCACAGTGAATGCGCCGCGTGCCTGCCAGTCTTGCTGGCCGACAACCAAGGGCACTTTGCCAGCAGTTTCAAGGGCAGGGGCCGATGCCACAAATTCGTCCCAGCTGGCTGGCACATCAATGCCCGCATCCGCATAGGCTTTGTTCGACAGCCACATCCATTGCCAGGAATGAATATTGATGGGAACGCAGTAGACTTTTCCCTCATAGGTGCAGCTTTCAAGCAGCGAAACCGGGTTGATCGTATCAGCCCATCCTTCAGCTTCGGCCACATCTGTCAGGTCCAGCATCAAACCGGCCTCGACCAGTTCCTCTGCCTGACGCCCGTGGTTGAACTGAGTTGCGTGCATTGGATCGCCGCCGGTAATCCTGCTGATCATAACGGGGCGCGCAGTGGAGCCGCCTCCTGCAATCGCGCCATCAACCCATTCATTGTCTGATTTTTCGCCGAAGACTTTGGCAAGAGCGCCGACAGCGGCGGCTTCCCCGCCCGAAGTCCACCAATGGGTGACTTCCAGTTTGACACTCTCAGCCATGGCCGTTGAGCCGCAAAGCAGGGTTGAAGCCGTCAAGATGGCCTTCATCGTTTTCATTCGTTCCTCCCAATCTAAAACGTTATAGTTTTCTCTAAAACGTTTTAAATTATTTGGCAAGCCCCGCAAAATTGGATTATGATGCAAACTATGCAGTGCGGAACTGAATGATCCCGAGGCGTTGAAAATGAACACAAAAACCCAACGACCGACTCTCAAAACCATCTCTGATTTGACAGGTTTGGCGGTTCCGACGGTCTCACGGGCGCTGAGCGGGGCGCAGGATATTGGCGAGAAGACACGCAAGAGAGTGCAGGAAGTGGCCAAAGAGATTGGTTATGTTCCGAATCGCGCAGGCGTGCGTTTGCGCACCGGGCGCAGCTATGTCGTCTCGTTGGTTTTATCAACCGAAGCAGATGTGATGAACCTTACGGCCAAGTTGATCAATTCGGTGGCAGCGGGGCTGCGCGGCACACGGTATAATCTGACGATAACGCCGGTTTTCCCCGATGAAGATCCGATGATACCTATACGAAATATTGTTGAGACGCGCGCCGCAGATGCAGTCATTCTCAACCAGACGCAACCTGAAGATCCTCGCGTGATCTACCTCATGAAGCAGGGCTTTCCTTTCGCGACCCATGGGCGGACCAAATTTGCTGATCACCATGATTACTACGATTTCGACAATCGCACCCTGGGCCATATTGCGGTCAAACGGCTCTTATCCCGAGGTCGCCGCAAGTTCGCCTTGCTGGCCCCGCCGAGAAATCAGTTCTACGGGATGGAGATTGTCGCAGGCGCGCGCGCCGAGGCTTCAAAAGCAGGGGTCTCCTTGAAAGTCGTTGATGGCGCAACAAGCGACTCGCCTGCCGCAGATATCGAAAAAGCCGTTGAGCCCTTGCTCGACCGCTCCGGATATGCAGCGGATGCAATCATCACGGCATCATCGGCGAGCTGCATGGCATGTGTATCGGCCGTTGAACGTCTTAGACTGAATGTCGCTCAGGAGGTGGATTTATTCTCAAAAGAGGCGATGCCGTTTCTCACAAAGTTCCGTCCGGGCATATTGACCCAGTTCGAAGATGCCGCCGCCGCAGGGACCTTTCTTGCACAGGCCGTTCTTCGCCGTCTGGAAACTCCTGATGAACCGTTAATGCAGCATCTATCGGTGCCGCATCTGGACACTGATTTGACGGCCAAGTCAGAGAGTTGAGAGAGACAAGCGCCCCCCGTTTGCCGTTCGGGTTTATTTCTAAAGCGTATTGGGTAGACGGGAAGCTCTCGACATCGCGCGGCGTTTCGTTTCGCTGGGCGCCTCGCCGTAACGCGCGCGAAAGTCTGCGGAGAAACGCCCAAAATGAGTGAATCCGGCTTGTAGACTGATATCTCCAAGGGCGACGTTTCCTTGAGATTGCTGGATCAAACGATGCGCGAGGATCAGTCTTTGCTGCTTGAGATAGCGCATCGGCGACAGGCCAAATTCTGAACTGAAATAGAGTTGAAGGTTTCTCGGGGTCGTACCAGATGCGTCTGCGATATCCGAAACAGTGATTGAGCCCTGCAGGTTGGCATGGATGTACTGTAAGGCGCGGCGCAGATGTTTGTTGACGGCCGTGCTCGGCGCGGATGCAATCAAGGGGGAGATATTGCTGGCCTGGCTGCGAAGAAAATCGGTGATCAATTCTCGCTCTACCAGCAATTGTGTCCCGCTACTGTCTGATCCAAAAATTGCGTTCTTCTCAGCGAGATCAAAACATGTTTTGAGTTTGCGTACCCAGTCCGCCGTCGCTATCCGGTCCTCGTCGATCAGCGTTTCGAATGTTATTGGTTGCGAAATAGTCGCTCCAAGAAGACGTTCCGCTTCTTGGGTAAGCGCTGTCGCATCGATCTGTAAAAGAAGCTGCCTACAGCCTTCGCGCCAACGCATTTGCGTGTCCCGGTGCGGATTGAGGACACTGCCTTTTCCGACGCAAGTCTGAATCCTGCCACCTCTGTTGTCGATCTCAGCCATACCTGCCAGCGGAATCTGAATAAGATAGAATGAACCCAGCTCACCCGGCGCGATCCGCACATCCGCGCCGTATCGAATGTAATTCAAAGAGGCAGCGTGGCCTTCGGCGCGGTGGTGGCAGGCGTCAAACTGCGCGGCATTTGTTTCGATATGCAATCCATGATCGCAGAATTTATCGGCGACAATCGCGCGGGCCTCATCCAACTCCGTCGTCTGGAAAAGTCGTCGCTTAGAGAGCGGTTCTACACGGGCATGATCACGCATAGCTGCACTCTACAGCATTTTTTACCTTCCAATGACACGCATCGAAATCTTTTCGTTTTTTGGATAACGCTGCGCCGGAATTGCATTCTATGCTCCGATCAAACACCAAAGGGAGGGTAAAATGCAAAATGGTGCAGGCGTTACGAACGCAGAGAACGGGCTTGACGGCACATCTTGGAATGTCGTCGGGCAGACATACACACCGAAGCTGTTGTCCAACAATGTCTTTATCTGGCACGCGGTGATTCCGGCCGATACGTTTGTACCGCCTCATATTCACCCCACACAGGATGAATGGATCACTGTCTTGGCCGGGGATTTGGAAATTGAGTTTGGCCACACGAAAGGTGCCCCAACGATCCATAATGCAGGGCCGGGCGATGTGGTCCGCATGCCAATGGGTGAAGAACATGGTATCTTCAATCGATCCGGTGCAGAGGCGACTGTGGTGTTTGGCGTGGCGCCGTCTCGAAAACTGTTTGAGTTATTCGGGCATCTTGATGGTGTGACCGACCCGGCAGAGCTGGTGCGACTGTCCGCTCTGCATGAAGTGGATTTCCTGCCTCCACCGGCCGATGCGCAATAAGGGGGCTGGTGCATGATCAAGCGAAAAACTGTGGCCGTTATCGGCGGAGGGGTCAGTGGCTTGGCTGCAGCCAAGGCCTTTGACGAGCGTGGACATCGGGTTCTGGGCTTTGAGCGAAGCCATGATTTTGGCGGTGTGTGGGAACTCTCACGCTCCTATCCGGACGTGCAGACCCAATCGCCCAAAGATCTCTACTGCTATACTGATCATCCGATGCCGGACGATTATCCAGAATGGCCTAAAGGCCCGCAGGTGCATGCCTACCTGCATTCCTACGCTGACAAGCACAAACTCGGGCGGCTCTTCCGGTTAAACACAAACGTCAAGACCATGGAGCCGCGTGAAGGTGGCGGTTGGGTCCTGACCTTGGAGGAGGCAGGGCGCGCGTGGACGCAAGAAGTTGACTTCGTGGCTGTGTGCACGGGGCAGTTCTCTGACAAAAACATCATCGCTCATCCCGGTCAGGATGGTTTTGTCGCGGCAGGCGGTGAAGTCATGCACTCCTCTGAATACACTGATCCAGCAATGGTGAAAGACAAGCGGGTGGTGGTTCTGGGGGGCTCAAAGTCAGCGACTGATATCGCCGTGAATGCCGCGAATAATGGCGCACGATCTGTCCATTGGGTCTATCTCGAACCCGTCTGGCGCGTGCCATATTATGTCGGCGGCATCAATTTCAAACGGCTGCTCTACATGCGCGCGCAGGAACAGCAATTCAACGCATGGGGCAAGACCGGTTTGCAGCGCGTGATTGCCGCTCTGCTCAAGCCGCTTGTGTGGGCCAATTTCCGCGGTCTGGAAACCCTGCTGAAAACACAGCTGGGGCTGCGCAAATACGGCATGGTCCCGAAAGTTCCGATTGAAAAAGAGGTCTCCTGCTCCGTACCCATCGTGACGCCGGGCCTTTTTGAAGCGCTCAAGGCCGGTAAGATCAAGACCATTCAGGGCACGTTTGAGCGATATGATGGCAAGACAGTCCACATCTCAGGTGGGGAAACGGTAGACGCAGACGCCGCGATTCTTGCGGTCGGCTGGAAGTTGGGTGTGCCCTACCTTCCGGAAACGTATCAGAACAAACTTGTCGAAAGCGATGGTCAGTATCGGGTGTACCGGCTCGCCGTGAATCCGGATCTGCCGGATATGGGTTTTGTGGGGTTCAATTCCTCCTTTTGCACAGTTCTCAGCGCAGAAATGATTGCGAACTGGCTCGTCCGCTACATGGACGGGCAGCTTGAAAGGCAACCGTCACCAGCTGAGATGAACAGCAATATCGAGATGATGCTGAACTGGAAGCGCGCGGAGCGTCCGGCGGCGAAAATCTACGGCGGTCTTTGTTCTGCTCCGTTTCACTTCAAGCATTTTGACGAGCTATTGGCCGATATGGGTGCAAAAACACGCAAGCGGAGCAACCCGCTGGCGGAGCAATTCGGCTATCCGGATCACAAAGCGTATGGAGAATTTCTCGCATCTTGCCCTCAATATCAGGCAAGCTGACACATCTTGCGGCGGCGTCAGCGCTCGCCGTTCAATTCACTTTAAGGGAGGAAGACAATGTCAAATCTGGACGGGGGCATCACGCGGGACGGCGAAGGCAACAAGCTCAACATTCTTGGCCAGACCTATTACATCAAAGCATGGTGTGAAACGACGTTTGCGTTCGAAACCAATTCCGAACCCGGTCAAAGCGTGCCTGTTCACATCCATCCGACGCAAGACGAGTTTATCCTCGTGCAGGAAGGTGAGCTCGACCTGAAGCTTGACGGTGTCTGGAGCAAGGCTGGCCCGGGCGATCTGGTGCGTATGCCAAGGGGCGTTCCACATGGGTATTTCAACAAATCCGACAAGCCATGCCGCGCGTTATTCTGGGTGTCGCCTGCCGGTAAGCTCAAGGAGCTCTTTGAGGAGCTGCATGAGATGACCGACGTCGAAGAGGTCGTGCGTGTTTCGGCCGAACATGACGTCGACTTCTTGCCGCCGGAGGCCAATGAATAACGCCTGGCTTGGATTGGAGCGCCGCCATGACCGCCGTGAGGGATGTCATGGGGTTACGCGCGCACTCGGTCAGGGTCATTCAGCCAACCACTCGGAGAGGTGCCGCTGACGCGCAGGAACTCTCGATTGAAGTTGGATTTCGTATTGAAGCCGGACATCAGCATCGCGTTGGTCACAGTGGCACCGTCAAGCATGGCTCTTTGCGCCGCCGCAATCCGGGCGTTGTTGATGAAGCGCGACACGTTTTCACCAGTGGTCAAGTTGATCGTTGCAGAGACCAGTTTCGCAGGAACACCCATCTTGCGTGACAGCCGTGTCAAGGTCAGGTCTGGGTCGAGATAGGGTTTTTGCACCTCCATGAAGGTCTGAATGCGCTCCCAGATCTCCACATCGGCAGCCTGCGTGACAGGTGCACCGTCTGCCTCGTCATCCGCAACCGTCTGCAGATGCGGCGAAAAGCTCAACACTCCGATGATCAGAAGATTGCCGACAGAACACAGGCTAATGATCCACGGTCGTAATTCAGGGTAGCCAGCGATCTGCGTCCCGACAATCAGCACATCGCTCAGGGCTGATGCAATCAGGGCCGCTCCGATGACGACCCAGATCCGTGCGGGAAGGTCGCCACTGGCCAGAAGCGTATCTGGTTGCACATCTGCACCATTCCGTGCGGAGAGCAGGATCAGTGCCCCATATACCACAAAGAGACCCGGCAAGAACACATCCAGAAACTGCGGCGCAACCAAGAGCGCGGCGATCGCCGTGACAGGGCCAAGCGCGTGCAGCATGTCGCTGGCTGCGGCCTTGTTTCTGTAAGCAATCCACGCCGCTGGTGGGATAAAGGAGGCCATCAGCGGCTGAACCATGCGCATAGCAGCAATGCCGTAATGCTGGCTCAATGCAATGATCAACGATTGTACGGCGCACAAGATCAGCAGCAAAACCAGTAGCCTGGCCTCGCGGCGCTGCTGCCATAGTCGAAGGCCTGCAAATCCGAGCACGCATGCCACGAAAACGGGAATTGGAAAAGTCGGCACGCATTATCTCCGGAAACTGTCTTCACAAAACTAGACCTAGAACCGGATCATGACGACCTAAATCCGGATTTAGGACGCGCCGGGACGTCATCGAGTTCACTCAGGAGGCATCACATCACTCAGTAATGGAGAAACTCATGAAAACGATCCTTTCCGCAGCCGTCATTTTGGCAGGCGTTTCGAGCGCAAATGCGGATGTCGCGGGGCTTCAGATCTCTGACGTCTGGATGCCGCATCACGAGGCCTCGACACGCGTTGCAATCTGGTACCCCAGCACATCACAACAGGCGCCGTCTCTTTATGCAGACAATCCGGTCTTCAAAGGGGTGAGCGTCCATCTGGATGCGCCAGTTAAGCCGGGTCAGTATCCTGTGGTTCTGTTCAGCCATGGCATGGGTGGCACAGATCGTGCGCAAGCCTGGCTTGGGGCCGCATTGGCGCATCGCGGCGTGATTACGGTTTCCGTGAACCATCCAAACTCAACCTGGGGCGATTTTGACATGTCCGAAGGGGTCGCACATTGGACCCGTGCGCAAGACATGAGCGCGGCTTTGGATGCGCTGCAGGACAAATCTGCGTTTGCGGACAGCTTTGATATGTCCCGTGTCATGGCGGCCGGGTTCTCCTTTGGCGGTTGGACCGCGCTTTCTTTGGGTGGGGCAACAGGCAATCACGCGGGGATCGTAGAGGCTTGCGAGACCCACCCGGAAATGGAGGCTTGCGGGCTTTTGTTATCCCCTGAAGTGAATATGCAGGGGCGCGACCCGGAAATCTGGAATGCCAGCTACGCCGATGAGCGGGTGACCCATGTCGTCGCAATTGATCCCGGATTTGTTTGGGGGCTCGATCAAACGGATATTGCCGATCTTTTGCCGTCAACTGTGTTGGTCGGTTTTGGGAGCCCGGAAGAAAGGATGCTTGCAACGGATTTTGATCGCAGCGGTCTTTCAGCGCTTCTTGGTGACAGGCGAACAGTCCAATTCGCCCCTGCGTACCATTTCAGCGCAATGCCAATTTGCACACCGGCTGGGGAGGCTATTCTGATTGAAGAAAACGACGATCCCGTCTGCACAGACCCCGCCGGATCAGATCGCGCATCAATCCACGCCAGTATCGTTGATCTGATCTCAGCGGAATTCGGTTTGTAACAGAGTGCAGCGCGCTGTCACTGGCGCGCTGCTCATCAGCGACTATGGAAATTCATATGCCAAGCGGCATCAGTGGCCCGCTGTCAGGGGTCTCCTCCAAGCGTGCTACGTTGTCTGGCCAACCCGAAGTTCTGCCGCAATTTCAACCTTGTTCGGGTTTGGGTCTGCCTTTGGCTGAAGCAGCCATTCCGCGGCGGCTCGTCCGATATCGAAACGTGGTGTCACAGTGGTTGTGATCATCCGGGGAAGCGCGGAAAGAAAGCTCAGGCCGTTGAAGCCAGCCAGTGCAACATCACCGGGCGTGTCCAGACCTTCTGCCAAACAATGCATCAATCCGCCCGCGGCAAGATCGTCATTCGCGAAATAGATAGCCTCCGCCGGAGTTTCCTTTTGCAAAAGCAGGTTCGTCGCGCGGCGCCCGACATCCATGGATGAAGCAACCTCGTAGAATTCATGCGCAACAATCTGCGCGCCCGCGTCACGAACGATCCTCTCGAAGGCTTCGTAGCGCTTGGTCGCACGCAGATCGAGCCCCCTGTGGCTGCCAACATAGGCGAAAGTCCGATAACCCCGCGCGATCAGATGTTTCGCCATGTCTTCGCCCGCGTTGATATGGGAAAAGCCAAAACAACTCGATATCGGATCACCGTCTGTATCCATGATTTCGGCAACGCGCACACCGGTTTGCGACACGATCTTGCGCAATGAGTCAGTGTGCTCCAGACCGGGCAGAATCAGCCCGCGCGGGCGCCAGGACAAAAGGTCGAAAACCAGGTCTTCTTCAACATTGGGCGCATATTCAGACACGCCGAAAACAGGCCTCAGACCGCTTTCATCCAGCGTTGCGTTGATGCCTGACAGCACCTCGGTGAACACGCGATTCTGCATCGTGGGGACCACTACACCGACAATGGGATTGTCGTAAGAGGCGTTTCCACCCGCCAATCTATTATGGACGTAACCGATCTCCCGAGCCGCACCAACAACTTGTTTTCTCACGTCTTTTGAGATGTAGCCTGTGCCGCGCATCACTCTGGATACCGTCATCTGACTGACACCGGCCACCCGCGCAACATCGTGCATGGTGGGCTGCAGTTTCTCTGACATTGATGTTCGTCGTTTTGTCATTCGGGTCCGCGCGATCACTAAATTGCTTGACGTATGTTTATGTAAACATCTACGTTTCGTGCAATGTGTTTACGTAAACATATTCGCGCTGAGATGCGCGAGTTAAAATCGGCGGCAAGACCCGCCAGGGAGGAAACATGAAAAAACTGCTCTTGAGCTCTGTATTGGCTGTCGCATCTGCTGGTGTCGCTGCTGCCGAGACATATCGCCCGGAATGCTTCGCACCTGCGCCGGGCACATCAACGATTTCCTATGATGCGAAAGACGGGCCTTACAAACTGGCCTTCGTGAATGGGTTTGCAGGCAATGATTGGCGGATCCAGGCGATCCAGTCGGCAAAAGCCTGGGCAGCCCGACCCGAGAATGCTGGCAAGATTGACGAGTTCACTGTCGTTTCCGTTGGCAATGACAGCGCAGCCCAAATTGCGGCCATCGATAACTTCATCGCCGCAGGGTACGACGCCGTCACGTTTATCGCCGTGAACCCCACCGCATTCGAGCCCGTCATTCGACGCGCCGCGCGTGCGGGCACCATCCTTGTGCCGTTTGACAATGTCCTTGATACCGACAAAGTGGTGCAGGTGAATGAAAGCCAGATGGCACTCGGCACGCTGAAAGCGCAGTCCGTTATGGATGCTCTGGGAGGCGAGGCAGAGAAGATTCTCATGGTCAATGGTCTGCCTGGAAATGCAACTGACCGGGACCGCCGCCTGGGCATGATGAGCGTGCTTGAAAAAGTCGACGGTCTTGAGATCGTTGAAGTCGTCGGCAATTGGGACACGGGCACCAGCCAGAAAGTTGTCGCTGACGCGCTGGCCACCCATGGGCAATTCGATGCGGTCGTGTCGCAGCACGGCTCTGCGGGTTCTATCAACGCGATGCAGGCCGCTGGCCATCCAATCGTGCCGATGGGCGTTGACGGTGAAAACGGCGTAAGAATGCTGATGGATGAACTGGAAATCCCCGGCATCTCAGCGAGCCAAGCGCCAGCAATGTCAGCCATCGCGCTCGAGGCTGCAGTGTCACTGCTGGAAGGCAATGCGCTGCCCCAGACCATTTTCCTGCCGATCCCGCAAGTGGCCGCAGATGATCTGGAGGCCGGCGTGAACTATTTCCCGGACCTGCCAAAGTCATTCAACACCGGGACCGGCTACGCGGAATGCTTTGCACCCTTCACGCCAGAAGAATTGCTGGGTCAATCGCCTGACAACACGTAAGCACTCTTACAAATCGAAGCGACGACGCGGCATGGTGGCCGCGTTGTCGTCATTTCCGAAAGCCTCCGATGACAGGTCACACCACCCCCCTTCTCGAAATGCGCGGCATCGCCAAACATTTCGGCGCAAAGAAAGCCCTTGATGGTGTCGATTTCGTCTGCAACCCCGGCGAGGTGCATGCCGTTCTGGGTGAGAACGGCGCAGGCAAATCGACTTTGATGAAGCTGATCGCAGGCGTCTTTCAACCGACCGAGGGCGCGCTTCTGGTCGAGGGCCGCGAGGTCGCGTTGTCATCGCCCAAAGTCGCTTTGCGCCACGGGCTGGTCTGCATGTTTCAGGAATTGTCTCTGGTGCCAGATCTGACGGTCCGGGAAAACCTTCTGCTGGGGTCACCGGGGGCGGGCATCGGCTGGTTGCGCGGCGACAGGCTTGAGGACGCGCAAAAGGTTCTGGTGCGAATTGGCGGTGCAGACATCACAATGGGCGCACGCGTGGCGGACCTGACGCTGTCGCAGCGCCAGCAAGTTGAGATCTCCAAGGCGATCATGAAAAAGCCCCGGCTCTTGATCCTGGATGAAGCAACGTCGGCGTTAAGCGCATCGGTTGTCGAAAGCGTGTTTGATCTGGTGCGCGAGCAACGCGACAGTGGCACGTCGGTTTTGTTCATCTCACACCGTTTTCACGAGGTCCAAGCGCTCGCGGATCGGATTTCCGTCTTCCGCAACGGGCGGAGGGTCGAGACCTTCAAAAAGGGCGATCATAATTACGGAGAGATCATCGACATGATGGTCGGCCAGAAGATTGAAGAGCTGTTCCCGGAGAAACCGCCATCGGACGCAAACAGCGATGTCATCTTGGACATCCGTAACTTCAACTGGGACGGCCGCGTGAAAGATGTCAACATTGCCGTGCGTCGCGGTCAGATTGTCGGTCTGGGTGGTCTTGACGGTCAGGGTCAAGGCGCTTTTCTGATGGGCCTTGTTGGCCTTCTGCGCAAAACCGGTGGAACAACGACGATCTCTGGACGGTCGATTGACATCAAAACCCCAAAAACCGCCAAGCAGAAAGACATCGCGCTGGCCTACATCCCCGAAGATCGCAAGACCGAGGGGCTTATTCTGGACCAGAGCATTCTGGAAAACCTGGAATTGGCCGCGCTTGGACGCAGTGATCTTGATGCGACGGATCCGGGACTATACACCGCATCGCTTGAGCAGCTTGCGCTGACCCATGGCGGCCTTGATCTGCCGGTGTCGTCATTGTCGGGCGGTAACCAGCAGAAAGTTGTCTTGTCGAAATGGCTCGCGATCAACCCGCGCTGCTTGCTTTTAGCCGACCCGACCCGGGGCATCGACGTGAAAACCAAAACACAGATCTACAGCATTCTGCGGCAACTCGCTGATCAGGGCACGGCGATCCTGCTGTTGAGTACCGATTACGAGGAGCTGGTGCATCTCTGCGATGAGACGCATGTCTTCTTTGATGGTGAAGTCGTGGCCTCGCTCAGCGATGAAAACTTGACGCCCCAGAACATCATTGCCGCCGCGCTGAACGTTACCCACAAGGCAGAGCCTGCCAATGCTTGACTACGTAAAATCGAACCGCCGCGAGATGATTGCTGGGATTGTGCTGATCGGGCTCCTTGCCGCCTATATTGGCACGCATCCGCGCGGAGCCTCGACTTATGTTATGACGATCTGGGCCAACCAGTGTCTCATCCTTGGGCTGGCCGCCTGCGCGCAATTCTTTGCCGTTGTCGTGCGCGGGATTGACCTGTCGGTGGGTGCGGTGATGGCCCTGACAAACTGCATCGCGTCCTACGTGTTGGGGGGCTCCGCGCTTGGTATTGCTGCTGGAATGGTGGCCGTACTCGGGGTCGGCGCTGTTTGCGGGCTGCTTAACGGCGTGATCATTGTCTATGGGCGCATCCAGCCCATCGTGGTGACGCTTGCCACCGCTTCGATCTTTGTTGGCATCGCGCTGCTGCTGCGGCCGACGCCGGGCGGTGCGGTCAATTACGATCTGGCCGACGCTTTCACGCTTGATGTCGTTGGGGTGCCCACCTCCCTTGTCATAACCGGCGCAGCCATATTGGGGTTCTGGCTTCCCTTCCGGCGCACAGGCCTTGGCCTTGGCCTCTACGCGCTTGGCTCGTCAGAGCAGGCGGCGTTTCAATCTGGCATAAACACCAATCTCATCCGCCTCGCGGCGTTCACGCTTGCGGGCCTCTTTGGAGGGCTGGCGGGACTTTACTACAGCTTCGTGACAACGACAGGTGACGCAGGTATCGCTCCGGGCTTTACCTTAAATTCTATTGCCGCAGTGGTTCTGGGCGGCGTGCTATTGCGCGGCGGCGTCGGATCATTGATCGGGGCGCTGGCCGGTGCCTATATCCTCAAGACCATCGCGTCTTTGATGTTCTTCTCGGGCATCCCGTCGCTTGCACAACCGCGCTTTGAGGGCTTGATCCTGGCAGGCGCCATCGCGATCGGCGGTGCGGATGTCCTGCGGTCGCGCAATAAGCTGGAGGCGTTCTCCTGATGCCCCGCCTCCCATCCATAGACAGCTTGATGCCCTATCTTGGTGTCGTGGTTCTGGTGTTCGCAGGCAGTGCCTTTTTTCCGCAGGTTCTGAGCGTGGATTATCTGACCCAACAGTTGCAGATCGCGGCTTTTCTCGGGCTGCTCGCAACCGGGGCCACGATTGTCATTCTGCTTGGCCATATCGACCTTTCAGTGCCTTGGGTCCTGACCGGATCGGCCATCCTGTCGACCGCGCTGGTGGGGTCGGGCAATCCGGTGCTGAGCGCACTCGCGATCCCCGCCGCACTTGCCTTTGGGGCTTTGATCGGTGTGATCAACGCCGCCGGTGTGGCAATCCTGCGCATTCCGTCGATGGTGTGGACTTTGGCGGTGAATTCGATGCTGTTGGGGCTCGCTGTTTTGAACACGGGCGGCTTTAATCCGAAAGGGGAAGCCAGCAATGTGATGATCACCTTGGCGTCAGGCGATGTTCTGGGATTGCCGGTCAGTTTCCTTGTCTGGGTCGCGATCTCTCTGGCGCTGACCTGGCTTTTGACGCGCACACCGTTCGGGCGCTATCTGCGATCCATCGGCTATAATGAGAAAGCGACGTTTCTGTCAGGCGTGTCCACTCCGTCTGTTCTCTTCGCGGCCTTCGCGATTGCTGGCATGTGTTCAGCCCTGGGTGGCGTGATGCTGGCAGGATACGCCAATCAAGCGTATCAGAGCATGGGCGATCCGTTCCTGCTGCCGACCATTGCCGCGGTCGTGATCGGTGGCACCTCGATCCTGGGCGGGCGTGGCGGATTGTTCGGCACGATTGGCGGGGCGCTTTTCATCACCCTGCTGACATCCATCCTGTCGGTCATGCAAATCGGGGACGCCTGGCGCAACATCATTTTCGGCGTGATCATTCTGGTTATGCTGCTGTTTCAAACCTTGAGGAAAGGAGCCCGTGCATGAGCGAGCCCCACTTCATTACCGTCGACCCTCGGTTCCGCGACTTCGTGGATGTCTCGCAGGCCCCCGAAGTGATCGCCCAGAACTGCGTCTGGACCGAAGGGCCGGTCTGGCTCGACGGCGCGCTGTTCTTCAATGACATTCCCAACAAGCGGATGATGCGCTGGACCGAGGCCGGCGGCGTCGAAACCGCGCTGGGCAACAGCGAGTTTGCGAATGGCAACACGCTGGATGTCGGGAACCGCATGGTGTCTTGCGAACATGGCGGCCGCCGGGTCATTCGTCGGCACGATCCGATGGATCCGCAATCGGTCGAGGTCATTGCAGATCGCTTCGACGGCAAGCGCCTCAACTCTCCCAATGACGTTGTCGTTAAATCGGACGGGAGCATCTGGTTCACAGACCCACCCTACGGCATCAACTCTGATATCGAAGGCTACGCTGCCGACAGTGAAATCGTGGGCTGCTATGTATTTTGCGCGGCCCCAGACGGCACGATGCACGCGGTCGCAACAGATTTCGACAAACCCAACGGGCTTGCTTTTTCACCTGACGAAACGCGCCTCTACGTTGCCGATTCCGGGGCGATCCGCGGCGCGAGCTTTCCGGGGATCAACTACGACCTGCCGCATCATATCCGGGTCTTCGACGTGGATGGTGTAACGCTGACTAACGGTCGTGTGTTTGCCGTCATTGCGCCGGGCGTGCCGGACGGGTTGCGCGTGGATCAGGACGGGTATGTTTGGACATCGGCGCAGGATGGCATCCATTGCCTGTCGCCTGAAGGCGCGCTGATGGGAAAGATCTGGCTGCCCCAGCCGACATCGAATATCTGCTTTGGTGGCCCAACCGGTCAGACGATGTTCGTCACGTCGTCCGATAAGGTCTATAGGCTCGAAAGCACGCGGCGCGACGCCGCCCACATCTTGAAAGACCGTAAAAGGACCGCATCATGAGCACGAAAATCGCCGTCTTCGGACTTGGCTCCATGGGCTACGGCATGGCGCAGTCTTGCCTCAGGTCCGGGATGGACGTTCACGGCTTCGATGTCGTCGATGCGCAGGAGGCCCGATTCATAAAAGAGGGCGGTGCAACCGGCGCTCTTGCACAGATCGCCCCTGCCATCGACGCGGCGGTCGTCGTGGTTTTGAACGCGGCCCAGGTCGAACAGGTGCTTTTCGGTGATAACGGCGTGGTGGGCCATATGCGCGAGGGGGCAGTGGTGTTGGCCTGCGCCACGGTTCCACCGGATTTCGCCAAAAAGATGGAGCACCGCTGCACCGAGCAGGGCATACTCTACCTTGACGCTCCGATCTCAGGCGGTTCAGCTAAGGCCGCGCAAGGCGCGCTTGGTATCATGGCCTCTGGTTCGGCCGCCGCATTTGACGCAGCGGATCCCATCCTGAAAGCAACAGCGGCTTCCGTGTTTCGGCTCGGCGACGCTGCCGGAGCAGGCTCCGCCATGAAAGCGGCCAACCAATTGCTCGCCGGCGTGCATATTGCATCCATGGCAGAGGCAATGACGTTTGGCATGACCCAAGGCATTGCACCGGATACGTTTTTGGAAGTGATCAGCAAATGCGCTGGCACGTCCTGGATGCTCGAAAACCGTGCGCCCCATGTCGTTGCTGGCGATTATACTCCGCATAGTCAGGTGAATATCTGGCCCAAGGATTTGGGGATCGTGCTCGACGCGGCCAAAGCCGCGGGCTTTGAGGCACCCATAACCGAAACTGCGCTGGAGCAGTACAGACAAGCCGTGGAGATGGGTCTGGGCGGTGAAGATGACGCGGCCGTTGCCAAAGTATATGCGGCTCAGGCCAAGCTCAGGTTGCCCGGAACACCGTCTTGAAATTGGGTTGCATAGGTGACGACTTCACAGGGTCGAGCGACCTTGCGAACACGCTCGCCAAGCAGGGCATGCGCACCGTGCAGTATTCGGGGATCCCGTCTCGCGATGCAGATGCAAGCGTGGACGCTGGCATCGTCTCTCTCAAATCCCGATCCATTGATCCCGCGAAAGCCGTAGCACAGTCACTGGAGGCTCTTGATTGGTTGCGCGCCCAAGGTTGCCAGCAGTTCTTTTTCAAATACTGCTCGACCTTCGATTCAACGCCGCAGGGAAACATCGGGCCGGTGGCCGACGCACTTGCAGCGGCCTTGGACGCGAGCCGGGTCATCATCTGCCCGGCTTTTCCCGGAACGGGCCGGTCGGTCTATCAGGGCCATCTGTTCGTGAACGATATGCTTTTGAACGAGTCGGGCATGCAACATCACCCCCTTACCCCAATGACGGATCCTGACCTGCGCCGCTGGCTGTCCCGGCAAAGCAAGTTTCCCATTGGCCATGTGCCTGCAGAGTTGGTTTTCGCGGGGCAAGGCGCCATCTCTGCTGCCTTGGACGCAGAACATGCGGCTGGCAAACGGCACATCGTTGTCGATGCGATCCGCGATGAAGATTTGATGGAGATCGGCGCCGCAGCCGCCGGGCTCAAATTGCTGACGGGCGGTTCAGGCGTTGCACTCGGTCTGCCACGCAACTTCGGATGCAGCCCGGGCACTCCGCACTGGCAAGGCCAGAAAGGTCCTGTCTTGGCATTGTCGGGTTCTTGCTCAGAGGCGACGCGGTCACAGATTGCGCGTCATGCAAGGGCGAACCCCGCCTGCGAGGCTGTGGCCGAAGATGTGATCGAAGGCAATGTGACAGCGCAAGACGTGCTGGATTGGGCGCTGAACGCGGACGGTGTGCCCCTCATCTTCAGTTCCGCAGATCCCCGGAAGGTCAGAGCGGTGCAAGATCGTTTTGGCCGGGACAAAGCGGCCACTGCGATCGAGGGTTTTTTTGCGGAACTGGCCCGCCGCGCTGTTGATGCCGGTGTCACCCGGATCATTTCGGCCGGTGGGGAAACTTCTGGTGCGGTTGTAGAAGCTCTTTCGGTCGATGAGTTAACCATAGGGCCTGAGATTGATCCCGGTGTTGCTGCGCTGCGCGCAGGCCCAAAGCTGGTCCTTGCGCTGAAGTCCGGCAATTTCGGGGCAGAGGACTTCTTCGAGAAAGCCGCAAGGACTCTCGGCGCATGAATGATCTTGCGCCTGAATGCGGCCTCTCATGTGGATCAAGACGTGACGCAATACCCGAGCGAAGAGAATTGTGCGCGGATATGTGATCGCCCCTGAGGTTACAGTTCTTGTATGCTTTCCAGATATCGCGCGAGGGCGATGAGGGGTTCTGGAACAGGGGTCAGAACTCCGTCGCCCGTGTCGATCTGTTCCAATGGACCATCGCTGAAGATGAAACCCCATTCCGGCATCGTGCTCTCTGGCAGGGTCTTGCGGTGAAAGCCGTCAATTGAACTCAAAACGTCAGAGAGAGGAAAGCGCCCGCCATTGCGCGCTGAAATCGTGGTCAGATCCGCTGGTTTGACACTCAAACTGCTTGAGACCCATCCTTCGCCCTTTCCGTCTGTGCCATGGCACCCGACGCAGTTTTGAGCAAAAAGCTGTTTTCCCAAGGGCGGCTCCGGTTCGTTTACACAACCCGCCAATACCAACCCCAAGATAAGATATCCTGTCCGCATGATATGCTCCGCTAATTTTTGTTTAGGCTAAGCAGAACCGCGCCGCGGGACACTGATCTAGATCAAAGGATATGCAAGAACTGAAAATTCCCTGAGATCATTTAATATTGTTATAAATCAATTATTTATAAATTTTCCCGCACGCGGGGATTTGACCAAATGGAGCCATCAAGTGCTCCTGAGACAGTCTTTTGCCCGCGTTTTTCGACGGGTCTACCCCAGCTCGTCGGACACTAAACTGATAAATTGAAAGAGGTCGCGCGCTGCCGCTGCGATCAGTCAGTTCTTCACAATCGAGTACGCTTCGGAGACCATCATTGAACTCTGCTATCTGGCCCGGCAGGTGCTCGGCCGCGGCAGATGCCCGTGCATGGGCCTTTCGCGACAGAGAAGCGGCGGCACCACCCAATAGGCCGCCAAGTAAGACTGACCCACCGATTGCAAAACCACTTTCAACCCCACTGCGGGCCTCTTGACTGTCATGCAGTGCGAGCTCGTCCAGCGCCGCAGCGGTGCCAGCAAAGATCGAAACACTCAGCGCCGTGCGGCCAATCTTCACGCCCCCTTTCGTACCTCTGACAATGGCGCCACCGGGCAAAAGAGAGGACGGAGACAGAAGGCTGGCAGCCATTTCCGCGACAAACCCCATTGGCCCCGCAGCTTCAATTGCATTTTGGTCATCCAACTCGCGATCAATCTGGGCCTTCATCATTGCGGCCTGATCAGCGTTTCGAGCCTCTACAAACCGATCAGAGAACCTTTCGTAAATCGTACCCTGAATGTCATCATCGGCGCGGTAGGTAGGATCGAATGGAGCCTTTTCGTCAAAGGCAAATGAGTTGAGCCTTGAAGCTATCGGGTTTTCCCTACGAAACGCAGCACCAAGGGCGCCGGCATCGCTTTCGTCTTGCTCAGGGTTCAGGTCAAAACCACTTGTCAAAGCCAGAGGCGCACTGACGGGCTGATCATCACGGAAACCCATTGGACATATCCTTGTTATCTGGCGGTAATGCCTGGGGCTTGGATCACCCAACTGAGCTGAGTGAATCGCAGGCAAGTCTCTCAGATATCTGCTGACGGCTTGCTTTCTCGCGAGCAAGCGCATCTTGCTTCTTCTTGCGCAGAATGGCCTCACGCTTGTTCGACATCACGGGCGCCATCAATCACGCCTCGAGCTTCAGGCATTGCCTTGTCGACATCTTGGCCTCGCATGATCGCCAATTCACGAATAGCGCCGAAGATCTTGCCCTGCAGATGCTGCTTAACTCGATACCAAACGTACAGAATGGAGTTCACCAGCTCCAACTTGGCCAAGTTGATTTCGGGACCAGTCTCGCCCCTCATCGCCCGATCCAGTGCCATCTCGAGCTCAAAGCAACTAAGTGTTTGATCATCAAACCCATCCTGGTTCTCCGGCCGGGTTCGGTGCCCCTCCATGACGATAGCCGCGATCTCCAAATTGGCGCCCCAGACCCGCAGAATTGCATCAGCAAATCTCAATGCGGCCTTTTCCGTCTTGGAGTTTGAATTGGTTTTCATTTCCATATTCCTCACTGAATTCTTGTTCCGTTAGTTTGAACAAGATCAGTAGTTGGGGAAATGCACGCTCGATCCTCGACGCTTTCAGTAATTGCTCCGTACATTGCCCCCGCGGTGGTCGGAGCTGAGTATGGAAAACATGATTGTTTCGGAATGGATGATTAGGGCGCGGGCCGTGGGCTGGAAGGTCAAACGGACTCCTGAAGGCCTCCTGCGCCTCTCCTGCGCGTGCTTTGGCTGCAAGGGCACCCTAACTTGACCAGTCGGAAATTTGGGGTCGGAGCCAGAGCCCTGTGAGCTCCCCCATTACGGGCAATACGGGCGGGAAGCCTATGATCTCTACATGGGTCTGATCAAGAAGCTTGTCATGCGCCGGCGAGCTTTGGGGCTCTCTCAGGAAGACATCAATCACGCGGCAGGCCTTGCGGATGGACATATCAATAAGCTGGAGAGCTTTGCCCGTACCGCACAATTTCCAACCCTCAAGCTTTGGGCAGATACCCTCGGCTTGGCGATCACTGCAACCCCGTGTGCCCTTCCACCTGAAATCAATGAATTGATCGAAAGTCCCCGACAATGAGTAAGAACAAGAAATCAAACGCAGTTCAAACGCGTGTTCGTATCAGCGATCAAATGCACAAATGTATCGATCTGATGATATTGGAAGGCTTACCTCTCCCGTTGGCTGCAGAACGCGCAGATATCACCAGAGACACAGCTGTGAAGAACATGCGCAAGCCCCACGTCCTGCAGTTGTTCAATCAGAAAGTGCGAGAGGTACGAGAGAACGCCGCACAGGCCGCCTACATCCGGATGAGCCATCTGGCAGTTTCCTCGGATAGTGAACGAATTGGGCTAGACGCCAATCGTTGGCTGGCAGGCGTTGATGGGATCGCACCGGTGCAAAAGGTCCAGGGCAGCTACTCAATCAACCACACCTTTGGTGGCTTCGTGTATCCCGACCTCGAGCCAGACGACGTGATGCCTGTAGGCGATGATTGATTAGATGTCTGCTTCGAGCCCAACTGCACAGTGTTTTGCCTCCAATGAATGACGGCTTTCGAAGTTTGCGGCTGTCGGATGTGCTCATCATCGTCTGACGATCTAGATGCCCTCACAGAGGAACGCGTAAATTAGGAATGGGAGCGCTATATCCGCGCCCCCAGCTGCGTTAGCCGGTACGTCGTTTATTTATTCGGTTCAAGTTCATTTGAACTATAACTAGTAAGATGACAGCTACCGAAAATGCATAAATTCTACTGTCAGGATTTGGAACCCAAGTAGGCACTAGAAAAAAGCTCAAACACACGGCGATTGCAGCTATTAAGTTCAAGAAAATGCTATTCAGGGCAAATAGTGCACCTCTCAACAACACTTTCAGAAAATTAGCCATGAATGGACAGTCCGTAAGAGTTGGGGAAATGTCAACTAATACGACAGTGCCAAATTGGGGAAGGTACAAGCCGAATAAAGTGGCGGTTCAGTATCGCACATGCTCCGAAGCGGACATTGAAGTAGCTTCAATGAACAGCAGCAAGTCCCGCACACCGACGCAGAAGCCGCATCTCGGGGCAGAAATGCCCGACCGAAATTTTCTATTGACCGTTTTTGAACCAAGTTACCAATGCCGCATCTTCTAATAATTGCTTAGCCGCGGTCCCTGTCAGGGCGAGTTG
>JBCCVD010000024.1:0-71146 GCA_039195745.1 Pseudomonadota bacterium | reverse complement strand
TTTGTAGATTCTACATGCGTTCTTGCGCGGTTTGTGCGCCGGTGCGTTGTTTTGCCTGCCGTAATATCTGACTTCTAATCCGACGGTTGCAGGTTCGAGTCCTGCCGGGGTCGCCAATGAAAACAATGCACTAGAGGTCATTGCTTATTCTCGCTGCCGACCGGTTTGTCATCAGTTTGTGCATTTTGTTCTGCTGACATTCTCTTAAGCATATCCTCGGCGACCGCATCTGCGGACACGTAACGCTCCAAGATCGCTTCGATTTTCGTCTCGGACCAACCAATGATCCGCGCAATGTCTCGCTGGGTCAGACTTGTCTTGATTAATTGAGTGACCGCTGTTCCCCTAAGATCGTGCCAGCGCAGGTCTTTGATGCCCGCGCGCTTTTTTGCTCTGCCAAAGCTCGACTTCAGCCCGTCCGCGGTCCATGGGCGCTTTAAGGCGCTTGTAAGGATTACTGGCGAGCGCTTCGGAATGTCTGACAGTAGTTCCCGAAGGGGCGGTGTGATCGGAATTATTGTGTGCTTGTCCCGCTTTGATGTTTTCCATTGAATGGATAGATCGGAAACTGCCGACCAAGGCAGCCGTAGAAGATCGCCTTGGCGCAAGCCCGTATACAGCGCGAGCTTGATCGCCCATCGCATTTCATCGGTCGAGTGCGTCAGGACAGCAGCAAGATCATCCTTGCTCCAGATCGCGTCCGATCGATCTGCTTTATAAACTCTCTGAATGGGCTCGGTTGGATTGGCTTTGGTGAGCCCTCGCGAGCGCCCCCAAGAGAATAACCGGCTGACCACTTGCAAGCGCATGTGCCCTTGTCGCGGGCTAGGATGCTCGTCGCGCCATTCCGCCAGATCCTGCGTGGCACTAGGATCATCAAATAAGCGCGTCTTCCAGTCACCGAATTCTGCCGCAAATCCATCAAGGTGTTTGCGATAGTCGCTCTTGGTGCGGGGAGCCAGCCGCCCGAATTCCGGGCTTTTCACGAATGCTGTGACCAGGCCGCCAATGTAGTTATGGCTGGGTGCGGGCCGAATGTCCTGTGCTTCGCGAGCGAGGGCCAGTTTCGCCATAGTCTCTGGCAGCCCCAGAATGCGCTCCAAGTCCGCTCTGGCATCGATCTTGGTCAGACCAACACCTTTGGCGATCAGTGGCCCGCCTTTCCACGCATAGGCGTAATAAGCGATATTGCCGCTGGCGAGTTTCTTAGTTGCCGTCCACATTCCCGCCACCTTTAGCTGCACGCCGCCTCTCCCGAGCTTCCTCAAGCTCACTTTTAACGGGTCCTGCCTTCATATCTGTCAACAGGCGGAGTTGCCCGTCCGGTTCACAAATGATTTCACGCACGCGCAATCCGTTCTCCGCTGCGTCGGCAATCATCTGGGACAGAGGAGAGGGCGCGCGCGTGGTCATGAGTCCCTCAATGCCCTGACGACACGATCAGCAATATTGCGAGCGAGCTCATCCTCATGAGCACTGGCAATCTCATAACGGGGAGCCTCGACAATCGCCCGCATATCTGTGTGGCCCATGGTCAGGCCGGCTTTGATCGCGGACCAAATGAGACCTTCCTGTTTTTGCGACAGCTTCCCCACAGTCAGCCCTCCGCCTGTGAGCGCTCAAAGTGCTCCAGCGGACCACCAGGCTGAGCCGCGTCATGCAGCGCCTTACTAATCGCCTTTAGTGACAGCAGGTGTTCTCTGAGATCAGCATCAGACGCAAAGTCGTCGTGACGCACATCCATGATATTAAGTTGCTGCATGAATGCTTCGAGTGTGCTGACAGCGTTATTGATATCATCCACTGTTCGGATTAAACGACGCGCAGCATAAGCTTGTCCGTCTTCAGAACAATCTATGAATAGGCCAGAGTAACGCTTAATCATTTAATTCCCCCTTCATGCTTTTTACGGCTCGAGCGGCGCGCCTCATCTCTTGTCGACAGATTTTCGCCTTACTTGGATGAGTGGCGGCGTCGCGTAACAGTTTGGCGACTGTCGGTGCGCCCCGCGCCTGGGCATCTTCGGCCCGGGTCAAGCACCACCGTTGATCAACACTAAGCTCTTTTGTCCGCCCACTCATGACGCGTCTCCGGGTGTGGGGAGGGGCCTTTGGAATATACGATGAACCTTGCAAGGCTTGCCGCTGTCTAGAACGAACCAATCAAATTCAGGATGGGTCCTGTATGTTATCGGCAGCACGACCTTTCGGCTTCCACCAACAACCGTGACTTCGGCAATCTGCCACCCTGCTCGGTCCCAATCGTCCGGGCTACCGGTGCTACGTTCGAATTCGTTGAGACTCTGCCACTGAAGCTCCTTCGCCTTCAGGGCGAGGCTCGTCAGCTCAAAAACAAGCTCGGCCTTCACGCCCATTGGCTCACGGCGATTGCCACCAAACGAGACTCTTTGAAGCTCTTCGATCTCTTCCCGCGTCATTCGCCCGCCTCCAGGAATGCGAGTTGCCTATGTTTCGGTTCAAATCCGTGGAAAAAATCGGTCAGAAAATCGTGCGATAGCTTGGCAATATTTGATGCATTGACCATAGCCATCATCTCGGTTTCTTCGCCGATGCAAAATGTTTCCAGCTGATCCTGATCCAGCGACGCAAGGTAAGCATTCGCGATTGGCGCGTGCACCGCGTATTCATCCGGAAAGCCCAAGGGGTGGTCGTCGCAATTGTTGCCGCACCCAATGTCATGCTTGATGATCAGCATCGCTTCCATCAGCGCCGGAAACTCGGTCATATCCCTCACACTCACTGCTCTTCCTCCAGTGCTGCGCGGGCGCGATTGAATACGTCCGCGACGTGCTGGCCGGTTGTCCCTGACATGCTGCACGTTACGGTTCTGTGGGTCTTGCCAGCCGCATAGTAACAGCCTTTGGCAAAGCCCATGCTTTCAGAGGCGCTAAGAAGCGTGGCTTCAGCAAACGGCTTCAGCGCCTCTTCCAGCTCCTTAATCCGCGCTTGTTGTTGCTCTGCGAGGGTGAGGAGGTCGTCCCCATTCACCATAAATACCTGTGCGGCGTCACTCAGCTCTTCCCTTGCGCTATCGCCATCAGGATCGGCGTGCATAGACGCTAGATTGTCTATACCTGCTCGCTTCCTGTCTGCTATTGCCGCCGCGGCTAGCATCTCCTTGCTTGGACCTTTTGCTTCTTTCTTTTCACTTTTATCGGCGCTCACACCCGCTCTCCTATCTCTATGCCGCGCTCTGCAGCGTAGGCGTGGATGAATTCAATCAGTTCTGAGAATTCGCCCCTGGTCATGCGCGACGACCTGAAGCCCGCTGAGAACCAGCTCTGACCGTCCAGTGTTGGCAGCGTCTGTTGCTCCCTACCGAGAGCATGCATGAACACTGCTTTCAGTTGATCAGGGGTAAGTGTCTTTCCCTGTATCTTCACCTTGGGCGATAGCTCTGTCAGGAGCGCCCATAGAAGTGCGTTCTGATCCAGCGTGCGCTTCGGATCTCTGACTTCAACTTCGAAGCCCAGGCACCGCTCATTGACAGCGCGCAGGGCAGTGTCTCGCTGACCTTCAGTGGTGACGCGGTAGGTCTGTCTCATTCGAAAGCCGCCCTCTTTATCGTGTACTCCTCCTTGAGGTTGGTGAACCAATCATCGGGGAGTTTTTCATAGAGGCCCTTTTTGATGCAGTCCTGATCCCACTCGCGGAGGGCTTCGAGATTCATGCACTGACGCAGTTCTTCCTGCATGTCCTTGTAGAGATCACGCGCGCCAGACTTTGACGGGCCTTTGGTCTCTCCATCATTGTCTTCGCCGCCAACATTGATGTTCAGAAGCGCGCAGGCGGCATAACGTTTGCCGTATGAGATAGACGAGCCAATGGCCTGAACCGCGTTTTTCTGGCCTCCCTTGTCATTCGGCAGGGGTAGGTCGGTGGTTTCGCAATGCCCGGCTCGGTGAGTTAGGACGGCTGTGACAACAACGCCATCCGGCATAGGCGCTGTGCGGAAGGTGAGCGCAAATCCGTGGTCAGACAAAATTGGCGTTACCTGATTGTGGATGTCTTCCCACTTTGCATATTTTGTTTGGTTCTGGCCCATACCTCGCTGCGCAATCGTCGGCAGCTTCGGCTGAAGCTCTGCCATCGCCTCGGCATAGGCGGCACGCGCCTGCCGGTCCTCTGTCCGTTCTTGCATTGTCAGTAGACGCTCTATCGTATCCGGATTGATGTCCGGGTTCATGACAGCGGCCTCGACGATCTTGATGAAGTTCGTTTGCTGAGGAGCCTCCGCAATCGGACGCTCCTCCACTGTCGTAAGTGCGGTGTCAGGCATTGTTGGCTAACTCCTTTTGTTTCGGTGAGAACTCCTCAAGCGCATCATGTATCGTCGGGTGTCGCTCGTAGAGCCTGCCCTCGCGCTTGTGTCGCTTGTGAAGGATGATTTTGATCATGCCGGGCCCGCTCGGGCCAATGCAGACCCGTATGCATTCCTCGTGACCCATTAAAAGCAAACGGGTCAGGCCGTCGAAGTCGAAAGATGCTAACTCACCGTAGTAGTTGTAAGCGACACCTGTTTGGCCCATGTCTTTGACGCGGGTCGAATTCATGTGATGGAATCCGCGAAACAGTCGTGCCAATAATACCGTGCACGCCCACTGGTCATCTGTCATCCAGTCCAAGCGATAGTGTGTGTCGCTTTCGTATGGTCTCGCCATCACACCCGCTCCTTCATTTGCTTTATGTCTTCCCGCCACGCTCCGAGCATGTCCCTGTCCGGAGCTTTGATGAGGCCAAGCTCCAGTTCAGCATTGCGGGCGTGCTGTGTGCCTATCAGTGCGTCCAGGACGCGGAGTTCGTGGTCGAGGGAAGTCATTCGGGGGCCTCCAATTTCTCAAGCGACTCAAAATCGCTTGATGGGCAAAACCAGTCATCATTGATGATGTGCCCGATCGCCTTCACGCTGCTGTGCGTGCACTTTACCCTTACGGTCTTGCCTGGAAGATCGCTCCAGTTCTGGACGCCAGCTATTCGCATAACCCGGTCGATAAATATGCCTGCGTAGTTTGGACCGCGCTCGGCAGCGGCTCTGTGCCTGCTGTCTGGCGAGGTGAGCAGTACATAACCGCCAAATCCTTGCCCAAGCGACGTGCTGTATTTCAAATCGAGCCAAGCGCTCAACATGTCACGGTCGAACTTTATTGATGCGCTTTTTATAAGAGCGTTCCGCGTCTCCATCCCTAACCCTCCAGAGCTGCTTGAAGGAAAGGCGCGGAGGCTGGCTCAAGCCTCTTGAGAACGGCTGTCTCGTATTCAGCGAGGGCGTTGCGCGCTTCCGTGGCGGATCTGATCAGGGCTTCGAGAACGCGGGCGCGCTGTTCAATGTCGCCGGGGCCGAAGGGGCGATCCAGCTTTGCCCAGCTCTTCTGTGCATTGACGGCCGTACAGAGCGTGTGGGCCTTAACGCGGGCGCGCTCTATAGTGTCATCAAGGTTCGGCCGATCCAGCGTCGAGATCTCATCTGCGCTGTCGTTTGTGACGGGGCCGTATAGCGGGTGTTCGGAGAAGGGCATTACGCGGCCTCCTCTTGAGAGATCGCGGCTGGGTCCTTCACCTTGGCAACCCGCTTGAAGTGCGTCTTGGCGATTAGGACGATGAGCTCAGCCCAGTCACGCGCCTCGTCAGTTGAATAACCATTGGCTTTGATGATCGCCGCGCCACGTGATTTCCAGACGTCGAGAGCGTAATACTCGCAGCCAACCCTCACCATGTTGTCTGTGACGGTCACAGTATAGGGGAAGCCGGTTAAGCAGGCGGGGGAGACCCGCGCATTGCCGAAGACCCACGCATTGTCGAAGACCCGCGCATCGCCGAAGACCCGCGCATTGCCGAAGACCCGCGCATTGCCGTAGACCCGCGCATTGCCGAAGACCCACGCATTGTCGAAGACCTGCGCATTGCCGAAGACCCACGCATTGTCGTAGACCCACGCATCGCCGAAGACCCGCGCATTGTCGAAGACCAGCGCATTGCCGTAGACCCGCGCATTGTCGTAGACCCGCGCATTGCCGTAGACCTGCGCATTGCCGTAGACCTGCGCATTGTCGAAGACCCACGCATTGCCCTGATGGGCAAGATTCTCTTCCTTCTCAACCCAGCCACCCAGATCTCCGATAGCGACACCCAGAGCCGCGATCTCAACCAGTGATCTAATCTGATGGAGCGTCCTGCCCATCCACTCTTTTGTCTCTCCGGTGAATTCGTACTTGCGCGGCGCGTCCATCTTCTCTCTCCATGCGGGGCGGCTGTTCTGTTGAGGGCCGCCCCTGTTGCTTGGGGAGAAGAATGCATAATGCATTTATTGTTGTCAATGCAAAATGCATTTTTATTTCGAAAAGGTGCGCTTTGCGTTTGTTTCTGGCAAAATGACAGGATGAAAAACGCTGTTCGAATCATCGCCGTGCTTTTCATTGGAGCGGCACTCTTCAAGTACAATTGGCCAACCGTCTATTGGGCGGATGGTGATTCTGGGCGCTGGAACGGTATTGAATTTAGGCTGGCGGATGTGGATGCGCCTGAGACCTCACCAGTCGGATCGGCCGTCGGTCCAGCCAAGTGTGACCTAGAACGTGCTCGCGGCCTGGCGGCCGAAAAGTGGATTAAAGACTACACTAAGGACAAGCCTGCGCGGGTTGTTGGGCTTGCGGGCTTTGACCGTTACAATAGACTGGTCGTCAGAATGAGTGCTGGGGGCGAAGATCTTTCGGCGCTCGGGGTTGAGCATGGCCACCTTCGGGAATGGAAGTGGGTTAAGGGGAGACCGTTAAATGAAAAGCCTGACTGGTGTCAAAAATAAGTTTATGGGCGCTCTTAGCGTTGCATTTTTTGCCGGGGGCGGGGTGATGGCGGAGCCCATCTCCGTTTATGTCACTCCCCTCAAGAGCGTTGACGAAGCCTGTGGTATAGACTTTGTTCAGGTCGTTGATTTCGCATACTTCAGGTCGCGCGGTACAGTACAACAGATCCCTGATTTGACTGATGATTATTTGCGCCCCAATCAAAAATTTTATTGGGTGCGGATTTGGCCACATCAGCTGACTATTGGTGATAAAGACGTTGGTTGTGTTATGTTTACGACAGCTGACGAAAGTCATTGGACGCACGTTGGTGGCACTTCTGGTGAAACACTCGCGAACTTCGTTACCTGGAACATTTTTACTCACAGTATAGCGCTAAACAGAGGTCAGACGGAGCGAGCCAATCGAGCCGTCTTCGAGAATTTTCAGGCTTTGGTTAAGGCGAATGCTGGAGAGGAATTCTAGTCGTACTCTCCCTTAAATTTTGGGCTCTCTTTTTCAACCAAGCTTTCCAGCATTCTGCGAGCTGATCCTCTATCGCTCTCTGGAATTCGAGACCAGATATCAATGATTTCTGCCGTCTCACCGGCGGGTCGCATAGTCCCTCTGCCAGTCAGAAGCCATTCCAGTGAAACCCTGAAAACTTGCGCATAGTTTTGCGCTTCACCCTTAAAGCCACGCAATCCGTTTTCGTGCCCAATATAGGTTGGATACTTCCAACCAAATGCATCGCATGCCGACTGAGCAGAGCTATAACCCGCAGCTTTCCTAGCGGCCTTTAGCCGGTCGTTTGGTTCTTCCATCCCCGAACAATACCCTCTCGGGAAATGCAAAAAGCATTGACAATTAAAAATGCATAACGCATTTATTTGCTCATGCAATGCGTTTCCGACATCATCAATAGTTGGCCCAGCCCATCCGATTTGGCCTCTGACTTAGAGGTGAGTGAAAACACGGTTTTGTCGTGGAAACAACGCGGTAGGTTGCCCGGAAAGCACGATTTCAAACTCGTCGAGTCCGCGGCTTCGCGAGGGATCTCGGGCATTACCTATAAGCTACTGGCTAAGCTTCGTGCTGGAGCACCTGAGGCCGCAGAATGACCCCGGCCTCACCCAACCTTCCGGGACATGTCCTCGATCTCTGCGCTTTGTCTGTTGAGCAGTTCTCTATTGATCCGGGCAAGCTGTGCTTCGAGGGCGAGGGAGGCATGCAGTGTCAGCGCGTGCTGCTCTCCGGTGGCGATGACGGACATGCCGTCCTCTCCGTAGTCCGTCCAGATAATCCGTATACGATCCCCGATCACGCGCACGCGGGGCGGCGTTTCCACTGCTTCTGCCATTTTTCTGATCCCAGTACTTTAGGTATATGTTCCTATTTTGTTCTAGTCTGTGAGTCAAGCGAAACCCCCCTGAAAAACGCTAGCCCCGGCTCAATTTTTTGCCCCTACAGTATGGGAATATTGACGGGTGAGAGGCTGTTTCCACAATCGAGTTTGCCGCCCCCCTTAAATGCGGGAGAGCGCTATCTCTCTGTTTCGAATTCAGAAATTGAATCTCCGACGCTCGTCCCAGCGACGTTCGGAGACGAGGCCGGGCCACTCGATGTCCCCCAGCTACTCGCGCCCGGCCTCACATTTTTCGGCGCTTCCTATAGCGCGCCCGAGGCTCGTTCAGAGACCGGGAACTCCTTGTCGGGCCTCACCAATTCAGATCCCGCTGATGGAAGCCCTTCTGACAGCGGGACACCTTGGGAGCTGGCCTGCGCTGGCTCCCTTTTTTGCGGGGGTGGGTGATGTCAGAAGAGAAGTTACAAGACCCTCTGTCTGTGTTGGTGCAGATGCCGAGCCGCGTTGACGTCAGCAACCGGGCGGAAACGACCATTATCGAAAAGCGGGCAGCGACAGATGAGAGCGTAGCGCTGCTGAAGGAAATGGAGCGGGCGGCACAGGACAAAGTCATAGAGGCCCTGCGCTTAGACAATAATACGTTTGACGGTGCTCTGCATGCTGAGTTTTCAGCGATGGATCAGAACCTGATTCTCAAAATAGTGTTCGATATTAACGGGAAACGGTTGGTAGTGGAGCATGTTTGTGGCGCACGGGATAGCGTTTTTGACAAGGACAAGACTGCGCCATTAGCCGAACTTCGAGACAAGATGGCTGCAAGGATAGCTGCAGAAATTTTGGCCGACGCGTTTGATCCATTGAAGCACGGGGCGTTCTTGGCATGACCCCCCTCCGCACCCTCGCCATCACACCTGCACGCGCACACGGCCCCCTGGAGGGCACGCTCTCCGGTGCCGACTTCGACACAATCGAGGAGCAGGCGCACGCCGACTATCACCACCCTGACGCCTGCAAGGCCCGTGATCGGTTGCGACACGCAGAGGACTGCATTCGCCGCGCCAATCCTTGGTGGAAGCGGCTCATTCCATGGCGGAGGGATGTGTGGTGATGGACTGGCAACCGATAGAGACGGCCCCTCACAACGAAGAAGTGCTGTTATTTTGTCCGCAAAGGGCAGAGTCAAATCCAGAACGCATAGAAGTGGGTTTCGCATCGCATGGCTGGCGGCGCGGGCGCGTGAGCAACATGTCGTATCACTCGTGGGCGACGCACTGGATGCCTCTCCCTGAGCCGCCAAAGGCTGAAAGCGGGGCCTCATGACTCGTCCCAGCGATCTCGACATTTTCAATCTCTGGATTGGTGGCAGGTCCTACACGGACATCGGTAAGCTGCATGACCTGTCCAAGGGCACGGTCGCCAGCATCATCCGCGCCCACAGGCGCAATAATGACCATGACAATCAATCGCTTGCGGCCTGCGTTCTGGTCGATGCGGGCATGTCTGACGAGGGCATTGCGAAGAATCTGAACCTGCCATCCGGCGAGATCTCCGCGCTCCGAAGGGAGATCGCATGACCGCAACAGTAACAAATCTCTCTCGCGTCGGAGCGAACCGACATCCGCTCAAGGCGCGCGGCAATGATCTTTACGAAACGCCCGATTGCGCAACAGAGACGCTTTGTCGAGAGCTGGGGCTGCCCAAGAAGATATGGGAACCGGCCTGCGGGCGTGGAGCGATTGCAAAGATACTTTTGAAGCACGGCCATTCAGTAGCTTGCACCGACTTGGTGGATTACGGCTATGGCGAGGCCGGTGTTGATTTTTTGATGGAACACGATGTCCCGAACGGGGTTCGCATCGTCGTCACTAATCCACCATTCAAACTGGCAAATGAGTTCGTACGACATGCGCTATCATTGGTTCCACGATGCGTCATGCTTCTTCGGTTGGCTTATCTGGAAGGAGCTGGTCGGTCGGACATCATTGATGGCCACCTGTCAGAGCTTCTAGTCGGAATCGAGCGTTTGCCCATGATGCATCGAGACGGCTGGTATGGGCCTAAAAAGTCTAACGCTGCGCAGCCTTTTGCTTGGTTTGTGTTCGATCGCGACCTGCCAGAAAATCATCAGAAGACGTTTCGTCGTGTGAGCTGGAGGCAAGCCGCATGACCTCGGAGTCCCCATTACAAGTTAGACCCGCGTCACGTCAGCGCCGCCACTGCGCTCATTGCCGCCAGAAGCTTGGTGACGATGAAACCTTTCGCGTTTTGAAGGCTGATATCAGGCCGATGCTCGCCTGCGTCAGATGTAAAACCAGAATTGACGGAGCTCCGAATGGATGACGCGTACAGCGCCGCCAGGAAGGCGGTAGAGGGCTTCTACAAGTCCAAGGCTATGGAGCGGGACGAGCACCGCTTCGATCAACTCCATGGCGACATGCTGGCAGATTGGCCGGCCGTTGAACTAAGCCCTGAGTGGCCACTTCCCGATGGCTGGGAAGAGCGGATTAATTTCAAGGCGCTTGAGAACGAGACGGATAGCGAAATAGAATTTCACATGCAGCGCGCCATGGTGCTTGGTGGCACGCTGGACCGCAACGCAAAGCCCCCAATTCTCCTTCGCGCAAAGGAACGACCTATCAAGGGCTTGGATCGGGTACAGATCATACCCCAATTCAGTTGCTCCGTTTACAGACTCGATTTTGCCATTGCGTATTGGGCCTATGGCGGGTTTGCCCGCGTTGCCGTCGAGTGCGACGGTCACGACTTTCATGAAAAAACGAAAGAGCAGGCGGCTCACGACAAGCAGCGTGACCGTCGATTAGCGGCGGCTGGATGGCCAGTGCTCAGGTTTGCTGGCTCGGAGATCGCGGCCAACGCGCTGTCATGCGCGGCTGAGGTCAATGCCGCCTTGATGGGCCTTCAATGGGATGTAGTGACGGGCTACCGCGCAGGCTTGGCCGCGCTTCACCGTCGAGAGCTGGAGCGGAAGAATGGCTAATGCATACATGCCCCTATACACGGGCGACTACCTTCGCAAAACACGGTCTCTCAAGGGGCCGGAACACGGTGCTTATATTCTCATTTTAATGGCTCTCTGGGACGAAGGCGGAGAGATGATTTACGATGAAAATGAGCTTAGGGAGATTGCTCGAACCCATGGCAATTCTTGGAAGAAAGTGTGGGGGAAAATCCAAAAATTCTTCAACATTGCTGACGGAAAGATTCGTCATTCGAAGATCGATGAAGTGCTTTCTGAAACTGAAAAGCGTAAGAAATCATACCAGAAAAGGGGTAAGAAAGGGGGAAAGAAAAAGGCAGAGAATGCCAATAAAAACAATGATCGTGATCTAGCTGAGCTTAAGCCTAGCTCTAGCAACCAAACCAAAGGTTTGGGTACCCCTAAAGGGGTAAACCCAAACCTACCGCCCGAGGGCGCGCAAGCCTTTGAGGGGCTGCGCGCCTCGTGTCGGTCGGAGGAAGATCGTCTAGAACTGAATCGCTTGGCAAATGACGTGGTGGGTTGGGCAGAGAATGTTCTGATCGTGAAGGGTGCCTACGCTGTCGATCGGTTCGGTGGCCTCGTCAAAACCTTGAATCCGGAACTCCGATTGGAGGCGGGACGAAAACTCAAACCCCCTGAACCGCCAAAGGCGTCGCCGCGCTTGATTGCCATCAATGGTGGCAGGGAACCTTGCAACGCGGAGGCGGGGGCATGAGCCAAGAGCAAGGCATGCCAGCAGCTGTTGAGAGCAATTTCTGGACCCGAGCTGTTCACCGTCATCACCTGGAGCAGCGCATGAACCGCACACCTACCCAAAAGCAAGAGCGCATTCGAAGCCTTTATCGCGATGGCTACACCGTGCAGCAGATCGAGTACATAACGCGCTATGACCGATCAGACATTCGCGCCGCCGTCACCAACACGGACAGGAGGGCGGGGTGACAGAGCGTCTAGGTCTGGCGTTTGTGGGCATGCTCTTCAGTGGAGCCGGGGTCAGCTTCACGTTGATTGGATGTTACATGGTCCTAACGGCAATGGGAATAATCGACCATTACTCCACCCAACCCACAGGAGGGACTGAGGGGTGACGGACACAGAAAAGAAACTCCATGACTTGCGCGGCTATCTCGAAGATTGGTGGCATGACGACAATCATCTGAAAGCCCTGTTCGATCCGGTGCCGTTGTGGGATGGCAAGTCACACATGGAAATGATCGTCGAGGGCAAGCTCGATGAGGTGCTGCATATTTTTCAAGCAGCTGATCAGGGTGCGTTCCTGTGACCGCCCCCGACACCGTCACTCAGCGACGCGGCTACTCGGCACGAGAACTTTCGATTGATGAGCAGATCCGTGTTCAGCTGGATTCTGAGACATTGGCGGAAGCCAAGGGCATGAGAGAGGAAGCGAGCCGTTCACGTATCCGGCGGCAGGCACTGGAGGCAAAGCGCAGTCGCAATGAGAGCGGTAAGACGCGTCGAGCTAGGCGCGTGAGCAGGTCTCGTGATCCGCTGGCCCGAATGCCGGACTCGCTTCGACGCGCTGGCGAGCTTCTTCGGGATCATGCGGAGGGCGCAGTCATCAGCATGTTTCAAGGAGAATTCTCGCTCGACTGTATTCAGGGCGGTGTTGGCCGCGACATGGAGACCGTGGTTGATATGCGGTCGTATGGTTCGGTAGCGTGGAGCGACGCACTTCGAGCCATTCAAGATCCACGTTTTGTGCGACCGATAGCGAACGTCATCGCTTACCGGCTGTCACTTCGAAAAGCAGCCTTGTCAGTATTCGGAACAGAATCCGGCGCAGGGCGATCGAAGGCAGAAGCCGCACTTACACAAGCTTTAACGCAAGCCGCTTCGTTTTTCGGCGTTGTAGAGCGGGATATTGACGAGAGGGGCCAATAGTGGCATCAAATCCTCAGGCTCACGAAGTGCGCGCTGGGGCGCGTCAGGGCATATCCTCAAATTTAGTTTTTATCTCGGTCATTGGATTGATTGCGCTGGTTTTGATTATGCAGCCGGTGAAGATGACGGTGCAGTACGCCATGATCGGTTACGACGCTTGTTCCCGGCAAGGCAACGCCCCCATGCTTATTGAGTGCGTGCCCGGCATCAGCGATCCGGACACATGGGATGAGGATTGCTCGCATCGCGAAGGTGCCCTGGCGATTGCTGAACTCAAGGAATGGCAGCAGCTGGACAAGGACTGCGAGGTAAAAGGCTGGTTTCACCGCGCTGACTCCACCGAACCGCCAGCGGAAGAGCCAACAGACCCCGAAGGCAACGTCATAGCGAGGGCGGGGTGACCGCCCGCACGCACATAAGGAGATGAGTATGGCCCAAGTACAAGTACCTGATTTCAAGCTGGACGATTTGGGCTCAACCCTGATCTCAGCCGCGATTCCCCTCGGCGGCTACGGCCTTGTCGATCAGCTTCTCTACCCGCAGCTGAACCTGTTTATCTTCGAGCCCATACAGGCTGTGGCGGCTTTCATTGTCGCTGCAGGAGCTGCGGCTGCCGCGCACAGGTTCGTGCCGAGGCGGAAGTGAGCGAAGTCGATGCATATCGATACATGCGGGAGCTTGATGTGACTTTGTTGGTTGAGCATCCAGGCGGAAGGTCCGAACGGTGTCTGGTGGATTTAGATCTGCTCACTACTTGGCCTGAGGTGGGCGCGAAGTTGTCTGCTAACCTTGATAAGATGTCCCGGTGCATGTTTCAGGATCGACCTTACGATGGCGTTGTTGTTGATCCGGGAGACTTGGACGAATGACCCGCCCTCTCTCCAAATACGATATAGGCATACTCCTCACCTGCATTGCAGGCATTGGGGCAGCTGTGTGGATGGCGGTATAGGTGGCTGACAAGCTTACTCCAAAGCAGCAGAGATTTGTCGAAGAGTACTTGATTGATCTTAACGCAACGCAGGCCGCAACGCGTGCTGGATACAGTGAAAAGACTGCTAACGAGCAGGGTAGCCAGCTCTTAGCGAAACTTAGTATTTCGAACGCCATAGCTCAGGCGCAAGCTGAACGTTCAAAGCGCACTGAAGTAACTGCCGATATGGTGATCAAAGAGCTGGCTCGTATCGGATTCAGTGATCTTCGCAATGTCCTGACATCTGAGGGCCATTTGATCGACCCGCAGGATTGGGATGATGACACTGCGGCCGCAATAGCCTCCATAGAGGTGGTCACAACACATCGTTCTGATGCGGACAAAACCGATGAGGACAAGCGCAAAGTAGATCACACCCACAAGATCAAGGTTTGGGACAAGAACAGCGCCCTTGAGAAGCTGGCTAAGCATCTGGGCATGTTTGTTGAGCGTCACGAATTGAGCGGCCCAGAGGGCGGTCCGCTTCATATAACTGAAATCGGGTTAGTTCCGGGCCATGGCACGTCTTGAAATAGAGCTTCCGCCAAAGCTCATTCAAGTATTTGAAGGCGATGCGCGGTATCGTTGCGCTTATGGTGGCAGGGGGTCCGGCAAGACACGCAGCTTCGCCAAGATGGCTGCGGTCAAGGCGCTGATCGCAGCATTTGCAGGGCGCAATGGGATCGCCCTGTGCGCGCGCGAGTACATGAACAGCCTGGATGAAAGCTCTTTGGCGGAGGTGAAGGCTGCCATCGCATCAGAGCCTTGGCTGAAACAGAACTATGAAATTGGAGAAAAGTTTATCCGCACTCGGTCGGGCTTGCCTGGTCGTGTCGATTTTAAGTTTGTTGGCCTGTCTAAGAACTTGGACAGCATTAAGTCGAAGGCGCAGATCTTGTTGTGCTGGATCGACGAAGCTGATCCGGTAAGCGCTGCGGCGTTTGAGAAGCTTCGCCCGACTGTTCGGGAGAGCGGCTCTGAAATCTGGATCACTTGGAACCCAGAGCGCAAGGGCTCCGAAGTCGATAAACGGTTTCGGCTAACTGGTCGTGAAGACCAGAAAATCTGTGAGATCAATTGGCGGGACAATCCGTGGTTTCCGGATGTGTTGGAGGGTGAGCGCCTAGATGACCTTGAGCATAATCCCGACCAGTACGACCACATCTGGGAAGGCGGCTACAAGACGGTCTATAAGGGTGCTTACTACGCCAAGCATCTAGCGAAGGCGAAAGCTGAAGGGCGCATCGGTAAGGTTCCCTTCGAGCCCATGATGGATCTGTTGACCTATCATGACTTGGCCGGGGCATCTGACAAGGCAGACGCTTATGCCATGTGGCCGTTGCAGTTCGTCAGTAAAGAGATCAGAATCCACTCATACTATGAGGCGATCGGTCAACCGCCAGAAGCGCACGTTCAGTGGTTGCGTGGTTACTGTATCGATAAGGGCGCTAAACGCTGTCACGTCATTCTTCCCCATGACGGCGCACACGTGCAGATTAACTGGAGTTGGGAAAATCTGTGGCGAAACGCCTCCGATGACCAAGTGAAATTCATTGTTCGTGTGGTGAAAAACCAGGGGAAGGGGGCGGCCATGCAGCGCGTCTTGGCCATGCAGCATCTTTTCCCGAGAACGCACTGGAATGAGGAAGAAACAGAGCCCGGCCGCGACGCCCTGGCTGCCTATCATGAAAAGCGAGATGATGAACGAAACATTGGGCTCGGCCCCAATCACAACTGGGCGTCTCACGGCTCTGACGCGATTGGGTTGATGGCTATTGATTACTCCGAACGCAAGGGTGAGCGCCCCTTGCCCAAAGACAAATGGCGCAGGGAATCTCGCGCTAAGGGATCAGCGTGGAGCGCAGTGTGAGAGTTGACCGGGAGACAGCGCGTCAATTCCAGGAAATCGACGGCGCGATTGCCCGCTTTGGTCAGATTGAGTGGTCGGCCGTCAACTACACGCCTTGGGCCAGGGCATGACGCCAGCAAAATCGGACGAACTGAAAAAGCAGTTCACCGACTGGGACAAACAGTTAGATGCTCACTGGTCCAGTTGGCGAAAGGAAGCAGAAGAGTGCTTTGACATCCGCGCTGGCCGGGCATGGACAAGCAGCGAGAAGACTGCGCTTGAGGAAGCCAATCGGGTGCCAGTCAACTTCAACCGCGTTCTACCGCTCCTGAAAGCCGTTGTTGGCGCGGAGATTACGGGTCGGCTGCGTGTGGATTACAAGCCGCGCACGCAGGGCGACAGCAAGGTCAATGAGATTCTGACATCTGGTGCCGAATGGGCGCGTGACGAGGGTGATGCCGAGGGTGAAGAGACAGAAGCCTTTATGGACGCACTCACCTGTGGCCTTGGCGTTGTCGAAATGCGGGTTGACTTCGAAGAAGAGATCGACGGGAAGATCTGTCACGATCAGTGCGATCCAATGGAGTTCGCCATTGATCCGTCGGCCCGCAAGAAGGGCGCGGTTGATGCGGGATACATGCGGCGTAAGCGCGCCATGTCGAAGAAGGCGGCGCGGGAGCGTTTTGGCAAACAGTACTTTTCGTCTCACGATGACAGCAATTTCACTGAAAGCACGGACGATCCGCGGGATGCCTATAATGATGACGATGGCAAGCGCATGCACGAGCGCGATATGGTCTACGTCAAGGAGTATCAGTGGTATGATGTCGAGACCGTCTACATGGTGGCAAACCCCGCCACGGGCGAGAAGACGGAAGTTGGCGATGAACAGCTAAAGGAGCTGGAGAAGGCGGCGGAGGCCATGGGCCGCTATTTTCCGAAGGCTCGTGTCCGCCGTCGAAAATACTACCGAGCATTCTGCACGGGTGAGCGCATTATCGATATGCAGCCGCTGGAGACTGAGGAGTTCACCTACAAGTTCATTACAGGCGACTATGACCGGAATGAAGGCGTTTGGTTTGGCCTCGTTCGCGCCATGAAAGACCCGCAGAAGTGGGCAAATAAATTCTACTCATTGCTTGTCCATATTGTGGGCACGAATGCCAAGGGCGGCTTGCTGATCGAGGATGATATTGGCGACGCGGATATGCGTCACATTGAAGAGACATATGCTGACGGTTCGTCAGTGACGAAGGTGCCGTCGGGGACAATCAGTGGAAATAAGGTGCAAACCAAAGATGCTGCGCCGATCCCGCCAGCGATTGGCGATCTCATGGCTTTTGCTGTGGATTCGCTTCCTCAAACTACGGGTATTAATCCGGAAATGCTTGGCACGGTGGACCGTGATCAGCCGGGTATTCTAGAGCACCAGCGCAAACAGGCCGCATTCGGTGTAATGGCGAGCTTCTTCGATAGTCTCAGGCGGTACAGGAAGGAAAGCGGTCGCTTGCTCTTGAAACTGTTCCGCTTCCTGCCGCCTGAGACGCTTATCCGCGTCAGCATGGATGACTGGGACAACCCGCAATATGTCCAGATGCAGGATGTGCTTATGAATGCGGGAACGCATCGCTATGACGTGATGGTCGATGATGCGCCGGATGGTCCGAATCAGAAAGAGCGCACATTCGCCATGCTGATGCAGATTGTGCCGCTGGTCGCCGAGTTCCTGACGCCGGATATGTGGATAGAGATCCTGCGGTTCTCACCATTGCCCGAGAGCTTTGTGGACAAGATGGCGAAACGCATTGCCCAGGCCGAGGAAGAAGGCAATCCGGAAGAGGAAATGGCGCAGCAGATTGGCGTCGCTCAGGCTCAAATGGGGCTCCAGAAGGATCGTATGATGGTGGCCAGGGAACAGGCCCAGATTGCCAATGTGGAAGCCGATACCGAACAGAAGCAGGTGGAGACACATCTGACGCTCGTGTCGCCTGATCCGCAGCCGCAGGTAGCTGTGTGATGGAATTGGAAAAAGTCCACTTATTCGACATAACGCCTGCGCCCGACTTTGAGGACGTCATACTATTTGATCAGGGCTACCAAATTGGCATCATGCTGGGTTGGGGGATGCTGAGACATTCCAAGCGCTGGAAGATCACAGAATTTTCTGGTGAGAGTGCCCGAGATTACTTCCAGGCCTGGATAGACAAGAGCAAGCACCGAATTCCCTCGGCGGAGGGATAACGCTCGCGCCTGGCGGAAAGGCGCACACTCAATGAGGTATGCATGACCGATAAGACGGATGTCGCCACGGACGGCGGCGAGAGCACGGATTCGTTCGACGAAGAGTTCGCGGCTTTTGAAGAACAGGCCCGTGCCGCTGAAAGCACTGATCCTGCCAACAGCACACCTGCTGCGTCTGATCCACCAGCAGAGGAAACGACCACGGAGGCCAGCACGGACGCTGGTGCAGCTGGCGGCGAGGCTGGCCAGGAGGCGGCCAAGCCGCCACTTAGCATCGAAGAGGCCAACAAGCGCTGGCAAGACGCGAAGGGCATGGCGCATGCCGAGCGTGCCAAGGCGCGCGATCAGCAGAGGGAAAATCAGGCGCTACATGAGCAGATTGCCGAGCTCAGAGGTTTGATCACCAACGGTGCGCAGCCTCAGGAGCAGGTGTCTCAGGGCCTTGATAGCGATGATCCCATGCAGGTGCTCGGTGCGCTCAGGGATGTCGCTCGCGATTTGCAGCAGGAGCGGGCAGACCAGCAGCGCACGGATCAGCAAACGGAACAGGAGCAACAGTATCGCACGCAAATCGAAACGGGATTTGTGCAGGCAGAAAACGAGATCAGAGAGCATTTGCCTGATTATGGAGATGCGGTGAATTTTCTTATGCAAAGCCATGCGGGCGAATTGAGAGCATTCGGCATGACGGGCGAGCAGCTGGAAGCGGAAATGGGAAGACGCGTGTTTGGTATGGCCGAGTACGCCATGGGCCAGACGGAGACGCATCCGGGAGCGATGATGTACAAGCTGGCTCAGGCGCGCGGCTACACGCCCAATGCTGCCCCAGCAAATGGCGCTGGAGATGCCCGACAGAAGCCGGTGGAAAAGCAGATTGACCCCGCTGCCGCAGCTGCTGCGGTCAAAGATGTAGAAGCCCGCGCTGCCGCAGAGCAGGTCACTCAGACCATGTCCGGTACAGGCGGCGGTTCCACCGGGTCGGATGAAATTACAATCGAAACCGTCAATGAAGCGACAGGCGACGAGTTCGACAAACTGTTTGAAAAATTCGCGAAGCAGCAAGCTTAAGCTGCACCCCTCGGCTGATCCACGGACGGATCAAAGACGTTTGCTCACGGACGAGCGCTAACCAGTAATCAACTAATCACAGGAGGCAGTTATGGCTGCTACTGAATTTGGGTTAAACGACCCAGAAACGGTCAAGCTGTGGTCCCGCAAGCTGGCGCGTGAAGCTTTTGCCCAAACATGGTTCAAAAAGCTCGTCGGCAAGGAGGGCAGCGAAGACGAAGACAATGCGATCATTGTCGAAAAGACCGATACTAAGAAGGACGCCGGAGACGAAGTTACCTGCACTTTGCGAATGCAGCTGGAGGGCGATGGTGTCCTCGGCGATGCAACGCTGGAAGGTAACGAGGAGAGCATCACGACCTTCACTGACAAGCTTGTCATCAATCAGCTACGTCATGCCGTTCGGTCGAAGGGCAAGATGTCTGAGCAGCGCATTCCCTGGAAACACCGCAAGGAGGCCATGAAGGGCCTTCGGGACTGGTGGTCCACGCGCTGGGATCGATGCGCTTTCGTGCAGCTCTGCGGCTATACCGGCCCACGCGTTGTCGAGCGCGGAGAAATCTATTCGGGGCAGGACGTCCGCTACTCCGGTAACAATGCGACGATCGCGCCGGACTCCACATCTCATTACCGATTAGATGCCACGAACGGTCTGGTAAGCAACGCCAATGATGAGGATCTTGTTGCGGCGGACACGATGACGTTGACCGTTCTGGATGACCTTAAGGCAGAAGCGGAAACGAGAGCGCCGATTATTCGCCCGGTGATGTTTGAGGGCGAAAAGGTCTACGTCGTCATTCTCGATACGTTCCAAGCGCGTGACCTTCGGACGAACACCAATACAGGTCAGTGGCAGGACATTCAAAAGGCAGCGATGCAGGGCGGCAACGTCAAGAAAAACCCAATCTTTACGGGTGCTTTGGGCATGTACAACAATATGATCCTGCACAGTTCGAATCGGATAACGCAAGGTGTGAATTCGTCCACGGGCGCAAATATCAGCACGGCTCGCAGAGCTGTGTTTCTTGGCGCTGGCGCAGGAATGATTGGTTTCGGACAAGGTCACTCGCTCGAAAAGTATGACTGGCACGAAGATCTGTTCGACTACGGAAACCAGCTGGGCGTTAAAGGCGGATGCATCGGCGGTCTGAAAAAGACCCAATACGACAACAAGGACTATGGCTGCCTTGTTCTCTCCACTTACGCCGCAACAAGCGCCACTTAAGGAGGACTGAGTTATGGTGACAGGAACCACTGCACGTCAGTATCAAACGCAGCAAACGCATTACATAGCTGTCGATGTTGCCGGGTCTGACGGTGCCCAAACCGTTGATATTGGCATCATTCCGGCAGGGTCATTCATCACCCATGCGGGTTTTGTTGTCCGTACGGCATTCAATGGAACCGGAACGGTCTCTATGGGTCCGTCCACTGACACTGATGGCCTGATGTCAGCGGTTGTAATCACAGCGACGGGTGCGAAGGACGCAGATGATATTGGAACATCAGACGATGTCTATGTGTCGTCAGCGACCACGTTCCAAGCTGTGGTTGGCGGAACGCCGACAGCGGGCGCTGGCCTCGCATATGTCTATTATATTCCGGACAATCGGAACTGATGCGTAGACGCATGATCGAACAGGAGCGGGCGGCTGATGCTGCCCGTCTCTTGGCCGAGACTGAAAAGCCAAAGCGCAAGCCCCGGCCCCGCAAGAAGCGAGTGAAACGTGAGCACGCTGAAGACACTGCGTGATCGCATCATCTTCGAGACCAATCGCGAGAACGATGAGACCATCACGGACACGCAGCTGAATGCGATGATCTATCGAGCGATACGAAAGTATTCTCGCAAGCGCTGGGAATTCAATGAGCAGACCAAGACGGTCACGACCGCGGCGGACAATGAGTTTGTGGCAGAGCCCGCTGGCCTGTTCAGTATGGACTCTGTGCTGGTCACGATTGGTGGCCATGAGTATCCGCTGAAAAAACGGTCAAACAAGGTGATAGAGGATTGGCACGGGGCCACGAATACGAGCGGCCAGCCAACCGACTACGCCTACCAGAACAAGCAGTTCCGGATCTGGCCGACACCGAATGCGGTCTACACACTGCATGTGCTCGGCATCTATGATGTGGATACAGCGCCCAATGTGGCAACGCCCGCCGCCAACTGGACGGACACGGATAGCAATGCGTGGACGGATGAGGGGCAGGACCTGCTTTGCCACCGGGTCAAGTACGTCCTCGCTCGCGACGTTCTGTTTGACAATGAGATGCTGCGGAACTCGGCAATTGGCGTGACCGAGGCAAAGGCCGATCTTGGCGATGAGGCGGCGCTGAAGCAGTCAACCGGACAGATGAGGGTGCACCTATGATCCCGATCGATCCGAACGCCCCGACATGGATGCTTCGATACAATGTGGAGGTGCAACGGGAAATTGATGAGAAACAAAAAGAAATTGATGACCTGCGCGCGCGGATCGAAGCGTTGGAGGCGCCCTGATGCCATCTACGCCTAGCGCAAGCCTTCTCGTGGAGCTCCAGGCCGCGGGAGAGAACCTCAACACATGGGGGGATACAAGGCTCAACAATGGGCTTTCCATGCTGGAGGCGGGGAGCCATGCGATATCGACACATGCGCTGACAGCCAACAAGTCGCTGACATACACCAACTATATTCTGACAGATGGCTCCAGATTCGTTCAGAAGATCACGTCAACGACTGATGGCTCGTACACGCTCACTCTGGGCGGTTACGCGCGGTCCTACCTGATCTGGAACGATAGCAGCCATGACCAGACGATTGCCTGCTCTGGCGGCGGGACCAGCCAGACGGTTGAGGCCGGGCGTATCAAGCAAATCTACTGCGATGCAACTAATGTCATCCAGACAGAGGATGGCCTAGACCTCGAAACGGGTGACGGGCGCTATGTGAAGCTCGCCGGTAGCACGATTACTGGGCCGATCTTGTATGACGCCGCTGCCGGCGGAGCCACAGAGCTTGTAAACAAGGGCTATGTTGACGGGTTGGCATTTCAGGCCGTTGACTTGCCGGGGATCACGCCAGCGACTGCCGGGTTCTATCTCACCAATGACGGGGCCACAGCAAATTGGGGTGAGCTGGACAGTGACCTGACAGCCATTGCAGCGCTTTCCACGACTGCGCAGGGCCGGTCTAACCTGATAGAGAATCCGAGGCATGTTACGAACTCTGACAGCCCTGTGACGGCGGCGGATGGTGACGTTATCATCTGCGACACCTCGCCTGATACGATCACGATCAATTTTCCTGCTGCTGCGGCTAACGCAAAAATCAGGGTGAAGGCAGGTGCCAGCGCTTCGACCAACAACGTTACGGTTTCACCGGACGGGTCGGATACGATCCTCGGCGAAACCAGCCTCGAAATCGATACCAACTTTTTTGACTATGAATTTGTTGGCAACAACGGGGGGTGGGATTGACCAGCACGTCAGCTTTGTTTGGCGGGGGCGGCACGGGGCTTCCTTCGTATCTCTCTTCCCGGATTTACGCCTGCAATCCCAGCGCTGAAATACAAACCAATGCTCAGACGCTGGTGAATACGCTTTCGCTGTTGCCGTTCTATGTGCGCGAGCGCGTCACACTAGATGGCGTGGCCTGGTATCGAAACAACACAAATGCGTCGAATGTCTATGTTGGAATACTTGATAGTGACGGTGACGCGATAACAGATTGCGCGGTAGACAGCAACATAACGGCAGGCATCCATATTGTGTCCACGACGAACGTGGCGCTTGATCCATCGTCTCTTTATTACTTCGCCCTGAATGCATCCGTCGCGGTGGCGGCGCGAACAACGGGCATTCTCACTGGCAGCGATGCCGATTACCGGGCGGCTTCGGACTCATTTGAAGCCGGGGGAATCCCCAGTGGGCTGACGACCATAACCGCAAATCAGGCATATCTGTCCAAATCGCTGACGGCAGCACTAATAACCGGCAGCAATGATCTTTCGACATTTAGCACGACCCAGCTGGCGGGTTGGGGAGGCTTTGAAGTACAATGAATGTAAGAGTTATACCCCGTCTGCAAGAAACGTCCCGCACCGTCACCGCATACCGGCTTCTGTTCGACCTACACACGAGAGCGCAGAGGCGAAAGCTCGATAAGTTCAAGCAGGCCGGATACGACCTGCCAGCAGATTTTCTCGACATTGAAGATCCAGCGCTAGTTGACGGCAATGGCTGGAACGTCATGCAGCTTCTGGTTATCCGCGATTGTTACAAGGCGATGGAGGCCGGACGGCCAATTGATCTTTTGAGTCCGGAGATGGCCGAGTTTTTCGAGGCGGAAAAACAATTGGGTGTATTCTATCCAACGCCAGTACACCCCGATCCGGCAGCAGCCGACGCAGAGATCGCGCGGATAAAGCGGAATGAGGAGCCCGCTTAAGTGAGCGGCACCAACCGGCGCAGCATCGAGATTGCGCCGGGCCTGATCACTGACGATACGAGCTTTCGTGTCGGTCAGGGCGGTTATGTCGATATCTCGAACATGCGTCCATGGAATGGTTCCATGCAGACGATTGGCGGCTGGGAGGCGCTGTCATCGGATACACTGACGGGTACCTGCCGGGGCATTCACAGCTGGCGGGATTCCAGTGGTGATCTGAACATTGCCTTCGGCACCAACTCGAAACTGTTGTTGTGGAAGGGCGGCGATCTATTCGACATCACGCCCACGGACCTTGTCACCGGTCTCGTCGATGGGACGGGCGGTCGTGGATTTGGCACCGGGGCATTTTCGACAGGAAATTTCTCCGAGCCCAGTACGGGCGATTTCTTCCCGCTGACATGGTCGCTGGATAATTTTGGCGACAACCTGATCGCCAATGCCCGCGGCCAGAAAATCTGGCGCTGGCAGAACGATACAAGCGTGGTGGCAGCCATCATCCCCAATGCGCCCACGCAGGTAAATTTCATCGCCGTCACCAGCTCAAGGCAGATTGTCGCCTATGGCTGCAATGAGGAGGTTGGTGATGCCTTTAATCCAAGATGCATTCGGTTCTGCGACATTGAGGACCCCGAGGACTGGACAACTTCGACTACCAATAATGCGGGCGAGTTTATCCTGCGCAATGCGGGAACATTGTTGTCGGCGCGTCATCTCGGCGATGGGCAGTTGGTGCTAACCGATGAGGGAGCCTTCTATCAGCAATTTGTTGGTTCGGAGAGCACGACATTCCGGTTCACGCGCATCGGCACCAATTGTGGGATCATAGGGCCACGCGCTGTGTCTGTGCTGGGCCAGAGGGCCATGTGGATGAGCCCGGATGCGCGCTTCTGGACAGTGACGGTCGGCGGGGCCCCCCAACGCGTTCCAGGGCCTCTGGAGCGGGAGATCGGCGATAACCTCGCCACAGTACAGGACGCGAAGATCTATGCGGGCACTGTTTCCGAGTTTGGCGAGATCTGGTGGTTCTACCCGGACAGCCGGGACGGCAATGAGAACAGCCGCTATGTCGCGTATTCCGTGCCGATTGCGCAGGCGGGCGGCAACCCATGGTTTGCTGGCGTGCTCGACCGGACCGCATGGCACGACGCGAGTCCGAGCCCGCATGTGATCGGTGCCGATCCGGATGGAAACATTTACTGGCATGAGCGGGGGCGCTCGGCCAATGGCGGCATGATCAACTGGCATGCCGAGACAGGTGATATCGCGCTCTCGGATGGGACACGGGCGCTACAGGTTCGCGGTATGTGGCCGGACTTCGAGGATCAACAGGGTCCGATAAATGTGTCGGTGATCACGCGCTTCGATCAGCGGGGGGTCAAACAGACCCATGGGCCTTTTGCGGTCCTGCCGACGACCTCTCAGGTCCCATTCAGGGCGACGGGCAACATTATGAGCTTACGATTTGAGGGCGCGGCGGGACCAACCTTCGGGCGGCTGGGAAAGCTGACCTATGACGCAACCGCGAGGGGTAGACGCTGATGATGGGATTTTCTCCCGCGATGGGATCTGACAGGGCAAAGGAATTGCTTGTGGATGCGCTCGACCGTGATCCGCTGCACGATCTTTCATCTGTCATTGAGCAGATCAATGCGGGTCATATGCAGGTCTGGTCAACGGATACCTCGCTCCTGATCACCGAGATCGTCATCTATCCGACAGGCCGTGTTCTCCAGACATTCGCTGCCGGCGGAGAGATGGCGGAGATCGTCAATGTGCTGAGGCCGGAGGCGGAGGTGTGGGCGAAGGCCCAGGGCTGCGTGCGCAGTCTCGTGGAGGCCCCGCGAGCATGGTCCAAAGCGCTTCGGGGTGAGGGCTACGAGATCTTTACCTATGTCATGTCGAAGGAACTCTAGACGATGACCAAACGCCGGTCACGGACAACAACAGAGCAGACGGTTACGCCGACGAATCCCGGATTTGTGACCGGTCCGGTCTCCGGCGTCGCAAATCAGGTGGGGGCGCTCAGTCAGCGCGATCCGCTGGAGTTCGTGACCGGCGCATCGAGCCTGCAAAAGGCGGCCTTTGATGCAGCGGGCGGATTGGGCAAGACCACGGGCACGGGCCAGAACTATCTGACGCGGCCAGGCCAGAGTACGGGCCTCTTTGATCAGGCCGCGGACCTGACGAGCTATATCAGTACGCGCAAACCGAGCTTTGCCGATAGTCCGGAACTTTTTGGCGACCCCGTACAGGCCCAGAGCGCGAGCCTGCTCGACAATCTCGATAGCTATATCTCGCCCTATACAGATCAGGTGGTGGACACGACGCTTGCCGAGTATGATGAGCAGTCGGGGCGCAACCGGCGAAGACTGGCAGCATCGCTGGCGACAGATGATGCATTTGGCGGGTCGAGGGCGGCTGTCAGGGAAGGGATATTCGAGGGCGAGACGGATCGGCTTCGCGCACTGACGGAGGCGGGGCTGAGGGACACAGCGTTCAATACGGGCGCTCAGCTATCGAACCTCGACGCAGACCGCAGGCAGCAGACGGGGCTCTTCAATGCGGCACAGGAGCAGCAGGCCAGGCTCTCCGATCAGGACGTGATCAACGAATTCAGCCTGTTCAATGAGGGCATGAGAGAGAATGCGCTCAACCGGGCGCTATCGGCTGCGGGTAAGCTCACAGATATCGGTCAGGTCGCGGGGAGTGAGGACAGGGCGAATACGGGCCTGATGGCAGCCCTCGGCGACGTTCAGCGTCAAATTGAGCGGGATTCCAACACGGCTGATCTGGAACTCCTACGCGCCCAGACGAGCCTGCTTGGCGGTCTGCCGCTGGGGCTCTTTCAGGGACAGAATGCGACGGGGACGAGCGAGACGACACAGCGCGGGGGTGGACTTTTCTCCGGGCTGTTTGGGGCCGCCGCAAGGACAATTGGCGAAGGAGCGGGGAGGGCTTTCAATGACAAATTCTTCTAGGGGGCTCTGATGCGTCCACCTATACCGATAGCGGTCCCGACGATCGATCCTGAGGAAAAGAGGAAGCGACAACTCGCCATGCAGGCACAAGCTCAGTCTCGGCCACAGCCAGAGGTACCAGGTGGGCCGCCCAAGCCACGACGTGGCGGGATCTTTGGCTTCCTCAATAACCCATACGGTGACGCCCAAATGGGACTTATTGATCGGATCAAGACACCGGGCAGTGAGGTGAGGGCAAGGGGTGAGGAGAACAATCTCAGGCGACAGTTTGCGCTTGAAAGCGAGTTTGCGAGTCGGATTGACGGACAACAGCGGCAAGCCGAAATGCAAGAGCGCTCGCAGGTCTACAACATGATCATGGATGCCTACGGCAAGCACCCGGACGCCCAGCGCATTGCCACCATGATGGCGTTCGGCGACAGGGATAAGGTCAGTGAGCTTATAGCTTCAAACTGGGAAGCGGCGAATGTCGGAGACGGGGTGGACCGTGTAGGGATCGATGGGATTATCCATAGCAATCCAAAAGATATTGATCCGTCTCAAGCAAGCCGTCAGGGAAACGTTCAATCGGCTTTTGTCGATGAGAATGGAAACCTTCGATTCCTCCGGCGTGATGGAACGGTAGAAGATACTGGCATAAAAACGCGCAACCCGTTTCAGATCTCTGATGTTGGTGGCGTTCCGACCGCAATTAATCGCCAAACGGGGCAGGGCTTTGCGATCGCCACTCCTGAACAAGTTGGCGGGAATGCTGCGACGATTGACACGATACGGGCACAAGAAGCTGCTCGTGTTGAGGCGGAGGAAGAGCTACCGCAGCTGGAAGACGAGAGTAACTACATGATCCAGACAATTGATGCTTTGCTGGATCACAAAGGTTTCAATAATAGATATGGGATGTCTTCAATAGGAGGCTTCTTGCCGGCTATACCCGGAACACCTGCTGCCGGAGCGCAAGCCTATATTGATCAACTTGGTGGACAAGCATTTTTGGAGGCCTTTGAGGCCCTGAAGGGTGGTGGGCACATCACAGAAATAGAGGGCGACAAGGCAACGCAAGCTAAGACGCGCCTCTCCAATCAATCCATCAGCGAAGAAGAAGCCGTAAAGGCTGCGGGCGAGCTAAAAGGCATTATCCTGCGAGGTCTGCAGCGCAAGCGAGATCGGGCCGCCGCTGACCCCCTGACGGACGAAATTGCACAATTAGAGGCTGAGCTGGGTATTAGTCCCTAGTCTGCGATTTTAACCAAGCGATCAAGTATCAAGACTAAAAGCACAATAACGCCAATTTCAAACGCATGATTCCACGCCCAAATCGCAATATTTGCAATAAGAACCCATGCGGCGAAAACCCACTCCCCAAATGTTGTAGGCATAGCCAATTCACCAATTGATATCATGGCAGACGTTCCAATCCTAACTTCACAAGCTTCCGAATCGCCTCTGGTCTTGATTTGAGCCCGCGCTCTTTTTGGTAAGCGTCGATCTCATTCAGCAGGCTTTGATTGACACGTAACATAATACCGAAGTCGCGGCCCTTTTTATTGGGATCGACAGGTCGCCCTCTCTTTTTTGGGGTATCCGATATTGACTTAGGCATATAAACGGGATACCCGATAAACAGTCCGGGAGCAAGTTCGCACCTTGCCCCCAGACCTAACCGAAACCGATCTTACAAGGAGATCAGAATGGCTATCTGCCGCTATATCAGCGACCGCCCGACAATTACAAATGAGGGCGATGTCGTTATCGTAGAATTTGAACGTGATGGAGAGGTGCTATCCTTGGCGCTAACCGGTCACGTAGCTCTTTTCATGGGGGCGAGGCTCACTCGGCTAAAGAGCCCGAGGGACGCCGAGATCCATAACTTCCCCGCGGAGGCGGGACTTAACTGACAACTAGTTTGTGTCGATCGACGCAATGGCCTCGGAAGCGATACCCGAGGTTGGAGACAGGACCGCACGGTTTTGCAGTCCTCGGTCCTGTCTCCGTTTTCTACTCAACGCCCCAGTATCGCGGGGCAAAGAGGAAAGTCAGATGAACCAAGAGTCTCATCCTGTCCAGCCATCAGCAATGGCGTTCAATTTCGGTGATTACGGTGTCCGCACAATGCTTATTGGTGGTGAGCCTTACTTTGCGGGTCGCGATGTGGCCGACGCGCTCGGTTACGCTAAGCCCCAAAATGCGATTTCCACCCATTGCAGGGGTGCCCTGAAACGGGGCACCCCCACATCTAGTGGTGTTCAAGACATTACATACATACCCGAGCGGGACCTCTATCGCCTCATCATGCGATCTCGCCTCCCAGAGGCCGAGCAGTTTGAAGAGTGGGTTGTAAGCGAAGTTCTGCCAACGATCCGAAAAACGGGTGGATATGGCCCAATTAATCTTGATAGCCCCGCTCAGCTTCGCGCGCTTCTGCTTCAAAACGTTGAGAAAGTCATTGCGCTGGAAAAAGACTTGGGGGAGGCCAAGCCAAAACTTGACGCATTGGAACGCATTTCGGAGTCTGACGGCTCTCTTTGCGTCACGGATGCGGCTAAGGCTTTGCAGGTTCAGCCAAAAGCCTTGTTTTCTTTTCTTGCCCAGCATGGGTGGATCTACAAGCGCGCTGGTACCGCTCACTGGCTTGGATACCAAGCAAAGGTATTATCGGGCTTGCTAGAGCACAAAGTCACGATTGTCCCAAGGCCTGATGGTTCTGAAAAGATCACTGAACAGGTGAGGGTGACGCCCAAAGGTTTGTCCAAATTGGCCATGCTAATCAAGCCAGTAGCCGCATGAGCGCACAGCGCTAACACCTAAGAGGGGAATTGTTTGACGTTTCTCTCGCGTGCATTCATTATATCTCAATCATGGATTGATGGGGTTGATCATGAAAAAACTAGCACTTCTTTCTTTCGTTCTTCTTTGCTCGGCATGCGCCACGAAGCGCTATCCGATTGCGACTCAGTTTTCGGCAGCTGAAGCCGCTGCTATGGATTGCGAAGCTCTGAACCTGGAATTGGCCAAGGCGGAAGAAACACGAACCAGAATTGCTGATACCGGCAATACGGATTGGAGGTCTGCCGCTGGCTTCCTGGGTGACTTTGGCATTGGTAACGCCATGGCGCGCAGTGAGGCAGAGCAAGCGCTTCAGGAACGCATTACGGGTATTCGAACAGCCAAAGCGAATAAGGGCTGTGTCTAGTACGACTGCCAACTTGCTAAGACAAAGAAGCCCGCTCCGAAACGAGCGGGCTTTCCTTTTGTAGAGATGTTTGAGCGCGGGGAGCGTAATGACCGAAGCTGAAAAACGCGACCGGCTTGCAAAGCTGAAGCGTTTAAAAGAGCTGAAAGCCCAGCAGGCGTCGATGCGCACGACTGTGGAAGCTGAGCCTGAAGCGCCCACCGCCACGGCAGAGGACTACGCCGCCGCCGCAGCCGCTGATCCGTTTCTTGGGAAACTGCAGGCTCCGTGGATAAAGAGTGCCGGTGCCTTCGCTGACAAGGCGGTCAACTCAGCGACTTTGGGCCTCGGCGACCGCATCAATGCCGGTCTTGATCGCATTGCTGGCGTTGGGCTTGTTCGTTATGGCAACGAGGATCATCTCGCGGCCCGTCGCAGGCACAGCGCAAATCAGAGGAAGGAGAATCCCATAGCGTCACTGGCGGGGGACGTGACAGGTTTCCTCGCGCCCGGTGCCGCCATTGCCAAGGGCGTTTCGAAGATCCCATTCATTCCCTCAATAACGAACACGTTCAGGGGCGCTGCTGCTGCTACGGCTGCTGACGGCGCTGTGTATGGCTCGACCGTGAACACGTCTAACTTTGAGGCTGAGCAGGGCCGCAACGCGACTGTCGGTGAACGAGGTGGGATCACGTTGCGGGACACTGCCTATGGCGCGGGAGGCGGTCTGATACTGAAAGGCGGCGCAGATGCTCTTCGCCCGATTGTTCGTGGTGCTGGTGGGGTGAAAGCGACGCTACAGGATGCGCTGTCTGGCCTGTTCCGCAAGACCGGCACAGCGCGGGTCAGTCATAATGAGCAGGTCGCGCGCAATGCCGTCATGCGGTCGATCAATCGCGCCGGCATGTCGCTGACTGACATTCACGCAGCCATTGATCGATATGGAGACAAGCCCGCTGTGCTCGCTGAAGTCATCGGGCAGGACGCGGTGAACGCCCTGACGGCTCTCACGCGCAAACCGGGAACAACGTCTAACAAGGCTCAAGGGATAATCGCCGAGCGTGCCGGTGGCTTTGTAGACCGGGCTCGCACAGATCTGGAACAGTTGACAGGCATTGATCCTGACGACGTGCCACGCCTACTAAATGATCTTGCGGAGGATGCGCGCAGCGAGGCCGCACCATTCTATGACGAGGCTTTCCGGCAGTTCCACAACATAGATTCGCCGAAGCTTCAGCAGCTCGCCCAGACGCCCAAAATGAAGCGGCATCTGAAGAACGCGGACGATGAGATTGCAACAAGGGCAGCGATCAGAGGAATTCCTGTTGAGCAAATGTCCAATCTGGACCGCTGGGATGTGGCGAAGCGGTCGCTTGATGATGCAATTGGCCGCGCGGTCGCTCAGAAGGACAAACAGACCCTTCGCATTCTGACCGAGCTCAAAACGGATGTTGTTAAGGAACTGGACAGACTTTCCACTCGCACCCTCGTGGACGGGTCACAGTCAAGTCTCTATCAGGCGGCTCGCGAGGCTGGCGAAAGAGCACCCAAACTGGAAGCGGCAGAGGCGGCTGGACGCAAAGCGATAAAGTCTAGTGCTGTGAAGGCGAGGGACATTCGCGATCAGGTCAACGAAATGGGCGTCGGTTCTGATCGCGGCATGTTCCAAGCGGGCGTGGTTTCAGAGATTGCAGATCGGTTTGATAAGAACCTGTTGAAACCGCAGAGGTTCAGGGTTCGGGATAATCAGGCCAAGGTAAGGGCGGGTCTCGGAAGTGATGCGGGGCAGAAGCTCGTCAATCGCATGGAGGCCGAGGCCGAACTAGCAGATATGGGTCAGCGTTGGGCTCCCCGCTCAAGCAGCGTTACCGGAACTGTGCTGGAGGGAGGTGAGAGCCATCTGGAAGGCATAGCCCGCACGGGAGAGCGCGTTGCCAGACGCGACTGGATAGGTCTGATTGCGGATTCTCTTCGAGGAGTTCGCCGCCAGGGTTTTAACGAAAAACAACTAGACGCCATGGGCGATATTCTTCTGTCTAACCCTACGGACGGTTTAAAAAGACTTGGCCTTACAATTCCCCCCGGAGGCCCGCCAGCACCTCGCGACATCTCCGATCTCAGCATTGGCGAACTGCAACAGATCATCAGAAACCGGACAGGGCGGACAATGCAGATCGATCCGCGCAAGGTGAACCAGCCCCGCGAAATGTACGAAAGAGAAGTTCAGGACATTATTGGTGGCCGGAAGGTATCGGCTGCTGATTTCAATGCCCCTCGACCTGAGCCGCTGGCATCGGGATCACAGACAACAACGCCAGCTCAGTATCCGGAACCTGCTAACAATGGTGCACGTGGTGCGATCACGATTGATGCTTATGAGGATGAGATCGGAAATGTCATGCGTGACTTCCCGGCGCTGCGCCATGATAGCGTTGGAACACACCAGCAGGCGATACGGAACCTGCTCGGGAAAGGCCATACACACGCTTATGATCCCGAACTCAGCGCGGACGTCATGCGCGCCCTCGACAATGGTGTTGATCCCAAAACAGCCATTGATCCCAACTGGCGACCCGGTGCTGATCCCGCAGGGCAAAGCGGTCTCGACGACATCACTACGGAGAGAACGAAGGGCTCACGCTTGTTCGATCTGAATTCGTGGAAGCCGAAAAACGAAGACGGCTTCTCCGCTCAGTCTGTCCTGCCGCCGGTAGTGGGAGCAAGCGGTGGCTTTACTTTTGCGCCGGATATGGATGGCGACGGCAAAGTCACTTCAGGGGAACGGATTGTTGGTGCCGTCGGTGGTGCGGGTACAGGAGTAGTTGTCCCGAGACTGATTCCGCCCACGCGTTCCGGAGGTCGTTTGGGATCAGACATAGTTCCACTGCCCGATGGTGCATCGGCCGGGTTCTTCGGCGGTCGCAAAGCAAAGGGTGCCAATAAAGCACGATTGAAAGAGGCTAAGCAGGCCGCTCGATCAGGCTCCGCTGATGCGCAAATCCTTGACGAAACCGGATGGTTTCGAGGTGCCGATGGAAAGTGGCGACACGAGATAGAAGGAACAGGCGCAACGCTGAAGGACAGCGGATTCTGGAAGGATGGCGGAACGCGGAACCTTGAAGAGGTATTCGATCATCCAGGTTTGTATGAGGCTTACCCATTCCTTCGAACGAAGAAGGTTTCCGTCAAAGATATGAAAGGCACAAGCCACGGATCATACGATCCAATCTGGGGAGAGATTACAATCAATCGTGCGCGCCCAGCTGATCAATTTGAAACGCTGGTTCATGAGATCCAACACGCAATTCAAGCGAAGGAGAGATTTGCCAAGGGCACAGCGCCCCTATTCAGTCATGATCGTTACTATCGAAGCATGGGAGAGACTGAGGCTCGCAACGTCCAGCACAGGGCTTCAAACGCTGAGCGCCGGGAAATGGCTCCTTGGCTCACTGAGGACGAATCTCGCAACAGGCAGTTGCATGGAGGCCTAAGGGACGGCGTACCAAGTTTCGTCGGACAAGTCGGAGGCGCGGGTAGTGGCTTCGTGTACGCGCCCGATCTGAACGATGATGGCAATGTTGATTTGCGCGAGCGGTTTCTGGCGGCTGGCGCAGGTTGGGCAGGCGGTCGATATGCTGGAAACAGCGTTCGGCGCAGAGCCTATAAACCGCGCACTGTAGCGAGTGGAGCAAGTCGCGTGCTGAAGAGCCCGCCGGGTGGGCCGCCAAAACCTCCTAGTGTGAGCGCGATAATAGATGAGACCGCAAAAGTCAGAGCCCAGAACCCGAATTTGTCCCTGGCGGAAGCGCGCAGCCAGGCGCAGGTGCGGCTCACAAACAAATCGGCCAAACCGTCCGTATGGAAGGAACACAAGGGAATTTACAATAATGGGTCCATGATCAGTAAGTCGCTTTCCACTGGTGACGTTGTAAATGTTCACCTGACCCCTTCTGGCGATGTTGGCTTTGACCTTAACGGCGCGCTCCAGGCTGACTTTGCCAAGGGGAAGGCAATGTCGATCCCCCAAGTAAAAGAGGTGTTTGAGACGGCGTTGGACGGCGCAACTCAGGTCATCAGGAAGGGACGGCCTGCCGAGATCACATGGACGTCTCTGCCCAGCCGAAGTGGCTCAAGAGACCGGCTCTACAACAAGTATCTGGGAGAGAAGCTTTCTCGTTTGGGCTATGAAGAGATTGAGGAAGGGATCTGGCGCATTCGCAACCCGGTTCGCCGAAGCGTCGCCAATCTCAAAACAGACATCAAACGCCGCCTCACCGACGAAGACTTCGTCGATGGCGTAAAGTACAATCTCGATAACCTTATCAAGAGGCTTAAGTACTTCACCGAAGACATGGTGCTGGATTATGGCCCGCAAACGGCCGGGGGAGCACTCGGCCTCAGCGCGGCAGCCATCGCCAATGAAAAACTCAACGAGCAGCGCAGGCCCAGACAGCTTGTACCTCCAGGAGGCGCACCACAATGAGCGACCTAACCACCGCATCCGACATCTGCCACACGCTGGAGCGCCTGTGCTACGGGGGAGAGTGCATCGACACGCTCTGCGAGCGCAGCCGAGACAGGTGTGACCGTGACAAGGCGCTAGCGTCAGCCGTGTTTCAGGCCCGGCACGACATAAGGCGGGTGCACACGCGGCTAGAGCGCCAGATGCAGGCCTTGGGTGTGGAGTTGCCGGAGACTGGCCTAGCAGGCGCTCTCGGAGCCATGGAAGAGGCTAAGGCGCACATTGATGAGCGGGCGAGCGAGACGGCACCGAATCCGGAGCTGTTTGTACCTGGTCACTCTCCGCAGGAAGACGATAGAAATCTGGCAGCCAAATTCTCTGAAGCTCGCGGCTGGTTTTTACATTATCAAAAGGGTGACGATTCTGAAAGCAAACGGCTGTCGAAAGAATGGGCCGAGAAGATGGATATGTACGATCAAAACATCGAATGGAATCGTCGCAAATTCAACATTGAAGCGCCGGGCGTTTAGGTCATCATGGAAAGCATGGAGCTGGAGTTTCTCAAGGTCGTAAATCGTCTTGAGAAGGTCGAGGACTGCCAGACAGAGCTGAGGCAGCGCGTTGATGAGGTTCCCTCCGAGTCCGAACTAAATCAGGTGCAGCTCAGATTGGCGCGTGAAGCGTGGGAGCTTCAGAAGAAAGAGATGCCTGCGCTTATTCGTGACGGGATCATCGCTCGCGAAAAGGAACGCGAAGAAGACAGGGCAAAAACGCTTGCCGAAATGGGGATGGAGATCGGGCCGGACGGGCTGGCAAGACCCAAAGGCGGGTCTGCCCGGGCTTTTCTCCGAAAGAACGCGACGACCATCGTGATCGTCGCAATCGCCATCGTGATTATCCGGCCTGACCTGATTTTGCTGGTGGGCCGCTTGATTCTGGGTCTGTGGGGACTCTGAGGGGCTGATACATGACAGATATGACTGAGCCGCGCCTCGATTTCTGGGGGCGCGCACAAATTGCTGCGCGGTGGATGCGTGATCAGTTTGCTGCCGTGTTTATTACGGGGTGGCTGTACGTCATTGGCTGGGGAATTATCCTCACGGCATTTGGCGGGCTTCTCTATCTGGATGCGCATTTCAGCTATAATTTGGCTGTCGGATCGTCCATTACGCCGCTCGTGTTCATGGTGATGGGCGCGGCATTCCGCTTTTTCGCCGCAACCTTTCTCATGGCGTCGGAGCGTTCACGCCAGAAGGGGCTGGGAGATGGGAAGGTCTGGCGCAGGCTTGGAATAGCCGTCAGCCTGCTTGTCTGCCTGCATGCGATCGGGATCGGTCTTGAGGCGCTTGATAGTCGCCGTGATACAGCCTTGGCTGCGCAAGATATTGCAGAAGCAAGTGTTGCCGGCGCAGATGAGGTCATTGAGCGACTTGAAGGTCAGAAGGTCAGCATTCGCGATGATCTGGTAACGCGGCTGGAGCCCATCAATACGGAGATCAATAACCTCGACACGGACGGCCTATCTGCCAGTGACGCGCGATCTGATGCTCTGCGAGTGCGCCGCACAGAACTGGAGGACGCCGCGCAGGGCAAGATTGATGCGATTGATGCTCAAATCCTTGAATTGACCGTAGGCGGCGCTGACAGGCAAATTGAGGTTATTGAGGCCGAGGCGTCCGCCAACCCGTGGGCACCTTTATTTGTTGGCCTTGCCCAGCTCGTGACCTGGTCCCAGACGCCCAGTGACTGGAGCGTTTATCTGGTCGCTGTCGGCTTTATTGTCTTCTGGGTCTTCATTGCGGAAAGCATCGTCATTTTTGGCCCGAAAGAGCTTTACAAGATGCATTTGCACGATGCCGAGATGGCCATGCTTCGAACGGGTGAAGGAGCCACCGTCACCATCTCCGAGGACGAATACGCCGCCCTGAAAGAGCGTGAGCAGAACGCAAAGGCTGGCGGTCGCAAAGCTGCCCGAACGCGCAGGGTCGGCACAAAGAAAATAGAGGCGGCGAGGTACTACGAGCAGCTGGCAAAGACGCTTGTAGAGGCAAAGCGCGCGCGGCCATCGCTCGTCATGGGCGGCATGGTCGGCGTGAAGAAATACGAGACCACGGGCATGACCGTTTCCCAGCTGGACATGGTGCTGCGCACCTGCGTCGAGCACGGGTTCATGAGCCGAGAGGACTACGACTTCGTGACCGGCACGCCTGCCGTGAACGGACACGATCCGAAAGACGATTTCACACCACCAAACGAGGGGGATGGAGATGCAGACGACATTAGCCGCGATCAGCCTGATCCGTAGTTTCGAAGGGTTTCGCCCGGAAGCCTATCTGGACCCCAAAGGCATATGGACCATTGGATCTGGACTGACCCGATGGGCAGACGGAAAGCCTGTTGGTCCGGGCGACGAAATCAGCCCGGAACGCGATGAAGAGGAGATGTTCCACCACATCCGCAAGGAGGTGGAGCCTGCCATGGATCGCCATTTTCAGGATGTGCCTCTCCAGCCCAATCAGCGTGATGCTCTGGCGAGCTTTGTCTATAATCTGGGGCCGGATGCGGACAAGAAGTACTCGACCCTGAAAGCAAAGATCGTTGATCAGGCCCCACTGATCGACATAGCCCGGCAGTGGGTGAAGTACCGGAACAAGGGCTCAAACTTTGAGCTTGGTCTGTATCGCCGCCGCGTTGCCGAGGTGCTGATGTGGGCTGGTCTCCCATGGGAGGGCGCAAAGGACATTGAGCTCCGCGATGATGTTGAGGACGTGATTGCCAACGTATCCGCAGACACTGACCTCTTCGACCAACCCGAACCCGTGGCAGAGCCAGCACTGCCGGAGTACCCACCCAAAGGCTGGAAGGAGAAAACCGAACACCAGCAAACCGAATGGCTGAATGAAAATCAGCCTCTGAAAGTGAAAAAGAAGGTGCACACAATTCCAGTTAAGCAAGTGCGCTACCTTGAGACCACAGAGCCCAAGGTCAAGGACATGAAGGACAGCCAGCGGGGCAAGGGATTTGCCAAGGAAGAGATTGCCAAGGCTTCAGGAACCGTAGCCATAGGAGGCATGGTTGCTGATCAGGTGGGCATTGTAGAGCCCGTGGTGGCGTTTGCTGAAAAGTATAGCCCGGCCAAGATAGCGACAGTTTTCATCGTGCTCGGCGTCATCTCGATCGTGGTCTTTTATTGGGGCAAGTGGCAGCGCCAAAAGGGTGAAGACGAGGCGGACACGCTTCTGCAATGAGCGCAATTTTCTTTCCCGCCTTCAATTTCATTGCCAACAACAAGTATGCGCAGATCGCACTGACCTTTGGCGCAATCCTCATCGTCTGGCGGCTCAACAACCGTCAACAACGCCGCGTAGGGGCCAAAGAAGCGCGCCAGGAAAACCGTGTCCGCGCCCTCGAACAAGACAGAGAGATAATGGAGAACAGCCGTGAAATGGAAGATATGGCAGATCGCGTGCGTGACGCTACCGCTGAGCGCCTGCGCGACGACGAGCCCTTGCCCGACTACCACTTTAGAGACGAGTGAGATCGTAACAGAGCAGGCTGTGGCAGCCGTCTATACGCCCATCTATGCAAGCTATGCCGACACAGCGGACACGCTGGCCCAAATCGCTGCGCACAATAATGTCTACTGGTGCGCTAACCCGTCGAAGCGCCCTCAGGACTTTGATGAGAGTGTTTGCAATTAATCCACCGCCCGCGCCAGTTCCGCACCCTGATTTCTGACGTTCCCAACGGCTTTCCCGACCTTCCATGCTTGCATGGCGTCAGCGGCGAAGGGCTCGAATAGCGGCTCTGCGTCCTTTTCGGGGTCGAGCCAGTGATCATAGTCGGTGGGAGAAAGGATGACCGGCATCCGATTGTGGATCTCTGCCATCAGGTCGTTCGGTGTTGTGGTCAGGATGGTGAACGTATCAATCTCCGAGCCGTCGATCATGGCCCGTGACCAGAGACCGGCACAACAGAACCAGCGCACGTTTCCTAGGCCAATTGCGTAGGGTTGCTTCGTACCGTCCTCGGTTTTTTTCCACTCGTAGAACCCGCTCATTGGAACCAGGCAGCGGCCATGCCGGAATGCGCCCCGGAAGAAAGGCTTCTCCGCAGTCGTCTCCGAGCGCGCATTGAACGTGCCCCACTTGATCTCCTTGAGCGGCTTTTTCCACCAGGTGGGAACGAGGCCCCAGCGTGCAGGCTCCATCACCAGTTCGCCCGCGTCGGCGTCCTCGTCCTCTGTCGGATGGCGAATGATCGGCGCAATTTGCGTGGGCGCGATATTGTAGGCCGCCTCTGGTGGCTCGACATCTTCGGGGATGATCAACCGAAGGCCGGTATAGTACTCTTCCCAAGACACATCATGGCGGAAGAAGCGGCCACACATTAGCTGCGCGCCCTGTGGAAGCTCATCTTTTCGCCCATTGTAATCTTGATAGGGCAGGGATCGCGCCACCGTGGCTCCGGGTCCGTCGGCGTGTGTCCACACTTAGAGCACCTGATGCCCGTAATGCTCGGGATCGTCGCCCGATCAGGAAGCTCATCTAGCGCAAAAGTCTTCTGATGAGCACATGTCGGAGATCCGCAATGGATTGTAATCGCATAGACTTTGTCTTCTGCGCGCATGTCCGCGATTGTCGGCGGTCCCCCCATTGTAGCAGGATTCCAGATCGGGGAGGGCGGGGCAAGGTTTAGGGCTCGTTATCGTTGCAGACAGGACAGGGATGTCCACGCCTATTTTCCGTGACCGTCCACTCGTCGTTGATCCAGCCAGTATTGTAACCGCACTTGCGACATTCGAAGCGGATGCCCTGACCGGCGTCAGCAACATGCATCCGGACCTTGCGCTTTGATCTGGGCAGATTGTCAAAAAGGAGATCACTCATCCCCATCTCCTTTCATGTTCCCGCAATCAATGGTTGGGTGGCAATCGCCCTTAGAAATTTGCAGCTGACTAAGACAGCCTTCTTTTCTTCAATCTTTTCTTGAAGCAATCTCATTTGCAAATCGTGGCCAGGCCCATCACCCCTGAATGGTTTGCCCTTTGTGACCAGCCAAAACATATTGCCGTCAAATCCACTGAACGAATCAACGTGTGCACCCTCGAACATCAGTTCATGAATCAGTACATGCTCGTTTGGGGGCTGGTATCCTTTGTTCCAAGCTTCATAGTCTACTGGCGACAGACAAAACCTGCTTTTGCTCATCTCTCTTCCTTCCTTGGGGTTAGGCAGCTTCGGCCAATCTTTGAGCTTGACGCTCCGCAGCTTCGCACAGCCACGCGCAATCGAGGCCGAGGGATTTAGACAACCGCCAAACTATAGACGCCGAGGGCCTTGGGTGCCGACCCTGCTCTAAATCCCAAAGATAAGATTTGCTACTGCCGACAGAGTCGGCAACTTCTTGGAGGCTCAGTCCCATAAGTTGACGCTGTCGTTTGATGGCCTCCGCCATTGTCATTCCTTCAGGGTCTACCGTCATGTCCGCATTGCTCAAGATGGACCTCAAAAGAGCTTCCGCTTTGATCAATTTCTCAATGTCTTCGCGCGTCATCCTCTTACCTTTCTGTTCTCGCGGTGGGGTTAGGCTGCTAGAAACTCTGCGATGTCATCCCAACGGTCATAGACATCGCGCAAGACCTCGCGCCGCTGAGCTTCTTCGTCTTGCGTTTGCGCCCAAACATCTGGATCGACTAGGCTGCGAATCTCCTTGTCAACAAGTCGATCGATCAGGCTCGGCTCTAGAGCATCCAACTCCCAGCTCTGGTAACCGAATCGGTTGACGTAATCAGACGCCCTACTGTCGGTCAGCTTTGCCGGATTAGGCGGCGGTCGATACTCTTCGATCTGGTTCATGTTTAGCGCAATGCGCCTTATTTCAACCTCTGCCCAAGAGAACTGATCGACTCGTTCCTGATTATCTCGCGTCATATCTATGCCCGAAGGGTCATGATCGCCTAAGTGTATCAGAACCACTTTCGCTCGATCTCTCGATGCTGTCCGATATCGAAGGCCAGAGCGCCAAGCTTCCGATGCCGACAAGTATCCCTTGCAAGCCATGTATGGCACTCGCCACCGTTCGCACGGCCGTTGCAGCACTCCCTTAAGAGCCTCTTTCTCGACCCAAGCTTCAACATAAACATTTTGTCGCTCCCAGAAGTCGAGGGCAAACGAGTATTCGATTCCTTTAAACACCTCTTGTTCGTCTTCTTCGACTAGCCAGCTAGAGACTCCGCGCCCACGGTCCTCAATAGCTGTCCAAGAAATCAAGCCCGCCATTCGCGCATCAGTGATGATTGAGCCTAGCCTTTTGTAAGAACGCTCTGAGTTCTCAATGATGCCTCGCGCCACAAATTGATAATACAACTGCCTTAGCGTCAGCGAAAATCCCTGATCTTCGTAATCCTCAATAATAGATGACGCTCGTTGAATGAGTTCTTCTGTTTCCGGCCTGAACGCCTTGGAGATGTAGGCCTCCTTCATCCTGTACACCTTTCTGAAATGTTCTTGGTCTGAAGACCGCTATCCGGCTGATCCTGTACATCTGACAGATCGCCAGATGGCCTATCGCCTCTACAGAGTGCAGGAGTCTGGGAGCGTGATTGTGGATCTAGTGGCGGTTTGTAGATTCTACATGCGTTCTTGCGCGGTTTGTGCGCCGGTGCGTTGTTTTGCCTGCCGTAATATCTGACTTCTAATCCGACGGTTGCAGGTTCGAGTCCTGCCGGGGTCGCCAATGTTTACAATGACTTAGTGCATTCTAGCTGAGGTCCAGAAAACTCTTGGGCACCATATGGGCACTAGCAATTGTTTTCAGTCTAGCGTGTAGAGACAATTTGAGATTTCGCTTTTCCGTCTTTCTGAATACTGCTTGATTGCCTTTCTCGGAGATGAGTGATGGATCATCAGGAATTGCCGTTTGCGGCAAAGGTCAGACCGTCGACGAACGAGCGCTCTCCAGGAGAGATGGTTGCCGGCGAGCGGTCCGGGAAGCCTTGATCGGATCCGCCAATACCATCGAACAAATCGCTATCTGGAACAGGGCTGCCTTGCGTCGCCGGGGGGAGAACCTCTTGCCGGACTTTTTCGGCTGTTTCCGCTGTATCGCCACGATTAGCACCACCACCGCAGGTTAACCGTCTGTCGATACGCCCACCGATTGCACTGCCTACAGCTTGCCTGATGATGTTAGGGATTGTAGCCTGGCGTCCTCCCCCTAAGGAGTTACAGGTGAGGGCGGATCGGGTGGCGGCATTGGCAATGCCAACCACAGTAATAAGGGCGAGTTCTGCACCGAATGTTGCAGCAAGTCCGCCATAGAAGCCATGTGCGGCTAGGCCGATACTTGCAAGTCCATTGAGCACACCTTGTCCAATTGCTGAGCCAACGCCTTTGAAGGAGAATTTGTCCTGAATGCCGGTGGCGACACCGACCTCTTGTGAGGCTGCGGATCCCGGCGCGCCAGCCGCGGCACCGCCGACGATAGCCGCACCCGTCTTACCGAGAAACCCGAAAAATTTGCTGGCCGCTCCTTTTGTTGCGACTGTCACTGCTACGGCGATTACAGCCAGGAAGATCTATCCGAACACACCGCAATTGTTGTCGCCGTCCGGCTGTGGGAGTGCTGGGAAGGCATCGCCTATGATCTCATTCGGGTCTTGGGGGGGAAGGTGGAGGCGTTCTGGCTCTACTGGTTGATGTAGGCAGGCAAGTGAGGGCGTTGTCTCTCACGAGGGCGGCATCCGCGGAGAGGCTGTTTGCCTCGACGTTGCTATACCAGAGCTGGGTATAGCCATGCAGCCGGTTAGCAATGAACGAGAGCCTATCGCCGGCCTGAATGATATAGGTGCTGCCGGCGGAGCCCTGCTGGAAGGAGTTTATCGGTGAGTAAAACTCGTCGAAATCGGTATGGAGTGTGTTGTTGGTAGCTCGATACAGGAAGTTGATTGCCCTTAAAGGGTGTCCCACCGTCTTTGTTGGTTCGGCGGTTTCACGGTAGCGGCGTTCATGCGATTCTTAGATAATGAGGTGGTATGAACGCCGAGGCAAGATGGTTTCCGGTGCTGGTGGCTAACAGCCGAGCGATGTGCGGGGTCTGACGGCACTATAGCATCTCTAGTTCTCGGTAAGGGCCTTAGCTTCGCACAGATCATAGAAAATTTCTCGCGCCAGAGATAATGGATCTCATTTCCTATCTTTAAGATCATCTCGTCGAGGCACTATTGCCGCCAAGTAACTTACCAAGCGTAATTCGCTCTCTGACTACGATTCTTCCTTGCGAAGCGGGTGCCAAAGCGATCCATCTAGGGGTGAACACTCTCATGGTGGACATCAATGCCGCGCTGGTGGAGGAGATTCTCGACATTAAGAATAAACAGTGAAAACCGGACATCCGTTATCACTGCAAGCTGGATGATCGCAGGTGACGTTTTGAAATTGCGAAAGAGAATTTCGCTTGCAAAACCAGGCTGGAACAAGAGAAATCTACCTCAGACCCAAGCTCCGCTGACAACTTCAACATCTGTATACTGAGTTGCATCTCAACCATTGCCCCACAATAAGCAAAAGTACCGAATACTTTTCCGGAAGCGATGGAGAGACTGCAAAACCAATTCAAGCCGAGCCGACTATTATAATACTCGTTCGCGGCGATCAAAATGTCTCGGCATGTCCACGTTGTCGATTTTGCTGGAAATCACAAACCTGTGGATAACTCTTTTAACTAACCACTGATTCGAAAAATAGGTAAATATCCTAGGTTGTCAAATTGTGCATCTCTGATTTAGCGTTAACCTTATGGATGGGTTAATGGAAATTGGGGCACAACTGCTCGCGAATACGCAACGGACGCTTAAAGGGACGGCAGACAACGTCTCAAATTTGAATACACCGGGTTATAAAAATTCATTATTATTCAATGATCTAATTTCCTCTCAAGCAATGCCTCCAAATGGCGTGTCTAATAATTCGGACTCTTTGCACGACATGAGTGCAGGCGCGCTGAAGCAGACGGGTAACCCCTATGATCTTGCCATTACATCGAATGGAATGTTTCAAGTTCGCGCTGGTGAGCGCACGCTTTTTACGCGGAATGGTTCTTTGGATGTCGATGCAGAAGGGCGTTTGATAACTGAGCAAGGTTATGCCCTGCAGCGTGCTGAAGGAGGGGATATTTTTCTTCAGCAGGGACAAGTGCAAATACTTCCAGATGGCACACTTCTGCAGGATGGTCTGCCTATCGCAAAGGTCGGTGTCTTCGATATTGGGGCTAATCGATTAACCCCGTATGCGGGGGGTGTTTATTTCTCTATTCAGGGAGATGAGCGCCCGCCAGCGGTAGATCAGCCTGGTATTGAGCAGGGTATGCTGGAGGGGTCGAACACTGTTCTGGCAGATGAAATGGTTGGCATGATGACGGCTGTCCGGGAGGCCGAAACGGCTTCACGAATAATTCAAACCTATGACACGCTGCTTGACCAAGCCGTAACAACTTTTAGGCGGGGGGGCAGATGAGCGAGGCTTTTGATGTTGGGACAACCGGGCTTGTGGCGTTGCAAAGAGCACTCGATACACTTGCCAATAATGTAACTAATCTGAACACAGACAACTTCAAGCGTTCCGAGGTTAGTTTTTCTCAGGTTGTCGCTGACGTGTCGGATTTTGGAAACCGGTCCAGCATGTCGACTGCGGGTGTGAGAGCAGCAGACAAAGTAATGCTAGGCGAGCAAGGAGAGTTGCGGGCGACAGAAAACTCTCTCGACCTTGCTGTCGATGGTTCTGGGTTTATCGAACTAGTCGGGCCAAGGGGAGAGGTTTATTTATGGCGCGGTGGCAGTTTAGCGGTTGATGCTGACGGTAGTCTTGTCGGGCAGTCCGGTATGCTCTTGCGAGACAGCATTTCGGTGCCATCAGATGCAAGTGAGATTGAAATTCGGCCAGATGGTCTCGTCTTCGCGCACGGAACGAGCGATGGCAGTCTGGAGCTCGGCCAGATCCACCTGGTTAATGTTGAGAACATTGATGAACTTGAACAGCAAACCGGGGGGGTGCTGCGTTTAAAACCCGGTATCCGGTCTATAGCCGGACGCCCCGGTGAAGACGGATTTGGATTACTTGCTCAAGGCGCGCGTGAGCGATCCAATGTAAACCTGAATACGGAAATGATTGAAATGATGATCGTGCAGCGCGCCTACGCAGCGAATGCGCAGATTATTCAAGCAGCAGACCAATTAATGTCGATCACAACAAGTTTGAGGCGATAGGCGGGGCACAAGAGGGATAGACGAGGGGTAAAATGAAAAGTCGAGTGGCTAATTTAGCCGCCCTGGTGCTTTGGAGCTTGGGCGCGGCGCAGGCAGAGTGCGCTCAAATTTCAGCTTTAGCACCGACGCTTACGGTGCGAACGCTGGCTGATTATTCAAGGTTCTCGTCCATCGCGCTTGAACAAGTCGGGACGGATATTATTCACGAATGGTCTGCATCTGGAGAAGATATCCTGCTATCACGGGATGAAGTTAATACATTGGTGCGTAGACGTTTTCCGGGTTTGACAAATTTTTGGGGCAGCGCGAGCCCCAAATGTGTTTCAGTTCATGTGGATCAAAACCAATTTGATGGAAGCCAAGGTGAGAGAATCGATCAGTTTAAATGCCGACAATTAGATACTGCTGTGGAGCAAAATCAATTTGTTACCTTAGAGCAGACATCCCAGGTGCCATGCAGAAAGGATATTCAAGATCCGGGCCTGTTTTACGATAGAAGTACTGGACTTTCGAAATCAAGAAAGCCCCTCGGTGCTGGCACCTATCTAGGGCCGGTCGTTCTGAACAGTACTCCGTTTGCACTTCGCGATGACCCGCTGTTGGTTTCAGTTCAGCTTGGCCCCATTCAAATTGAGAGAAACGTTAGGGCAGTAATGCCCGTCCAGGATCATTCGTATACGCATGTTCGTGATTTCGATGGGAACATTCTCACAGTACCTTCATCCAGTATCAGCGCGCCGAAGATCCAACCATGAAATCCGGAGCAAGCAAGGTATATTCGCTTTTCATCGCGGTCGCTCTGTCTGCACCACTGCCAGTCGCTTCGGCAGAAGACCTCTTTAAAGGTGGAACATGGGCAGATCTTGCGTCGGACAATAAGGCAAGGACGGTTGGCGATATACTAACTGTGATTGTGTTCCAATCTGCTGAGGCACGTAACTCTGCAGAAGCCGCGACATCCCGGCGTAGCACACTCGACTTGCGAGCTGCAGCAGGAAACTTTGATGAGGGCGCTGAGGCGGATTTTGCAGGGGCATTTTCTGGACGAGGTGAAGTGCGTCGAAGTGAGAGTCTGCTAACTCAATTCAGTGTGGAAGTTGTCGGAATCTTTCCGAATGGTGACCTGGAGGTGCTGGGTGAACAACTCGTTCTTATCAATGGCGAAACTTCACGAGTAGGCGTCCGCGGGCGCATTCGCCGAGTTGATGTCACGCCTGAAAACCGAGTTATATCCACTCAAATCGCCAATGCCGAAATTGCATATGACGGGAGTGGATTTGTTTCACGTAGCGCGCGTCCTGGTTTGATCAGTCGATTGTTTTTGTTTTTGGGATTGTAAAAGTGCTTTTCGGTCGTCTCATCATTTTGTTCCTACTTTGGTCAACAGCTTTCGCGGTCCCGCCATCTAATGCTCAAAGCACTGAAATACGGACACTCGGCCGGTTTGACGGTTGGCGGGACAATAATCTAGTTGGATACGGTCTGGTTGTTGGGCTCGCTGGATCTGGTGATACGCGCCAGAGCGCTATCACACGCCAAGCCGTTCGAAATGTTTTGGGGCGGCTCGGCACCACTGTAACCGAGGACGAGGTTAACAGTCGTAATGTCGCTGTCGTCATGGTTATGGGCACATTACCACCTTCCGCCAATCGCGGCGACCGCATTCCCGCCACCGTTTCCTCCGTGGGAGATGCCCGGAGTCTCGCTGGTGGCTCACTTCTCATGACACCGCTCGCGGGGCCGGACGGAAATACATATGCTTTGGCGCAGGGGTCGCTCGTCACTGGCGGATATAGTTTTGAAGATGAATTCAATTTACAGCAGAGGAATTTCCCAACAACAGCGAGACTGGAGAACGGGGCTACAGTCGAAGTATCTGTTGATGCGGATTTAGTTCAAGAGGGAGAAGAACTTCGCTTTCTTTTGAAAGATGCCGATTTTGGAATGGCGGCGAGTATTTCAGAGCAGATAAATACTTACTTTGGGCAATCTGTCGCATGGGCAAAAGGAGCTGATGAAGTTCGGATTGCATATGCAGGCGGCCCACGTCAGCTCGCTGCCTTTGTAGGTGAGATAGAGCGGATTGCGGTTGGAACTGATACACCTCCTCGAATTGTAATTAATGAACGTACAGGGACGATTGTTGCTGGTAGTTCTGTGACACTATCGAGCGTCGTTATAGCCCAAGGTGACATCCGGATTACTGTTACGACAGAAAATACCGCACTACAGCCAGCATTTATCTCAGGTATTAACCCAGGCATATCGAGCTTGATAATAACGAATACCGAATTGGATGTTGAGCAAGGTGACGCCGACGTCGTCGCTACGTTCGACAATTCAAGTATCGCCGATCTAGTCCAAGGGCTTTCGCAGGCTGGTGTGGATACGCGTCGGACGATCGGTATTTTACAGTCACTAAAAGATGCGGGTGCGTTGCACGCGGACATTATTGTTCAATGAGGGGTAAGTGATGGATGAATTATCTGCGGTATTAGTTCGTAAGGCTCTCGACGGGCTTATGATGCGACAAAATTATATTGCGCAGAATCTCGCAAATGCTGGGACCGAAGGGTATGTGCCTGCCCGCGTTACCTTCGAAAATGAATTACAGGCAGTATCCACGAAGGGAATAGAAAGTATTCGCGCCGTCGATCCGCAAGTCACTTACGTGAACTCAGACGCCTTAGCTGCAGAAATGCGTATCGATCTTGAGTTGGCACGGGCGTCCCAGACGGCTATGCGCTACGCAGCTTTGATCGATTTGCGTGCCCGCCAAACGTCACTTGGCATGAGTGTCGTACAAGGAGGACAGCGCTGATGGAGGCGATACAAATCAGTATGTCAGCTTTGGATGTGGAATGGCAGCGCTTACAGATAATTGCGCAGAATCTAGCTAATATGAATACGACGAGGATGGCGGACGGAAATATTTTCCAACCTTTGCGTCTTGTATCTGGTCCGGATATTAATTTCGATGCTTTGATGACGGGGGAACGAACACCGGAAGACCCTGCAGGTGTGCATGTGCTTGGCGTAGAGGCAGTGCAGAATTCATCTCGCACAGTATTCGATCCGAACCATCCTCATGCTGATGAGAATGGTGTTGTCACATATCCAAATGTGGACCACGCTGCTGAGATGACTCTTATGATCAAAACGTCACGTGTTTATGAAGCCAATTTGACGGTGATGAGTCTCGCTGAGCAAATGTATCGCAGCGCTTTGGAGGCTGGTCGGTAAAATGGAAGAAGTAACAGCACTTTCGACTGTTCTAGGGGAAACCAGCGGTCAAGCAGCCTTGTCAACGGCCGGAATACAACCCGATCAGAATTCGGCGGTAAAATTCAGTGAACTTATTACATCTGGAATCGCGGACGTTGAAAGCAAAGTGGACGCCGCAAATGAGATGGTGCGGAGCTTTGCTGTAGATGACTCTATTCCTATTCACGAAGTGACTATGGCTCTCGGGCAAGCCAGGCTTTCCGTTGAGTTAGCGCTTCAAGTTCGCGATCGCCTTGTTGAAGGATATCGCGAAGTCATGAATATGCAGATTTAGGGTACTTAATAATGGACGCGTCCAGTTTTGAAAGTTCCAATAATCGCCAGTTACGCATCATCGCGATTGTATTGGCGGTATTAATTGTCCTTCTGGCGTTATGTTACTTTGCATTTCTACGATTGAATCTATCCGTTCTTTATTCGGGGGTTCAGCCTGCTTTTGCATCAGAGATTATCTCTGAACTCGACGCCCGGGAAGTTCAGTATCGCGTTGAAGACGGTGGCAATACAATTTTGGTTCCAGCTCGCAAAGCTGATGAAATCCGTTTGGCGATAGAGGGAGAACGATCACCTCTAAACCAGATTGTCGGATTTGAGCTCTTTAATGAATCTGATATGGGGCTCACCGACTTTGCTCAACGAATTAAATATCAGCGTGCTTTGGAAGGCGAACTCGCGCGAACAATAATGCTAATTGATGGTATAGAGCAGGCACGCGTTCATATATCAATGCCCGAACGGGCCCTTTTTAGGGCGGACCGCATCGCCCCAAAGGCTGCTGTTTCTATTATTGCAGCACCCAATTTTCTACCGGGTCGAGCGCGTATTCTAGGAATTCAAAAACTCGTCGCCGCTGCTGTTCCGCACTTGTCAATTTCTGACGTAGTTATTCTGAACGATGCCGGTGAAACAATCAGTGCGCGCGAAGAGGCGGATCTGGCGATTGCGGACCCTGGTTCGCAAACTGGAGATCAACGCCTTCGCCACATTCGTCAGCTCGCAGAGCGAGCCATCGAAACAACCTTTATCGGATTGGAGTTTTCTATCTTGATATCGGAAAGTGATGGTGATGCATCTTTAGGTGAAAGCGAAGAGGGATTTCGACGAACCAAGCTTACTATCCTCACGGATATTCCGCTTACGCTCGTCGAACAAGAGATTATTTCGGACCTCCTTAGTGAGGGCGCAGGCTTTGATGCAAAGAACGGGGATATCTTGTCTTTCCGTGAACGCGTTGTCCCTGCGGCTCAGCAAGTTATAGAACCGAGCGATGGGGCGAGCGGCGAAAGCGGTGGAAAAATAGCATTACTCACATCCATATTCGCGAGTATCTCCGGGCTCGCTTGGGGAGTTGGTTGCGCCAGTGTTCTTTTGCTTATCGTTCTTATCAGCATCGCTGCAAGGCGGATGCGCGGTAGCCTGTCGCCAGAAGAGCGGGCTGCATTTGCGAACCAGCTTAAGCTTGAACTTGCACCTGTGGAGCCTCGCTAAATGGATACGTCAAGGCTAGATCGAAAAGATCTCTTTCATAAACTAAGTAAACTGCCGAAAAGTGATCGTAGGGCAATCGAGAAAAAGTTATCACGCTTGGAGCGTAATTTTGTTCGTGGCGAGTTGCGAAAATTGAAACGCGCTAGTCGATCCAGCAGTATAGAGGCCTCTTCTTCCGTTGAGGTTTTATCTCCCCAAATGGAGAAGCTGATTTCATCGATTGTTGGCCCTCAGGCAGCAGGCGTGGTCAAGCCGTCCGTTGTAGAAGCGGCTAGCCAGTTTTTGGAACTTGCTAAGGCGCAACCGATACAAAACTCTGACAATGGCGATCCTCATAATCAGCTTTCCGGGAGGCGGCCTTGAGATCGCTGATAAAATCGTCGGAGTCCGTTGCATCTGATGAAGTCCGTACATTGAATGTAGGCGCTCCAAATGTTCCACCGCTATCGGTCAAAACCAATGAGCCACCTGTGGATGGTAGGGATCAAATGATATCTGATTTGCGAGCGGAACTTTCCGATCTTCGGGCCGATCGTGAAGCGTTGCTTGCGGAATGGGAAACCGAAAGGGAGAAATTGGTTCTCGAAGCCGAGGAGCGAGGAGAGGCACGGGCTCGTGATGCGGGTGATATGTCAGCCGAACTTCTGCGAGTGGCCATAGAAAAAGCGGAAAGCTTGTGCAGGGACGAATTCGGAAATCTGGAAGTTTTTGCTCTGGAGGCTGGAAGATCTGCTTTGAGTGCGCTTTTCGCCGAGCCCGATCGATATTTCGATTTCGTCGAGAATATCATCCTTAAGCAGATGAAAGACTTGTCCTCACAGACGCAGATGGAGATCAGAGTAAGCGGACATGACTTTGAAGGTGGAGCGAAGCTGGACGCTTTAAAATCCAATACAGGCGTTGCACACATCAGCGTAGACCCAATACTGCCTGCAGGTGAAGCCATTCTCAAACCGCGGCTCGGTCAGATCGACGTGTCGGCACCGGATCAGTTTGAAGCGGTTTTGTCAGTCCTAAATGATCACGTCCACAAGGCAGAGATGGCATGAACGCTCATCCGGTCTTCCTTAAACTAGAAGAGGCTGCGCAGCCTAGCCGCTCGGGCGTCGTGGTTCGAATGTTTCCTGGTCATATAGAGGCCTCTGGCCCCATGTGTGCTGTTGGGGATCTATGTTCTATCGAAACGAGCGAACAGGAACCGGTTATTGCCGAAGTTGCGAAGGTAGATGAAGAACGCATAATTCTCGTCCCATTTCGGCAGGGCGCTCAAATCGTTCCGGAAGCGCGAGTTGTGTCTTTGGGGGCAAAGGCCAAAGTTGGTGTTGGAGACGAATATTCGGGGCGGATTATTGATGCCCTTGGTCATCCTTTGGATCAATATGAAAAGATAGCGCTGACCGAACGGCGGGACTTGAACAGTAAGGTCCTTAAGCCGCTGGAGCGGGAAAGCCCGCAAACCGTTCTTCAAACAGGTATACGGGCTATTGACGGCGCATTGACCCTGGCCAGGGGCCAGAGGGTTGGGATCTTCGCTGCAAGTGGAGTTGGAAAGACAACACTGATCCGTCAACTGATTGATCAGGTGGATACTGATCATTGCGTCCTATGCTTGGTTGGTGAGCGGGGCAGGGAGGTGCAATCTATATGGGATAGCATTTCCAACAGCGGGCAAACAAAGCGATACACTTGTGTGGCCGCGACGTCTGACGAACCGGCTGCGTTGCGGGTACGCGCGGTTAAGCAAGCTTTGTGTCTTGCGGAGTACTGGCGCGATCAGGGCAAGCATGTCCTTCTGCTCATGGACTCTGTGACACGCTTTGCGATGGCGCTGAGAGAAGTTGGGCTGGCTGCGGGGGAGCCGCCAACGCTTCGTGCCTATACGCCGAATGTTTTTGCTGAATTACCACGACTTGTTGAGCGTTGCGGAGCGGCAGTGAACGGAGGGGCAATCACTGCAATAATGACGGTGTTAAGCGAAACCGATGACGTCGACGATCCCATTGTCGAGGTTATGAAATCACTTCTAGATGGGCATATCGTTTTGTCACGTCAACTCGCAGAGCATGGACATTTTCCGGCTATTGATTTGATAGCCAGCGTTAGCCGACAAGCTGAAACCTTGATGTCCGATCAGCATCTCGCAGCGGCGAAGGCTCTGATATCTACACTCAGTACCTATGAAGAAGCCAAAGTTATGATCGAGAGTGGCATCTACAAAGCTGGTTCCAATCACGCCATAGATCGTGCCATATCGCTCAAAGAAGCGATTTCGAAACTATTATGCCAGGGGCAGTCTGAGGCGATATCATTTCAAGAAACAGTCGAGGATCTTACCGGGTGTTTTTCTAATGGGGGCGACATATGAAGCGATCACTTTCCAGACTCGCTGATTTAAAGTCAGTTGAAGCCGTTCGCCGTTCATTGACCGCTCAAGCAGAAAAAGCACTTATGGATGCCGAGGGCAAAACCCGTAGCGCTCGTGAGAATATCAATGAAGCGGCTGAAGAAGTCTCAATGGCCGAAAGAGATTGGGTCAGCCATTTGTCTGCGGATAATGTTGACCCAGAGCACATGCAAAGGCTTGCGTTGTTGTTGCTGTCAAAAAAGACAGCACTTGATGCAGCGCAGCTCGTTTTGGAGCGGTTCGAGATTGCCGAGCGCAGAGCCCAACGCGACGTTTCGATGTGTAAAGCAGAAGAGCGGGTCAGTGAACGTGTTCGGCAGAACTACGCTACTGACTTGCAGAAATCCCAAGCTGCTAAACAGCAAAATCGGGGTGAAGATGAGTTTTCGCGGAGATGGTGGGCATCATGAGCGTTTATGCGATACCGGGTCTTTTTGATGTTTCAACGAACGGTTCAAATCAGAAGCAAGGCGATGCAGAGGACAGTTCGCAGTTCACATTTTCTGATATTTTTCAGACACTGCGCATCACCGCACCTAACCGTGGCAACGGATCTCCCGTTGGAGGATCCGGCGATGCTAGTGCTGAGGGAGGGGTAGATTCCCAAACTGGCCCGGGAAATAGAAACAATTGGTCTGCAAGTGTTACAACCGATATTCGGAATAATTTGCTTGTTTCTCGCCTTTCGTCTTTTGGTGGCAGCGCGGACCTCGCAGTTCGTTTCGACGAATTGGGCATGTTTGGCATCAATCGAGCCATCAGTATGGATACGCTGTCGAGCTTGCAGCATACTATACAGAATACAGAACGATCCTTCAGTGAGCCAGTAGGCGACCAAGTCAAGTCCATACAAAAGACTTCTGCCGATGATGGCAGACATATTGCCGCTCAGAAAAACACTTCGTCCGCCAATCATTCGTTCACTGCTACATTAAGAAAAGAGATTTTGAAGTTACTCGCAACAGCATCCCTTTCGGTTAAACCGGATGCGGGTGTTATGCGGGCGATAAGCTCATCTGACGCTGCCGATAGTGTTGAGATGTCCGAGGCTTTGGAACCCTTTCATTTTGATAGACCGAAATCGGGCCAGTTAACTCGAGCCGGAACAGGCGCGAATATTTCTGTATGGGTTAATTTGAATGGTTCGCCGGAGTCTCCGCGATTGCTTATCCGCATGCCAGGTGAGCTTGATATGAAGGAAGCCGAACTTCGCAGAGAGATTGCCCGATTATTTCAAGAACAGGGCGTAAGCGTTTCCGACATAACCATTCAGACAACAGATCACCCCCAGAGGACCGCCGCTGCCAGGGAGCATAGATAATATGGAAGAGTTAGAAGGCATTTCTGGACTTGGTGTCCCCGGGGGGGGGCAATCGACAGGAAATATTGGCGATACAGCTTCTGATGCTTTCGGCCTTCAGTTTGAATCGTTGTTGCAGATTATCCTGACGCAGTTAACATTTCAGGATCCATTGCAACCGATCGAGAACTTCGAGTTTGTTTCACAGCTCGCACAGTTCTCCCAAATACAGCAAGCAGAAACAGCGAATGAGCGCCTTCTGTCCATTCTTGATGGGAATGCCACAACACAAGCTGTTGCGTTGCTCGGGGCTGAAGTGGAAATTCCGGCCGGGACCACCACAATCTCCGGTACGGTAACCGCGATATCCCTCGCGAATGGTGCGCCGCGTCTGACTGTCGAGACGAGCGACGATCAAACAATCGAAAATATCAATATATCCAATGTGATCCGGATCGAACGGGGAGGCCAATAATGTTTGGTGGTATCTTTAACGGCTTAAGCGGGATGCAGGCATTTTCGAGTGGCTTGCGACAAGTGAGTAACAACATCACCAATCTAAACACATCGGGGTTTAAAGGATCATCGGTTCTCTTCAATAATCTCTATAGTTCCGGTGGAAACGGATTAAGTTTCAATGGTGGAGTTGATGCCAAAGGGGGGGGAGTTGAACTATCGGTATCTCAACTCGATTTGAGTGCAGGGGAGCTTCGCCAGACTGGCCGGGATCTGGATCTTGCGATCGATGGGCCGGGTTTCCTTGTCCTGGAAAGAGATGGAGAACTCTTTTATACTCGGACCGGCAGTTTCGAGGTACAGGCCGATGGCAGTATTGTTCTCTCCGGAACAGATCTGAAGCTGACCTTCTTGGATGAGCGAGGCATCGCGACACCCTTATCGATTGATGAAGCGAGAAGCAGCGCACCTGAGGCGACCACTACAATCTCATTATCCGGAAACCTCTCATCGACAGCTGACGATTTTTCGCTGGCGAATGTTGGCATTTTCGATGCCAATGGCGAGGAGGCGAATTGGACTTTTGATTTTTCCCGAGTTGCCAACGGTGCGCCGGGGGAATGGTCTGTAAATGTTATAAGAGGCGACGGAACGACTATTGGGACAGAAACGTTGAATTTCACAGGGGGTATAGTCGGCGTAGGCTCAGAGATACTCACCTTCACTGATCCGGACAGTGGACAGGCTATCGATCTTGATCTCAGTACAAATGTCACATCGTTTTCTTCCGGCAGTGTATCGACATTGCAAGTTTCTGAAAGTGATGGGTATGGCCTAGGGCAAATCACCTCCCTTCGGGTGGGCAATAACGGTGTTATGGAGGTCGGGTATTCCAATGAGCAAACCACAGAGCTCGGAGCGCTCGCTTTAGCACTGTTCGCTGATCCTCAGTCTCTGGAGCAGCGTGAAGGCAGTCTGTTTTCTCATAATCTCTCATCGGGCCGTGAACTTGTGACAAGTCTAGACGAGCGTGCTGGTATTGTACTCTCCGGTCGGATCGAAGCATCAAACGTAGATCTCTCTCAGCAATTCGGCGATCTTATATTGGTCCAGAGAGGGTTTCAGGCGTCCTCACAGGTGGTCAGTATTTCCAACGACATGATCCAGCAACTCTTCGGAATTCGAGGGCAGGGATAGGCACATGCGAAGTAAACCTTGGTTGCCCGAGGCGGCATTACTAGATGGCAAGTTAGAGAAATCACTGCACAGTCTGCTGATGAACTGGTCGGGGGGCTGGTTTCACAAATCATCTGACATGACTGTGTTACTGAGCTTTGCTCTTAATAATCGCGAGACGAGCAAGTCTTCTCTCTTCTGGAAAACGCCGAAAGGGCAGATTTCTTTTTTGATAAGTGAAGAGGGGCGTCGCGCGCTGTTTGATTGCATGGTTGGCCCTTTGCCGCCGCCAAAAAAAATGAACGCGCAAGATAATGCTCTGGTGGATTATATAATTATAGAGGCCGTAGAGAATTTAAAACCACAGCTATTTCAGTTGTTTGGTTGCCGCGAAAACTTTGAGAAAGAGGATCCAAGGCGGGGGCTTGAGGAGCTCCCATCAAATGCCGAGTGTGTATTTAGCATTCTTCTCGGTCAAAAAACGCCATTGCTTCATGTTTTCGTTGATCGAGCTTTGGTGGTGGCTGCGCGCCGCAGCATGACTTCCAATCCGGAACCCGTCCAGTTCTTGAATAAGATTGATGAGGGGCTGGACGCTCAGCACGTGGCTGTTGGTGCTCGGCTAGGAGGGGCGGTTCTTGAAGTCAGAGATTTTATGGGCTTGGCAGTTGGCGATGTCGTGGTTCTGGATAGAGGGATCGAGGAGGCGGTGCCGGTGACCGCTGACGGTCATGACGCCGGTTCGCTTAGCTGCGAAATTGTTCAAACTGACGCCGGAGCAACGCTGCGGCTTGTTGACGTGTGAAAGGATCAAAGACATGTTCAAACAGACAGATGCACTTGGGCAGGGACCTGTTTCGAGTCCTTCACGTGGTTCAGCTTCTACTCCTGAGAAGACGCTAACAAAGGACTTGATCGACCAGGTCAATGTCACGATTGAGGCGTATATAGGGCAGGCCGATATGACCGTGGCTGAGCTGCGCGCGTTGAAAACCGGGGAAACAATCGAGCTGGATGCTGCGTTGAACACACTTGTTGCCCTCAAGCTAAACGACGCAGTGGTGGCTATAGGTGAGCTCGTTGCTGTTGGGGATAATTTCGGTGTTCGGATAGTAGAGCTCGGCTAGATCTGCAGGGGCTGCTTGAAGGTGTTTTTGCAGACGAGGGGCTAATGGAAAGTCTATTTGTGGCGGCTGTTGATTTTGGAAGTGGCGGGCCGTCCGTTCCGTTGCTTCGCATTTTGTTTGCGCTGATTGTTGGAACTTTTGCGGCGTTCATCGGTGCGCTCTGGATCAAACGGGCAGGCGGCCAGCTACCACAATTCTTCCGCCGTGTTTCGGACGATGAAGATCAGTCGCGTATAGCGCTCTTGCAAATGAAACGTATACGACCAGGTTGGGATGTTGCTCTGATAGAATGCGATGAAGAGCAGTATTTTGTCCTGATGTCGCAAACTCAGGCTGTCCTTTTAGGGCAGAGCTCCAAGGGCGGCATTAGATGAATTGGCGATTTTTTTTCTGCCTGTTTAGCTCCTCTTGTTTCTTGATGTGTTTCGGCATGGAGGCATTCGCGCAGGACGAATTGGCGTTTCCGGAGGAAGAGACCTCTGAGCTTGTCCGTATAGCGATTATACTGACTCTACTCGCGATTGTTCCCGCGCTTTTTATCAGTATGACGAGCTTTATGCGGATCGTCATTGTTCTTGCCATGGTGCGCCATGCTTTCGGTATGCCTGAGACGCCGCCAAATCAAGTGCTGATTAGTCTTGCTCTTTTCCTGTCATTATTCGTCATGACCCCTACGCTTCAGGCGATCAATCAAGACAGTTTGCAGCCCTTTCTTTCCGGTGATCTCGGCGTTGAAGAAGCCGTGATCGAAGGCGCTGATCCAATCAAATCCTTCATGATGTCTCAGGTGCGCGACAGTGATTTGGAGACTATGTATGCAATTACTCAAGCCAATCCGCCGGATACGGAGGCAGATGTAGGCATGCTGGTTCTAATTCCCGCTTTTGTGCTGAATGAGTTGCGTCTTGCCTTCACTATTGGCTTCATTGTGCTCCTTCCTTTTCTGCTGATCGATCTCATTGTTTCAAGCGTGCTTCTGTCGCTCGGAATGATGATGGTTCCTCCTGCGACAATCGCGCTACCTATAAAAATATTGATGTTTGTAATCATCGATGGATGGAGCTTGGTCATCGAAGGCCTGCTTGGAGGTTTTTTGTAATGGGGGTGCAGAGCCGCGTTTCAGGTCTTGAAATCCTCAAGAAGCCCAAAAACGTCGAAGCTTCGCTTTGGCGGCGTTATCGTTATGAAGCAGAGGATAGTCGCCGCGAAGATCTGTTCTTACTTTATCGAGACAGAGCGAGAAAGATTGCGCATAATCAATTCCGACGGCGTCCTCCTTACGGATTGGAACGGCCTGACTTTGAACAGCTCGCCTATGAGGGCCTCTTACAGGCAATTGATCAGTACGACCCCGTGCACGGCGCGCCGTTCCCCGCCTACTCTCGTCTACGTATACTCGGTAGTATTAGTGACGGTTTGGCGAATTCGAGTGAGAATGGCCGGCAATATGATTATCGCCGCCGCCTTGAGCGCGCTCGTCTGGCTTCGATCCGAGCCGAAGAACCGAAATCCGCAACAGACTCGCTATCAGAACTTTCTGACTTGGTTGTCGATCTCGCCATTGGCCTTGTTCTTGAGGGTACAGCCATCGTCGCTGATGAAGCCACACCCGATCACCACCCCGATGGGTATGAGACATTGGCCTGGAAGGAACTACAGATTTCGGTATTAAAAGCCGTCGCCGTATTGCCTCGCAGGGAACTCATGGTAATTGAAAATCACTACCTTCACGGCGTGGCTTTCAAGCAGATTGCGTGTCTTCTGAAAGTGAGCGTTAGCCGTATTTCTCAACTGCATAAATCGGCGCTGGCAAAACTCAGAGACACACTGAAAGCCCATGAATAGAGGACAAACTCAATGACTGATCTATGTGACGATATCGCGTTACAGGGAATAGTGGATCTCATGAACGCTGAGGACCCGGCTGCCAATCAAAATTTGGATGAGCTACTACAACAATTTCCCGAGGACCCTCGTCTTCACTTTATGAGGGGCTCTATTTTAGTCGGGGAAGGACAGCATATCGATGCGCATGCATCACTCTCTCGTGCTGTCGAACTCGCACCGGATTTTAACATCGCAAGATTTCAGCTAGGCTTTTTTCAGTTGACCTCTGGCGAAGCCGAAGCGGCACTGCAAACGCTGGAGCCGTTAGATGCTCAGCTTGAAGAAGGGCATTATCTTCGCCTGTTTGCGCTTGGTCTTCGGTATCTGATTGAGGATCAATTTGAAAATGCTGTACAGGCGCTTGAAGCCGGTATTGCGCGCAATCAGGAAAATGCACCGCTCAACCGGGATATGGGTCTGATTATCGAAGAGTGCCGCCCAATTATAAGTAAACTTAATGCCGTGAGCGAAGATACCAGTGTCTCGGAAACGAGCCTTGTTCTGAACCAGTTTGCGCAGAATGGTATGCAGAACTAAGCCGTTTTTCACCAATGCCCCGTATCACAAATACCGATCAGGTTCTAATCCTCCTAAAAGCTCAGCTTAAGCAAATGGAGCGGACTGGGAAGTCTACTCCGATTGCCAAAGTAAATGCTGTTCGCAAGTCACCTATGGAAAGGCTGACAGCTCTTCTTGCCGAAGATGATACACTCCGCGCAGAGGATGCGCGTCAGCTTCTCGTCCAGAACCTGTTGGCCGAAGCCCTTGGCGAAGAGTTCGTGAGAGACCCGTCCTTCCAGTCAGTCGTAACTACCGTTACTCACATCATCGAGAACAATACGGATACGAAGTCTCTTGTGGACCGGGCATTACAAGGCTTGGCGAAGCCGCCAGGCGCTTAAGTTAGGCCAAGACGGCTTAAGGACTGAGCGACAGTTTTACCGTTGTCTCCAATCGAACTGTTTATGGCTTGGTCAAAAATCCTTTGAGCTTTCTTTTCCTGACCCTGAGAAGACAATATTAAGGACGAAGCGAAGGCTGCTGAAAAGCAACTCTTGTCGAGCTTGAATGCGCGTTTGGAAAGATCTTTTGCAGCTCTTGTGTTGCCTTCCATCGCTTCGATGACAGCAAGTGATCCGTGGGATTCAGAAAAATTTCGATCAAGGGATAACGCCTTCTCAAACCGCGCCCGTGCTGTTGCGTGATCACCACTCAGGAGATAAGCCCACCCTGCGGCTATCCAGCTTCCAATATGAGTTTCAAACAGACTTGCGCCATAATCAATCCGCTTTGTCGCATCTGTGTACTGACCATTAATAAGGTCGCTGAGACCAAGACCTATCCATGCGCGGGGACGCGTTTGATTGACCTGTACGGCGTGTGTGAACAACTTCTCGGCCTCGGCGATGTTGTCAGCATCGAGGGCCAAGGTCCCCAAGGTTGCCAGCGCGTCGGGGTGTCCGTTAGAGCGTTCTGCGCAGCTCATCGCGACGTCCGTCTTCTCCAGGTCGAGCGCCAATACCGAGATTGCGGCATTGAGACCTGGATCATTTGGATGTTGCTCCAAATACCCTTCGGAGCGTTGCCAGCCCCCTTCTAAATCACCAGCCTCATGTAGAAGCTGTATGTGCAGCATTGCGGCTTGAGGCAGGGCACTGGTCGTCGCTTCGTCAAGGAGATTGAGTGCGGTTGCCTTTTGACCAAGCATTGCTTGTGACCACGCCAAATTAAATCGTAAGGCCGTGTTTTCCGGCTCTACGGTCAGTGCCTGCTCGAAACAATCTACCGCTTCCGCATATGATTTGAGTTTCAAGAGACATAGACCCTTGAGGGTCATTGCGGCGTTCCCACTCTCTTGATCAATCGGCCATTGCTGTAGAGCCTCAAGTGCAATTTCAGGGCAATTGGCCTGAAGTGCTGTTTCAGCGAGATCCATGCGGAGCGCTACATTTTCCGGATCCGCCTGTAAGAAGCCCTGCAATTGAGTCACGCGATCTGTTGGATCTTTCAGGTCAGTCATTTCGCGGTCTCCAATCGCACAACATCAAAGGATTTCAGTTCAATCGTCATCGGAATTTCATTTACTGACAGGATTGAAAGTTTCGGTATGCTTCGCCGGGTTAGAGCTCGTAACTGTCGGCGAATTTCTCCGCCGCATAGTAGTACAGGCGAACGGCCCTGGCGATGCATATCATTGGCCAGAGTCATCAAGCGGCGAAGCAATTGCTCGGCGAGCTTCGGTTCGACAGATATCCGATCGGGATTCTGGTTTGCCGCCAGATTTGTTTGGATCTCGTTTTCTATACGGGGATCCAGACTCAATACGGCCAAGTCCTTATGCTTGTCGCGGAGTTGATGACAGATCGCATGACTCATCCGTTGGCGGACGAGCTCTGTCAGAACACCTGTATCTTTCTCCGTTCGCGCCAGATCAACCAAGTGTTCTGCAATCAGGTCCACATTGGCAATCGAGATACCTTCAGCGAGAAGGTTCTGAAGCACTTTTTGGACGTCGGAAATCGATAGGATGTTGGGGATTAACTCATCTACAAGGCCGGCCTGCCGATCATTTACGCCATCCAGAAGTGTTTTCGTCTTGGCGCGGGTTAAAAGAGTGTCAGCTTCTCGTCGCAAAACATCACCCAGATGAGTCATCAAAGCGGTGATCGGGTCAACCAGCGTATAACCGGCCTGGCGGGCCGTATTGGTCTCGCTCTCATCAATCCATACCGCAGGCAAACCGAAGGCCGGGTCTTTTGTGTCTTCACCTTGTAGCTCTGCTGTTACCTTATCGCCCTTTATCGCAAGCATTTGCGTTGGCCTGAGTTCCCCGTTTGCATAGGGCGTCCCAAAGATACGGATATTATATTCAAACGGTGCGAGTCGGTCTCCGTCAACAACTTTGAGGTTTGGAAAACCAAGACCAAGATCGCGTTCTTGAGTATCTCTCAACCCGGCGATCCGTTCCAATATCAGTGTTCTGCGATCACGCCATGCGCTGCCGAGTTTTGATCCAAAGGCCAATTCCAATGTATTAACTGCGCCAAGCGTCGTTAAATCGTCTGCTACTTCGGGCTCTTCCGTATCAGGCTCTATGTCCTCCTTTGTGCGCTTGCGTAATCGGTATCCAATGAAGAGGGTTAGTCCAATAATTAAAGCGATCGGCCATTTCGGCATTCCAGGAAGTAGCATCAATACGAACAGAATAGATGCTACAATAATCGGTACTCTTGGTACTGAGGAAAGCTGATTCAGCACTTCAGTGCTGAGCTCGGTATCTGCGGAAGACCGGGTGACAATAATCCCGGTCGCCACTGCAATAATAAGAGCTGGCAATTGAGTCGCGATACCATCTCCGATGGTCAAAAGAGAAAATGTTTGGAGGGCTTCCCCCCAGTCCATGCCCATTTGTGCGACGCCAATGGCCCACCCTGCGAGGATATCGATTAGTAGAATTATAATGCCCGCAATCGCATCGCCTTTAACAAATTTACTTGCTCCATCCATGGCTCCATAAAACGATGCTTCTTTTTCAAGGCCAGCCCGTCTATCGCGCGCCTCGTCCTGGTCAATCAGTCCCATATTGAGATCTGCATCAATGCTCATCTGCTGGCCCGGCATGGAGTCCAACGTAAACCGAGCCGCGACTTCGGACACGCGCTGCGCGCCTGACGTGACCACCACGTACTGAACGACAACGAGGATCAGAAAGACAACAAGTCCCACGATAAAGTTGCCACCGACTGCAAAGGAGCCGATCGATCCGATAACCTCCCCGGCATCTGCCCCGGATAAGATAAGCCGTGTTGCCGCAACATTCATGGCGAGGCGGTACAGTGTTGCGATCAGAAGAAGCGAGGGGAAGGTTGAAAAGTCGACCGGCTTTTTTACGTAGAATGTCAAAAGTAGAATTGTCAGGGCCAGTCCGAAGTTCATGATAATCGCGAGATCCAGCAAGACGGGCGGAATGGGTGAAAATAAGACAATTAGGATCAGCACCATGCCGATCACCAGAGCGAGGTCTCTATTGGCCTGCAGGACAGACTTAAACATTCGTTGATCCTTCAGATGGTCTATCGCCAACAGCCTCACGTCGTAGCTTTAAATATATTTGAGCGATATCGTAGTAGTGTTTTGACCGGATCTCTTGCCCAACCTCATGGTGCTTATAAATCACACGAGCAAGGGACGGGTAGCGGAAAACAGCAATGCCATGACGGCGCGCTTCGCGGCGCAGATGAAGTGCAAATCTGTTTCGCCCTTTAGCGGATACCTTCGGAGCTGTCATTTCGCCTGGCGCATAGGAAAGGGCGACTGCAAAATGCTGCGGATTAATCAACAGGATGTCTGATCCTGGTAAATCGCCGAGGTCTCCGGTTTGTTTGACAAATTCGGCATGTAATTCTTTACGCTTCCGTTTTTGTCGTGGCTCGCCTTCGCGATCCTTATTTTCGCGTTTCAGTTCACTGCGGCTCATGCGCATTTGCTTCTTGAAGTCTTGACGGACGATGATCTGATCAATCGCTGCAAAGATAATGGCGAGGATAGTAAAGGCCAGAATCAAGCGCTGAGCGCTTGAGAACATCGCAGCTGTGACATGGTCCGCATCTACTAGGCTGCGATCGTAAAACTGAATGCAATACCATGCGACCGTAACGGCTGCTGTACAGTAAACCGCCATTTTAAAAATATTCTTCAATGCGTCCTTCAACATACGCATCGAAAAAAATCGCTTGAGGCCTTGTGCTGGATTGATCCGGTTAAAGTCGGGTTTGAGAGGGTGCGCTGAGAACATAAGCCCTCTCAGTTGGAGGATTTCCAGGGTGATAATTGTAAGAACAACTGTGCCCCCCAACAGAGCCAGCATTTGAAAGATCGGTGCATAGGCATCGGCAATGGTCTGCAGCGGGCTGCGCGATAGGGTCACTTCCTCCATTCCTGTTAGGAATACCCGCCGCATCATCTCAGCGAGGCGTGCGCCGATCTCTGGCCCAGCCAAAAAGGTATACAATGCGAGCGCCGACATCGTGGCGAAGAAGCCGAGGTCGGTGCCGCGGGCAACCTGGCCTTTTTCGCGTGCCTTTTTGAGTTTGAAAGGGGTGGCTTCTTCGGTCTTATCCTGCTCGGTGTCAGACATTCCGCCGCTCCCTCACACAAAAGCCGGTGCAGCATCGATCGCCACCCGCACCAGACGGAGAAACACGGTGCCGGACACCGCAATCGTAACCGGCAACACCGCCAAGAGCGCCAGCGTCTTCACCTGAAACCCCAGCAGCAGCACATTCATTTGCGGCAAGGTTCGCGACATGAAGGCAACAGTGAGGTCGATCAGAAACAGCGTCAGCAAGGCAAGACCTGCCAGCCCCATGGCAATAAAGAACACCGTAGAGACGTAGGACAGTAGTGGCCCGATCTGCGGCGAGAGCCCCGAACTGCCGATGGGAAAGCTCTCTAATGAGGCGAACCAAACGGCTAGCAATTCCTGCGGCCCGCCACTCGCAAAGAAGACGGCCGCGGCAGCATAGGCGAAAACCGTGCCGATCAGCGGCGTCTGGGCCTGACTTGTCGGATCGATCAATAAGGCGAGCCCGAAGCCGGCTTGCACATCAATGGTGCGCCCCGCCATCAAGAGAGCCGCGAAGGCGAGCTGGAGCGACAGCATGAGCGCGATGCCGAGAAATAGCTCCCCGGCGAACAGAAGCACAATGTCCGGCCCGGTGACGACGCGCTCGGACGTTGCGCCCGGATTGGCAGCCACCATCCAGGCCGCGACAGAGAGGGCCGCAAGCACGCGAATGAGCGGCGGAATCCGAAGCAATGTAAAAGGCGGTGCAAAGGCGAATGTCGGTGCAATTCTCAATGAAATCAGAAAGGTAGCGAGAAGTGGATTGATGTACGGGTCAAGCACCAACCTATCCCCCCAGCGCCGGTATGACGCTGTAAAGGCTACGCGCAAACGAGGTGAGCTGGCGCAAGAACCACGGCCCCATCAGCATCAGCAATATGCCCGTGCTGAGGATTTTCGGCACATAGGAGAGTGTGATCTCTTGTATCTGCGTGGTCACCTGAAAGATGCTGATTAGCAGCCCCACGATCAGCGTGACGACCAGAAGCGGCCCCGCCACCATCAGCACGGCCCATAACATTTGACCCAGATAATATAGCGCCTGATCCGCGTTCATGCCCCACCGCCCCAGCCCTTATCGCGAGCGAATTTCCCTCTGCCACTATCAACAGTTCTATCTCGCCAAGGGCGAGTCAATTAGGGAGGATTACGTAATCGCGAATCACCTGTGGATAACTTGTCAAGACTGGATTGGCACTGGCGATGACCAATGGCGGATGCGCCCGTCAAATATCGTGGCGCGGATCAGCTCGCGGTCTAGGGTGTGGAAATAATCGGAGCGGTTGGTCGCCTGATCAGAGGCGCTGAAGTGAGTATGGTGCAGGACAAACTGGCCATCATGGTCCTGGAAATCAAAATCATTCGCCGTAACGGCAGTTGTCTCTACAAGCGCAGACTTAACGCCGTATCGGGACGGTAGGCCGCAGGAGAAGCGGGGGACAGGTCCCTCCCTATACCGAGGATAGGGGCGGGGATAGATATTCGCAAAACACCCCGAAAACACCCCGTTGAGACTCTCAGATTCGGCGCGCTGAGAGTCTCCTTCATGTTGAGAGTTTTTTTTGCGGGGATATATGGAGTTAAGGAGCTGTTTTAGTAAGGTTTTCACGCCGCCTTCTGGCTAGCTCTAACCCTCTCTGGTTCAAACGCAAATCTGCCTGGATATAGTCTTCATATGCTCCGGGCTCCATCAATTCTTCCAACCGATCCAGCAATCTCAATCGGCAGTCATTGCTAACGCCAGGGGCATAATTTTCACCCGCTATCAAAGCCGAATGATAGAGCGATGGCAAACGATTGGTATATCCAATGTCGATAAGCTCATGAATTTTACAGTATCGCCTGCTCGCGGCTGTTTGTTCGGCGATTGTGTTACCGTTGATATTGGCCGCATTGATATCCGCTCCATATTCGATCAGCATATCGAAATTCGTCCAGTCATTGGTTTGAAATGCTTTGCCCAGTGCACTGCTCAACGCCCGACGATAGGTGTTTTCGGGTGCGGCATTTGGGTCACCACCATACTCGAGCAGCGCTTTCAGCAGATCGGATTTGAGTGCGCCGGCCGTAATCGTCACAGCGGTTTGTTCCTCTGCCATCCGCAAATTTGGATCCGCTCCGGCTTCAAGTAAAGCGCGCACACCTTTGACGTTTTCACAGACCAATGCCCATCGGAGCGGTGTTGATTCATTGTTGGGGCTCAGTTCATTTATATTAGCACCTTGCTCGACGAGTTCAGCCACGCGTCTTGCTCGCCCTTCGCAGGCGGCTTCTGCCAGAGCGGAAGTTTGGGAGTTGGGAAACCACTCCTCCACTGTTTTACCGTGCACAGTATGAGGCTGACTCCATGCCCAATAGCCTACACCAAGAGCAAGCAGCGAAAGAAAGAAAAAGATCCTCATGTCATTAGTTATAGCGCATCAGGGTAGCGTCGGTCAAAATCTGCAACGATGGAATCGATGACTGATACAGTTTCATGTCGGTTTATGGTTTCCGCAGGAAATCTGTAGCCAGGGATTGCAGAAAGCCTGGCTCTTTGCTCAAAACTTAGGTCGCCGCCGTTGCCTGACAATGGCGACCTACGAACCGCTGGGAGAGTCCTTCTCGTCGATTTTGTGATTAGTTCCAGGTCAAGCCCCTGGGCGATTGCAAAGGTGGAGTTCGACGGAAAGCCTGAATTATCCCTTATATCAGTATTATTATTCACAAAGGACAATGCTTCTCCAGCGACAACAAACGATCTGATCAGTTCTGCACCTCGATCAAAACTCGTCCTGGCAAAGTCCACCGTGGCTTGAGACACTTCGGCAGGATTAAAGACGATCGCATTGGCTCCGATAGCGAGAGCCTGAATCTGCGCTAATCCACCGCCCAGCGAATGACCTGCGAATGTGATGGGGCTACTTAGTCTATTCTGCGCTCTGCCGATTGCACCCGCGTTCTGGATAGCAATATTATACTGCTCTCCAATAAAACCTGTTGCCTGCGGGAGATTACCGAACCGGGTATCATTACCAAAGATGATATCTGTATCGGTCCCTCTATTAACAAAGAACAGCTCTCCATTGCTGGAGTTTTCGTATATCGCAGCGAAGTATCCGCTCGCGCTGTCCTCAAGTGTCAGGCCTGGAATAAGGGTAGTTGCCTGTTCACGTGAAAGCCGATTGAATCCGGTCGGCACCAGTTCCGGATTAGAAGCAGGATTATACACATCTGCGGACAACAGGCTTGCATTGAATATTTCTTGAAACTCTCTGAAGGCTTCCGCTTGCTCACCGCCCGCAGCTAGAATATCTGGCGCGCGAGCCTCGATCCTCTCTCTCAGTGCAATGAGATATTCTGTCTCGCTCAGATCATTTGCGTCGATAATGTTGATAATCTCAGCTGCTTCTGTAGGGACCGTTGGTTCCCCCACTTGTGCGAGTACGGCAGCACCGGGACCATGAATAGCCTGGGCTCTCTCGTTCGCCGTGAGCTGTGGTCCTACTCTGTTTGCAATCGCGCCTCCGACGGCCTGTCCTATGATGTCGGGGATGGCGGCCCGGAGTTCATCGCCGAAGGAGTTCCCGGTGAGGGCGGATCGGGTGGCGGCATTGGCGATGCCGGAGGCGGTGTTAAGGGCGAGGTTTGCGCCGAAGCCACCTAAGCTTTCACCTAGTGCCTCTCCAAAACGGCTACCCAGTTCGGAGCCAACTCCTGCGCCGACGGCCGCGCCGGCTACACCTGCGAAGGAGAATTTATTCTGCAGGCCTGTCGCGACGCCGATACCCTGAGTGAGGGCATTCGTACGCGCAGCCCGCAAACCCGCTCGAACAAAGTCCGAGGGAGACCCAAAGGCGGCTGTTTGTCCACCACCTAACCCGCCGCTAATGGCTGCAAGCCCGACCTGGTTGAAGCTAAACTTATCCTGAATTCCTGTGGCGACGCCAATGCCCTGAGAAACGGCACTTCCAGCGGCGGCGGAGGTAGCCCCACCAGCAAATCCTGCGGCGATTGATGCTGCGTTCGTAACACCCTGGGTTGCGCCGAAGAGCGACCCGAAGAACTTAGTGGTTGCTCCCTTTGTAATAAATGTTACCGCCACGGCCACTGCCGCGAGTATGATCTGTCCGAAGACGCCGCACTTGTTGGAGTCTGTCGGTTGGGGTGTGGTTGGTGAGAGGTCGCCAATGGCTTCGGCGGGGTTGAAGGGTCTGTTCGTGGACGCATTATGGGTGTTGCGGACGACGCCGGCGGGCAGGGAGAGGACGGCCCCGTCGATGAGGTTTGCTCCAGCGGAGAGGCCGTTGGCCTCGGCGATTTTATACCAGAGGCCCGCATCTCCGTAGACGGACGAGGCGATGCTCTGGAGCGTGTCGCCGCCTTGCACAGTGTATGATCCGCCTGCGGAGCCTTGCGCGTAGGAATTTATCGGCTGGTAGAACTGGTCGAAATCACCGCGGCTCGTGGGGGCCGTGTCGCCGAACCGGAAGGCTCCGTCATCGGCACTTTTTCCACGATTTCTGATCGACTGGTCATAGCTTGTCTCATCGGTGCCATTATTCGACAGTGTACCGATCTGTTTGCCCCCGAAGCGGTAGTAGTAGTCGGTGGGATCGCCTTGGGCTGAGTTGGTATCGTTCTCATCGCGCTTGATGACCTGGCCGTTGATATCATTGGTGAAATGGGCGTGGCGGATGCGACCATCGAAGACCGAGGCGTCTTTCAGCTCACCGCCAAGGGTGCGGAAATAATCGGAGCGATTGGCTGCCTGATCAGAAGCGCTGAAGTGAGTATGGCGCAGGACAAACTGGCCATCATGGTCCTGGAAATCAAAATCATTCGCCGTGACGGAGAGATCACTACACGCGCAAACTCAATGCCGTATAGGGACGGTAAGCCGCAGGAGAATTGGGGATAGATCCCTCCCTATACCGAGGATAGGGGCGGGGATAGATATTTGCAAAACTTCCGAAAAACGCCCCGTTGAGACTCTCAGATTCGGCGCGGTTGAGAGTCCTCGTTCATGTTGAGGGTTTTTGGGTGGGGAGGGACTGTTTTGTAAGATTTTGCGTGGTAAGATGGACCAATAAAAGCTGCGATTCGGGTTTAATCCAAGTCATCACAGCTAGTTGAGTGATCTCAGACGAAGTTTGGAGTAACGAAAAGGCGACTTGTTCATGAAGCCAGGCTAAGGCACGGGGAAACTTGCCTCAAGATTATTTTCCGCTGACAATGCTACTACGCGTAAGAAGATACGACATTGATATCACGTGAGTTAAGATTACTAAAAACTATACCAGTCAGCGTACCTTCGGCTAGGAAAAACTCAGCATCCCCGCAAATCAAAACTTGATCAGTCTTCTCTATTCCAGTCAATTGAACCTGAACTGAGTTCCTGTTGAACGCTATAGAAAATGGGTCATCGAAATCCGCTTTGGAATAAAAAGCATGAAAAGATGTATTTATCTTATCCAATTCTAGAATGGTAACCCCATGTACATTGTCTACTATATTATTTGTAATAAACTCTTCAGACCTTTTTGTATAAAGCGCCAATTCAACTTCATCTACCAAATAATCTTCAAAATTTGAATATAAGATGAGTAATGATTGACTATTGGTGTATCTTAAATGAACTCGATCTGATGGGGGCTCAATATGTGTTTTAAGTGTAAGTACCCCATTAGAATCAACTGAGGACCTATATAAAATACTACTATCAAGAGCTGGAGCTATTTTAATAATTTCTTTATCCCAACTTATTAAAAAATAGGTATTGCGTGAACAAGTGCGGGTAGTTGACCAGCTTGTCTAGGCGCTCTGAAAACTAATTCAAAACCATTCTCGAAGATTTTCTGGTTTACTGTAGGATTTGGACCTACTATTTGTAAAGCTGTATTTAGCCTATCAAATTCAACTTGTGCAAGTATACGTGCGCCATCGTTGCTTGCCCCTCTTCTTAACGCACCAATGGCAATTTCATCAAAGTGTTTTGTTGCATTAGGGGTGATGAAAATGGCACCTGCGCCTCTATTAACGTCAAAAATCGCGCTCTCTGGCACACCAGATAGCTGTCTGGTGCCACCAGAACTAATAATATTATCAAGAAATCCAGCACAATTCGTATTGTGCACCCACGTGCCTAGCTTGCCGATGAAGTAAGTGTGCCAGCCGTCGACTTCGAAATTGTAGACGGGCTCGATGTCATCGGTGAGCTCTGCCCGAATGACCTTTGCCGGGGAGCCGTCGGCGAGGCGTAGGGTGTTGCCTGGCTCAAGGAGCTCTACCGCCAGCCAGCTTCCGCCATCCTCGTTGTCTGTCCAAAATGGGCGATTGTCGGTAGTGAAATAGGTTTGGTACTATTGATCATTCGCTATTTGGCAGCGCGTCTACAGGTAGACCTTCGTCATCGACTAAGGTTTTCCCTATATGTCGCGCTAGAATGGACATTACAAATTCGCTAAGTTGATGCGATACATTCCACGGAATATCGTTTAATGCGTGAGAACTTTGAGACTGTTGAGCCTCGGTGATTGCGGCCCATATTTCACCACCAATCTCTCTTATCGTAATTTTGTCCATGTCAATTATCGAACTCCTCAATTAGTCTTTGTATTATTCTACTATTTTGCGCATCGCCCCTTACATGAGCTTGGAACTTACCGACAACAGTAAACTCTGTAGCTGACGTTTGTTTAACAATCACGCGCCCCGCATTTCGGCCCCTTAGCTCTACAAATCCATCTCCTAATTGGCGCGGGCCAATTCCGGCAGTAAGGTTGCCAGCTTTTAATTGAGCTACCAAGTTGTCTACGTCTCGCTGGGCCTGCTGGCTGAGTGCTTGAGCTTGCCGAACCGCAAATGGACTATCACTTATTCTGCTTAATATACGAATATTAGGTGCAGCGCCAATAGCTCCCGGTATTCGAGCTGCGCTTGATGCAGCGTTTCTCGCCAAAGACGTAAAGGCACTATTCAACTGCCTTCCCACGACGTCAGCGGCTTTTCCTACTCCTGGGATGAATTTCGCTGCTGGCAACGCTTCCAGCGCGACCAGTGGGCTGACCTCACCTGTAGTGATGTAGTCTGTCGCGATGGCTCCGATGCTGCCCACGGCTGTAAATTCTAGCGGCAGGCTTGCAGCGTCGGCGAAGAATTGCGCAGTCTGTCTGGCTTTTTCAGCCCCTGCGATGGCACGCAGTTCACCTGGGAGGGAATTGGCGAGGTTGCGTTCCCGCGCTTCCAGGCTGAGGAAGTCGCTGCTGTCGATGACGTCCCTGTTCTGGAAGGGGCTGTTCAGCCGTCTCTGGTTTCGCGCGAAGTCCAATTCGCCTTGGGCGACGCCGGCAGCAAATCGGCGTTCAGCCTGCGTTTGCAAGGAGACGCGGCGTCCAGCCCCTGTGTTCCGATTTTCAAATGCGCTTTGCCCGCGTACATTCCCTATGGCGCTGAGAAGAAAGTTCAGCCCTTGAACGGCTGAGGCAAAAGAGCCGGGTTGCGGCTGGGATGCGCCGTTTGGTGTTACGATTACCTTGTCAAGCACGCGCGCACCATCGGGAATGGGAGGGAGCGGCGTGTTACTCGAGTTTGAGGGATTAGAGCCAGATCCTGAGCTTGGATTGCCGCTCGTCCCCGTACCACCCCCAACTGGGTTTGATGTATCTGTCGGTGTTTCTTCGGCCTGGTCGATGGTGTCACCAATCAAACGGTCGGCGAGCAACTGACCAACAGCCGACGCGATGATGTTGGGCGTCGCGGCGCGCAGGCTATCGCCAAAGGAGTTGCCGGTGAGGGCGGAGCGGGTGGCAGCATCGGCGATACCACCGGCTGTGCTGGAGATGATGCGGTTGCCGATGCTAGCTCTTTGGAAGTTGCCATTATTGTCGAACTCTGCAGCGCCGGGAATGTTACTACTGACGGCTCCTGCGACAGCGGCTCCGACGCCAGCCGCTGCGATGCCAGCGAAGGAGAATTTATTCTGCAGGCCCGTGGCGACGGCGACCTCTTGTGAGGCTGCGGATCCGGGCGCGCCAGCCGCGGCGCCGCCAACCGCGCCGGCTTCAATTCCCGTGCCGAGCCCGGCGGAGGTGGCAAGGGTGCCCGTCGCAGCCGCTGTGATGCCCTGGGCGAGCGTCAGTCCAGGTGTCACCGCTGCTGCACCTGCCCCTGCGGTGACGACCGTGACCGCGACTGCAATGACCGTTAGCAGTATTTGCCCGAATACGCCGCAATTATCTCCCGCTTCTGGCTGAGGGATGGCCGGGGAGACGTCTCCGATGGCCTCGGCCGGATTGAAGGGTTGGAAAGTATTCGCATTCTGGGTGTTGCGGGTGATGCCTGCGGGCAGGGAGAGGAAGCTGCCCTCGATGAGAGCGGCCTCACCGGAGAGGCCGTTGGCCTCGGCGAGTT
>JBCCVD010000023.1:0-80859 GCA_039195745.1 Pseudomonadota bacterium | reverse complement strand
TGCGGGCAGAACGCCAAGCTGCGTCTTGAGGATATGGGTTGTGGGGGTAAGCCCCGATGGACGGATCCACGCGCCCTCGTGGCGCAGCAGCGCTGTTTTCTCCTGCGCCCCTGCGATGGAAATGCGGAAGTCGTCTTCCTCGTCCAAGCCAAGGGGGGCACTTGCGAGGTTGCGCAGCAGATCCGCAATCTGTGCCTCGGAAACGGGCTCTCCCGCGAGTGCGCCAACCTCGGGGATCTCACCCGAAACGAACTGCAAGGCCCCCACACAATCGCGGCCGATCTTCTCCAGCATATGCCATGCGTCTGTGCCTCCAGCGCGCACCCGAGCGGCGACACGTTCACGTATCGCCTGATTGTCCGGCAAAAGGTTTTCCAAGTAGGCGATGACAGGTCCCCCCTGGTGCGCCTCTTCGCGCAAAGGCAGGGACAGAGAGATGGGCATGGCGTGTTCCCACGACAGCCAGTCCGGATCATAGGTGAAGTTAATTGCGCCCGAGCCTGCGAGACGCAAAGCCCCCACCAGCCTTCCATTCAGAAGCACCTGCATCGTGGCGCTACGCCCGCGTTTGGCCATCAGAAGATATCCTCAATCTCAAGCGAGCCACCGCGCTCCACCAATCGGAACTCAAGCCCAAGAGCCGCCATGACAGCGAGCACCGTGGCGAGCTTGGTTCCCGCGTCGCCATTCTCGAGCGACGAAATCGTCGCGACGCGCAAATTCGTGCGCGCGCTGATATCGCTTTGGGTCCAGCCGCGCGTTTTGCGCGTCCGGCGGAGTGCCTCGCCGATCTGCTCGGCCGTTCGTGCTGTGAGGTCCATGATGCGGCTCCTTTTACGGCACAGCGTAAATGAAAGCAAATTACGCTGCAACGTAAATATTCACTTTTTACGCTATAGCGTATCACTCGAGCCGCACTCATGCCTGCAGCCCCGCAGCGCGCACCTGCTCGGGCGTCACAAGCTTTGACGCGATCAAATCCTCGATCTGCCGGTTCGTGATATGGCGGCACAGGGGATGGCGCTCGTGAATCCACTCGGCGAGGCTCGCACGGCCTTTGGCTTCGGCCTCTCGCGCCTTCTCGCGGTCGGCCTGTACCTGAGCGAGCCCCTTTTCCCACCGGCGCATCTTGAACCAATTGTCCAAAAAACAGACCTTGCTGCGGGTGTAGCCCTCGCTTTCCTTGGCATAGACTTTGATCGCCTGCAGAAGGTCATCGGGCTCTACCCCGGCCTTCACCGTCGCTGCGATCAGGCGCAGACTGGTCCGCCGGTCTCGGATCCTGTCTTCGGGATAGGCCGCCAAGATCTTCTCAGCTTCAAGATCTTCAACCTCCTCCGCCGCCTCGCGCTTGCGCGTAGGTGGTTTATGGATGGTTTTAGGATGGTTTGGGGTCCACCGTGAACCCCGTACCCCGTTCACCGTGGACCCCGTACCGGGTTCAGGCTGGACGGTGTTCACAGTGACCCCCGTCTCAATATCGGGCTCGGCAGTGGGTTCGAGCGCGGCCACGCGCTCCAAAACAATGCGGTAAATGACGGTGTAGCCGTTCTTGCACTGCCGCCGCCCTGTCTCGATCAGGATGCCTTCGCGCAGGAAATCGATGATGGTGCGCTTCACCGTGCTCTCGCTGAGCTCTGTGTGGCGCTGGATCGTCCCCTTGGAACACCAGATGCCCGAGCCGTCATCGCTCGCCTTGTCGGCCAGGAACATAATGATCTGCTTGCGTGCGGCGCTGCCAAAGCGGCGCTCGGCGCATTCGTTTGCGATGCGCCAGCTCATTGGATCACCTCACCGGTCAAAGGTCGCGAAAAAGCCGACTGAGCGTTTGCGGTGCGCCACTGGCCCATGCTAATATGGTGCGAAAGCTGGCAGGCTTTTTCTATTTGGCCCCGGTTCACAGTTGCCGCTGTGACGGGGCCTTTTTCGTTTTGAACCAGTGAAATTGGCTTTGAAACTTTCGCTTTTTGTTCACTTTTTGTCAGGGGGTGTTTTGCACCCCTAAGCCGTTGTTTTTGCTTTCTCTCTTTCTGGATTGCAAATCCGTGTACACCGGTTCGATTCCGGTACTCGCCTCCATTTTATTGCAAACACTGATACTATTGAAAGGCTTTCGGCGTAGAGAGCCTGTAAACAGAAATAATTCAGGCGCGCATTTGAAAAACAACCTCTACGGCAGCAATGGCAGCAGCAACCGCTTCATCGATATCCATCTCAGATGTATCGATCAGCGTTGCGTCGGCAGCGGCAGTCAAAGGGGCGGTATCGCGCTCTCTGTCTCTTTGATCTCTGATCTGCAGGTCTTTCAAGACACCCTCCCGTGTCACGTCCTGGCCTTTGCCAGACAGCTCCAGAAACCGGCGCTCTGCACGTATCTCATCACTAGCCGTAACGAAAAGCTTCACCTCTGCCGCAGGACAAATCACAGTTCCGATGTCGCGCCCGTCCAGAACAGCGCCGCCGTCGCGACGCGCAAAACCCTGTTGGAAGTCGACCAATGCGGCGCGCACCTCAGGCATCACAGCAACTTTTGAGGCGGCCTGCGCCACTTCGGTGCTGCGCAGATCGGTGCGTTCCAGATCTTCGGGCCGCAAACTTTGCGCAGCCATGAGCGGGTCCTCCCCCGCCAGAACCCGCGCCCCTGTGGCGCGGTAAATCAGGCCCGTATCAAGATGCGCAAAACCAAAATGCGCCGCGACCCGTTTTGAGATCGTGCCTTTGCCGGCCGCAGCTGGCCCATCAATTGCAACCGTGAATGTCATCGCACCATCGTTGTAAGCTCAGGATCCGCCTGCATTGCCTGAGGCAACCCATCCGCAATCTCGTAGTAATCCCCCTTATCGGCGCAGAAGATATGCCCCTTCAAGGTCAAACCGGTCGGCTGATCCAAGGTGCCCGCAAAGATCGACAGGTTGCTTCCGCCGCCGTCCCAAAACAAATTGGAGCCGCAAATGCCGCAAAATCCGCGCTTTGCTGTGTCCGACGACGCGTACCAGACCGGTGTGCCGCTGACCGTGATTTCATTACGCGCAACAGAAGTGGCCGCCACGTGATGCCCGCTGGTCTTTCGACATTGCGCACAATGGCACGCGATCACCGGTCGCAATGAACCATGTGTCTCAAAAGAAATCGCACCGCATAAACAACTGCCGGTCTGTGTCATCCTGCCTTCCCTTCCTGACGCCAACACGTGATCAAGCTGGCAACAGACAAGAGCAGTGCCGCAAATTTCACCCGTGTCGCAAGGTTAATCGCCTCCGCCTGCGCCACATCTCTCTGCGGCGGCACTTCGTTGATCAATTCCGCCAGCAGGCGATTTTCCGTCAGATCAGCGATGCAATAGATCACAGCAAAACCAATGATCAGCCCCCAGAACCGTTTGGGTCGCAGCGCGCGCGCTACAAAACACAGGAGCAGCGTCAAACCGCTCAGAAAGACCGCATCCAGAATGCGGTAGACCTCATTGAACAGGATTTTTCCTTCAAAGCCCAAACCGTCACGAAAGCCGAAGATCTCATCTGGCCGCGCCCCTAACGGGTTCAAATCCGGCAGCTGTCCTGCGTGCCCCAATCGCACCCACGCGACATAATTCAATGCCAGAAACAAAACCCCGACCACAAGGGCGAGCCTTTTGAGAATGGCCTGTAGGCTCACCGGTTGGCGCGGCGCATTTGCGCGCCCAAATCACCCATCAACTGCTCGAAAATCGGGAAGGAGGTCGCAATCGCCCCGCCATCATCAATTCTAACAGGGTTCTGCGCGGCCATCCCAAGACACATGAACGACATCGCGATCCGGTGATCCAGATGCGTGGCACAGCTTCCTCCACCCGGAACACCGCCAGCTTCGAGCCCGTGCACCGTCCAGCTGTCTTCTGTCTCGTCAACACTCACGCCATTGGCACGCAATCCAACCGCCATCGCATCAATGCGGTCACTCTCTTTAACGCGTAGCTCTTTCACACCCGCCATATAGGTTTTGCCCTTCGCGAAAGCGGCCACCACGGACAGGATCGGATATTCGTCGATCATTGACGCCGCGCGCTCTGGTGGCACATCAATCCCCACCATGTCTGGCGAGAAACGCGCGCGCAGATCAGCGACCGGTTCGCCACCTTCCTCGCGTTCATTTTCATATGTCAGATCAGCCCCCATCTCGCGCAAAGTGGTGAACAGACCCGCCCGCGTCGGGTTCAGGCCGATATTGGGCACCAGCACATCCGAGCCCTCAACGATCAGAGCGGCGCAAACTGGAAAAGCCGCAGAAGACGGGTCGCGCGGCACGACAATTGTTTGCGGTTTTAATTCCGGTTGACCCGTCAGGGTGATGACGCGCCCCTCTTCGCTCTTCTCAATGGACAGATCGGCGCCAAAGCCAGCCAACATCCGTTCCGTGTGATCGCGCGTGGCCTCTGCCTCAATCACCACCGTCTGGCCAGGCGCGTTTAACCCTGCCAATAGCACTGCGGATTTCACTTGAGCCGAGGGCATCGGCACGCGGTATCGCGCAGGCACAGGATCGGCAGCCCCCACCAGGGTCATCGGCAATTGGCCCCCTGCCCTCCCATAGGCCGTCGTCCCGAACAGCGCCAAAGGGTCCGTGATCCGCCCCATCGGACGCCCGTTCAACGACGCATCGCCCGTAAATGTCGCAGTGATCGGCGTGGTCGCCATTGCGCCCATGATCAAACGCACGCCGGTACCGGAGTTGCCACAATCAATCACCCGATCCGGCTCTGCAAACCCCCCAACACCCACGCCATGCACAGACCAAGCGCCACCACCATGATCTGTCACTTGCGCCCCAAAAGCCTGCATGGCTTTGCCCGTGTCGAGGACGTCCTGCCCCTCTAAGAGACCGTTGATCCGGGTTTCACCGACACTCAGCGCACCCAAAATCAAGGACCTGTGCGAGATTGACTTGTCGCCCGGAACATTAGCCACGCCTTCCAAGGGACCGGCTTTGGCAGAAATCATCGGGACAGGCGCACCATGGCTGGACATATCGGTCAGGCTTTCGCAATTGAACAGGTGCGCATCTGATAAACCAGCCCTGCCACAGCGTCCATCACATGCGCTTCTTTCTGCGAAAAATATGCATGCCGGACCGGCGTCACCCTGCAAAACATCCGATCGACTGGGTCGACCCGATACCGGTCTCCCTCCCACCGGCTACGGGGGGAGGACAGGAGGGGGGCTGACAGCATCGCATGCGCGGAACGCGCACGATTGGGTCAAGTCCGGCGGAAGCTCATGTAATGCGGCACGCGGTTCTCGCGCAAAGCCTTCTGCTCATAACGGGTCGAGAGCCAATCAGACCACGGCACACGCCAGTCTTCAGGCGTCTCTGCCAGCCATGCAAAGCCCGCTTGAGGAACGTTTTCCAGCGTCTGGCGTACATAGTCGGGGATATCTGTTGCGACACGGAATTCAGCACCCTCTACGAGAGCGCTATGCAATGGCTGCAGATGGTCGGGCGTCACAAACCTGCGGCGGTGATGACGCGTCTTGGGCCAGGGATCGGGATAAAGCAGAAAGGCTTTCGCGATAGAGGCATCCGGCAGCACATCAAAAAGGTCGCGCACATCGCCTGCATGCACCGCGACATTCGGCCTTGGCTCGCGGCGCAGTTTCCCGAGCAGCATTGCAACACCATTAAGATAGGGCTCGCATCCGATGAAGGCCACATCCGGGTGCAGCGCTGCCATGTGGTGCAGATGTTCGCCCGCGCCAAACCCCACTTCGAGCCAAATTGGCCGCTCTCCAAAGCGCGCTTTCAGGTCCAGAACATTTCGCTCAGGGTTATCGTCGAACGAGACAGGTCCAGGGCTCAGCCTGTCCAGATCCTCGTCCAGCCACGCCTGCTGATGCGGTTTGAGGTTATGCCCCTTGAGCCGCCCATAGAAATTGCGCTGTAACGCGCGATTGCGCGGGCCGTAATTCTGTTTGTCGCTCATAATGTCAAAAAGGCGGGGTCTCCCCCGCCCTTCCCATATCTTTGTCAGATCAAGGCCTCAGACGAGTCTCAAACCGCCTTTTTCAGACCCTCGACCAGATCGGTTTTTTCCCAGCTGAAACCACCATCCTCAGCTGGCGTACGGCCGAAGTGGCCGTAAGCCGCCGTGCGTTGATAGACCGGGCGGCGCAGGCCAAGATGTTCGATGATGCCACGCGGCGTGAGGTCCATGCACTCGGCAACAGCTGCTTCAATTGCGGCCTCATCGACTTTGCCCGTGCCATGTGCATTGCAATAGATCGACAGCGGTTTAGCCACACCGATGGCATAGGAGAGCTGGATCGTGCAGCGCTCCGCAAGGCCTGCAGCCACAACGTTTTTCGCAAGATAGCGCGCCGCATAGGCCGCAGAGCGGTCCACCTTGGTCGGGTCTTTGCCAGAGAAAGCGCCGCCGCCATGCGGGGCGGCCCCGCCATAGGTATCGACGATGATCTTGCGACCCGTCAGGCCCGCATCGCCATCAGGACCACCGATCACGAATTTACCCGTCGGGTTCACATGCCATTCTGTTGCATCCGAAATCCAACCATCAGGCAGGGTCTTGCGGATGTAGGGCTCAACCACGTCCCGCACATCATCACTGCTCATGCTCTCATCAAGATGCTGCGTCGACAGCACGATGGACGTCACCCCGGTCGGCTTGCCGCCTTCATAGGTGACGGAGAGCTGGGATTTCGCATCCGGTCCCAACTGCGGCACCTCGCCTGCGTGGCGTGCTTCAGCCAGATTGCGCAGGATCGCGTGCGAGTACTGGATCGGCGCCGGCATCAGCTCAGGTGTTTCAGTGCAGGCATAGCCGAACATGATGCCCTGGTCACCAGCACCGTCTTTGTCAACGCCTTGCGCGATATGTGCAGATTGCGGGTGCAACAGGTTCTCGAATTTGAGGTTTTCCCAATGGAAGCCCTCTTGCTCATAGCCAATGTCTTTGACGCAGCCGCGCACAATGTCTTCAACACCGCCCATGAAGGCATCGAGCTTGTCGCGTGTCGACAGGCCGACTTCACCACCAACGACAACGCGGTCCGTTGTTGCAAAGGTTTCACAAGCCACACGGGCCATCGCTTCCTCGGCAAGAAAGGCGTCGAGGATCGCGTCCGAAATGCGGTCGCAGATTTTATCCGGGTGTCCTTCGGAAACAGATTCCGAAGTAAAAAGGTATGTGTCGCGTGCCATGATGAGCGCTCCGATATGAGTACACCCGCCCCGTCAGGAAGCCGTTGAGGCGGTCTATGATTGGGCCGGGTTAATCCTTGTTGGAGGCCGCGTCAATCGACGATCCGCTTGCGCGCGAAAAACACCGCACCAAGCAGCAAAAGCAACAAAATCGTCACGGGCCCATCGCCTGTGCGCGCATAGAGTGTTGGCGGTAACGCGCCGGGAATGGCGGCATCCATATAGCCAGTTTGATTGAGCGGAATCTGTCTCGTCACCCGGCCCATCGGGTCAATCACTGCACTGACCCCTGTATTGGCGGAGCGTACCAGTCCGATCCCCTGCTCGACCGCGCGCAGGCGCGCTTGTGCAAGATGCTGGTAAGGGCCGGAGATATTGCCGAACCACGCATCATTGGTGATTTGGACAATCAGGTCGGCACGCTCTGTCTGGCGAAGATGGCGCGGGAAAATCAGCTCATAGCAGATCAGCGGCAGCACATGTCCGACCCCGTCGACCTCAAGCAAATCTGCGCCCGGCCCGGCGCCAAACCCGCCACCGTCGCGCGCCGCCATGCCGCGAATGCCAAGCTGCGCAAGAGCCTCGCCAAGCGGGATATATTCGCCAAAGGGGACGAGATGGTGTTTGTGATAGGTCTGCGCAAGCGCGCCTGTGCCATCAAGCAGCGCGAGGCTGTTGCGAAACGTCTCTCCAACCTGCGTGTTGATGCCGAAGATCACCGGCACATCTCCCGCCGCATCTGAGATCGCCTCCATCGCCAAGCCCGCCTCATTCAGCAGTGTCGCGACGGCGGTCTCAGGCCAGATCACAAGACTGAGGGCTGCGTCCGCAGGCTCTGCTGTCATCGCCAGTTGGCGAGTGAAAAACTGACCAAGATAGCGCGGGTCCCATTTCAGGTGCTGCGGTGCATTGGGCTGCACGACCCGAGCGAATTTGCCTGTTTCGGGAACTACGATGGTTCGCAAACTGTAGGCGCCGTACGACCAGAAGACCGCCAGCAGCGCCACTGAAACGACCAGCCCAGCGAACCGCCTGCGCATCAGGACCGGCAGGGCCGCGAGGGTCAAGGTGAGCAGCGTCAAACCGCCAGCGCCGAACACGGCCGCGCTTTGCAAGACGGGATGATCGGTCCAGATATGGCCGATCATTGCCCATGGGAAACCGGTAAGAATCCAGCCCCGCAGAAGCTCGGCCCCGCTGAGCAAGACGACGCCCGCTGCGACCCGGCCATGCCCCCCCAGCTTATGGCCAAGCCCGAACGCCGCACCCCAAAACAGCGCGAACCCGCCCGCCATGAACAAAAGCGCGAACGGGGCCATCCAACCATGGCGCGCAATATCAACGAGGAATGGCTCCACGATCCAGAACAAAGCGATTGCGAAATACCCCAGACCGGCTGACCAACCCACCCACGCTGCATCGCGCCACGACTGGGCATGAGATAGCAACCAGAACACCGCAGCAAATGCAGGCAGCGTCACCCACCATAACCCCCAAGGGGCTTGACCCAAAGCCGCAGCACCGCCCAAGGCGATGCACAGGCCCCGCCATGCCCAGCGGCGCTCAGACAGGTTTGGGTTCATTCGGCGGGATGACCGGGCATCCGGAACCGGATGCGTTTGATGCGACGCGGATCAGCATCGACAATTTCAAACTCAGCGCCAGAGGGATGTTTGACGACCTCGCCGCGCGCAGGCACGCGGCCGGTCAGCAAGAACACAAGACCGCCCAGCGTGTCGATCTCCTCATCCATCTCTTCATCGGAGAGGCGCAATCCCACTTCCGCCTCAAAAGCATCGAGCGGAGCGCGTGATTGCGCCAGATAGACGCCCGGCTTTTCCAGCCGGAACGTATCCGCCTCTTCGATATCATGCTCGTCCTCGATCTCGCCGATGACCTGCTCAATCAGGTCCTCGATCGTCACTAGACCGTCCACACCACCATATTCATCAATGACCAGCGCCATATGCTTGCGGCCTGATTGCATCTTTTGCAGCAAAACCCCGATGGGCATAGATGGCGGCACGAACAGGACTTCGCGTACCAAATCCTCCAGCGCGAATTTGGACCGAGAGGCCCCTTTGCCGTTAAACCCATATCTCAGGGCCAAATCCTTGAGGTGCACGAGGCCGATTGGCGTGTCCAGTGTTTCTTTGAAAACCGGCAAGCGTGTAAGACCACTGTCGCGAAACACTTTGATCAATTCATCCAGCGCGATGTCCACGGGCACCGAGACGATCTCAACCCGTGGGATGGCCACGTCTTCAACGCGTTTTGAATGCAGGTTTGTCAGCCCCAACCCGAGTGCGGCTGCGGTGGACGGGTGTTCAAGACCTGCTGGCGCTTCCCCCTGCCCGGCAGGTGTTGGGGATAATGCCCCGGTCAAGCGTTCAAACAGACCCGGTCTGCGCGTTCCCGCCTCAATACTATCAGTCTGCGCGCTATGCGCCGCGCTAGACGAGCCGTCACTCTCTGAGCCCATCGATCCTTTTCCAAATCAAGGCGAAACGCGCCTACGTCCTCTTAGTATGGGTCTTCCACACCCAGTTTTGCAAGTATCCGGGTTTCCAAACCTTCCATTAGCGCAGCATCTGCCTCAGTTTCATGATCATAACCCAGCAAATGAAGCGTTCCATGAACCAGCAGATGTGTCACATGGTCCTCAACCGGTTTGCCCTGCTCTGCGGCCTCACCTGCGCAAGTGTCATATGCAATCGCAATGTCGCCCAGTTCCGGCTCCTCTGGATTGGGCGGCGATGGTGTGCAGCCGGGCTGCTGCGGTGCCAGATCGAATGCGGGCCAGCTGAGCACATTGGTCGGGTTTGGCTTGTCGCGGAAGCTTTCATTGAGCGCTGCAATGCGTGGATCATCGCAAGCCAGAATGGCGATCTCGAACACTTGCTCCAATGCCAAGACGTCAAGAACAGTGTCGCAAGCGGTTTGTGCCAAGCGTACAATCGCCACAACGTTCCAGCGTGCGTCTTCGATAATGAGCTCAACCTGTGCCATACTGACTGTTCTCTGGGTCAATGGCGCGCCAGAAGCAAGACCTGTTGCACCTCGACTGTCTTCGGGACGCCTCGTAGCGGGCGTTGCGCCGGCCATTATCGCTCTTCACAGAAAAGCGCCGGGCCGGAACGGCCCGACATTCGGATCAGGTCTGACTGTTCTCGAATGTCTCATAGGCTTCAATGATCCGGGCGACGAGCGGATGACGGACCACGTCTTTCGAGGTGAAATAATTGAAGGAGACGCCTTCGACACCTTTGAGCAAGTCTTCCGCGTCGCGCAGGCCTGATTTGACGCCGCGCGGCAGGTCTACCTGAGAGCGGTCGCCCGTGACAACCATGCGCGAACCCTGACCCAGCCGGGTCAGAAACATCTTCATCTGCATCGTCGTTGCATTCTGCGCCTCATCCAGCACCACGAATGCGTTTGACAGCGTGCGTCCGCGCATGAAGGCCAGTGGCGCAATCTCGATCCGCTTTTCTTCAATCAGTTTCGCAGTCTGCTTGCCGGGCAGAAAATCATTCAGCGCATCATAAAGCGGCTGCATGTAAGGATCGACCTTGTCCTTCATATCACCCGGCAGATAGCCAAGCTTTTCGCCAGCCTCGACCGCAGGGCGCGAGAGGATGATGCGGTCAACCTCGCCGTTGAGAAACTTCGACACGCCCACGGCCACGGCCAGATAGGTCTTTCCGGTGCCTGCGGGACCAATGCCAAAGCCTAGCTCATTCTTCATCAAAGAGAGCACGTAGTCCTTTTGGGCTTGGGTGCGCGGCTCCACTGTCTTCTTGCGGGTCTTGATCTCGACATCGCCGCCCTTGAACATTTCGATCTGATCACCGTCACGTGTCCCGGTGCCCTCATCCGATCCGCCCATCCGGATCTCGGCTGTGATTTCTGCCGGGGTGACGTCTTTGCCGGACTCAAGACGCACATAAAGTGCGTTCAGCACCCGCGCGGCCTCATCCCGCGCGTCGCCCATTACAGCGAGCTGGTTACCACGGCGCACGATCTGCACACCGAGCGTCGACTCTATTTGCGTGAGGTGGCTGTCGAATTCTCCGCAAAGATCAATCAGCAGCCGGTTGTCTGGATATTCGAGCAGAAGTTCGTGATCCGGGGCGTCCGCTTTGGGCGGCGTCAGGGCGCTGAAAGTCAATCCGGTCTCCTTTGTTGGCTAGGCTTATGGTGACAAGTCATGCGCGTCGGTGCAAGCGGTTGAGGCATATTTTTATGGCATTGGCGCAAAAAAGGCCGCAGCGCGGGGCTGCGGCCTTGTGCCTGCACATCGCTGCGCAAAATCAGATGGAGTCGCCTACATCGGCGCCGCCTTTGTAATTGCCTATCGCATAGCCTGGCGGCGCCGCGCCAGAGCAAACAGGCTTGCCATCCCGGTCAAGACGGGCAGACAGGTACCCCTCGATCCCGTCATCAATAATCCAGTGATCACAGCCGCGTGGATCGACCCAGATACCAGCTTGCAATTCGCTCAGGTCACCGTCGCCGCGGCCATAGTCACGCGTGGTGTCACCGCGATTGTTCTCACATGCGGACACCGCCGCAATCACGCTGATGAAGGTGATGGTTTTGATTGCTTTCATATGCCCTCTCCCGATCAGCGGACGCATTGGATTTCGACGCGGCGGTTGGCTGCCTTGCCCGCAGCCGTCCGGTTCGAAGCTTTTGGCACCCGCTCGCCGTAACCGCGTACGCCCACAACGCGGGCGCCGACGCTGCGCGCCACTTGCGCGACGGAGCGTGCCCGGCGTTCGGACAGAGCCAGATTATAACTATCGGAGGCACGAGAATCCGTGTGTCCTTCGATGATGTATCCACCCGCGCCAGCGGATTGGAAGAATTGCTGCAACCGTGCACGGTTTGCGGCATTTATCGAATGCTGATTGGTGGCGAACAACTGATCGGAATTCATCACCGCACAAGTGTTCCCACGACGACATACGGGACGACCATCTCGCGTTACATGCGGGGTCATGAACCCTTCCCAACCATCATCCATAACCCAATGCTCGCAGCCATCCGGATCAACCCAGATCGTCGGAATATACCGTTCCGCGATCACGGTGCGGCGGTTTGCGATCCGACCATTCTGGATCGTGCCTTGGGTAAAGCCATCTTCGGTGAATATGTATTGCTGCTGCGCGCTTGCTCCGGAGATTGAGAATGTCAGCGACGTCATTGCGATCGCGCACCCTCCCGCGATTGCTTGCAGAGTTTTTGACAATTTGTTTGCCACAGCTCCCGTCCTTCGCCTGAAGTTCCATCATCATCTGAGATGCCTACACGTTGCCCCACAGGTCAGCATCACACTCTATATCTACCAGAACCTAGCAAATTTGAGTATTATTGAAAGAAAAAAACACCATATATAGTTGCCAATTTGGCAACAGTTTGACGTAGCGGAAAGCATTGTTGCAGCCTTAGCCGGCGATGCTGCCACATTCTGAGATCGACGGAATCGGGCTCAGTCGGCGTTAATCAATTGGCCGGTAAGGGAATTTGTCATGCTCGCGGTGATTCTGACTGGCTGTACTGTTCCAATCATATCCACAGGCGCGACCGCATGAACGGCGTGCAGGTAGTCGGACTTCCCGATGATCTGCCCCTCCTCGCGGCCTGTCTTCTCAAACAGGACCTTCACCTCGCGGCCAACCATGTCGGCCTGCGTCTGGTGCTGCTGTTCAGTTAAAAGTGCCTGCAATGCCTGCAATCGCTCATGCGCGACTTGAGCGGGCACATCCTCTTTCTCGGCTGCGGGCGTGCCCGGGCGCGCGGAGTATTTGAAGGAGTAGGCCTGACCGTAATGGACGTCACGCACGAGCTGCATCGTGGCCTCAAAATCTTCGTCCGTTTCACCGGGGAAGCCGACGATGAAGTCACCCGAAAACATGAGATCAGGCCGTGCGGCACGAATGCGGTCGGTCAAAGCCCGATATGCATCGGCGGTATGCTTGCGGTTCATCGCCTTGAGGATGCGGTCAGAGCCTGACTGCACTGGCAGATGCAGATAGGGCATCAGTTTTTCACAAGAGCCGTGCGCCTCAATCAGCGCATCATCCATGTCATTGGGATGAGAGGTGGTGAACCGAATACGCTTCAACGCGTCAATCTCGGACAGTTCCCAAATCAGTCCGGCCAGCCCGTCCCTATGGCCGTGATAGGCGTTGACGTTCTGACCCAACAGCGTGATATCTCGTACCCCACGCTCCACAAGGGCCTTGGCTTCCTTAAGGATCCGTGCCGCAGGTCGGCTGACCTCCGCGCCGCGCGTGTAGGGCACAACACAGAAGGCACAGAATTTGTCACAGCCCTCCTGAACAGTCAAAAAAGCGGACGGATTGCGTGCAGGCAATTCACGCTTAGGCAGATGGTTGAACTTGTCTTCTTCCGGAAAATCCGTGTCGAGCGCCTGCTTGCCCGCGTTCACCTGCGCCATCAGATCCGGCAAGCGGTGATAAGTCTGGGGGCCCACGACAAGATCAACCATGGGCTGACGGCGCATGATCTCCTGCCCCTCCGCTTGTGCGACACAGCCCGCGACACCGATTTTCAGGTCAGGCTTTTGATCATGCAAGGGCTTCAAACGGCCCAGATCGGAATAGACCTTCTCCGCCGCTTTCTCCCGAATATGGCAGGTATTGAGCAGGATCATATCGGCTTCAGCCATGTCCTGGGTCTGCTCATACCCATCGCCCTCAAGCGCCTCAGCCATACGCTCGCTGTCATAGACGTTCATCTGACATCCATACGTCTTGATGTAGAGCTTCTTTGTGTTGGTCATCACGGGGTCCATCGGGTTCTATGACGGGCGACTTAGCGCAGGCGGGGACGTCTTGCAATTAACAGGCTGATGATTGATTTTGGCCGTCAACTGATAACAGGCACGCCACCGTAATGCATCACTCCTCTTTGAGCGCGTTTATCAAAGCCGCCCCCACGGCTCTTAAGCCGAAGGGTCCCTATGCAATCGTCCTGCTGGAAGACGCGATTGAAGTGCAAAGCACGATCGCGCATTGTCTTAAGAACGGCTTCACCGAAGTGCTGGTCTTCGGCAATCCAGAGCTGCATCCAGAGGATGCGCCGGGTGTGCATCTGATTTCTCATAACATGCATGCGACGGACGCGCTGACCGAGGTCGTCAACACCGTGATCGCGGCCTGTCCGGGCCAGTGGCTGCATTACTGTTATAACGCAGAATATCTGTATTTTCCCTTTTGCGAGAGCCGCAATGTCAGGGAGCTGACCCTCTTCAACATGGAAGAGCGGCGCGATACGATCATGACCTATGTGGTCGATCTGTACTCTTCCGACTTGGGGAAGCATCCGAATGCGGTCTCCATCGAAGACGCGCATCTGGACCGGTCGGGGTATTACGCCTTGCAGCGCTTCACTCAGGATGGCCACGCTTTGGAGCGGCAGCTGGATTTCTTCGGCGGGCTCAGGTGGCGGTTTGAGGAGCACGTTCCATGGGCCAAGCGGCGCATCGACAGGGTTGCGCTGTTTCGCAGCTATAAGGGGCTGGAGCTACGTGCTGATCACACGTTCAATGATGAGGAATACAACACCTATTCCTGTCCATGGCACCATAATATCTCTGCCACGCTTTGTTCGTTCAGGACGGCCAAGGCCCTGATGAGCAACCCCGGATCGATGTATGCGATCCCGCATTTCTGGTGGAAGAATTCAGAGAAATTCGAGTGGAACTCCAATCAGTTGATGGAGCTGGGATTGATGGAACCCGGGCAATGGTTCTAATCCCCCGCACGCGGGGAAATTTACAACTATCTGTTTTTAAACCTTAAAGCCATTTCTTCATATTCCGTTTATCTCTTACAAATTGCTTGAAACCCGCTGACTTGCGCGCGGTACAACAGAGGAGCGCCGGCTCGATCGAAGCAAATCAGATCTCGCGCAGAGGAATTTTGCAATTCCTGGGCAAGCAGCGCGTTTGCAACAGGGGATCGGGCTGAAAGCAGCCAATTGCGCGGATTACAAAAGCTGTTCCTCTTCCCCTGCCGCGGACAGGCCCAGGCGTTCAAGGCCTTCCTCCAGATGGTCAGCAAAATGCGGTGTCCCGATCATGTAATCCGCTGTCGGGGTGGTCGCTTCCTGACGCGCGGTCTCGATCACTTCGGCCAGTTCTTCCGCCTCAAAGCTGCCGCGGCCAATCCACATCACGGCAATCAGGCTATAAAATTCCTCTTCATTCAGAGTTTCCAGAAAGCCGCGCAACTCGGGCTCTGCGCGTTCAATCTCGTGACCATAGAGAATAATCTGCGCGATCTTGCGAATGGAAATCTCGATCATCTTGCGTCCTTTGTTGCGAGGCGTTGGGTCCTTTGACCCTCTCACCCGCAGCAGGGCAGCACCATGACACAGATCAAAGACACGCGGCCTTGAATGTGGCTGGTTGAGACCAGCAAAAGAGGAGGTCGCCCATGACGTCAGAAACGAAGACAGACAATCAAGAGGCCCCGCAGAAGGAACGCACTGCGCAGATCATCGGGTTTGAACAGGGTCAATACCCCTATGCCGAGAAGTTGAGCCGCAGCGTCTATGAGACCGAAAAAGCCGCGCTGCAGGTGGAATTGCTCAAGGTACAACACTGGACGCAGGAAACACAGCAGAAGATTGTCATGCTGTTTGAGGGACGCGACGCGGCCGGTAAAGGCGGCACGATCAAGCGCTTTACCGAACACCTGAACCCTCGTCTTGCCCGTGTGGTCGCCCTGAACAAGCCCACCGACGAAGAACGAGGTCAGTGGTTTTTCCAGCGTTATATCAAGCATTTGCCAACGGCTGGTGAGATCGTTCTGTATGATCGGTCGTGGTATAATCGCGCAGGGGTTGAGCGCGTGATGGAGTTCTGCGCACCAAATGAGTATCTGGAATTCATGCGTCAAACGCCGGAGTTTGAGCGGATGCTGACGCGCAGCGGGATCAAGCTGTTCAAATACTGGTTCTCGGTAACGCAGGACGAGCAACGCCGCCGGTTTTCTGCGCGCGAAACGGACCCGCTGAAACGCTGGAAACTGTCACCGATTGACCGCGCCAGCCTGGATAAATGGGATGATTACACCGAAGCCAAAGAGGCGATGTTCTTCTATACGGATACCGCGGATGCGCCCTGGACCGTGATCCGGTCCAATGACAAGAAGCGCGCGCGACTGAACTGCATGAAGCATTTCCTGTCGCAGCTGGATTATCCCGATAAAGACGACAGCATTACCGTACCGCCCGATCCGAAAATCGTGCATCACGCAGAAGGTATTGTTTCAGATGCAGATCACATTCTGGCTGCGTCCCTGCATCCCAAAAGCCGGAAAAGCTAATCCGCGCCCGAGCGGCGGTAGGCGCCGGGGGATTTACCTGTCTGGCGTCGAAAGGCGCGGTTGAACGCATTGGTATCATTATAGCCGGATTTGAACGCGACCTCGTCGATGGAAAGTTGCGTGTCGCGCAGCAGTTTTTGCGCAAGCTTCATCCGCCATGTCCGGACGTAATGCATCGGCGTCATGCCAGTGGCCAGTTTGAACTGCGCGATGAAAGCGGTGCGGGACTGGCCGAAAAGACGCGCCAGCGCCTCGACGCTCCAGTGTGCTTCGGGTGCCTCGTGAATGCGATCCAGCACCAACTTGGTCTTGGGGTCGGACAAAGCCATCAGGTTCTGATCTTCTGGCAACGTCCGCTCGAACCAGTCCTGTATGGTATGGATGCAGAGCACTTCTGTCAGGCGGTTCATGGTCACAACCGATCCGCCGGAGGGATTTGACAGCTCTTGCTCAAGAAGATCAACGACCAGCCCCAGCTTCTTTCCGAAGCTGGTATTCTGGTGTTTGCCAATCAAAAGATCGGGCAATCGAGATATCAGTGCGGGCGGTGTGTGGGCTGCAATCTCGAAATAGCCGCATAGCAGGTGGGTGTCTTCGCTTTCGCGATCGAACAGCTCGAACCGGGCCGGGGTCTGTGGCGTGGGATAATTCTTTGACTGCCTGTCCGTGCGATCTTCGCTGTCAAAATACTCATGGGCTTTGCCATCCGGGATGATCGCAATATCCCCTTTCGTCAGCTTTGTGGTCTCTTGTGTGCCGGGCAAGCCGATCCACGTAGCGCCGGAGATGACGAAGTGAAACCGCGCCAGATTGGTGTGCTCATCGATATGCACACCCCAAGGCGCGGTCAGGTTCTTTGCGATATATGCCGTGCTGCGCACACGCATGAGATCAAGAAGGTTCGAGATTGCTTCAGTCACGTCCAGTGCCCGCATGTCGTCCTCCCAGATCAACCGAATTTCGACGCGAATTCAAAGGGATGTATCCCGATTTGAACGAACAGCAAGAAATTTAGAACTTTCGGCCCTACAGAAAGGGTCCTCAATGGGTACCGTCATTCGGGACTGGACCTGCGAATGCGCCTTAGGGGGAAACACCATCAGTTTGCGTAGACCAGGATCCACTCAATTCCCGATAAGTTCGATATGGAGAAACCAAAGATGAGAACACTACTTATTTCTGCCGTAGCAGCGCTTGGATTTGCCGCGCCGGTTTTCGCTGAAACCTCTGCCGCAGAGCTGTTCGCCATGAGCAACAGTTCTGCTGCTGAAACCCTCGTGCGTGAGACATCCATGGGTGACATCACATCCGCGCAAGTCATGCTGGCCCTGAGCAACATGAGCGCTGCAGAGCGCGAGGCGTTTTTCCAAGCCGATCACATTTCTCGCATGAAGACGCTGGAAAAGGCCGTTCTGTTCGGGGACGGCAACAGCGCCGCTGAAATGCGCGCCGTGCTCGACAAGCAGTAAGCCTGTTCGCAGTAAAGACGCGACCGGGCCGCATTCGCAATGCGGCCCGTTTTTTATGGGCGCATTGGAGCAAGGGATATGGAACAGAGCAAGACTGACACATTGAGCCGGCGGCGTTTCTTTGGGGTTACGGGCGCGGTGGCTGTCACAGTGGGGACTGCCGCCTCGGCGCGCGTTCCGGCGCGGCTGAGCGATGACACCTTCAGCTACGAGGTGAACCGCACCGATGAGGAATGGGTCGCCATGTTGCGCGGCGATGAATATGCGATCCTGCGCGAGGGATATACCGAGAAGCCGAAATCCAGCCCCTTGTGGCAGGAAACACGCCCCGGCACCTATCATTGCAAGGGCTGTGACCTGAAAAGCTTTGACGGGCGATGGAAGCGCGAGCTCGACAAGGGTTGGGTCTTTTTCTACCACGCCGACCCGAATGCCATCCTGACCGATATTGATGGGCCGACGCCGGATTACGGATCTATGGCTGCGGGCAAAGATGCCGTCACGGAGGTCCATTGTCGCCGCTGTGGCTCACATCTGGGGCATCTCTTGATCGTGGAAGGTGAGATGACGCATTGCATCAACGGGGCTGCGTTGAATTTCTCACCTGAGGTGAGCTGAGCCGCAGGTTACAGATCACATTTCACAGGAAAAACGCGGCCTCCGGGGGGGGATGGAAGCCGCGTCTCTCATTGTCGGGCTTATGGAAGGGTTAAGCCTCGACAGTTACTTTTTTCTTGGACGCCTTGCCTTCGATGGCCTTTGCGCTGCCATTGGCAATCTCGATCCTGCGGGGTTTCAGCGCTTCCGGCACTTCGCGCACCAGATCAACATGCAGCATGCCATCGGTGTGGCTGGCCCCGGTCACACGCACATGGTCGGCCAGATGGAACCGTTTTTCAAAGGCGCGGGTCGCGATACCGCGGTGGAGATAGGTTTTCTCCGCTTCATCAGCCGCTTTCTTGGCGGAGACGATCAGAGCGTTTTCACGCTGCTCCACGTTCAGGTCAGCGTCGGAGAACCCGGCGACGGCGATAGAGATGCGGTAGGCATCTTCGTCGGTTTTCTCAATGTTATATGGCGGGTACGTGCTTTGGTTGACCTCTGTGGTCAGGACCCGGTCCATCAGGTCAGCCACACGGTCAAAGCCGACAGTGGCACGGTAAAGAGGGGCGAAATCATAGGCTCGCATATCAGTCATCCTTTCGAAAAAGCAATGTATGTTACCGCGACCCTCCATGCTGGACAGGCCGCTTTTCTTTGCTCCGGACCCATGATTGGCATCCGGATGAAAAAGATGTGGGGACCGATTTTCCCTCTTTCAAGGGGGTGTTTTACGGTTTTATAAACCGCGCGCCGGAGGGCTGCAGCCCGCTTTGAAAGGTCAGCCGTTTGCCCGCTTTGGGCTTCTGGAACACGCCGTCTGATGTCTTGAGCTGCGCGATCAGCTCGTCGAGCCGATGTTCGACCCCGACTGTCAGCGAGACTTTCTGCGAGCGCCACTCAGCCTTGGCGGAGACAACGGACATAATCCGCGCGCGCCCCTCTTCGACGACAAATACAGGAGAGCCTGAGGAGCCGAAATCCACATCGCAGGAGGTGACATAGACACCGGGATTTTTAGCCAACACGCGGCAGCTGTCTTGCAAAGACGGCGCATTGGAGCGGTCTTTGGCGTAGGAGACAACCGTCAATTCCTGCCCTTCCGCCACGTTGCGACGCGTGTCAAATGGGCGGATAGAGGGATGCCGGATCGGCTGATCAAGCTGCAAGATCGCAATGTCGCTTGATACGTGATCGGTATTTTCTGCGCCGTTATAGACATAGCTTGCATGCACGATGGACTGTCTGATCCCACGGTAAGCAGAGGCGCGGCCAGCGCGCCAACCGGCCAGAAATTCAATTGTCTGATCCTCAAACCGCTCCCCGGTTTTGGAATCAAACATGCAATGCGCGGCCGTCAGGACAAGATCGGGGGCAATCAGAGTGCCCGTGCAAAACCCGCTCACCCCCATATTGAGGCGCCCGACGGCTTGCCATTCCTTGGTCGCATCGAGCGATGAGAGTTTTTCAAGCTGCGTGTCCTGAGCAACGAGAGCGTCCGGACCGGTCAAAGCCGCACAAATCAGAAGGGTTTTCAAAAAGCGCATGTCCACTCCAAAACTGGTGATCCTTATGGGTACGAGAGGGATTGGGCAAAAATGCGACCATTTCTCCAGACCAGGCCAAATCGCTACAAACTGTGGCGAATTGGACATAACCAGCGCCGCTTTGCAGACGGGATTGGGTGGTTTCAGCTGTGGTTTGGCGGAGGCGCTGCCTATAGGGTGGCTGCATGAACATTATGGACCCCCTCTCCCTGCTCATGCCTCTCGACTGGCTGGCTCTCGTTCTGGTCTGGGTCTGTTGGCTCGGTGTCGGCTGGCGGATCGAGCACCCCGGTACGCGCACCCCGTCTGTCACGCTGATCATGGTGCATTACCGCCGCGAATGGATGCGCCAGATGATCACACGTGAGCCGCGGATTTTCGACGCCGCGATTCTATCCAACCTGCGCCAAGGCACAGCTTTTCTGGCCTCTGGCTGCATGATTGCCATTGGCGGCGTGCTCGCACTGATCGGCAATACAGAGACGCTGGCCGGGGTGGCCAGCGAATTGACAAGCGAGGATGCGCCAGCGCTTGTGTGGCAATTCAAGCTTCTGATTGTCGCCCTTTTTCTGACGCATGGCTTCTTGAAATTCGTCTGGGCCAACCGTGTTTTTGGGTATTGCGCTGTGGTCATGGCCGCCGTTCCCAATGATATCACGCATAAGTTAGCGAAAAGTCGTGCTTTACAGGCCGCAGAAATCAATATTCGTGCGGCATGGAACTTCAACCGGGGTTTGCGCTCCATATATTATGCGTTGGGTACGCTGGCATGGCTTTTGGGGCCTTATGCGTTGCTTGTCGCCACGGCTGCGGTGACATTTTTGATCTGGCAGCGGGAGTTCGCCTCCCGACCGCGCCAGATTCTGTTGGCGGATATTCCCGCCGAGGAGAGTTGAGATGAAACGGTTTCTGGCCATGACGGCCCTTGTTGTAATGACCCTGCCGGCCTTTGGTGGCCAAGCCAAAGTCGAAAGCGCAACCGCCAGGCAATCCGGCGGAACGTGGACATTTGAAGTCACAATCCGCCATGCCGATACCGGCTGGGATCACTACGCGGATGGCTGGGCAGTGCTCGCACCCGATGGCACGCAACTGGGCTATCGGACGCTGCACCATCCGCATGAGAATGAACAGCCCTTCACGCGCTCCCTGTCCGGCGTGGCGGTGCCAGCAGGGATCAGCGAAGTGCTGATCCGCGCGCATGATTCCGTCCATGGCTGGTCGGATGCCACTTACACGGTCCGTCTGAAGTAAGCGCCAGCAGGGCAAACCACGTTTGACCTGCTCAAAACATCATGCGCGCGCGGCACGCGCGCTCCGTTAGGTCACGCTACCTGCGGCCTTCACGCAGCCAAGCGGCCAGTGTCAGAAGCGCTGCCAATGCCAGAAACAACCAGGCAGAGACAAGCGGTGTGACGGTGATATTCGTGGTGACATAGGCATTGCGCGGGGTCAGGCCGATCCAGTTGCGCCCGGAGGCATTGCGCCCCTCGCCCACCATGCGCAGGTTTGGAATACCCTCTTCAATTTTCAGGATGCCGCCACGCAGCGGTGTGACCAGCGGCTCCAACTTATCGCCAGAGGCCACTGTCTCAATGAATTCGCGCGGGGCGGCTGGGCCCAAGGCAAAAACGGTTTCGATCTCACCTTCCTTGACGCGGTAAAGCCCTTGTTCCTGCCCCTCGAAGCTGGCCGCGAACCGGCCGGGGCTGATCTCCTCCAGCGCCAGCACTTGTTCGGACCCGTCGGGTGCCGTAATCGCGACGGTGCCGATGGTTTCGGACAATGTGCGCCGCGTCAAGGTGACGGTTTGCCCTTCCACGGTGGCGGTCAGCGCCTCTTCTTCCAGGTCGGGCTCTTTCATCATCCAATGGCCCAGACGGCGCAGAAGTTCCAGTTGCGGCCCGCCGCCTTCAAAGCCGCGATGCCAGAGCCATGCGTGATCGGAGGCGATCAGTGCCACCCGTCCTTCCCCGATCCGGTCGACCGTCAAAAGCGGTTTGCCATCCACACCGGTCATCACCGTATGGCCTGACGTCTCGGTCACTTCGATCTGGCGCATCCAGCGCCCCCAGCCCGGCGTGCCATCGTCCGCCTCTGCGCGCGGCGCGAATTGTTCGAGCTCTGCCGTCACGGGATGGCGCGCGCCGAGTTCCGAGATCGCGGGCTTAAACCCTTCTTCAATCACCCGCGCTGTCGGCGCAGCGGGCAAAATATTGCCCAATGCAGAGCGGTAAATGGAATCGGCAGAGGCGAAATCAGGACCCGCCGCCACCAGTACAGCGCCGCCGGTTTCGACATATTGCTGGATGCTGTCGAAATAGAGCGCCGGCAGGATGCCACGGCGTTTGTAGCGATCAAAGATGATCAGATCGAACTCGTTGACCTTCTCCAAAAACAGCTCCCGCGTCGGAAAGGCAATCAGGCTCAGCTCACTGACTGGCACGCCGTCCTGCTTTTCGGGCGGCCGCAGGATTGTGAAATGCACGAGATCCACAGCCGCATCTGATTTCAGAAGGTTGCGCCAGGTGCGTTCGCCCGCATGCGGCTCACCAGAAACCAGCAGCACACGCAAGCGATCACGCACGCCGTTGATTTGCACGACGGCTGCGTTGTTGCGGTCGGTCAGCTCCGTCTCGATCCCGTCGAGCTGGAATTGCAGCACATTGCGCCCGCCATGGCTGAGCGTGACTGGCAGGTCCAGATCGCGGCCCACTGGCACGTTGAAGCTTTGTGGCTCCTCGCCATCGATGGCGATGGACAGGTCCGCCGTCTCGCCCACATCCTGCGGCACAGCGCCTTGATCCTCGATCTTCACCGTCAGCACGATTTCCTCACCAAGGATCGCGAAGGCTGGTGCATTTTTGATGATCAGGCGACGATCCCAATCCTGCGCGCGGCCCGTCAGCAGCGTGTGCAACGGCGCTTGCAGTTCCGGCGCGCGCGGCGCGTCATGCAATTGGCCGTCGGTGACAAGGATGGTGCCAGCGATGCGCGATTGCGGCTCTTCGGCCAGTGCCTCGCTGAGCGCGGTCATCAGTTCCGTGCCTGCATCGCCAACCCCGTCGGACACGTCGATCTGGCGCAATTCCATGCCGCGACTTTCGACATCAGCGCTCAAAGCCTCGACCGCAGCGGCGGTCTGATCCGCGCGATCCGAGAGGCCCTGGCTGGCGGAACCGTCGACCACCAACATCACGATGTCGGAGAGCGGCTCCCGGTCTTCGTCCTGCAGCGCCGGATTGGCGAGGCCGATCAGCACCACCACACCAGCAAGGCCCCGTAGCCACCAGCCGGGCAATCCGCGCCAGAGCGCAAAGCCCAGCAGTGCAAGCAGCAAAGCTGCCAGACCAGCAACGATGGGAAGAGCGATGAGCGGATCAAGGATGATGTTCATCTCAATTCCCCAATCGGTCGAGAAGCGCAGGCACGTGGACCTGATCGGATTTATAATTGCCGGTCAGCACATGCATCACCAGATTGACCCCGAAGCGAACGGCCATTTCGCGCTGTCGATCGCCACTGCCCGCGCCACGCCCGACGGGATAGAGCGGGCGGCCGGTTTCATCCCGTGCCCATGCGCTGGCCCAATCATTGCCGCCAATCAAAACCGGGGTGACACCATCATTGAGGTTGCGGAACGGAATGCCTTCGACCTGCTCCGCATCGGCTGGGGCAGCTTCCACCCAGACGCTGCGATTGGCATGGCGGCCGGGGAAATCCTGCAGCAAGTAGAAAGCGCGGGTCAGGACGTGATCGGTGGGCACCTGTTCAAGCGCGGGGATGTCCAATGGCCGCGCGAGGTTTTGCAATTTGCGCCCCATCGGGGTCGAGCTGCCGAAGCCGCCAATATTGCCGTCGCGCGTGTCAAAGACGATCATGCCACCGGTGCGCAAATAGCGGTTCAGCTTCGCATAAGCAGCCGAGGACGGCGTCGGCTGACTTTCCGTAATGGGCCAGTAGAGCAGCGGATAGAAAGACAGCTCGTCGGTCTCAAGATCTATCTCAATGGGTGCGGCAGGTTCGACCGAGGTGCGGCGAAACAGGCTGTAGGACAGGCCTTGCAGGCCCTCGCGCGAGGTCCGGTCAAGCCGTGCATCCCCGGTTTTGACATAGGCCAGCACGACCTCAGCCGTGGCGAGCAGCGCCAGTTCATCATTCGGCTCCGCCGAAGTTTGGGCATCGGCCATTTGCGGCAAGGACAGGGCCAGCATCGCCACAGCAACAGTTGCGGGTTTCTTCAGGGTCAGCCGTCCAGCGAGCCAGAGCGAGGCGAGAATATCGAGGCAAAGCAGAATCAATCCGATACTCAGCAAGAGCCCGGCCAGCGGCGTTTCCACTGCCCTGACCATGCCCTGAACCGACACGGTGTTAGGCCATTGCGCGGGCGAGATGGTCTGTTCCGGCGAAATGACATTCAAGGCCACGCGACGTTCCGCGTTGCTGTAAAGGCCCGGTGGCATGGTCGGGCCGAATTGGCGCGCCGCCAGCGTTTCGCCCGCGATCCCCGCCAGCGCCTCCGCGCTGCGCACGCGACCGAACCCATCAAGAATGTCCTCCGGCTTCCATGTCGTGCCTTCAAGCTCCGCCGCCGAAATTTCCGCCGGACGGGTGGAAATCGCCAACCGCTCCAGCATTTGCACGAACAGGCCTGAAAGCGGCAATGTCGACCATTCTGCATTTGCCGTGACATGGAAAAGGACAATCTGCCCATCACCCAGCGGTTTGCGCGTCACGAGCGGCGTGCCGTCGGTGAGCGAGGCAATGGTGCGTTCCGCAAGATCGGGGTCGGGTTCAGCCACGACCTGACTTGTCACGGTGACATCCTCAGGCAGGGTCAGGCCGAAAAACGGGCTGTCGCGGGTAAAGGCGCGCAAGGCCTTGGGCTCCCCCCAGGACATGGCGCCGCCGACAGAACGGCCACCGGCGCGCAGACGCACAGGCAGCAGGCGATCGGTCGTGTCCATGTCAGCTGCCGCGGTGCGCGGACCCGCAAAACGCACAAGCAGGCCACCCAGATCCACCCAATTGGCGAGCGCTGACATCTCTTCCTCAGACAGTGTCGCGATATCGGCCATGATCAGCACATCGGGGCTGGCCAGAAGCATGTCTTCAAGTGCCCCGTCAATGAGATCGGCAGTCGGGACCAGCGCGCGGCGCAAATAGTAGAGAGGGGATAAAAGGTCTTGCGCCTCCTGCCCGTCGCCTGAGGCAAGTAGACCCACTTCGCGCCGCTTCAGCGCGTCATCCGTGAGCGTGACAGCACCGGCAGAGCGGGTGCCTGTGATTTCGAAACGGCGCACCCGGTTGCGCAGCTCCGTTGGCAGGTTCAGCACAACCTCGGCTTCACCCTCCCCATCAGCGAATGCGGCAATGGCCCGCGCCAATTCCTGCTCCACCCCGTTTGGATCGGGCCCGAGCGCGCTGATATTGATCTCTCTCGCGCCGTCTGGCGTGGCGCGGATTGCGGTCACAGCCACATCGCTGCCCTCGAACCGCGCGGGGCGCAGTGCGTAGGTGGGGCGGACGGATTCGACCACGTTGAGCGCGCCCTTGCTTTGCAGAAGCTCCGCGACGTCTTCACGTGCCGGATGGTCCAACCCGTCAGAGAGCCAGAGAGTGTCAAATTCGGTGTCGCTCGTAATCTCTGCGAGACGCGCGGCGATGTCATCAGGTGCGGCCCATGCCTCGGGTGTCAGCCCCGCAAGCTCAGTTGAGACGGTCCCGGCAGCCGTGAAATTCAATGCCCCTGCATCAGGGTCCGACAATTTGAGAAGCGCCGCTGGTCTGCCATCGCGTGCAGCCTCTGCCAGCGCAGTTTCAACCCGGTTGATCCGTGCAGGCCAATCGCGCGCCGACGCCCAGCTGGCATCCATCGCGATCAGCAGCGGGCCATTGCCCGGTTGGCGATCCTCGGGATTCAGGATCGGGCCTGCAAAGCCTACGATCAGGCCTGCTACCGCAAGCATTCTGAGCAGCAACAGCCACCAGGGCGTCGTGTCGGTCTGGCTTTCGTCATCCTTGAGGCCCAGCAGCAATGCGATGCCGGGGAAGCGGCGTTTGATCGGCGCAGGCGGCACGGCGCGCAGGAGCCACCAGAGGATTGGCAGCGCCACCAGAGCGGCCAGCAAAAGAGGCGAGGTGAAGGCGAGATTGTCTATCATTGCGCGTGATCCAGGGCGCGGTAGGCCCACATCAGCGCTTTCAATGCGCTGGTATCGGTGTGGTGGCACAGATAGCGCCAGCCGGTCGTGCGGCAGAGATCCTGCAGCCCAGCTTTGCGTTGCGCCAGGCGGTTCAGGTAGGCCGCTTTCAGATTGCCTGCTTTGAGGGTTTCAAAACGGGTGGCCCCAGACATGGTTTCGAACACAGTGCGGCCATCATAGGGGAAGGCTTCCTCGTCCGGGTCGAGGATTTGGATCAGGGTGCCTTTGACGCCGTGATCTGTGGCGCGGGTCAGCGCCTCGGTCACGGGCTCTTGCGGGCCGAAGAAATCCGACAGGAACACGGCGCGGGAGCCGGAAGGCAGCACGCGCGCGTTGGGTGTGCCATAGTCGCTGTCGCCAGCGGGGGACATCAGGTGGCCTGCGATCCGGCTAAGCTGCGCTTCGCCACGGCGCGGCGGTGTGCCTCTGTTGGCGAGACCGAAGCGTTCGCCGCCGCGATTCAGCAAGACACAGAGCGCAAGGGCCAGTACCCGGGCGCGGTGGCCTTTGGTGGGGCGGTCATCGCCGCCGGTGAAGGTCATGGACAGCGCGTCATCGACCCAGAACATCACCGATTGCGCGGCTTGCCATTCTTTTTGGCGGACGAATTGCTCATCCCCGCGCGCAGAGCGGCGCCAGTCGATGATGCGTTGCGGGTCGCCGTTTTCCGCCGGGCGGTATTGCCAGAATTCATCACCCATCCCGGCCCTGCGGCGGCCGTGATCGCCCAAAAGCACGGTCGCGGCCAAATGCTCCGCCTCCGCCAGAAGGGCGGGGAAGGCGCTTGCATGCGCCTCAGCGCGGTGACGCAGACCGGCTGGAGTTATGGCGGGGTCCTGGTTCAAGCCGCACGCTGGCGGGTAGAGACATGGGTGAGCGTCTCGGCAATCACCTCATTGAGCACGCGGCCTTCGGCACGGGCCGCGAAGCTGAGCGCCATGCGGTGGGTCAACACGGGTTCCGCCAGCGCGGCCACATCATCAAGCGAAGGCGCGAGGCGTCCGTCCAGCAGCGCTTTGGCGCGCACGGTCAGCATAAGCGATTGCGCGGCACGCGGGCCCGGGCCCCAAGAGACTGTGTTGCGGATCAGCTCCGGCGCGTCTGCTTCATCGGGACGGCAGGCGCGCACGAGGTCGAGGATGTTTTCGACGACGGCTTCACCGACAGGCATGCGCCGCACGAGGGTTTGCGCGGCGATCAGGTCGTCGGGGGAGAAGACTGTGCTGGCCTCCGCCTCCACATTGCCGGTGGTGGCCATGAGAATATCGCGTTCCGTCTCGCGATCAGGGTAGCGGACGTTGATTTGCAGAAGGAACCGGTCGAGCTGGGCTTCAGGCAGCGGATAGGTGCCTTCCTGTTCCAGCGGGTTTTGCGTGGCGAGCACGTGGAAGGGCGCGGGCAGCGGGCGGTCTTCACCAGCGATGGAGACGGAGCGTTCCTGCATCGCTTGTAGCAGCGCGGATTGGGTCCGGGGCGAGGCGCGGTTGATCTCGTCGGCCATCAGAAGCTGAGCGAAGATCGGGCCTTCGATGTAGCGGAAGGCACGCGTGCCGTCTTTGGCGGTGTCGAGAACCTCAGATCCAAGAATGTCAGCAGGCATCAGGTCAGGCGTGAACTGCACGCGGTTGGTGCTGAGCCCCATCACGGTGGAGAGCGTGTCGACCAGAAGCGTCTTGCCGAGGCCCGGCAGGCCCATCAGCAGCGCGTGCCCGCCGGAGAGCATGGCCGTCAGCGCAAGGTCGACGACCTCCTGCTGGCCGATGATCTTGGTGCCGATGCTGGTGCGCGCCTCAGCGAGCTTGTCGCCGAGCGCCTCAATTTCTTTTACCATTTCTTCGGCGTCAGCCATGACAGTGCTCCGTGATCCGCTATATATCCTCTATGACTATAGAGTTATGGCAGGATGAAGAAATGGCAAAAGGCACTGGCGCACAAAAGCTTGAAATGCCGTCAGCGGAAAGTATCGCGGCGAGCGCCTCTGAAGTGGCGAAAGGTGGCCTGCCACCGGTCGATCAGTGGAACCCACCCTTTTGTGGCGATCTGGACATGCGGATCGCGCGCGACGGCACATGGTTTTATCTCGGAACGCCGATTGGCCGGGCGGGATTGGTCAAGCTATTTTCATCGATCATTCGCAAGGATGGGGACGACTATTTTCTGGTCACACCCGTAGAGAAAGTGGGAATTACCGTTGAAGATGCGCCCTTTGTGGCGATCGATTTCGATGCGGTCGGTGCGGGCAGAGACCAGAAATTGCGATTTGAAACGCATGTAGAGGACAGGTTTGTGGCGGGACCTGAGCATCCCATTCGGGTGGAATACAGTCACGACGGCGAGCCTTCACCCTACATATTGGTCCGGCGCAACCTGGAGGCATTGATCGATCGCAAGAGCTTTTACAGGCTGGTCGATATCGGCGAACATCATGAACACGAGGGCGAAGACTGGTTCGGCGTGTGGTCGGGCGGCGCGTTTTTTCCAATTATTCGCGGGTCTGATCTGGAAGAGTGAACACTGCTGACAGTATGCTGTCAGCAGGGGTGTGTCAGGTAGGTGTCATCAACTTTGACAGATGGAGATTCTGATGACTGACAACACTCGACATGCCGTGGTCTGGGCTGAAATCCCTGTGAGCAACCTTGGCAATGCGGTGAAGTTCTACGCCGCCGTATTGCAGGGCGAGATGGCCATTGATGAAAGCGGACCCAACCCGGTGGCTTTCCTGCCGGCCGGTGATTTTGCGACCAGCATCGCGGGGCATCTTTATGAAGGCCAACCTGCGAAAGGTGGCGAAGGGCCGACTGTGCATTTGGCGATTTCAGGAACGGTTGAGGATGCGCGGGACCGCGTGTTTGAGGCCGGCGGCACAGCGACCGGTGATATCGTCGCGATGCCATTTGGACGGTTTGCCTATTGCGTCGATCCCGATGGCAATTCCATCGGCCTGTTCGAGGCAGCGTAAGCCATGCGTCGCGCCGACCGCCTGTTTCAGATTGTTCAACACCTTCGAGGCGGTCGGCTGACAACGGCACAGGAGCTTGCGCGGCGGCTGGAAGTGTCGCCGCGTACCATCTATCGCGATGTCGCGGATCTGATGGCCAATGGCGTGCCAATAGATGGCGAAGCAGGTCTGGGCTACATGATGCGCGACGGATATGACCTGCCGCCTTTGATGTTTACGCAAGCAGAAGTCACCGCTTTGGTCGCGGGCGCGCGGCTGATTCGCGCCTGGGGCGGCGCGGCCATGGCTTTGGGTGCTGAAAATGCGCTGGAAAAGGTCGAGAGTATCCTGCCTGCAGATGCGCTGGAGAAAGCACGCTCCGTCCATATCTATGCGATGTCGCCGGATGCGATGGATCAGGCCCTGCGCGAGCGGCTGGATGCTTTGGAGCGTTTTATCGAGCAGCAGATGCGGCTGAAGATCGACTACACGGACAAGAATGGCGCCGTCACCGAGCGCGTTGTGCGGCCTTTGGGCATCTGGTTCTGGGGCGCGGTCTGGACGCTGGTAAGCTGGTGTGAGTTTCGCGATGATTTTCGCATGTTCCGTGTGGACCGGATCGCAGATATCGCGCCTGAGGGTACATTCGAGCCTGTGGACGGGCAGGGTTTGCGCGATTTCTTTGCCTGCGCGCCGGAACGACAGCAGGGGTGACGCGTTCACTCCTTCGTGAGAGCAGTCTCAAAAACTGACATTTCCGCGCCCGACGCCGCGTCATTCTGCGCTGATGCACAGAGCCCGTTCACGCTTACGCTATTTCTTGAAAAAACTGCCGCGTATGGAGGGGTACCACTCACGGAAAGACCTGCCTCATGCGTTACATACCGCGGACATTGATTGCCTTGATTATCTTCAGCGCCATAACCTCGGCGGTGATGTCTGCGATCGTCTGCGGCGTGATGACCTATAAGATGTCGGGGCTGAGCGCTGCGTTCATGCATGTCTGGTTCGGCGGCTGGACGACCGCGTGGCCCGTGGCCTTCACGGTAATTCTGATCGCGGGGCCGATCATCCGCAAATATGTCTATCGCGCCTGCAGATGCCCACAGGCGACGATCACCCAATCCTCCCCGGTCACAGAACGCAACTGATCCCAATGGCGCCCCTGCGGGGCGACATGATTTTTGGTCTTCGCTGTGCTCAGACGCGCCTCCGGCGGGCATATTTCCAGCAAAAAGAAGTTAATGCGCTTCAGCCCAATTCGCGCCCTGCCCTGCATCGACCACGAGGGGCACATCGAATGAGACCGCCGGGTCAGAGGCGTTTTCCATGACGTCGCGCACGACCTCAATGGTCTGATCGACACTGTCTTGCGGCACTTCGAAGATCAGCTCGTCATGGACCTGGAGCAGCATGCGGCATGGCAGGTCTTGGATCGCTTGGGGCATACGGATCATCGCGCGGCGGATCACATCGGCGGCTGTGCCCTGGATCGGCGCGTTGATGGCGGCGCGGCGGGCGAAGCCTGCATGCGGGCCTTTTGCGTTGATCTCCGGCGTGTTGATCTTGCGTCCAAACAGCGTTTGCACGAATTCATTGGCTTTGGCGAATTTGATCGTCTCGTCCATATAATCCTTGATGCCGGGGAACCGTTCGAAATAGCGGTCGATGAAGCCCTGCGCCTCGCTGCGCGGGATCCGCAGATTGCGGGCGAGGCCGAAGCCGGAGATGCCATAAATCACCCCGAAGTTGATGGCTTTGGCCTGGCGGCGGATGTCCGGCGTCATCTGGTCCAGCGGCACGTCGAACATCTCTGAAGCGGTCATGGCGTGGATATCATGGCCGTCCTTAAACGCCTGTTTCAGGGCTGGGATGTCCGCGATATGGGCGAGGATGCGCAGCTCGATCTGGGAATAGTCCAGCGAGACCAGTAGGTTGCCGTCTTCGGCGACAAAGGCCTCGCGGATGCGGCGGCCTTCCTCTGAGCGGACGGGGATGTTCTGCAGGTTCGGATCGGTAGAGGCCAGACGCCCGGTATTGGCGCCTGCGATGGAGTAGGAGGTGTGGACGCGGCCAGTCTCGGCGTTGATGTGGTTTTGCAGGGCGTCCGTATAGGTGGATTTCAGTTTGGAAAGTTGCCGCCAATCCAGAACGCGGCCCGGCAATTCATGTTCTGTTGCGAGGTCTTCGAGGATATCGACGCCGGTTGAGTATGCGCCGGTTTTGCCCTTCTTGCCGCCGGGCAATTCGAGCTTGTCAAAGAGGATTTCGCCTAACTGTTTGGGGGAACCCACGTTGAAATCCTGCCCGGCCAACGCGTGAATTTCAGCCTCCAGCCCCGCCATTTTCTGCGCGAAGGCGTTGGACATGCGGCTGAGCGTGTCGCGGTCGACCTTGATGCCGTTCATCTCCATCTTGCTCAGCACCGGGATCAGCGGACGTTCGAGCGTTTCGTAGACCGTTGTGACCTGCTTGGCATGAAGCTGAGGCTTGAACATCTGCCAGAGCCTGAGCGTGATATCGGCGTCTTCTGCTGCGTAGGGCGTCGCATCCTCGATCGGGACCATGTCGAAGGTGATCGCGGACTTCCCGGTGCCCAGCAGGGATTTGATCGGGATGGGCGAATGGCCCAAATAGCGTTCGCTCAGCGCGTCCATGCCGTGATTGTGCAGACCTGCATTGAGCGCGTAGCTGAGCAGCATCGTGTCATCAATCGGAGCAATGGCGATGTCATTGCGCGCGAAAATCTTGGCGTCATACTTCATGTTCTGGCCGATTTTGACGATGCTCGGGTCCTCAAACACCGGCTTGAGCAGGGCCAGAGCCTCCTCCAGCGGCATTTGCCCTTCCGCCAGATCGTCTGAGCCGAACAACCCCTCGCCTTGACCTGCCTTATGGGTCAGCGGGATATAGCAAGCCTGCCCCGGCTCCACGCAGAGGCAAATGCCCACGAGATCGGCGGTCATTTCATTCAGCCCCGTGGTCTCCGTATCGACGGCAACGTAGCCGCGGGTGTAGATCGCATCGATCCAGACTTGCAGTGTCTTTGCGTCGCGCACGGTTGTGTAGGTTGCGTCCTTGGGGTCCGGCATTTCCGGTGCGTCGGGCTGCGGCGCGGGCGCGTCTTCGATCACCGGCGCTTCGACGTCGAGCTTGTCTGCGATGCGTTTCGTCAGCGTGCGGAATTCCATCTCTGCCAGGAAGGCCATCAGCTTTTCGGGATCCGGCTCCTGCACCTCCAGATCATCGATGGAGAAGGTCAGCGGCGTTTGTGCGTCCAGCGTCACGAGCTTCTTGGACAGCTCGATCTGGGCGCGGTGATTGATCAGCGTCTCGCGGCGTTTGGGCTGCTTGATCTCTTCCGCACGGTCCAACAGCGTTTCGAGATCGCCGTATTCATTGATCAATAGGGCCGCCGTCTTGATCCCAATTCCCGGCGCGCCGGGCACGTTGTCGACGCTGTCGCCAGCCAAAGCCTGCACGTCGATCACCCGGTCTGGACCGACGCCAAACTTGGCCTCGACACCCTCGGCGTCGATCGTGTTATTCTTCATGGCATCAAACATCTCCACGCCGCCGCCGACAAGCTGCATCAGGTCCTTATCGGAACTGATGATCGTGCAGCGCCCACCCGCCTCGCGGGCCTGCACAGCAAGGGTCGCGATGATGTCATCTGCCTCATAACCTTCCATCTCTTCGCAGGCGATGTTGAAGGCGCGCGTGGCATCGCGGGTCAGTGGGATTTGCGGGCGCAGATCCTCGGGCATCGCGTCGCGATTGGCCTTGTACTGGTCATACATATCGTTGCGGAATGTGTGGCTGCCCTTGTCAAAAATCACCGCCACATGGGTTACATCACCCCCTACATTTCCGTCCACATAGCGTTGCAACATGTTGCAAAAGCCGGAAACCGCGCCAATGGGAAGCCCATCCGATTTGCGCGTCAAAGGCGGCAGCGCATGATAGGCGCGGAAGATGAAAGCCGAGCCGTCGATAAGGTGAAGGTGATGGCCTTTGCCGAAATTGCTGCTCACGCGACATGCTCCCTGCGATTTGATTGGCACCAGAATGACATGTTTGCAATGCGCCTGCCAGCGCCACGATGCGCTTGGCCGGACAATCGGTCACATTGGCTTTGCGGCGGAAACGTCGTCCGCTCGATCCAAGGAATTGACGGGGAGATTGCACGGATGCAGGCGATGTTTGGCTACAGTGCCGCAGCCCTCGCTGCTCTTTGGCTTCTGGTCCACTTTATTATTGGCGGCCGCGAGGTTGCGCGGCCCTTGCGCATGAACACCGAGCTACCAGACATCGTGCGCGTCACCATGTGGATGTGCTGGCATATGGTGACGGCTTGTATCGCGTTATTGGCTCTTCTGCCTATTCTGGCCCTGCAAACAGACCTGCCCGGCCTGATGATTGCAGCGCTTCTGCTGGCAATTGCTTTCTCGTTGGCCGGCATCGCCGCGCAATTTTTCCTTCGGGTCAAACTGAGCCTGTTGCCGCAAGGCTGGCTGTTTGTTCCGGTGGCGCTTCTCTGCGCCTTGGCGCTCTAAACCTTGCCCTCAAAATCGCGATGGATGATCTTCTTGTCGCAATACGGGCATTCGACAAAACCTACGGCTTCAGGAATTTGCAACCAGACACGCGGATGGCCCAACGCGCCTTCGCCGCCATCACAGGCGATGCGATAGGCATCTACAATTTCGGTTTCTGGTGCTTGCGTGGCCATGGCTGACATCCCTTCGAAACTGCTGTCCTGTATACCCGAGCCACGCCTGCCCACAAGGGGGCTCAGGCCAGCTGATGTCTCCAAAATCATGTGCCGCGTCAGCGGCTCAATGGGATCAACTCTCTTTCGCGAGCATACGGCCCAAATGGCGTCCTGCCAGAATATGCACGTGCAAATGCGGCACCTCCTGAACACCGTGTTCGCCGGCATTGGAAATCGTGCGGAACCCGGCGTCACTCACCCCTTCCAATGTGCAGACCTCCCCGATGGCACGCATGAAACCTACAATTTCGGCCTCCGTCGCCTCTTGTGTGAAGTGATCCATCGACACGTAGGGACCTTTCGGGATCACCAGCACATGGGTCGGCGCTTGCGGATACAGGTCGCGAAACGCCAAGGCATGCGCGTTCTCATAGACCGTGTCATTGGGGATCTCGCCCCGCAGGATTTTGGCAAAGATGTTCTGGTCGTCATATTCGAAGCCCATGCGGATGCCCCTTCTCAGTCGGTATAAAGATAATCAATGTCGAGGATATCCTGCGCGCGCTCCGGCACAATATCAAGAAAACCGCGCAGCGCTGCGACATTGGTCTCGCGCGCTTCATATTCGCTGATTTTGTAGTAGTGCGGAAAATCCGCATCTCTGATCTGATCGGACTCAAAGACGAAATTATGTCGCACGGTTGGCAGCAGCCTGTCGATTGTGTCCTGCGGTGTCATTTCACCGGCAAGCCCTACGCGTTTGGCATGCCCCAGTAGGTAGTCATCGCCGAATTTGCATTCGATCTCCAGAAGCTTGGTCGTCGAGCTATCGGCAAACAGGTCTTGCAGCAGTTCCAGATTGGACGGATCCAGACAGATTGCCATCCGGTTTGTTTCATAATGGTCGTAAAGCAAACGCATCAGCGCGCGCCGGTGACGGGTGCGCTTGTCGAGCGTCGACTCTATGCCGCCCAGATCCGGCAGGTTCGCATCCCCTTCGTCGAACAGATATTCCGTCCCGCGCAGATCGGTCTGTTCCATAATCCGGTGCAAAAGCCGTTTGGCCACGTGCCATTTCTTGCAGGCGATGACCAGCAGTTCACGGTCCCGGCCAAGGCTTGTTTGCCGCTCCCAGAAGCGCGGCGCGAACCGCCGCCCGATCCGTCCACGGCCCGTGAGAAACCTGAAAAGCGTGCGCCCCTCATTCGACGTTTGGAAATCCATGCGTTCAGACGCGTAGAGATCACCCAGCCGTTCTTTCAACACCGTCGCATCAGGAGAGACTTTCCGCGCAAACAAAAAATCCTGAGACAACAACAGGTCAAAATGATCATTGTAGAAGGTCACCGGCATTCCGTAATCGGTGAACATCAGGAACGTGAGCGTACGTGTCTTAATCTCATCACTGGGCACCAGGTGGCGGACGAGCGTCTGGAAAAACGTCTCATCAGGGATCCAGGTGGTACGGAAAAACCGCATCACGTCCTTACGGGACTGCGCGAAATCCAGCACCCATTCGACTGTGCGGCGGCGCAGGCACCACCATTGTGAGCCAATCATCATTTGCAGATCCGCAGGGATTTCGCGGGTGAGCCCCAGCCTTTTCTGCAGCTCGAAAGAGGTGTAAAAGCGCCGCTTCTGCGTGCGCTCGTTGAACCAGTGGCGATAAATCAACCGCTCTGCTTTCATGCCGGTTTTGATCCAGTCAGACGCAAAATAGTCAAAGCTTTCAATGTAATCAACATCATCCGCATCCAGAAACTCATGGGCATAATCTGCCGATTTGATCGCCATGCAATCGCCCGAGAGCATGTAGAAATGCGTGGCCCGCGGAAACTCATCGACCGCCGCCTGCATCGCATAAATCGTCGCTTGCACCAGCGACCACTCGCCCCAGCCGCATTTGATCCGCTTCTTTGCGAAGGTGACATTGGGATTGTCCTTGAGCGCAGATCTGATCTGGGCAAAAGCAGCGGGGTCTGCGGAGGCATCAAAATGGATCGACATGCAGTCGCCCACAGCCGTCAGGCGCTCGGCCTGATCGATGATGGCTTTCGGGTCTTTATGACACAGCAAGATGAAGGCGATTTTTGCCATCTGGAAAAGCGGGCCGTTCCTGAAGTAACTCTCTTTTAGGTTTGTCTACATAACCTTAGTGACTGTTGAATAAACAGTGCTTGTTTGGTTATGTCGCAATTATTGTGGCGAAAACGTAAACAATCGTCACCGGTTTGAGGAGTTCGAAAAGGATATGGGGTTCCCGGGTACCTGGATGACTGAGAGCGAGAGCATGGTGTACCGTGTTGTCCCGAAATGCGCCTGCTCCTCCATCGGGCAGATCATGTATTACTCCGACCATGGGGAGTTCTTCGACGGCGATGTGCACGACGCCAAAGAGAAGCTGCACAAATGGGCCATAGAAGACAGCCAACCCAAGATCGAGCAAAACGTCAAAGCCCATAAGAGCTATGCGTTTACCTGCGTGCGAAACCCTTACGGGCGGATACTATCGTCGTTTTTCGACAAGATTTGCGGCATCCAGCGCAACGGAAAGCGCTATCGCGGCAATCTGGTGCCGTTGCTCATTCAGAAATACGGCATCGAGGTTGGCAGCCCGGAGGACGGGTTCGAATTCGATCAGATCAAGAGCTTCCGGCGCTTTTTGCTGTTTGCACGTGACACCATCCGCTGGAAACGTCCGATGGATCCGGACATTCACTGGTCGGCCATGTCAGGCCATATCTCCACCTTCATCGTGAATGGCGGGCGCTACGACAACATCTTCTTCACCGAGCGGTTCAATGACGGGATGGACAGCGTTTTGCAGGCGGTAGATACGCCCGTAAAGGTCGATATCAACAAAGTTCCGCGCTTCAATGAAAGCGAAGGCCACGGGCCGAAACGGGCGCATCCGATTGAGGATTATTTCGACGATCTGTCGATGCATCTGGTCTATGAGATCTACAAACGCGATTTCCAGCTGTTCAAATACGATGTCGACAATCCGGGCAACAAAATGCCCATCGGGGAGATTGATCTCGACGAGGTGCACGCCAAGCTGGGCGATTGACATCTCAAGACATGTGCAATCGCGCGGCTAAGGCGAGATCGGATGATTGCAGATAGAGTTACGAAAGCTATTTTATAAACGCTGGGGTCGGAATTCCTGACCCATGTCGTAGGATGATCGCTCAGCGCGCGACAGCGTTCTGGCCGGATGCTGAGCGGTCTCATTTATGATCGCGGAAGGCGTCACCTTTGGGACTGACGAAGGGATTTTGCACCACGCGGATGTCGAGCGTGCGACCACTCAACGAGAGATCATGCCAGCCCCTCACATATAAACTGTCGGAAGGCTGACATGCGAACAGCGCCCCACCCTATGCGATGGGGATGCGCAGCTCTTGCCCCGGGAAGATCACGTTGGGGTCATCAATCAGATGCGCATTGGCGCGCTGGATAACGGAGACATTGCCAGCGTCGCCATATTGTGACGTGGAAATTGCGCTGAGCGTATCGCCAGGCGCCACGGTGTAATTCCGGTAGCCGACATAGCCCGGCAGAATGCGCGGCCCGTAAAACACGGGCACATGCACGGTGGGGATACCGCCTTCGCCACCGGCGCTGTCATCGCGCACCGTGACAAACAGGCGATCAAGCTGGAAATTCGGGTGTGCGGGGATCTCTATCGTGGCTTGAAACTGCCGCAGAGCGATCGCGCCGGCGCTCGCGGCGCCGTTGAACTCGACATGACCCTCACTGACAGAAATCGACAAATGCCCCTCAAATCCGACGGCATTGCCCGCAATCATGATGGTGTTTCCAACAAGGTCAAAGGGCTTGGGTTGAAGAATCTCAATATTCATAAATGAACTCCTTAATCGTAAATGTGCGCAGGATACCCCAAATCATGGCTGCGACCAAATCAGCGCGGCTTGACGGGGCACTTTCATCGCTTTAGTCAGCCGGATTTTGCCGATGGAGAGGCGGGCAGTCATGGCGCAGAGCACGGGCATATTGGGCGTGGATTTTGGCACGTCGAACTCCGCGGCGGGCTTCACGCTGGAGGGGCGGTCGCAATTGGTGGAGCTGGCACCGGACCAACAGACCTTGCCCAGCACCTTCTTTTTCGACTTCGACACCCGCGCCACGTTGATTGGCACACCGGCGAATGAGGCGCTGATCGAAGGGGCGGATGGGCGGTTCATGCGGGCGCTCAAGCGCGTTTTGGGCACGCCGCTGATGCATGAGGAACGCCAAATCCTCAATGAGCGGGTGACCTTCGTCGAGGTGATCGCGCGATATCTCGGCCATATCAAATCCCGCGCAGAGGCGGAGTGCGGGTTGGTGTTTGACCGCGCGCTGTCAGGGCGTCCGGTGGTGTTTCATGGCGCAGATGATCCGCGCGAAGCGCAGGCGGAGGCGGATTTGCGCGCCTGTTACCTTGCTGCCGGCTTTGAGGATGTGGCCTTCATGGCCGAACCCGAGGCGGCAGCGCTGGCCAGCGACGCACCGGACGGGCTTGGCCTGATCGTGGATATTGGCGGGGGCACGTCGGATTTTTCCGTGTTTCGGCGTGACGCGAATGGGGTGCATATCCTGCTCAATCACGGGCTGCGGATCGGCGGCACGGATTTCGACCGCGCGATCAATATTGCAAAAGTCATGCCGCTTCTGGGCAAGGGCAGCGAGATCGGGGATGTGTTCGGGCCGGGCAGTTCCACTGCGCCGAATGCGATTTTCAACAATCTCGCAACTTGGGAGAAGATCCCGTTTCAATACACCGCGCAGAACCGACGCATGGCGGCGGAGATGGCGCGGCTGGCGCGCGAGCCTGAGAAATTGCAGCGGCTGGAGGCTTGTCTGGAACATGAGCTGGGCCATGATCTGGCCTTCGCTGTGGAAACTGGCAAGATCGCGGCCAACGCGGAAGGTGCGCGGGCGGTGATAGCGTTGGATGTGTTGGAGCGCGGCCTATCCGTGCCCATAACCGCTGAGGACATGCAGAACGCTTTGGCGGAGTTTGCGACCGCATTGCGCGCAGGCGCGGTGGAGACTTTGCAGCGCGCGGATCTGGAGGCGACAGAGTTAGAACAGGTAATCTATGTGGGTGGCTCAAGTCTGATGCGCGTCGTCTCAAGCGCGATGCAGGCGGAGTTTCCGGCCTGCCAGCACAGCTATTCCAACGTATTCACGGCTGTGGCGGACGGTCTGGCAATTGCTGCCGGGCGCGGGTAAGACCCACACGCCCGGCTCTGTAACTCAGGACCCGGCCGCGGACGGGGCTTGGGCCAACCCTTCGCCGCGATCTGATATGTCGACGCCAGCGGCGAACACATCTGTCGTGGCACTCGCGCGCAGGCGCGCTTTGACCGCTTTCGCGCTGAGCGGGATCGGGGTTTGGGCCAGCGCTTGCCACCACAATGCCGCGACGCCCGCCACATGCGGGCAGGCCATAGAAGTGCCGTTGAGCGCGACCAGCCCACCGCCGGGTTTTGCGGAGACAACATTGACACCGGGGGCAGAGAGGACGGGGTTCGTGTTGGAGAAATCCGCGACGGTCAGGCCGCTTGCCCCTTCGGCCAGCGCACCGACGGAGATGACGCCTTCAGCGGCAGAGGGCAGCGAGGCGCTGACTTCGAAATTCGGGCTAATCTGGCGCTCGGATTCATTACCGGATGCCGCGACGACGACGGTTCCGCCGTCAAATTCAGCCATGGCACCGAACATGCCCATGATCGCATCGAAGACCCGTAGATTTCCGCGATAGGCCTCCAGCGCCACAGAGGCGGCGAGTTTCTCAGGCCAGCCGTCATCAATCAGGCGCGCGGTCAGTCCGGGGAAGTCAAAACCCAGCGACATGGAGATCACCTGCGCGCCTGCGCGCTTGGCCAATTGCATGCCGTCAAAGAGCATCTCCGAACTGCCGCCGCCCTCATCGCCCAGCACTTTGCCGATCAGCGCGTCGGTCACGCCGGGAGCCACGCCGATGCGCTGGCCGTCAACATCGCGGCCGAACACCGTGCCTGCGCAATGGGTGCCGTGGCCGTTGCCGTCTGGGGCCGTGTCCGGGCCGCCGGTGAAGTTCTTCATGGTGAGGTTGACGCCTTGAAAGGCGGCGTGGTCGGGATCAATTCCAGTGTCGAGCACGGCAACCTTGACGCCCGCGCCATCGGTCAGGGCCGTATCTGCACCCACCGCCTTGACACCCCAGGTCGTGGTTGTATCCGTGCCCGCATCGCCGCCTTGCGGCGCGATCAGCTTGATTGGCATGGGGCGGGTGACACCCAGCACAGACGGATCGCGGCTGGCATCCTTTGCCTCCGCCGCGCTGATATCGGCCATCTCGATGCTGGGGTTTGGCTGGACAGTGGCGGGATCAGAGGTACTGGCCCCCATCCCCATCGAAAAACTGTCGGTGCCGCCGCCGGGTGTTCGACGCCAGAAATTCTCGTCACGCAACACGATAAACATCGCAAATCTCCTAATTCACAAAATAAAAGCAGGGGAAAATAACACTCCCCTGCCCATTTGTAGCACAGATTTTGCGAATTCAGAAACGACGCGCTAGAGCAGGCCTTTGACGCCGAATTGCACTTTCAGGTCTGTTTCGGGCCGTGGGCCGATATGGCTGATGACCTCGCTTGCCGCCATGCACCCCATCGTGCCGCAAGTGTTGAGATCCGCACCGGTGATCAAGCCATAGATGAAGCCCGCCGCGAATTGGTCGCCAGCGCCGGTCGCGTCAACCGGTGTGACAGTCTCGACACCGACATCAACCCGCTCCGCCCCACGCTGGATCGAGACACCGTCGCCAGACCGGGTACAAACCACGAGGTCGCATTCGCTGCTGGCTGCTTCCAATGCGGCATCAACGCTATCGACCACGTAGAGCGAGAGCAATTCGGCCTCATTGCCGATCACAAAGCTGAGGTTGTCGCGGATCAGCGTGCGGAAATCGGCGCGATGCCGATCCACGCAGAACGGGTCTGACAGAGAAATCCCCGCCTGCGCGCCGGATTTGATCGCCGCATCGGCGGCCGCGCGGAAGGCTTCTTTGCCGCTGTCTTTGTCAAACAAGTAGCCTTCGAGGAACAGAACCTCGCAATCGGTCACGACCGCATCCGGCACATCTTGGGCGCTGAGCTCGGACGAGATGCCCAGATAGGTGTTCATAGACCGCTCCCCATCGGGCGAGACGAAAATCATGGAGCGGGAGGTCGGCAGGTCCGCGTTTTCAACCGGCGGGTTCGGGAAGGCGGTGCCTTCATCGTCCAGTGTGGACGCATAGGTCCGTCCCAGCGTGTCATCGGCTACGCGTCCGACAAAGGCTGTTTTGACGCCCAGCATACCAAGGCCTGCAATCGTGTTGGCGACCGAACCGCCCGGCGTCTCCACCCGGCCCTCCATGGCCCCGTAAAGCACTTCTGCGCGGTCCCGTTCGATCAATTGCATGATGCCTTTTTCAATGCCCATGTGATCCAGAAACGCGTCGCTTGACTGGCTGATCACATCGGAAACGGCATTGCCGATCCCGACAACTTGGTAAGTCTTGGTCATATGGTCTTATCCTCAAATGGGCAAAGATCGTGGATCAGACAGTTTCCACAGATCGGTTTTCTGGCTTTGCACACATAGCGTCCATGCAGGATCAACCAATGATGCGCGTGCTGTTGATATGCGACCGGGACATGATCCTCAATCGCACGTTCGACCACATCGACATCCTTGCCCGGACAAATGCCGGTCCTGTTGCCGATGCGAAAGATATGTGTGTCGACCGCCTGTGAGGGGTGATGCCACCACATGTTCAAGACCACATTGGCCGTCTTGCGCCCGACACCGGGCAAAGAGGTTAATGCGGCCCGGGAAGATGGCACTTTGGACCCGTATTGGTCGACGAGTATCTGGCTGAGCTTGATAACATTCTTTGCCTTGTTACGGTACAGCCCAATGGTTTTGATATGCTCGATCACGCCGTCTTCGCCAAGGGCGAGCATTTTTTCCGGCGTATCTGCGATTTGAAAAAGCTTCTCTGTCGCTTTGTTCACGCCCACATCCGTGGCCTGTGCGGACAAGGCAACCGCAACCACCAGCGTGTAGGCATTGGTGTGATTCAGTTCGCCCTTCGGTTCAGGCTCTTGCGCCTCAAACCGGGAAAAGATCTCCGTCAGCGTGTTGTAATCAAGCTGTTTGGCCATGGCGCGCGGTATGCCAAAGCCTGACGCGCCCAGCAAGCATCAAAGACAGGCAGGGATTTGCTTCAAATTTTGGGCAATTCGTCGGCGCTTGGTCACGCCTGATTAAGCATCCTGCGCCCAAACTCGCGGCAACGCAGCGGTGAGGCATCATGAGTGAAGAGATCTGGGATATGACAACAACCGGTTACGGGCCGTCTACCGTGATCGATACGACCGAAGGTCCAGTGCCGGTTGAATGGCTGTCGCGCACGCATCGGGTGATCACGCGTGATGATGGCGCCCAGCCGGTTCTGTCGATTGAAAAGCACATCCTGCATCCTGAGGGTGGGGCATATGTGCCATTGGTAGCGCTTGATCCGCCCGATGGAACCGAAGAGTACCCTTTGATTCTGCCGCCATCCCATCAGGTCTTCGTGGACGGGCCAGAGGTAAGCCTGAATTTCGGCTTCAAGGCGGGGCTTTGCCAATCGGGCTTTCTGGTGGGCGCGCGTGGCATTCATCGCTTCAACTCCGGCGCGTCGGTCGCCTTCTACACGGTGCTAACGCCTGCCCATTCGGTTCTGCGGGCAAATGGGCACTGGGTCGAGACGTTTCAGATTTCCAACGCATGCCCCCGTCCCGGCGCAGAGCCCTTGCCGCCTCAGGTTCTCAATCAATTGACGCTGGTCAACGGCGCGCATGTTCCGCCCTATCCTTGCCTCAGCGCATGGGAAGGACGGCTGGTGGCGCGCGCGCAACTGGCGGACAAACCGCGCAGGTTTGCCTCAGCCGCGTAAGCTTCCATCATGTTTCGGGTCGCTGCTGCGAGGTGGATCGCCTAGGATCACGGCACGCCACGCAAGGACCCTCACCCATGCCACATTCCACTGCACATGATGAAATCACCGTTAACGCGATCTCAAATCCTGACGCGCCCTCCTATCACTACCACGTCATCAAACGCGCCATTGCAGTGATTGACGCGGCCGGCGGGACGGATCTGTCGCTGGAAGAGCTGTCGGCCAAGATGCATATGAGCCCCGCACATTTTCAGCGCGTGTTCAGTAAATGGGTTGGCGTCTCGCCCAAACGCTATCAGCAATATCTGACACTGGGCCATGCCAAAGCGCTGCTGGACGCGAAATTCACCACGCTTGGCACGGCAGATGCGGTCGGGTTGTCGGGGAGCGGACGATTGCATGATCTTTTTGTGCGGTGGGAAGCGATGAGCCCGGGGGAGTTCGTGCTGAAGGGCGCAGGCCTTACGATTTACTGGGGTTGGTTCGAAAGCCCGTTCGGACCCGCTATCGTGATGGGAACCGCGCGCGGCATTTGCGGCATGGGATTTGCGGCCGATATGGGGGAAGAGGACGCTATGCGCGATTTGATCTCGCGCTGGCCCAAAGCCGAGTTTGTCGAGGATCCGATGATGTTGCGCCCATGGGTTCTGGATGCGTTCAGTGCAAAGCCTGACCCCTCGAACCCGACGCCGCTTTATCTGATCGGTGCCCCTTTCCAGATCAAAGTCTGGGAAGCCCTGTTGCGTATCCCGTCGGGCAATGTCACCACCTATTCTGAGATCGCGTCACATGTCGGTTCCCCCAGGGCGGTCCGCGCTGTGGGCACCGCGGTCGGGCGTAACCCGATCAGCTGGTTGGTGCCCTGCCACCGCGCCTTGCGCAAATCCGGCGGATTGGGCGGCTACCATTGGGGCCTGCCCGTGAAACGCGCTCTGCTCGCATATGAGGCCGCACGTGCAGATGGCCAAGTACGCCCTAGCCACCTGTAAGAACATGATTCAACATAATATTGTGGTTTTCTGATGAGGTCATAGTGGCCTCAAGCAGACGCTTGCGACCGAGCTGCGTGACCAGATTTTATCATCCGTCAGGCGTAAAATGCGTGGGCATTCGGGGCTGCGATTGGGCGCGCGGACGCATTTAATGAAAATGCAGCGGACTTAGATTGGAAGCATTAAGCATCTGGTGATCGCCTCCTGGCTAAACCACATCTGATGTTTATGCGAAGAGGTCGGTATGGGCGCGCTGAAAGCCTACGTAAAAGGTCTGACGAAACAGCCTGACAAGCTGATGAGAAACGCCATTTTGATGACGCTGCCGGGTTTTGCGCTGATCGCCTATGTCACTGACGCGCAGATCGTGCTGTTGGCGACCGCGCTCCTTTCGCCCTGCCTGTTCGCACTGACGAATATTGGGGGGGCAACGGGCCAACGGCGCTGGAAAGACCCCGCAACCGGTCTGAATGATGAACAGACTCTTGTTGAAACTCTCGACCGTGAATTGGCCGAGGGGGGGACGCTGCGCAAAACCGCCTGCGTTGCAATTAGCATCGACAATTTCAGTGAGATCAATCGCGATTGGGACAAAGCCGCATGCGATTTTGCAATCGCCCAGACCGCTGAGCGCCTGAGCAGCATCTTGCGAAGTGGCGACGAGCTTGCGCGCCTCTCCAAAACCACGTTCGGTGTGATGCTCTGTTCGATCAGAGCGCCTGAAACGAGTGCGGTTCTGACGCTTTGCGAACGCCTTGAAGACGCCGCAGCCGCGCCACTGCAGATCGACAACGGTATTTTGAACCTGACAATCTCATGCGGCTTCTGCATTGATGCACGCGCGCCCGAACGCACGGGCAGCGCGATGCTGCAGGCCGCAAAGGCGGCCCTTCAGGAAGCCGAACAAAACGCACCGCGCGCGATCCGCAGCTTCTCTGTCAAGACGCAAACGCCGATGATCAACACCCAGACACATGAGGTGCTTGATGCGATGCGCGACGGCCAAATCAAACCGTGGTTTCAGCCGCAGATTTCGACGGACACGGGTGAGATCACCGGGATGGAGGCTCTGGCCCGTTGGGATCATCCCGAAAAAGGGCCGCTTCTGCCCAGCACGTTTCTATCTGTTCTCGAGGCCTCTCATCACCTCGAAGAGCTAGGGGAAAGCATCCTGAACGACGCGCTGCGGGCACTGGTGGCATGGGACAAAGCGGGCGCGATTGTGCCATCGGTTGCGGTCAATTTCGCCACGCAGGAGCTGCGAAATCCAAGCCTCGTGGAGCGCATCAAATGGGACGTAGACCGGTTTGAACTGGACCCTCACCGATTGACGGTCGAGGTGCTGGAAACCGTAATCTCAGAGCATGATGATGATATCATCACGCGCAACATTCGCGCGCTCGGCTCCCAAGGGTTTCGGATTGATCTGGATGATTTTGGAACCGGGCATGCATCGCTGGCAAACATCCGCAGATTTGCAGTTGATCGCATCAAGATAGACCGCACATTCCTCGCCAATGCGGATACAGATCCTGAACAGCAACGCATGATCGCTGCCATTATCGGTCTGGGCGAACGACTTGATATCGACACGCTGGCCGAGGGCGTTGAGACGCTTGGCGAACAGTCTATTCTATCGCAACTCGGCTGCACGCATTTGCAAGGATTTGCAATCGCAAGACCAATGCCGTTTGAGCAAACAGAGGATTGGATCCTCCAGCACCAGAGATCGTTGAACATGCCGCCTCTTCTAGGAGGTCACAAAGGCTGAGCGCCCTTGTTTTCAATGAAATTTTGAACTTCAGAATCGCCGAAAAGCGCTTGACCTTTGGCGGCCCAGCCTATTGAACCACCTGCACGATCTTTCGATAGGTGGCGGCTTAAAATGCAAGATGACCAGAACAAAAATCTTATCCTCGCGACAGCGCTTAGCTTTCTCGTCATTATGGTCTGGTTCATCCTCTTCCCTCCCGAAGAACCGGTACAGCCAACGACGACGGAAACCGCGACTGAACAGACCGCTGACGGCACAGTTCTGCCGCCGCGCGCAGGCGAACAGCTGATCGAGCCGACAACACCGCAAGAACTGCGCGAAACCGCGCTCGCGGAAGGCGACCGCATCACCATTGAAACCCCGCGCGTCACCGGATCAATTGCCCTGACCGGCGGTCGCATTGATGATCTGTCGCTGAAAGACTACCGCGAAACGCTCGATCAGGGCGCTGACATCGTGACGCTTCTGTCGCCGCTTGGCAGCGCACATGGATATTACGCGCTGTATGGATGGGTCGCGGGCGGTGGTCTGACCTTCGAACAGGTGCCAAGCGCAAACACGCAATGGACGGTCGAAAGCGGGTCCAGTGTCGGTGTGGACGCACCGGTCACCCTGAAATGGGATAATGGCGCGGGTCTGATCTTCCGCCGCACGATCTCCATCGACGAGAATTACATGTTCGATGTCACCCAAACGGTCGAGAATAACAGCGGCTCAGCGATCCGCACCTACCCCTACAGCATGCTCGTGCGTCACGGTGAGCCGACCGATCTGAAGAACTTCTTCATTCTGCATGAGGGCGTGATCCGCCAGTCCGGCGAAGAGCTGAGTGAGATCGATTATGACGACATCCGCGATTTTGATCCTGATGCCGCCGAACGTGGAAACATTCAAAAGGAAGCCTCTGCCGGGAATGGCTGGATCGGCTTCACAGATCATTACTGGATGTCCGCGCTGATCCCGGATCCCGACCAGCCCTTCGAATCCGTCGTAAAATATGTGCCCGGCAGCGACCGGTATCACACCGAAATGCGCCTGCCCGTGATGACCATCGAAAACGGCACAACGGCCGAAGTCCACACACAGCTTTATGCTGGCGCGAAGGAGTGGGAGACGATCCGCAATTACCAGCGCGAGGGTATATACAAGTTTCTCGACAGTATTGACTGGGGTTGGTTCTTCTTCCTGACGAAACCAATTTTCGCAGTGCTACACTGGCTGAATGCCATCATCGGCAATATGGGCTGGTCGATCATCGTCCTGACCCTGCTGATCAAAGCGTTGCTGCTGCCACTGGCCTATAAATCCTACGTCTCCATGGCCAAGATGAAAGAACTGCAGCCCGAGATGGAGAAACTAAAGGAAAGCGCAGGCGATGATCGCCAGAAGATGCAGCAGGGCATGATGAAGCTGTACAAGGATAACAAGGTGAACCCCGCCGCCGGGTGCCTGCCGATCCTGATGCAAATTCCGATTTTCTTCTCTTTGTACAAAGTGATCTTCGTGACGCTGGAGTTGCGTCACGCGCCGTGGATCGGCTGGATCAACGACCTGAGCGCACCTGATCCATCCTCGCTGCTGAACCTTTGGGGTCTGTTGCCAAATGCCGGACCAGAGCCCGGATCCATCATGGCCCTGATCTTCATTGGCATCCTGCCGCTCGTGCTTGGCGTGTCGATGTGGCTTCAGCAAAAGCTCAACCCCGCACCAACGGACCCGACACAGGCGATGATCTTTGCCTGGATGCCATGGGTGTTCATGTTCATGCTGGGCAGCTTCGCCTCCGGTCTGGTGATCTACTGGATCGCGAACAACATCATCACATTTGTGCAGCAATATGCGATCATGCGCAGCCAAGGATACAAACCCGACCTCTTTGGCAACATCGCCGCCAGCTTCAAAAAGAAGCCGAAAGACGCGGAGTGAAAACGCAACTCGCCCATATCCTGCGCCACCCAATCAAGGGACATGGGAGAGAGGCTTTGGACCAGGTCACGCTGTCCCAAGGCGCGACAATGCCGTGGGATCGCGCCTGGGCAATTGCGCATGAGGCCGCCAAAGCCGATGGCACTGCGTGGGCGTCTTGTGCAAATTTCTCTCGGGTTGCGAAGGCTCCGCTGCTTGCGGCCATCTCCGCGCAGCTTGACGAAGCCTCTGAGCAACTCACGCTGACCCATCCCGACCGGCCACCCATCACCTTGCATCCCGAAAAGGATGCTGACGCGCTGATGGACTGGGTCAGGCCATTGATGCCGGAAGACCGGGCCCAATCCGCGCGGGTTCTGCGCGTGCCCGGACGCGGCATGACAGACGCACCCTTCGCATCGCTGTCGCTGAGCAACCTTGCCTCCAACACCGCGCTTTCAGGTATGATTGGCGCTGATCTTTCGCTCCATCGGTGGCGTTCGAACCTCTGGGTCGATGGCATGGCGCCTTGGGCCGAATTCGATTTGGTGGGGAAAACACTTCAACTCGGTGAGGCACAGTTCAAAATTCTTGAACCGATTGAACGCTGCCTTGCGACCACGGCCAATCCGGACACCGGCGCGCGTGATGCCGATACACTGGGCGCGCTTCGTCAACTCGGCCATCAGAATTTCGGCGTGCATGCAGAGGTCGTGCGCGGCGGTCAAATCAAACTTGGCGACACGCTGGAAGTTCTATAATCCACGCGAAACCCTAAAACGGATGCGTTGCCATGACATTCACTTTCACTCTCGCGGAGACACCTGATCCGGCGACGGCAGAGCTTGGCCGCAAGCTGTTCGCAGGGGAAACTGATTTCCTGAAAGGCGTCGTCGCGATGAGCGGCATGCCGGATGCGGATCGCAAAGAGGTATGTTTTGCAGGGCGATCCAATGTCGGGAAATCCAGCCTGATCAACGCGATCACGGGCCGCAAAGCGCTTGCCCGGACTTCAAACACGCCGGGCCGCACACAAGAGATCAATTTTTTCACCCTGCAAGACGCGCATTACCTTGTGGATTTGCCTGGCTACGGTTTCGCCGAAGCGCCACTGCCCGTGGTTGAAAAGTGGCAGAGGCTATTGAAGGCATACCTGTCAGGCCGCCAGACGCTGCGCCGCGCATTTGTGCTGATTGACGCGCGCCATGGCATCAAAAAGGTGGATCAGGAGATACTGAGCTTGCTCGATAAATCGGCCGTGACGTTCCAAGTCGTTTTGACAAAAATGGACAAGATCAAAGCGTCGGCAGAGCCCAAACTGATCGCTCAGGTCAGCGCGGCATTGGCAAAGCATCCCGCGGCATTTCCCCAGATTATTGCGACCTCTTCCGAAAAAGCGATGGGCATCGCGACCTTGCGCAGCGTGATCGCGACGCTCGAATGAGCTCAGACGTGCTGGGCGCCATTCACCTCGATCTCCGCTCCGGAGATATAGCTGGAGCTGTCTGAGCACAGGTAATAGATCGCGTCCGCGACTTCTGATGGCTGACCCAAGCGCCGCATCGGAAGCTGATCAACGATCTTTTCCGTGCCGGGCGACAGGATCGCGGTTTCCACCTCCCCCGGTGCAATCGCATTGACGCGGACACCCAGCGGGCCAAAATCATGCGCCATTTCGCGGGTCAATGCGGCCAAAGCTGCTTTTGACGTTGCATAGGCCGCGCCAGCGAACGGGTGCACCCGGCTTCCCGCAATCGAGGTGACGTTGACAACAGACCCTTTGGCCGAGGCGAGTTCTTCTCGCATCCCGCGCGCGAGCACGACAGAGGCGAAGAAATTGACGTGAAACACATGGCCCCAGGTGCGCAGGTCGGTATCGAGCGTATTGAGGCGGGCGCCCTCCTCTCCTTTGGGAGAAATCCCGGCATTGTTAACCAGCGCATGCAGCTTGCCATTCAGCCTTGAGCGTATTGAATTGATGGCCTCGATCGTGTTTTTGGGATCAGCCAGGTCGACTTGAACATGGTTTTCCGCCCCGCCGCCCCATGGGCATTCCTCCGGGAACGCGTGACGCGAACAGGTGATGACCCGCCAGCCTTCGTCGTTAAACCTCTGGACGGTCGCGTGCCCAATCCCGCGACTCGCGCCGGTTAGAAGCAGAATTCTCTGGTCTTTGCTCATGCTCGACACCTCTTTCGTGGCGGAGCCTAGCAACACGCCGAAGAAATACAATCCAAGACCGCAGGTCTTGGCATGCTGCCGCGTAGCCGTTAACACAAGCCGATCAAGATTTGGAACTTTCGATGAAGAAGCAGATGTCTACGGATCAGGATTGGATCGCGACGGCGCGGACATTGTCAGAAGCATTGCCTTACATGCAACGCTACGCGGGCGCGGTGGTCGTGATCAAGCTCGGCGGCCATGCGATGGGCAGCGATGAAGGGATGGCGAGTTTTGCGCGGGACGTCACGCTTATGCGGCAAGTCGGCGTCAACCCAGTTATCGTGCATGGTGGCGGGCCCATGATCAATGTGATGCTGGACAGGCTCAACGTCACCTCCGAGTTCATCGACGGCAAACGCGTCACAGACGAAGCCACGGTGGAAGTGGTGGAGATGGTTTTGTCCGGCAAAGTCGGCAAACGCATCGTGCAGGCCATCAATGCGCAAGGCGGGCGCGCGGTTGGACTATCCGGCAAAGACGCCAATCTGATCGTCTGTGACGCAACCGATCCAAAACTCGGGCTCGTCGGAAACCCGGTAGAGGTCGATCCAAGCCTGATCCGCCAGATGTTTGACGCGGGGCTGATCCCGGTTGTCGCCCCGATTGGCACGGGCCGGGACGGTGAAACCTTCAACATAAATGGCGACACAGCCGCCGGCGCAATCGCGGCCGCGTTGAAAGCGGACCGGTTGCTGCTGCTCACCGATGTCTCGGGCGTGAAGGGCGAAGATGGGGCGGTGATGACCGAACTTAACGCCTATGACATCGAACAGATGACGGCAAAAGGCACTATCGCAGGCGGCATGATCCCGAAGACCGAAACGGCGCTGAGCGCCTTGCGCGGCGGGACGCTGGCTGTGGTCATTATGGATGGCCGCGCGCCGAATGCCTGTCTGCTTGAATTGTTTACGGACCACGGCGCGGGTTCGATCATTCGGCTGTAACCTTCACGCGAACGTGGTCATCCTGCGTCACGGCGTCTCTTGCCTGAGCGCGGTGTTTGGCTAGGATCTGCCGCATGGAACATGAAACCCTCACCCGCTTTGGCGTCTTTCTAGGCCTCTTTGTGATCCTTGCGCTGGTGGAGACCGCGTTGCCGCGGCGCGTACGCACCCAGACCCGCCAGGCACGCTGGGTTACGAATTGGGCGATCACAATTGCCAACACGCTCACATTGCATGCGCTCGCTATTGCTCTGCCGCTGCTCGCTGTCGGCGCGGCAATCGACGCATCCGCGCAAGGCTGGGGTCTGTTCAATGCGTTGGGCATGCCCTTGGGGCTGGAGATCATCCTGACGATTCTGATCCTTGATTTTGCCATTTGGCTGCAGCATCTGATCACACATAAGGTACCGTTCTTGTGGCGCCTGCACCGGGTTCATCACGCCGATGTCGACATTGACGTCACAACTGCCATCCGGTTCCATCCTTTGGAGATTGCCCTGTCGATGATCATCAAAATCGGCCTGGTCTATCTGCTTGGGCCCGCCGCGATCGCCGTTATTCTGTTCGAGATCATTCTTAACGGCACGGCGATGTTCAACCACGCAAATATCAAACTGCCGTTGAAGCTGGATGCAATGGTGCGCAAAGTGCTGGTGACACCGGATATGCATCGCGTACATCATTCCGTGCATCGTGCAGAACATGATAGCAACTACGGGTTCTCACTATCGGTCTGGGACAAGATGTTCGGCACCTATATCGCGCAACCTGCAGACGGGCATGATGACATGAAAATCGGGCTGCAATGGCAGGATGACCGTCCCTCGCGACTGGGATGGAGCCTCGCGCTGCCATTCTTCAAAAAGTGACATATGCAGATCTGCAAGAGGTGGTATCACGCGATGGGTTGATGCTGCTTGGCGGTTTTCACCCGGACAGCACAGAGCACATGCCAGACTGGTGCAAGACACTTGTTCTGATCGGACCTGAGGCAGATTTCTGGGCGCGGTTTCAATCCTCTCCTGAGTGGAGAGATGGGGCGCAAGACGCGATGGACAGGTGGTCCACGCGGGTGCTGTCTGCCATCGCGGCTGAATACCATGCGGAAGCGATGTTTCCTTTCGGCGGCGCGCCGTTCAAGCCATTCTTTTCTTGGGCCTTGCGGTCAGGCCAAGCGTGGCAAAGCCCTGTTAACCTGCTCGTGCATGCAGGTGCGGGTCTCATGGTGTCATATCGGGGCGCGCTGGCCCTGAGGGAGAGAATTGACCTCCCCCCAGCTGCTCAAAACCCCTGTACGCCATGCGCGCAACCCTGCCGCACGGCCTGCAAGACACGCGCCCTCACCCCAAAGGGCTATGATGTGCCTGCCTGCAAAACCTATGTTGCCAGCCCCGAAGGGCTTGAAAACAAAAGCTTGGGCTGCACGGTCAGACGGACTTGTCCGGTGTCACAAAGCTATGCAAGGATGACAGAACAGTCCGCGTATCACATGCGGACTTTTCTGGGAGAAAGCCGCTGAAACTCATCCTGACCCGCCACGCTAAGTCCAGCTGGGACGATCCCTTGCTGGAGGATCACGACAGACCTCTGAATTTACGCGGTGAAGCAGGCGCTGAACGCATGGGCGCATGGCTGGCAGACCGGGGGCATGTACCCGCGCAAATCCTGTGTTCGACTGCGAAACGTGCGCAAATGACAGCGCAGATCATGATGGAGCAATTTGCCGATAAGCCCGAGGTCAGCCTGCTCGACGGGCTGTATCATGCTCAGCCGGACGCGATCCTGACCAAGATCAGAGGCGCAAAGCCCGGCGATCTGATGGTGGTGGGTCATAATCCCGGATTGGCGAGCTTTGCGGATCTGATCAGTGAAACGCGGCCGAAGCATGAACGTTTCATTGCCTTCCCCACGACCTCCACCCTGATTTCCGAGGTGCACCGCGCCAGTTGGTCTGAACTGAAATTCGGTGACGCGAAGTTGCTGAACTTCGTCGTGCCGCGCGACTTGAAGGTGCTGCTCTGACAAAACAAGGCCCCGGCATCGCTGCACGGGGCCTGTTTTGGTGCGTTTATCGCAAGAGCTAGTGGCCGAGGATCTGGCTCAGGAACAGTTTTGTCCGGTCTGATTGCGGGTTGTTGAAGAACTCTTCCGGCTCATTCTGTTCCACAATCTGGCCCGCATCCATGAAGATCACGCGGTTCGCGACCTGACGGGCAAAGCCCATTTCGTGGGTCACGCAGAGCATGGTCATGCCCTCTTCCGCCAGTTCGATCATCGTGTCCAGCACCTCTTTGATCATCTCGGGATCAAGCGCCGAGGTGGGTTCGTCAAACAGCATGATACGCGGACGCATGCAGAGCGAACGCGCAATCGCCACACGCTGCTGCTGACCACCGGACAGCTGGCCAGGATATTTCATCGCCTGATCGGGAATTTATACCTTCTCAAGGAAATGCATCGCGGTTTCTTCAGCTTCCTTCTTGGGCGTCTTGCGGACCCAGATCGGCGCCAATGTGCAGTTCTCAAGGATCGTCAGATGCGGGAAAAGGTTGAAGTGCTGAAAGCACATGCCAACTTCAGAGCGGATTTTGTCGATATTCTTGAGATCCGAGGACAGCAGCGTCCCATCCACGTTGATGGAGCCCTTCTGATGCTCCTCCAGCGCATTGATGCAGCGGATAAGCGTCGACTTGCCAGAGCCGGACGGGCCGCAGATCACGATCCGCTCCCCACGTTGGACGGTCAGGTCAATGTCACGCAGCACATGGAACGATCCGTACCACTTGTTCATGCCGGTGATCTGGATGGCGACCTCGTCAGAGACCTTCATTTGCGATTGTTGGTTCATGATAAAGGCTCCTTAACGATGGCCGGTTTGAAGCTGACGTTCCAGCCATTGTGAGTATTGAGAGATCGAGTAGCAGACCACGAAGAAAACCAGAGCTGCGAACAGATAGACCTCCCAGTAGATGCTGATCCAATCGGTCGACTGCTGGATCGGGCCACGGATCATGCCAACGATGTCAAACATGGAAATGACCGAAACCAGTGTCGTGTCTTTGAACAGGCCCACGGCGATGTTCACGATCCCCGGGATGGAAATTTTCAGCGCTTGAGGCAAGATGATCAGTCGGATCGCTTGGGTGTAATTCAAGCCCAAGCTGTCTGCAGCCTCGAACTGGCCCTTTGGCAGGGCCGCAAGACCACCGCGGATCACTTCGGCGATGTAGGCCGACGAGAACATCGTGATCATGATGATCACCCGCAGGATCAAATCGAAGTTTGAGCCGGGCGGGAAGAAGTAGGCCAGCATGACGTTGGCAACGAACAGCAAGGTGATCAGCGGGACGCCGCGGATAAGCTCGATGAAGACAACGCACATGCCTTTGATCAAAGGCATGTTGGACTGGCGCCCGAGTGCAAGCAAGATGCCCAGCGGGATCGAGAGCGACACGCAGACCACGCCCAAAATCATGCAGAGCATGTAGCCGCCCATATCTCTGGAAGGTACGGCCTCTAGCTCAATCGGAATGACTGAATTCAAGGCGCCAGAGATCGACCCGACAAGATAGGCCAACAGGAGATAGATCGCAAACAGCGCTGTGACGATTGTCACCAAGCCGCCATCTTCAGCGCTTTGGAAAATCGCGTACCCCACGAAAATGCCCATCGGGACGAACATGACGAAGGTAAACACCGACAAAGCCTTGAAGATTAGCCCGACGATCTCACCAAAGATGCCACCCGAGGCTACAGAGCTCGAGATGAACCACAGCTCAGTCGCACCTTGATATAGAAGATAGGCGAGCCCGGCACCTGCAAGCACGCCTACGATACCGGCCAATATCTGACGCGGACCAAATTGAAGGGATTCAACTGTCCGGAAGATAAGAGCGGTGACAATAATCGCAGCCAGAACCGCCAGCGGCACCCAAAGCGATCCCCCCCAGATCAGCCAGAAGCCAATGAACGGGTAAAGCGCTGTGAAGACGATGAATTTGCGCGGTATGAACTTGGAGAACAGAACCGGCATTACGGATGCCAACATCAAGATAAAGGCCAGTGTCGGTCGCCAATAGCCATCGGCCGGGTATTTGAAGCCGAACAATAGATGATCCCAACGATCCACGAGAACCGCGAAACAGGCTCCGGTGCTCTTGCCAGCCTCCGCGAGGATGTCGCGGCACTCCCGGATCGACGCGGCGTCCCAGACGCCGTTGTAGAACCAGGGAAAGGCAAACCACACGAAACGCGCAATAAAGAAGATCGCGATTACTGTCAGGACGGTGTTGAGCCATCCCGAGAACAGGTTCTCCCGCATCCACTTTACAGCACCGGCCTCGGATGCGGGTGGAGGTGAGGGTGGGATTTCAGTGGTGCGAACGAACGCGACGGAGTGTGAATGTGTATCTGACATCTTAACGCTCCTGCAGCTTCATACGGTTGTTGAAGACGTTCATCACAAAGGAGATCAACAAAGAGACCGTGAGATAAAACAGCATCAACAGCAGCACGGTTTCAATCGCACGACCGGTTTGCAGCAATGTGATGCCGCCGAGCGTGCCGGTGACGTCCATGTAACCAACTGCAATAGCGAGCGACGAGTTCTTCGTGATGTTAAGATACTGCGAAATCAGCGGCGGAATAATCACCCGAAGCGCCTGAGGCAAGATAACGAGGTTCATGGTCCGGTTGGGCCTCAGGCCCAAAGCGGCAGCCGCTTCAGTTTGCCCCTTGGAAATCGCGAGAATCCCGGCGCGCACATTTTCGGCGATGAAAGCGCCGGTGTAGATCGCCAATGCAAACCAAAGCGCAATCAATGAGCCACGGATTTGGATCCCACCCTTAAAGTTGAAGCCTTTGAGTTCCGGTATGTCCCAGGTTAGGCCCAAGAACAACAGAACTGCCAACAATGGCGCAAGCCATACCGCTAAATTGATGTGCCAAGTTGTCGGACGCACGCCGGTTGTTTCCTGCTTTGCCGTGGCCCAAGTGCCGACCCGACCAGCAACGAACCAAGACAGAACCAAAGCCGCGAGGATGATGACCCAGTCCAACAGCCCGCTGGTCGCGCCTGACTCAGCTGTTGCAGCGAAACTGTTGGTGAATTGAGGTGCCGGTCCAAATACACCGCGGTTGGTGAATGCGAATGTATCGAAGAAGGCCATGGATGAGGTTGCATTCTCACCCCTGAATTCCCTCGGCCCCGGAAGCGCATTGATCATGATCGAAAAGATGATCAGGATCCAGATCAGTACAGGTACGTTGCGGAAAATCTCAACGTAAAAGCTCATCAACTTCGCCACGATCCAGTTGTTGGATAGGCGCAGCACCCCGGCGACAACGCCAAAGATCGTTGCGGTCACACAGGCCAGAAAAGCAACGATAAGCGTGTTTAAAAGACCGACAACAGCAGCCCGCCCATGCGACGACTGACTGTTATACTCAATCGGCCGCTGGTTGATGTCATATCCGGCGGGTTCGCCAAGAAACGCATAAGAGATGTTCAGCCCCGCTTCCGTGAGGTTGCGCACGAGGTTGCCGCCGACGAAGGCCATCGTGGCGATGATCGCGACCAGAGCAATAAATTGGAAAGTAAGTGATCGGTAGCGCGTGTCGTTCAGCAGCATAGAAAGCTTGAACGACCCAGCTGGCGTGACCGCCACTTGTGGGTCAGCTTGTGTCGTCATGAAAGACGTTCCCCTGTCTTTTGGCTGTCCCCATATTTTGGTGCGTCTAGATGCGCGAGGGGTGCCAGTGTCTACATGGCCTGCGAGCGACCGTGTGGATCAAAAGGAAAGGGGCGCGAGAAATCTCGCGCCCCTGACCGTTCAAGTCTTAACGGAATGGTGGGGAGTAGATCAGACCACCATTTGTCCATTGTGCGTTCAAACCGCGCGCCAGACCGATTGGCGTGTTTTCACCAATGTTCTTCTCGAAGACTTCGCCGTAGTTACCGGCAACCGCGAGAGCGTCTTTCGCCCAGGTTGCACCCAGACCCAGCATGCCGCCCAGATCACCTTCGGTGCCCAGCAGACGGTTGATTTCCGGGTTGTTGGAGCCGCCAGCCATCTCGTCCAGGTTCACGGAAGTGACACCCAGCTCTTCGGCTGTGATCAAAGCGTTCAGCGTCCAGCGGACGATGTCAGCCCACTCGTTGTCGCCGTGACGTACCAACGGGCCAAGCGGCTCTTTGGATACGATTTCTGGCAGGATCACGTGTGCAGATGGGTCTTCGAAGTTCGCACGCTGCGCAGCCAATGCAGACGCATCAGTTGTGTAGACGTCACATGCACCAGCGTTGTACTGCTGGACAGCTTCAGCGCCGGTTTCAATTGGAACAGGCTCGTAGCTGATGTTGTTGGAACGGAAATAGTCGGCCAGGTTCAGCTCGGTTGTTGTACCAGTCTGAATGCAGACGGTCGCGCCGTCCAGCTCAGTCGCAGAAGACACACCGAGTTCTTTTGGAACCATGAAGCCTTGGCCGTCATAGTAGTTCACGCCAGTGAATTCGAACTTCAGGTCAACGTCACGGGAGAATGTCCATGTGGTATTACGTGCCAGCATGTCGATCTCGCCGGAAGCCAGCGCTGTGAAGCGTGTTTTGCCGGTCGTTGGAACGAATTCAACGGCCGTGCCGTCACCCAGAACAGCCGCAGCAACTGCGCGGCAGACCGCCACGTCAAAGCCCTGCCATACGCCGTTTGCGTCAGGCTCCGCAAAGCCTGGAACGCCTGTTGTCACACCGCAGTTCAGTTTGCCGCGTGCTTTGACCTCGTCCAGGGTCCCAGCAGCAGCAGCCGTGGCCGCGAGGCCCGCAACTGTCAGTGCTCCAAGAAATACTGATTTTTTCATTTTTACCTCTTCCTGATGTTCCGCCTGAGTAGGGCGGTTGTAGTCCGGCTTTTGCAGCCGAGAGCGATACGTGAAGGATTGTTCCCCCCGATGAGCGCAAATAAGGCCAAAAGCCACGCCTGAGGTCAAGTTTATTACAGAAGCTTACGCAGGGGAAGGCACGGGAAAATGACGGTTTTTCTGAACTCATCAACAGATTGCATAACAATCCGACCGCCGAACCGGAAATTAGACAGAAGTTTGGGCGCTAACACGAAAAAATCTATCTGCGTGAAGGAATGCATCACGCTTCGAATTGGCGAGATTCGCAGCTTCTTCATCCTCACCCCATTGATCGATTTGCCATTGCTCATCGATTCGGCTGATCTCCCAGAGCTCCGAGGCTGGTGCGAAACCCCGGATCACGGCAAAGCCGATGATCAGCGAACCGGATAAAGACACGAGATCATGGAATGCCGTCAGTTGAAACGCTGGCAGCGCATGAACGTGGCGCGACAGCGTCGCGATAGAATTTGCGGGTTGTGACTCATGCATCAGCCCGACATAGACCTGCAACGGTGACTTCAGTTCGGTCGCCGACCAGTCCACCAGGGGGTCCCAACCTTTATTTTGACGCTCGATCAGCTCTTGCGGATGACCCGCACGGTAGCAGATCAGATCGCTATCGCCATATGCGGCCAGCATGTCAGCGACCTCCGCATGCTGTACGCGCACCTTGTCAATCGCGGCGTTGGAAGACCGTGTGAAGGGCATGGTCAGCGGGTCGATCTTCTCTTCCTGCGCGTCCCATTCAGCGGCGATTTCTGTCGCCAGTTCACGCGTTGGCACAATCAGCGCCGTTTTGGCAGGCGTGCGTACAGAGCGGCCATCCAGTTCCACAGAAAACGCGCTGTCGATTTCAACGATCTCGGCTTTCTTCCAGAAGCGTTTCGCGGCCCATTCGCTCATCTACCCTGCTCCAACAGTGCTTCAAGCGCATTATCCAGCGCGGCGAAGTCGTCAATCATGATATCTGTGAATGGGGCGAGCACGTCTTCCGCGTGATACCCCCAGCGCACGCCAACCGTGCCGAATCCGGCGTGCCGGCCCATTTCCATGTCGAAGCTGGTGTCCCCCACAATTACAGCGTTGCGGGCTTTGACCCCGGTTTCATAGAGCGCTTGCTCCAGCATGGACGGGTGCGGTTTCGACGGATGGTCATCGGCAACCTGCGTCGTGACGAACATGCCTTCCAAGGCGTGCACGCCCAACATCCGCACCAGCCCGCGGCGTGACTTGCCAGTTGCCACCCCCAACAGAAGATCATCGCGGGCATTCAGACGCTGCAAAGCGTCCCGCGCGCCGGAAAACATGGGAGGGTCTATGCGAGTTTCGCTCGTCTCGGACTTGTTGAAACTGTCTTTGTAGGCCTCAACAACTTGCATGACCTCTGCGTCTGATAACTCAGGATCGAGTTTGCGCATCGCAACCGGAAGGGAGAGGCCGATGATCGAGCGCACGGCTGCCTCATCGGGTACAATATGGCCGCAGGCATCAAACGCTGTCTTCATCGCGCCTTTGATATGGGCCAGACTGTCGATCAGAGTGCCGTCGACGTCGAACACGACCAGTTTCAGCTCTGCCATGTCTCATCCGCATCAAAGGGGTCATTCGGCGCGTCTTTCTCTGTCCAGCCGAAGTAATCCCACGTGGTTTGCATATGCGGCGGCAGTTTCGCCTGCACGAACAGGTCAGACCCGTCGGGATGCTGGATCGTTAGGGATCGCGCGTGCAGGTGCATCTTTTTGGAGACGTCCTCCCCCAATTCCGCGCCCCAACCATCGCCCAGATTTTCCTGTCCTGATCCGCCATATTTGCCGTCACCCACGATCGGATGACCCATCTCGGCCATATGCGCGCGCAGTTGATGCGTACGGCCAGTCACAGGCACCAAAGCCAGCCACGAGGCACGCTGGCCCAGAAAACACAGTGTCGCGAAATCTGTATGCGCCCGTTTAGCACCATAAGTGCTGTCAACGTCACGGGGATGCACGCAATGCATCTTCTCGCCCTCGCCCTTGGCACCATGGCCCGGGGCTTTGACCAGCCCGAATTTCACCGTGCCGATTTTTGGATAGGGCACCCCGGCGACAAGCGCCCAGTAGATCTTGCGGGTGCCCTGATGTCTGAACGCTTTGGTGAGATGGCTGGCCGCGGCCTGCGTTCGGGCCAGAACCAGCACGCCAGAGGTGTCTTTGTCCAACCGGTGCACCAGACGCGGCGGCTCGGGCTTGTCATATTGCAACGCCGGGGTCATCCCATCGACATGGCGCGTCGTCTTGGACCCACCTTGCACAGCCAGACCTGCTGGTTTGTTCAGCACGATCACGTCATCATCCATATGGATCACGCAATCCCGGATCATCTTCGCATCGGCTTTGGAAACGAAAGGCTGCGCCTTTTGCTGCGCGACCTCATCGACAGAGGGCAAAGGTGGCACGCGTATCGCCTGCCCCGGCCCGACGCGCGTGTTGGACTTCACCCTCCCGCCATCGACGCGAATTTCGCCCTTGCGGCACATCTTTTCGACGCGGCCTTGACTGACATGCGGAAAATGGCGGCGAAACCAGCGGTCAAGGCGTTGCTCCGCCTCATCTTCACGCACTTCGATGGTCTGCACACGGCTCATGCGTAAATCCCTCTGGCCGTCATCACACCTGCGATGAGACCGGCAATCGACAGTGCCACAGACGCACCAACATAGATCGCGGCCTGGGCTGTCTGACCTCGTTCAAAGAGGGTATAGGCCTCCAGCGAAAAGGCCGAAAACGTGGTGAAGCCGCCCAAAATACCAGTCATCACGAAGGGCGACAGATGTGAATTTGAGGTTTTCGCTGCAAACACCACGAACAGCCCCATCAGGAAGCTGCCGACAATATTGACGCTCATGACAGCGTAGGGAAAACCGGGGCCTGTCAAGCGGAAGACGCCCACACCCACGAGATACCGCAGCGCGGCCCCGATCGCGCCGCCCAAAGCGACTTGGAGAGTGGTCATAAACATGTGCGCTACCTGTGCCTTGCGGGCCTCCGTGTCAAGATCAGCGCTTCGCACGCAACTTGGCGAAATACTCAACGCGCTTCTTAAGCTCACGTTCATATCCACGTTCGACAGGTGTGTAATAGACGCCGCGTTTCATGGTTTCAGGGAAGTAATTCTGCCCGGAAAACCCGTCTTCCGCATCATGATCATAGGCATATCCGTCCCCATAGCCCTGATCCTTCATCAAGCTCGTCGGCGCGTTCAGAATGTGCTTTGGCGGCGGTTCCGAGCCGGTTTGCTTCGCGGCTTTCATCGCGGCCTTGTACCCGACATAGGCCGCATTCGATTTCGGGGCGAGCGCCAGATAGATCACCGCCTGCGCCAGCGCGAGCTCCCCTTCCGGCGAACCGAGCCTCTCATATGTCTCCCACGCATCAAGGCAGACGCGATGCGCATGAGTATCGGCGAGCCCGATATCTTCTACCGCCATCCGGGTGATCCGGCGGGCGAGATAACGCGGGTCTTCGCCCCCTGTCAGCATCCGCGCGAACCAATAGAGCGAGGCATCTGGATCAGATCCGCGCACGGATTTATGGAGGGCCGAGATCAGATTGTAATGCGCATCGCCTGATTTGTCATATTGCGCCGCGCGCCGCATCAAGCGTTTCGATAGCCCCGCGGGGTCAAGCTTTTCATCGGTTTTCCATGCGCAGACCTGTTCGACCAAATTCAGCAACGCGCGCCCGTCGCCATCCGCCATTTCGAGCAGTGCCGTGCGGGCCTCCGGCGTCAGGGGGAGCGGTTTCTTGAGCTCTTTCTCCGCCCGCTGTGCAAGGCGTTCGAGATCTTTCAGGTCAAGCCGCTCAAGGACGAGCACTTGCGAGCGAGACAGCAACGCTGCGTTGAGCTCAAAAGAAGGATTCTCCGTCGTGGCACCGACCAGCAATATTGTGCCATCCTCCATATGCGGCAGGAAGCCGTCCTGCTGCGCTTTGTTGAAACGGTGGATCTCATCGACGAAAAGCAGCGTCCCCTGCCCGTTTGCGGCGCGCATCTTGGCGGCCTCGAACACTTTCTTGAGCTCGGACACGCCCGAAAAGATCGCACTGATCTGGACGAAATGCAGGTCGCTTTCGCCCGCCAGAAGCCGCGCAATTGTCGTCTTGCCAACACCGGGCGGCCCCCAGAACACCAATGAGCCAAGCGAGCCATTCGCCAGCATCACGCCCAGCGGACTGTCACTGCCGAGCACTTGTTCCTGCCCGATCACATCATCAAGGCTTTGCGGCCGCAGCCGATCCGCCAGAGGCTGCATCTTTGCAGGTTCTGACGCGGCCACGGTGTCAAAGAGATCCGCCATCAGAGGCGAAACCGATAGGTGAAGCGGCGGCCATTGCTGACACCGTCAATGCGCCAGCTGCGCGAACCTGCGCGCGAGATCGCGTCAACATCGGCACTCGTCTCGACCGGTTGGCGATTGATCGCACCAATGATGTCGCCGCGTCGCAGCCCGATCCGTCGCAACGGGCCATCGACCCGGGTTACAATCACGCCCTGCGCCGCGGTTGGCAGGCCGAATTCTGCGCTGACAGCTGGGTTGATCGTCACGAGCGAGAGGCCCGTGAGCGCCCCTTCTGTCACGGTCAGGGGATTGCTGGGCGGATCGTCGGGCGGCAGGATCAAGGCCACATCGGTGGACTTCACCTCGCCGTTTGACAGATAAGTGATGGTGGCGACCTCTCCGACACCGCGCACGGACATGTGGTACAGCATTTCGGCCGGTGCATTGACTGGCAGATCATCGACACTGAGCACGATGTCACCTTCTTGCAGGCCCACTTTTCCAAACGGGCTCAACGGGTGGAGTTCGGAAATCACCACACCTTCCGGGATCGACAGACCGAACCCTTCCGCCAAAGAACTGTCCACCGCTTGCCCGCTGATCCCTGCCCAAGGCCGCATGAAACTGGTCTGACCATCTTGGGCCTGTTTGACGAATTGCGCGACCAGATTGGATGGAATGGCGAACCCGACGCCGTTTGATCCCCCCGACCGGGTCAGAATGCTGGTGTTGACGCCGATCAACCGACCGGCAACGTCAATCAATGCGCCGCCGGAATTGCCCGGATTAATCGCCGCATCCGTCTGGATGAAGTATCCCCGCGCGTTGCCGGTTGCGACGCCAGAGCGTGACAGGCCCGAAATGATGCCGGAACTGACGGTCTGGCCAATTCCGAACGGATTGCCGATGGCCAAAGCCAATTCTCCCACCTCAACGTCATCTGAGTTGCGAAACGCCAGCCACGGCAGCGGCGCATCGCTTTCGATTTTCAGAATGGCGATGTCGCTTTGCTGATCCGCCAGTAACACCGACGCGTCAAATTCCCGGCGGTCTTTCAGAACCACGCGAATGTCCGTCGCCATGCCGACAACGTGGTAGTTCGACACGACGATCCCGTCTTCCGACAGGATCACACCGGAGCCGAGAGAGTTTTGAACCCGCGGCTGCATCTGCTGCATATCGCCGAAGAACTGCTCGAAAAACGGGTTGCCCATGAATGGCGTCGCGCGCTGTTGGACAACTCGGTTGGCAAAGATGTTGACGACGGCGGGGGCCGCCTGTTTGACGAGCGGCGCGAAGCTCAGTGATATCTCCGCTTGGCTCTGCGGCACAGATTGCGCCTGCACGGGTCCGCTGATGAGCGCCAAAACACAACAGATGGATAAGATCACACGCATCGAACACGTCCTCACTGTCTGGGTGATTAACATATGCGGATCACTGGGCTGGAATGCAATTGCACCAGAATGCAAAAGCCCTGCCATTCAGGCAGGGCTTACGACTTGTTACCGTGAGTGGCTAGACCCCGTTCGAGGCCAACTCGCTACTTATTCTGCGGCTTCTTCCGCTGCGACGCGTGCTTTGTCTGCCGCACCTTTGGCAGAGACGTCACGGTCAACGAATTCGATGATCGCCATGGGTGCCATGTCGCCATAGCGGAAACCGGCTTTCAGAACGCGCACATAACCACCCTGGCGGTCTTTGTAGCGCGGACCCAGAACGTCGAACAGTTTTGCGACGTCTTTGTCCTGACGCAGTTTCGCTGCGGCCTGACGGCGCGCATGCAAATCCCCGCGTTTGGCCAGCGTGATCATCTTTTCGATGATCGGGCGCAGTTCTTTGGCTTTTGGCAATGTTGTTTTGATTTGCTCATGTTCGATGAGCGAGCCGCACATATTGACGAACAGCGCTTTGCGGTGTTCGTGGGTGCGGTTCAGGCGGCGGTAGCCTCGTGCGTGACGCATTTTGATCTTCCTTCAATTCTATACTTTGTACGGGCTTACGATGCGTGTCGTTGCCTCTGTTGGCGCGGGATTGCGCGGGCTTTCCCCGGTATTGCCCGGGCATTTTCGTCGGGCGGGACTGGCGTCCCGCCCAAATCACTTAGAACTGGTCTTCGAACTTCTTGGCCAGGTCTTCGATGTTTTCTGGCGGCCAATCGACAATGTCCATACCGAGGTGCAGCCCCATACCGGACAGCACTTCCTTGATTTCGTTCAAGGACTTGCGGCCGAAGTTCGGCGTGCGCAGCATCTCTGCTTCGGTTTTCTGGATCAGATCGCCGATGTAGACAATGTTGTCGTTCTTCAAGCAGTTTGCAGAGCGGACAGACAATTCCAACTCGTCGACTTTCTTGAGAAGCAGCGGGTTGAATTCCAACTCGTCTTCGTCGTCCTGCTGACGCGCGGATTCAGGCTCGTCGAAGTTGACGAAGATGCCCAACTGGTCCTGCAGAATACGAGCCGCAAAAGCGACCGCATCATCAGGGCTAATGGAGCCGTCTGTTTCGATCTTCATCGTCAGCTTGTCATAGTCCAGAACCTGACCTTCGCGGGTCGGCTGCACATCGTAGCTGACTTTCTTCACGGGCGAGAAAATCGCGTCGATCGGCATCAGGCCGATGGGCGCATCTTCTGGCTTGTTCTTCTCTGCAGAGACATAGCCTTTGCCGGTGTTGACCGTCAGTTCCATGAACAGATCAGCGCCATCATCGAGGTGACAGATCACATGATCGCGGTTCAGAATCTCGATGCCTGCGGAATCAGAGATGTCACCCGCCGTCACAACAGCCGGGCCTTTGGCGGAGATCGAAAGGCGCTTCGGCCCTTCAACTTCCATACGGATCGCAACGCCTTTGAGGTTCAGAACGATGTCCGTGACGTCTTCACGTACACCCGCGACGGAGGAGAATTCGTGCAGGACGTTGTCAATCTGGACAGATGTGATCGCCGCACCTTGCAGCGAAGACATCAAAACGCGGCGCAGCGCGTTGCCCATGGTCAGGCCAAATCCGCGCTCCAGCGGTTCTGCGATGACAGTGGCTTTGCGCGCGGGGTCATTGCCGGGTTTGATGTCCAACTGTGTTGGCTTGATCAGCTCGGCCCAATTCTTGTGGATCATATGTGTCGCCTCCATGCTCGTTCCGTATTCATGTCCAAAAATATGGAACACTCGAGGTTGATGTGACTCGTGCAGGCCCCGCGAAATACCGGAGCCCGCACAAAGGTAGGTAACTTAGACGCGGCGGCGCTTTGGTGGGCGGCAGCCATTGTGGGCCATTGGCGTCACGTCGCGGATCGACGAGATTTGGAAACCAACGGCAGCCAAAGCGCGCAACGCGCTTTCACGGCCAGAGCCCGGGCCTTGCACTTCGACTTCCAACGTTTTTACGCCGTGATCCTGTGCTTTCTTACCTGCATCTTCTGCTGCCATCTGAGCTGCATAAGGTGTCGATTTACGCGACCCTTTGAAGCCCATGGTGCCTGCAGAGGACCAAGAGATTGCGTTGCCCTGAACGTCAGAGATCAGAATTTTCGTGTTGTTGAAGGACGAGTTCACATGCGCCACACCAGCGGCGATATTCTTGCGGACCTTCTTCTTCGTTTTGACCTTATCACGTGCCATCAGATCAGCCTCCCCTTACTTCTTCTTACCGGCAATGGCCTTCGCAGGACCTTTGCGCGTGCGAGCGTTGGTGTGCGTGCGCTGACCGCGCACAGGAAGGTTGCGGCGATGACGCAGGCCACGGTAGCAGCCAAGGTCCATCAAACGCTTGATGTTCATCGTCGTGTCGCGGCGCAGGTCGCCTTCGACGGTGTAATTTTCGTCGATATGCTCACGCACTTTCAGAACTTCTGCATCGGACAGTTCGTTCATGCGGCGGGAGCGTTCGATACCAACGGCTTCACAGATCGCTTCTGCAGAAGTGTTGCCGATACCGGTGATGTAGGTCAAAGCGATTGGGACGCGCTTTCCGTCGGGCAGGTTAACGCCAGCAATACGAGCCAAAGTGGTCTTCCTTCTTGGTCGCGGTTCCGTCATTCCAGAACCTTTTTTCACAACATAAGCCCGATGGATTTTTCCAACGGGCTTGGGATTTAGGTACTCATGCGCAGGGCTGTCTAGCTAGGTCAGCTGGGGCGCGATTCTCTGTCGAGATGGGGCGGTTTAGGACCAATTAACATTGCCGTCAAGTGGTCCTTGAGCAGTTGAATTTTCAGGCGTCCAGCACTCCGGCAATCTCGGTCGCGACAGCGTCTATCGCGCCAAGCCCGTCCACCGATTTCAGATCGCCTTTGGCGTAGTAATAGCCGATCAGCGGCGAGGTCTTTTTATAATACTCCATCAACCGGACTTTGAGGCTTTCCTCATTGTCATCCGCCCGCACGGGTTTACCGGCAGCGCGCGCTTCTTCCGCGCGGCCGACGATGCGGCTGACCAGAACGTCATCATCGACGGCAAGTTCAACGACGCGATCAAGAGATGCGCCATGCTTTGTCAGCAATTCACCCAGCGCGTCAGCCTGCGCCAATGTACGCGGGAAGCCATCGAAGATGAACCCGCCTCCGTGATCACCTTCCAGCTTTTCTTCGATGAGGCCAATGACGATTTCGTCGGTGACCAGCTCGCCTGCATCCATTACGGCGGCAACTTTGTTGCCCATCTCGGTCCCGGAGCTCTTGGCCTCTCGCAGCATGTCCCCTGTGGACAGCTGGATCATGTTCCGCTCTTCAACAAGTTTGTTTGCTTGAGTGCCTTTGCCAGCACCGGGTGGTCCAAGAAGGATAATGTTCATCTACGCGACGGGCTCCGTTTGCCCCGCTTCTTGGCGCCTTTGCCACGAAGCTGGGATTTCTCAATCAGCCCCTCATACTGATGCGCCAGCATGTGCGACTGCACCTGTTGTATCGTATCCATCGTCACCGACACAACAATCAGAACCGACGTCCCGCCGAAGTAAAACGGAATGGCAAGCTGTGCGCGCAGGATTTCCGGCAGCAAACAGACCAGCGCGAGATAGGCAGCGCCCAGAACCAACACGCGGTTGACCACGTATTCGAGGTACTCCGCTGTGCGCTGACCGGGGCGAATGCCGGGGATAAACCCGTTTTGCTGTTTCAGGTTGTCCGCGACATCATCTGGCTTGAAGGCCACGTTGAACGTGTAGAAATAGGTGAAAAACACAATCATCAGCGTGAAGAACGCCAGATAGAGCGGCTGGCCCGGCCCGAAATAGGCAAGGATCGTCGCCATTAGCGGGCTGGTTTGTACGCCTGAGAAAGTGCTGACCGTCGTAGGCAACAGCAACAGCGATGAGGCGAAGATGGCCGGGATGACGCCAGCTGGGTTGACTTTGACGGGCAAATGCGACGACCCGCCATCATACATCTTCATCCCGACCTGACGGCGCGGGTATTGAATGTGAATTTTGCGCAGCGCCCGCTCCATGAACACAACAAAGGTAATGGTCGCCACGACGACAACCAGCACACCGATAATCACAGCAGGGCTCAACGAGCCAGAACGGCCTTGCGCGAAGAACTGGGCCAACGCAGCCGGAACCTCGGCGATGATGCCGACGAAGATGATCAGCGAGATACCGTTGCCGATGCCACGTGCGGTGATCTGTTCGCCCAGCCACATCAGGAACATCGTGCCGCCCACCAGCGTGATGACGCAGGAAATGCGGAAAAACATGCCCGGATCCGTCACCAACCCGCCAGATTCCAGCCCAACCGCCAGACCCCATGCCTGCAAGGTCGCCAAGAATACGGTGCCATAGCGCGTGTATTGGTTGATCTTCTTGCGGCCCTGCTCGCCCTCTTTCTTTAGCTGTTCAAGCTGAGGGACCATGGCCGTCATCAACTGCACGATGATCGAGGCGGAGATGTAAGGCATGATCCCGAGCGCAAACAGGCCCATCCGGCCGATCGCACCGCCGGTGAACATGTTGAGAATGCCGCCGACACCGGTGGAGATCTGCTCCACAAAATTACGCAGCGCATCCGCATCAATGCCCGGTACGGGGATGTAGGTCCCGAGCCGATAGACGATCAGCAGACCGATGGTGAAAAGGATACGTTGCCTCAGCTCAGTCGCCTTACCAAAGGCGGACCAGCTCATGTTCGAGGCCATTTGCTCGGCGGCTGATGCCATGTCTACGGATTCCCTGTATCAGCACAACGCCGCGAACGGGGTTCCCCGTCGCGGCGCTGGAAAACTTCAGTACATGTAGGGGGCGGATCAGCCCCTCACAAGGTATTATTCGGCAGCTGCCGCGACTGTGAGCGATCCGCCGGCTTTTTCGACAGCTTCAATCGCTGATTTCGAAGCGCCAGTGACGTTCAGCTTGACCTTCGCGGTGATCTCACCCTTGGCCAGCACGCGGACACCATCGAGCTTGCGGCGCACAACGCCTGCCTCGACCAGAATGTCTTCCGTGATCTCTTTCTTCGCGTCCAGCGTCTTCGCATCGATGAATTTCTGGATCAGTCCCAGATTGATGACCGAATATTTCTTCCGGTTGCGGCTGTTGAAACCCCGCTTTGGAAGCCGCATGTACAAAGGCATCTGGCCACCCTCGTAACCGTTCAGAGCCACACCTGAGCGGGATTTCTGACCCTTGATACCGCGGCCACCCATCTTACCCGTGCCGGAGCCCGGGCCACGGCCCACGCGTTTCTTGCGTTTTGTCGCGCCTGGATTGTCGCGCAGTTCATTGAGTTTCATATCGCTTCTCCTCGTGCCGGAATTGCCCCATGAAGCGAAAGGAGGCAAACGCGGCGTTTCTTGTTGATTCTGAGGGCCCGAAGGCCCACCGTGGGTGTTTAGAGGCTGCGGGCGCTTCACGCAAGAGGGCAGCCTCCCCGCATGCGGGGATTTTTATAAGTGACTGTAACAAAACGTATTTGCGAGAATTTAAGACATTTTTAACCCTACGGAGATGTGGCTGCAGAGTGAACAGGTCCGGGACTAGAACACCCCTTTCGCGAAACGGAACATCACCTAGGCGCAAAAGAAACTTGCCCGGAGCAACAAAAATCTGCGTTTACTAGGTGGACGGTCATCACCTGTTGCCCAATACCCAACGTCGGTCCGTGTCGATCATGGGCCAGAGTTTGTGACGCAGGACCTCAACTCATGGGTCGATTAAAAAAGGTGTCACATTTGGCTCCTTGTGGTCCAGAAAGCCAACAGATAACGCGCTCATGGAACGCTCTAACCGTAAGGACCTCCCAGAATACACGTCGCCATTCTCGTTCAGATCAATAGCATGCCAATGGCAACTTCATGAGCCTTGATGCCACCCCGACAATAGTGGTGGACTGGCGAAGCGACTAAAACAGAGTACGACCCCACAGCGCGATCAGGAACAAACCACCGCTCTCGCTGACGAACGGCTTCGGGATCGAAGAACTCCCCTGCGCTCAAAACAACGAACAGCTCGATCTCGATCGTTCAAATAAGGGGGAAGTCAATTCTTTCCGCTGACGATTCGGTTCGTTCAGTTGCGCCGTGCCTATTCCACCGTGTCTCTTCTTCCAACGATAACTTGCCTGTTTAGTTTCCCCGATCTGCCGGATCGTATCCAATCGCGGCGTGCGTCGCTCAGTCAGAACCTCAACCTGCCGTAACTTCGTGACAGTGCCCTCGGGCTTCGGTCGCTTATTTGGTATGTGTTTCCTCCGTTTTTACAAAACTCAGGGGAGGTTAAGTGGTATGGCATGTGGATCGCCTCATCGGTTTTCACGCCATGGCGGCTGACCAACTCTTGGCCAAAAACCGCATGTGATCTGGGACCGGTCCTGCGCCCATTCCAGGGCACCTTTTTGAGGTCAGAATGACCACCTCGCCGATGCACTGGTTACCTGTGCAATCGTGGATGCGACCTAGCCGCTGGCACTTGATCGCTCATCCACTTGGTTGGCCGTTGCCGCCGCGCAAAAACGCCCAGCGCCGCGTTTGATTGTCATTACAGAAAGGTGGTAACTGTCAGACGGCCCTCCTCTCAAGAAGACGAGAGCACCGCGCACGCATTTCCGCGGCACCACACTATGCACATCCGTGCCATCCCGCGCTTGGCCGTGACTAGAGGCGGGGTATTTGCGCAGTATGAGGTCTAAATCCGCCTTCTGATCTTCCTGAGAAGATTCAATTTCAACTTCCCTGTTGGATGCAAATCGGTGGCTTCGGGAACCCGACGCTCCGAGGACATCTCTGCGGCGACCAGCCGTCATTGCCCCGACGCTCCGCGCTTCAAGTCGCCGTGCGCGTTCGCATAGCGGGAGCCGGAAGGGAGAAAGACAGTTACGACGAAGTGGGTCTTTGGCTCTCAGAGGCGCAGGCTTAACGATGCGTTCCGCCAAACTCCCCAGCCTCGTAGGGGACAGGAGATTGGAGCCACACATTGGCAGTCCGCTATGAGCGCGAGAGCTAGGCTGGGGCTCGGTCAAAGCTCGCGGGACAAATCCGACCGTCGATTTTCTGCTTTTGCATCCGCAGCAAGTCAATCGTTGTTTTACTGAGCATTTCGCCGCTTCGGTCGTCTCGATCTGTTACTTTCATGGGAAACAAAACCATACTTTCCAGCATATGGAAGAGTGCCGCTCAATTTTGCTGAGCTTTCATCCGGCAAACCCAAGACACTCAACCTCGATCATTGGTCGTCAAATCGGCCCAAACAATGGTTTGCACCTTCTCTCAAAAGGAACGCCGCCCGAGAAGCCAGACGAAAAACAGACCGCCGAAGAGCCCGGTTACGATGCCAATGGGCATGTCTTCTGGTGCCATCACTGTGCGGGCGGCAATGTCAGCCCAGAGCAGAAAGATAGCGCCGATCAGTGCTGATGCGGGCAGAACCCGGGTATAGTCGCCTCCGACTAGCATGCGCGCAATATGCGGGACCATGAGGCCGACAAACCCGATAATCCCCGAGAACGCGACCATGACCCCGGTGATGAGGGCTCCGACCACAAAAACGACCAGCCTGAATCGTGCTACGGATATACCGAGCGTAGCGGCGGTTTCATCCCCGATTGTCATTGCATTCAGCTGATTTGTGCGCGAAGCCAGCCATGCGCCGCAGATGATCAGGATCACGAGCGGGTAGATCAATTGATCCCATTGCGCGAGACCAAGACCGCCGAGCATCCAGAAGACGACCGTATGGGACGCACGTGGATCGCCAAGAAAGATCAGCCCGTTTGCTGCTGCCATGATGATGAAAGAGACTGCGACGCCAGCAAGAACCAACCGATCCGCGCTTGACGCGTCAGCGAGGCGCGACACACCGAGGACAATCAAAGTTGCACAGAGCGCCCCGATAAAGGCCAATAGCGGTACCGTCAGAAGGCCCAAAAACAAGCCCGAGTGCAGCAGGGCGAATATCGCCCCAAACGCGCCGCCCGAGGAAATGCCCAAAAGGTGAGGGTCAGCCAACGGGTTGCGTGTGACGGCCTGAAGACTTGCCCCGACCATTGCCAGACCTGCGCCAACCATCATTGCCAGGATCGCGCGCGGGAAACGGATGCTCCAGACAATCGCCTCACGGCCTTCGCTCCAGGACTGCTCAACGAAATCAGGTGACAGCCTATTGGCCAAAATGCCCCAAACCGTGTCCGCAGGGACCGCGACGGCCCCGACAGACACAGAGATGGACAAGGATATGAGCAACGCGATCAAGCCGCCGAACAAAAGAAAAGACATGTTTGCCTTTTTGGTTGGGGTTGATCGCGCGGTGATATCACTCATCGGTCAGTTTGCCTGGAACGCCTTGGCCAGGGTTTTGATTGCCTGAATGTTGCGCGGACCCGGCGTGGCCTCGACATATTCCAGCGTCACAAAGCGGTCGTTCTTGACCGCATCGATCTCAGCGAAGGCGGGGTTGGACATCATGAAATCACGCTTCTGCTCTGCGGTGACCTCACCGTAATTAACGATCACAATCACTTCGGGATTCTGGTCGATAACTTCTTCCCAGGTCACCGTGCCCCAGCTTTTTTCAAACCCGTCCATGACATTGGTGCCGCCTGCGGCTTCAATCAACGCAGTGGGCATGGCGTATAGCCCTGCGGTGAATGGTGCGTCCTCGCCGCTGTCGTAGACAAAGGCCCGCAATGGCTCAGCCGTCTGCAAGCCGTCTTTGACTGTCGCGAGGTCCGCCTTGTAGCCTTCGATCAGCGCGGCTGCCTTTTCTTCGACGTTGAAGATCGCGCCAAGATTCCTCAGATCGGCAAATAGGTCTTCAATGCTGGCCCGATCTTTATTCATGATATGGGTGCAGCTTTCCGTCAGCTCGTAGACCTGAATACCGAAGGGTTGCAAGGTTTCGGGTGTGACTTCGCCGCCCACTTTCATTCCGTAATTCCAGCCCGCAAAAAAGAAGTCGGCATCTGCGCCAACGAGGACCTCTTTGGAGGGGTAGCGTTCAGACAATTCGGGCAGCGCCGCAACACCCTCGCGCATCTCAGCGTCGAGCTTGTTCCAGCCGTTGATACCGGTGTAGCCGACCATATGATCGGTCAATCCTAGCACGAGCATCATCTCCGTCAGGTTGACATCATTGGAGATTGCGCGCTCGGGCGGCGCGTCGAAATTCACTGTGCGGTTGCAGCTTTGAACAGTAGTTTCGGCCGAGGCCAGCCCTGCGCTCAGGACGAGCGAAAGGGCGCTGAGAATGATCAATCTCATGATGTTGTCCTTCGGTTTATAGTTGGAATGTAAGGTGGGTCGTGTCACTCGGCGCAAGACGCTCTTGCTTGGCGGTTACGAAGAATGCTTGTGAGACCGTTTTCGCGGTAAGAACTGAGTGTGGTGGCCCAAATCCGAGTTGGTGCCCATTCTGGAGCATCAACACATCGTCGCATGTCGCTGCCGCCATGTTCAGATCATGCAATGACGTGACAATCGTAAGTGGCAGGTCGCGGATCAGCTCCAGAACTTCGAGTTGATGCCGAATATCAAGGTGATTTGTCGGTTCATCCAAGATCAGAAGGCGAGGTTCCTGCGCCAAAGCGCGGGCGACCATCACACGTTGTCGTTCTCCGCCCGAGAGAGTGCCAAGCCTGCGATGTGCAAAATGGCTCAGATCAAGACGATCCAACGCATTCTGCACGATGGCGGTATCCTTTGCGCCCGATATGCCGCCAAAGCCTTTTCGATGCGGCGTGCGCCCCAGCGCCACAATCTCCCGCACATTCAAGGCAAAGTCAGTTGGCTGCTCTTGCAGGACTGCGGCGACCGATTGTGCTGCCTCACGGGCTGACAGGGTCCAGATGTCGGTTCCATCAATTTTCACCGTTCCTTCCGACGGGGTATGGAACCGATAGAGCAACCGCAGAAGTGTCGACTTTCCGGCCCCGTTCGGGCCAACAACGCCAAGAACCCGGCCTGGCGCCAGCTCAAAACTGATAGGATGCAACACATGTTTTCTGCTCTTTAGAACAGTCCAAGAAGCTTTTTCGACTTTTAAGTGGGCAGCAGGTGTCAGGGTCTCCGATGATTGTGGCGGATGATCGCGTTCGAGCAGGGCGTGATGTGCAGGCAGGTCTTTCACGTCTTAATCCCCTTTATCTAGCGCGGTATATGTTATGTTGTAACATTGCATTTAGTAACTGCCTGTGTTACATGATGTCAAGCTCAATAATTGAGGGAGGTAAGTACGTGCCGGAACAGGCGAAGTGGATCACGCATGCTGACCGCGTTCTGACTTACCTCAATGAGCAGCAGTGCCCCCGCTCTGCCTATGACATTCTCGAAGGCCTTCGCGCAGATGGGATAACCGCCTCCACCACTGTTTATCGCGCACTGGAGAAGCTACAGGATGCGGGCAAAGTGCACCGAATCGAATCCCTAAACGCCTGGACGGCTTGTTGCGGCGGGCACGAGCACGATACCCCCGTCTTCGCGATTTGCGACGACTGCGGCAATGTCACCGAGCATGTCGATCCTGAATTTACGCATAGCATTGCCGGTCTGTCAGAGCGGACCGGTTTTGCGCCAAACTACACAGTTCTTGAAATTCACGGCCGATGCAGCTCGTGCAACACCGGCGTGCCAGCCCTTTAAAAGGATATAGAATGGACCAGATCGCAAAGGTGCCCGTGACTGTTTTGACCGGCTTTCTTGGTGCCGGAAAGACCACGCTTCTAAACCGGCTCCTGACAGAACGTCATGGCAAAAAATATGCCGTCATCGTCAATGAATTCGGTGAAGAGGGCATTGACAATGATCTTGTCGTCGATGCCGATGAAGAAGTGTTTGAGATGAACAATGGCTGCATCTGTTGCACCGTCCGGGGCGATCTGATCCGTATCCTGAGCGGCCTGATGAAGCGGGCCGATCAGCTGGATGCCATCATCGTTGAGACCACAGGCCTTGCCGATCCTGCGCCCGTCGCCCAGACCTTTTTCGTGGATCAGGATGTGGCCAGCCGTACCAAGCTTGATGCGATTGTGACAGTTGCCGACGCTGTACATCTTGATGGACAGCTCGGTGAACATCACGAGGCCGAAGAACAGGTCGCCTTTGCAGATGTCATTCTGCTCAACAAGACCGATTTGGTCGAGGCAGACGGGCTGGGAAAGGTCGAGGCGCGCATCAAAAAGATCAATCCCTACGCGAAGATCATCCGCACGGCGCATTGCACTGCACCGCTTAATGAGGTTGTGGGCTTGAACGCCTTCAGTCTTGATCGGGTATTGGAGGTCGAGCCTGATTTTTTGACCTCGGATCATGATCACGAGCATGATGATGACGTCACCAGCGTGTCTTTCACATCAGAAACGCCTCTTGATCTGGACAAGTTTCAAACTTGGTTTGGGAAGCTCTTGCAGACACGTGGCCAGGACATTCTGCGCTCCAAAGGTATTCTCGATTTTGCGGGCAAGGATGACCGCTACGTCTTTCAAGGCGTGCATATGTTGATGAGTGGATCGGACATGGGGCCTTGGCCCGAAAGCAAGCCGCGCAACTCTCGCGTTGTGTTCATCGGGCGTGATCTCGATAGCATGGGCCTTAAGGAAGGTTTCGAAGCGTGCAAAGCGGCATAATGGCCGAACTGCCCCATAAAACTGGTCTCGCACAGACCGCACTAGAAACACGTGGCACGCGGTTTGCTTTCGGTGTTCCTGTGACCGGTGCCGTGAGCGTAGGCGACGCGGTGGCTGTGAGTTTCGGAGACGGCATGCTGCGGGTCTTCCGCTCCGATCAGAAACCCCAAGAGCTTACGCTGCATGAAGGCGTGATCCTCTGCCTGGCCGCAGATGGCGACGCACATGTCCTGACCGGCGGCGATGATGGGCGATTTCTGCGAACCTCGCTGCAAGGAGGCGTTGAGCAGCTGGCGCATTTTGGCACCCGCTGGGTGGATTGCGTTGCCGCAAGCCGCGGCCATATCGCCTGCTCGTCTGGGAAAGAGGCCCATGTCTGGGCATTCGGCCAAAGCAAGGCCACTGTCTTTGAGCATGCCAGTACCGTCGGTGGTCTTGCCTTTGACGCTAAAGGCAAACGTCTCGCTGTGAGTTACTATGGCGGCGCAACAGTTTGGGCGCGGGAAAAACGTTGGAAGTCTTCGAAGCTCTTCTGGAAAGGCTTCCACGGTGACAGCTGTTTTAGCCCGGACGGCAAGTATCTGGTGACCTGCATGCAAGAAAACGCGCTTCATGCCTGGCGTTTGCGAGATAAAGGCGATTTCGCGATGCCGGGCTATCCGGCGAAGATCAAGAGCCTCGCTTGGGTCGGTGAAACACCGCACCTTGTCACCTCTGGCGCGGATGAAGCCATCGCTTGGCCGTTTGATGGCAAGAACGGACCTCTGGGCCGCAAGCCCGTTTGCGTGGCCTTCAATGAAGAGGAACTGGTCACCTGCGTGCATCCTCTTCCGGAACAAGAGGCGGTCTTTGTTGGTTTCCAGGACGGGGCGGTGCAATTGGCGGATCTTGATGAAACGAAGGCGGCAGTTGTCATTTCTGGCTCAACCGGTTCAGAGGTCACGCAGATCGTCGTTGCAGGGCTCCATATCCTCGTGGGTGATGCATGCGGCAATGTCCTTTGGGCTTCTCTTTGGGAAGGAACCAGCTTTGCTCAACATGTTTGACAACACCCAGCCTGACCCTAGCGCGATTGCAACCATTCGACATCAAGTTCCTGACGTGGCTGCTCTTGACATCAATCTGAGCAAAGGTCGGACCGGTCTGCTGATTGCAATAGTTTGCCATCCCAAAACATCGCTTTCGTCTTTGTGGCGGGATATGGCGACAGCGCGGTCATTTCGGTAAAAACATCGAATGCTCCGATCTTCACAAAACCTGTCGCAACAGATGATCTTTGCGAGGCGTCAGCAAGACTCGTGGCAGCCGAAGACCTCGCCGGTTCGGTCTCTCGTGGATCAAAGCCCAGAATCGAAAAGATCTGCGCGGTTATTGAATGGTATTTCTCTGGCACGTCTTGTTGACTCTATGAGCCCCGAGAGCCATCGGGGATGGGTAGAGCCTGACAGGCTTTCACGCAAGGGGGCTGATCCCCCGCATGCGGGGATTTTTGTAAGACTCTAATATATATGTGTTTTTCAGAAAATTCGGAAACTGTTAATCCACTGGAGATGTGGCGTTGGGAGCGCTTCTGCTCTTGGGTGGCCTAAGGGCGTCAAAGTCCAATGACGTCAGTTGTAATCTCATTCTGCTCTCTGAAGGGAACTATTTGGTTAACAAAAGGTTAAGTCTTCATCTAGAAAAGGAGACTGCTTTGAAACTGTCTATTATCGCCGCGTCTGTTCTTGTCATGTTGCAGCCGATGACAACGGTCGCTGCATCTAGCGGCACAACGCCATCCCAGATCATTCAACAACCCGTGGAACATGGCGGTGGATGCCGCAAAAGCTCCCCGCGCGGCCAATGTTGCCACGCAGGGTCTCAGCCCTACCATTGTCATTGATTTGATAGAGCGCCTCGGAATTTCCGGGGCGTTTTCGTGAGGGGCGTGCCTGACCTTAGGGAGACGCACTTACAACTGAACAACTTGCTTCCAATCGTTCTGTGGAACAGTTCTGCAGCTTGAGGCATTGCAATCGCGCCTTCCCATGGGGAGGGTCAGGCGCGGCCCGGCGATGCCGGGCGGATGCTTCTAACGGTGCTCAGTGTTGGAATGAATGTGGTGAGACAGCCTGACGCATAATTGACCTGAATGTCCCCTCTGCGGGACGCTCAGTTGCCGTTGAGCAGTCTGACTTCAATGTCTGCTTGTTGTGGTCGACCAAAAAATCACTGGAGGCTCTCAACAACTTTCCAGAATTCGATCCACGCTGCTAGTTGTTCAGCAGGCATCCTATCTCCATCTCCATTGGCCAACTGCTTAGGAGTTAACCCAGCAATACTCAAAGGTCGTGCAGCAGCGCACAATTGCTCCTCTTGTTCTTTCGAAGTTTCGCTGCCCAAGAGTTGGGTCAAACCCTCGTCACCCTCTGAGATTTTCTGGTAAGCATCGATGTGAGTTCGCAATTCAGCGCTCTTCGCATCTTCTGGGAACGCAGCAATAAGCCTCTCAAAGGTAGCCAAATCTTCTTCGCGGGCTCCTCGGCACGCCCATTTGATTGCGATTGGATGCAAGACGAAATCAAAGCCAAAAAATACGTTGATTGCCGGATTTGACTGCGCGGACGCAACCGAAGCCATCAAGCTGAGTGAGAAAGCTACTCGTTTCGTTGCTTTAGTCATCACAAAAACACTTAGGACTGAACGTTGCTTCACATTGCTGCCACCGAAGCCCATTGGCAATCCCCGTTGGCACAATTCGAGCTTGGTCAAAGCCGACGTTCGCGACGATCACAGCACGCGACACTTAGGGCTTAGTGCAGTCATCCAACTCTTTCGGTCGGGCAGTTATGCCTCGAGATGGGGGATTTGCGTCAGTCTGCAGGACAAAGGGTGATTTCGCCGCGAATGCACCAAAGTCTGCTTTGGCGAATTGGGCGCGTCTAAATTGACCGTTTTGGCCCGTGTCTCAAATCGGGTGTATTCAAACCTAATGCGCTGCTACCGTGTGCTTACCGTCTAAGTGATAGACGTACGCACGACAAAATTCTACGTAAGTGCTCGGGATGTAGTACATTATCGAATGTGGACGCCAGTATCTGAGAGCAACAAATGGAAACCTTTGATCTACTCACAGCTGTTCCGGGCAATCAGAGGCCCTTAGAAGTTTTGCTGGCTTTGCTGATGCTAGCGATTGTCGTGGCTTTGGTCATACAGGCAATTTTGGACGTTGGAGGACGGAAATTCATTAACAGGAATCGTGCTGCTGCGTGGATTGAGGACCGTTTGAACGCCCTTGCAGGACGCTTTAACGAGATTGGTAAGGCTAAAGAAGAATATTTGTCGAGGAAAAAAAGTAAAGAAGCCCATGTTAACAACCAAACACACGATCGTGGCTCAACGGAGTTTGAAGACGCATTAAAGGTTCTTGATAAAAATTTGCGGGAAGCAGAGCAGATCCTAAAGAAACTCGGAGAGAATTTGGAGGTTATGCCACATCCATTTTTCAAATCCGAAATGAGCAATGATGACATCCTGTCCGTGTTGATTGGAAGGTCGAAGCGGATCCTGCATCTACGGCCTGCTCAAGTCGTCGGGAGATTCGCTTCTGGCGCAGAGGCTTTAATTGATCCCGCTGATCTTATTGCAGAGAATGATGAAGCTCGAAATCGCCGCACGGCGCTCGCTGTGATTGCTTGTCAAAATGAGAAGGGTGTTTCGGATTTTACCAAGCTATTGGCGAACCTGAGCGGCAAAGATTCTGACGCCGCCAGATATGAGATGATGCAAATGATTGAGAGCGGCATTGATGATCTCCAAGTCAAGATGCTGGAGGCCTGGATTCGTTGGCAGTATGGCCTTGCTGTTGGTTTTGCCGGGGTTGGAGTAATCCTGCTTTATCGATTCCTACAAACTTCGAGCGGCCTTGATGTAACAAGTGTTACTTTGTTGGTGGCAGGTGCGATTAGCTCGGGTCTAGCAGCGGTTCCGATCCGAGTTGGCCTTGAACGCTGGTTGACGTCGATTGGAACGCAATGAGCTCGGCGCTTCTGGTCAATCTTCGATCCGCTTCGAACAATCCAAATCGGCGTGTCGATCTCGAGCCGCGTTGTCATCACAAAGCTATCGGTCGCCGCAATCGCTATGTATTTCTGGTCCATGGGTTTGCTGTATCGGAGGCTGGTGCGCGGCACGCATATTGGGAATATGCACGGGCGCTTGGAGGACTTGACTACGATGCTGACTTTCATTGGACAACGCTCAAACCTATCGGTGTCACATGGCCGGGTGACACGCCGTCGTCACTTCCGATGGGCAATCAGGCCAACTATGCATTTCGCGTACGGGACGGTATCGAAAGTGGTCGTGTCTTTGGTGGCTACTTAGCGACATTGCGCGCTCAACACGACGTGTGGCAGCCTGAGATTGTTCTTATCGGACACTCGCTGGGATGCCGTTTGATCTTAGAAGCGTTAGAGACATTTGCCGACAGAAATGGAGATCTAACAAAGGTTCGAGTATGTCTGATGGCGGCTGCGACGCCAGAAGGATTGGTGGCCGGTCCGGTTGACCCGGAGGAGACAAAGCTCGAGCGCGCTTTTGCCGGTGTTCGATTCTCTTACGTCGCCTATTCGCTTAACGACTTGGTGTTACAGACTGCATTTGAACCGGGCCAGTTTTGGGCCCGAAATCTTATCAAAGATGCAAGTAAACGCGACATACGGGCGCCGGGCAAGCGCACTAGAGCAATCGGTCGTCGAGGTTTGCCCAAGGTCGCTGCGGGCACCCGAATTCAGCGCCGCATTGGCCACGGAGAGTACTGGAAGGATTCGGTCGTTGCAAAGTCATTTGCGAAATGCGTGCTTAATCCGAAATATGCCACTGAGCTCCAATGTAAGTCACACCCAGAGGATCGGTCTATCTTGGCACGGATGATTCCGGATCGATTTATCGAAAGTTATCTGGGTCGAAACCGACTGTGGTCGCGCGGATTTCACTGATCACTAGCCACTGCGATTTATTGGAACGGACAGACTTCATTTGAGAAGAACGCTTCTGGACAGAGGCCTCTTGCCAGAAACTCTTGGCGCAACTTTTTTGATTTGGCACGTTCTTTGCAGCTCTGCAAAAGCAGCCGTTGGTGCAGGCTGCAGCATCGGTTGTTTTGGGCTCGGAGCAGCCATCGGAGAAACGAAGCATTGGGTCGGTAGATCTGACTGGCTCGGCTGACTGACGTCGGGCGCACAGTTCTGCCGATCATTGAACGAATGGAAGTCTGGGGCGAAGCACACATGAAGATAGCAGCCATTCGCTGCAGTGCATCAATCGGCAGGTATCGGCTCACACCGGTCATCGAACAGTTTCAGTCGAACACTCTGCCACTTAGCCGAACCACCTCTTCATCAAGATTTTCAGCATCTGAAATAATGAGAATATAGCAAAAAGGGCGCTCATGACACTGAAGCCCAAGCTAATGTAGAATATTCTTTGAGCGAATGAGTTCCCGTTTTCTGCGAGCCAGAGACTAAACGAGAAGCCAAACATACAGGCGAGCATTGTCAGTAAGTCTACACAGTGTTTTCCAAAGTCGGCGTTATTTTCGTGCACTTAGGAGCCTATTGTTGATTTGCGGACAAAGAGTAAATTCGCTGCGCCTACGCGAATGGCCGCTTCAGCTACAGCAAGTTTCTTAAGTCATAATTCTGCCAGGTTTCTCGCTAAGAAGTAATTGAAACAATGGGTAGCATAGCAGTGCTTTCAAGCGACGT
>JBCCVD010000022.1:0-92425 GCA_039195745.1 Pseudomonadota bacterium | reverse complement strand
GCCTCTCCGGCGTGCGCTCCGAAGCCGATCCCGGCAAACGCCACGACATCGACATGTATGCCGAAGGCCACAAGGTCCGAGGCGCCCCGAAACTGCCCCTCAACATGCTCGACGCCCTGCGCGCATATGACAAAGACAAAGGCCTCAAATCCGCAATGGGACAAGAGTTCTCAAACGCTTTCCTCAAAATGAAACACCAGGAATGGAACGACTTCACATCACACTTCTCTAAATGGGAAAAAGATAACACCCTCGATATCTAATCCGTCGAGCTTCTTCAAAAACAGACCACGCAGTGCCTTCGCATTGCGTGGTTTTTTGTGACCGGGACCCGTCAAGCGGCTTGCAAAATTTCCTGGGCGATAAATCTGCGCGTCACGCCTACCCGTAAAATCGGGCGCGCCGGTGGGCCGTTAGTGTAGCCATCCAACGCGATGACCTCACCAAAGCAGGCTGTAAGGCTGCGCCCATAGCGTCCTGAGCGCACCATTGGACCAATCAGCAATGTTTCCGTCGCAAGCCCGTTGGACAAGACAATCGCATGCGAAGCGCAGGCGATGTGATACCATCGATCATCTGGCGTCGCCCGCATCATTGAAATCCCCGGGAGCGCCGTCAGCGCCTTTGCAGACACGATTGAAGGCCGGTCGAACTGCGTGCCGAGTTGCCCCGCCTCCCCCACAAGAATACGATGTTGTGCTGATAGCAACAGATCGTGTTTCGGCTGACGATGGCCCAGACAGCCTGCGCGGATCAGCACTTTTTCTTCAGCGCCACCGGTTGTCATGCCGGTCCACATCAGCGGTTGCAGCCCTTGATCATATGTCTGCACCAGATCACCTGCGCGCAGCGCTTCAACGGGTTGCAGGCCCTTGGACGTTTCGATCAGCGTGCCCTCTGCAAAGCAAGCGATCGACCCCTTTGTGGCAGGCGCATTGTAATAGCTCTGCCCGCCATTGCTGGATTGAGTCGTCTCGCTGCCTGAGAAGCGACCAACCCCTTCGGAGGTCTGTCCTGCTGCCGGACCCTCTGTTGCAGTCGTCTCGTGGTTGTCGTCAGAGATGAACTGTACGACATTGCCACTGTCATCAATCAAGGCGATTGAGCTGTCATATGATGCGGAGAACCCATGATCCGCGTCGACGACATATATATCTTCGCCGTTCTGTGTGGACTGAATGCTGCCAAGGCTGAACGGCCCGGAATAAATCGTCCCATCAGCCCTGTAGGCATAGACTTCATAGCCAGAGACATCCGTCCCCGAGGGAAACGCGATTTCGACAAAATCGCCACCCGCTTGCGCGCCATAAACGTTTACTTCTGAAATGTAACCAGCCATGCGCAGCCTCTTGCTCGACACGTCGCAAAGACAGGAGCACCGATTAAGAGCCGCTTATCAGCCCAGCTCAATTTCATATCAATTTGAGCAAATCTGTTCAGATTTCATTTCTTGGTGTGAAAATTTGTTGACTGAGAGTGCAGAATTTCGCTCAATGTTCTGTATCGAAAGGATGCAGATTATGACCAAAAAAATTGCAATCATCGGGGCCGGACCATCCGGGCTTGCTCAACTTCGCGCGTTCCAATCCGCCAAGCAAAATGGCGAAGATATCCCCGAAATTGTCTGCTACGAAAAACAATCCAATTGGGGCGGTTTGTGGAACTACACCTGGCGCACGGGCGTCGATCAATATGGCGAGCCGGTCCATGGTTCGATGTATCGCTACCTTTGGTCGAACGGGCCGAAAGAAGGTCTGGAATTCGCGGATTACTCCTTCGAGGAGCATTTCGGCAAACAGATTGCATCTTACCCGCCGCGTGCTGTCTTGTTCGACTACATCCAAGGCCGGGTGGAAAAGGCCGGTGTGCGTGACTGGATCAAGTTTGAAACCGTTGTCCGCAGGGTCGAGTTTGAAAACGGCATGTTCTCCGTCACGGTCAAGGACCTGCCCAATGACACCGAAAGCACCGAGAAATTTGACCATGTGATCTGCGCCTCGGGGCATTTCTCGACCCCGAATGTGCCGCAATTTGACGGATTCGAGAGCTTCAAGGGCCGGGTTCTGCATGCGCATGATTTCCGCGACGCGCTGGAATTCAAGGATCAGGATATTCTGATTGTGGGCACCAGCTACTCCGCCGAGGATATCGGCAGCCAGTGCTGGAAATACGGGGCCAAGTCCATCACCGTGTCACACCGTACGGCCGCGATGGGTTATGACTGGCCCGACAATTGGGCAGAAGTGCCGCTGCTGACAAAGGTCGTCGGCAAGACGGCACATTTCAAAGACGGCACCACCAAGGATGTCGATGCGATCATCCTGTGCACTGGATACCAGCACCACTTCCCTTTCATGGCCGAAGACCTGCGTTTGAAAACCGCCAACCGTCTGGCGACCGCGGATCTTTATAAGGGTGTGGCCTGGGTTGATAACCCGGCACTGTTTTACCTTGGCATGCAGGACCAGTGGTTCACCTTCAACATGTTTGACGCGCAAGCCTGGTGGGTGCGCGACGCGATCCTGGGTAAAATCGCTATGCCCTCCAAAGCGGAGATGGAGGCCGATGTCACTGACCGCGTGGCGCGCGAAGATGCAGGCGAAGATGACTATGACGCGATCTGGTATCAGGGCGACTATATCAAGGAACTGATCGCGGAAACCGACTACCCGAGCTTCGATGTCGAAGGCGCATGCAAGGCGTTTAAAGAGTGGAAAGGCCACAAAAAGGCTGGCATCATGACCTTCAGGGACAATTGCTACAAATCCGTGATGACGGGCACGATGGCCCCGATCCACCACACGCCATGGAAGGATGCGCTGGATGACAGCCTTGAGGTGTATCTACAGAACTGAATGAAGGTACTGATCCTGCAGCACACGGCAGGCGAGCATCCGGCCGCGTTTAGTGACCATATCGCGCAGGCCGGTGACACGGCCCGCACTGTGCATTTGTACCGCGGCGAAACCATCCCGAATATCGCACGGTTTGATGCGATGATCGTGATGGGCGGACCAATGGATGTGTGGGACACGACCGACTACCCGTGGTTGCGGGCGGAGAAATCCATCATTGCCACATGGGTGCGGGTTTTGCGCAGGCCCTATCTGGGGATTTGTCTGGGGCACCAGCTTTTGATCGACGCGCTAAGCGGCAAATGCACGATCATGAGCAAACCTGAAATTGGTGTGCGTGAGATAGAGATGACCGAAGCTGCTGCGGAGGATCCGATCTTCGCGGGATATGGCAATCGCATGCCAGTGATGCAATGGCACGGCGTTGAAGCGGCTATCGTGCCCGACGACACAACCGTGCTCGCGCGCAACAGCGCATGTGCTTTGCAGGCGATCCGCGTCGGTGCGCATGCCTGGGGCGTCCAGTTTCATCCGGAACTGACATCGGAATTGGTCAGCGGTTGGCTGGAAGACCCCGGCAATTATGCCTGCGCGGTTGAATGGCTGGGATCTGAAGACCTGGCGCGAAGATTCGCATGGGAGTGCGAGGCGCATGTGGACACGGCACAGCTACACTCCCGCGCGCTCTACGCCGGATTGCGGCAGGCGGCGGTCAAAGCCGCGGCCCAGCTCGAATGGACTGGAAAATAGGAACTGAAAAGCAAAGAAGCGGGCCCGCTCATGTTGTGGGCTTACTCATGCGCAGCTGCATTTGCGGCAGCGTCTGACATCACCGGTGACGGATCAGAAAAAGGCGCGGGAGACATCGGATGTTCCGACGGCTGCGCCCCTCCAGATGTGCCACGGATAGATACGACGGGTTTGGCCCCGAAGGTTCGAACGAGAGCAGAGTTAGAGCGCAGATGTGAGGAAGTGATGAGCGCCCCGCCCGCCGGAACTGGCCAAGTCGCAACGCGGATTGAAGGCGGTGATCAGCTTGGAGAGGCCGGAGTGATCCGCAGAAATACATATGTCTTTTGTAGGCTGGCCTTGTCCTTGAGGGAGACGCCGACCTCCCCCTCCGCAACGCCAAAGACCTGCAACTCGTAGAAATCAGGATGGTTGACCTTCGGATCGCCCACGCGCGATGCATCCGGCCCGAGGCAAGCCTGCACATCCTCAACCAAGGCCAAGAACGCGTCTTTGGCTTGCGATGCCCGATACTGGAACGGCCATCCACAATGCAATGATGTGGCGCCGGACTGTGCGAGAGAGCTGCGGCAGGATGGATCAATGCCGGTGATCTTTGGAATCTCCGCCCGGACAGCCGCGCCATTCAGATGCGCCTGCAATGCGCCACAGACATCTTGCGCCTGCGATGCGATTGGCCAGACCACGAGAGCCGCGACGCAAATCGCCTTCATCGCGGGACCAGTTGTTCCCCTTCCAACACGGTAAACGGTGTTGGAGGCGTCGCTTTGCTGACCCAGAAATAGTCGCCTGCCCATTCCATGACGAACCAGCCTTCCCAATCGGCGTCGCGTGGCCAGATGGATTGGTATTCATCGCGTTCTACATCGACGCGCCATTGACCTAACGTGGAACGCGCGCCTTTTTGTGCGTAGATTGTCGATCCGTCGCTGGCAAAATACTGTCGGTAGCTCTGCCCTTCCCATTTGCCGACGGCCGTATTGCCGGTCAAAAGCGCCTCGATCTCATGGGCTTTCAGCTTGACCGATTGTGCCGCAGCGGGCCCCGCGAACGAGGCCAGCATAACGGCGATGAAGATTCTGCGCAGCATGTCTGCCCTCACTTGTAATGCGCGCGGCGCGTGCCGAAGTCGCGCACGCGTTTGCGCCAGGTTTTGTAGCTTCCGGATTTCAAATTATCACGCATCAGCGCTTTGACCTGCTTTTCTTTTAATCCGTATTGCGCCTCAATATCAGAAAAACTGACATGGTCAGATAGCGCCATCTGGATGATCTCGCTGACATGATCTTCGGGCAGGTCTTTGCGCCCACTCATGCGCCTTCAACCTCGCCATGGTTCACGAGGATCATCGCGACTCGCCGGAACGTGGCCCGCAGCCGATCAATATGCGCGCCGCTATGGTTAAGATCCGCCAGCGTCTTGTCCATGATCGCGAGCCAATTCTCGGCATCTTCCGGTTGGATCGGCACATGTGCATGGATCTCTTTCACATTCATATGCCCGTGTTTTTCCATGTAATGCTGGCGCCCGCCCATGAACCCGGAGAGGAAATTGAACTGCTCCACCCGCGTATGGGCCAGTCCGTGATTTTGCAGATGGAGGGAAAGGATTTGTGACCCCTCAGGCAGTGTTTCGACGAGATCATAGAAGTGCTCCACCAGATCGCGCAGCGCATCTTCGCCACCGATCTGGTCGAGCACTGTCTGGCTCACGACCTAGGCCGCTCTTTCTTGGGATCAAACGCTGCCAGATCAGCGCGGATTGTGGCGGGCAGGCGTTTCTGATGCCCGTCGAGCTTGCCGATTTCCAAAGACGTACCCGGCTCCGCATGGGCCACGTCAACGCGCGCCATGGCGATGTTGCGATCCAAAAGCGGCGAGCGCATGGAGGAACAGACCTCTCCAATCTGCGCGCGTCCGATATGGATGCAATCGCCGTGATCGACCTGCACATTGCTATCGATATCAAGGCCCACGAGCTTGCGCATCGGTGCCTCTTTGCGCCGGATCAGGGCGTCCCGGCCGATGAAATCATCCGGCTTTGACTTCAGCGGCACGGTGAAACCGATGCCCGCCTCAAACGGGTCGGTCTGGTCAGAGAAGTCATAGCCTGCAAAGATCAAACCGGCCTCGATCCGCACCATATCGAGCGCCTCCAACCCCATCGGCGTCAGCCCGTGATCTTGCCCGGCTTCCCAGATCGCATCGAAGATTTCGGCGCAATCTTTCGGGTGGCACATAACCTCGTAGCCGAGCTCGCCTGTATAGCCGGTGCGGGAGACCACGAAAGGCGTGCCACTTTCATTATTGAGCCGCGCGGGCGTGAAGCGGAACCAGCCGAGCTGGTCGAATTCGGGATTATGCGGCGCGGTCCAGACGATTTTGCGCAGAAGATCGCGGCTTTCCGGGCCTTGCACCGCCACGTTGTGCAACTGGTCAGTGGAGGAGCGGATCAGGACCTTCAGCCCGAGTTTCTCCGCCTGTTCGCGCAGCCACTCGCCGCCGTACTCATTACCGCCGATCCAGCGGAAATTATCCTTGCCCAAACGGAACACGGTTCCGTCATCAATCATGCCGCCATGCTCATAACACATCGCGGTGTAGACCACGCCGCCCACGGGCAAGGTCTTCATGTTGCGGGTGAAGACATATTGGCAAAGCGCCTCCGCATCGGGGCCGGTGATCTCAAACTTGCGAAGCGGGCTCAGATCCATGATCACTGCTTTTTGGCGGCAGGCGTGGTATTCTTCGATTGGCCCGGCTTCCGCAAAGCAATTGGCCAGCCAATAGCCGTTATACTCGATGAAATTGCGGGTGTGCTTGGCAAAGCTGTCATGGAAGCCGGTCTGCTTGGTCATTTTCATTTCCGCATCTGGAGTAGGCCGGTACGCGACCGAGCGTTGGAAGGTTTCTTTGCCGCTATATGTGCGGACATGGATGTCGGTCGGGTTCCAGCCATTGGCAGCCGTCGTGTCGTCGGGGCAGGCGCTTGAGACGCATACGAGGTCCGTCAGCGCCCGCAGCAAAACGTAGTCACCGGGCCGCGACCATGGCTCGTCGGAATACATGACGCCATGCTCATCGAGGAAGGTGTTGAAGAAGAAGTTGATCGCCATCCAGCCGGGCCGCCCTGTGACGTTGAACTTGGACAGGGCGTGGTTGAAGTTCTCCGAGCAATTCACGTGACCGGGATAGCCGATATCGTCATAGTACTTGGCGGAGCAGGCGAGCGCGAATGCGTCATGGCGCCCGCATGTGTCTTGCACCACTTCGACCAGCGGCAGCATCTCCTGATCGTAGTATTTCGCATGCAGCCCCGGCATCGGATAGGCGTGGCCCATCAACGTGCGGGTGGTCGTCACATCAAGCGCGTGCTCGATCCCCTTGTCCAACTTGCGCGCCGAAAAGCATTCGAAATCAGTGCATTGCCGTCCGTCCACATCGATGATCTGGATGTAGTCCCCGGCTTTGACGAAATAGGCTTCAGCGGTCTGTGTATGGACGCGGATGTCGTCCTGAATGTCAGCCAGCGGATCAGGGAGCTCAAATTTCACATGAGATTTCAGCGTCGCGCGTTTGATCATCACTGTCAGCGGCGTGGTTGTGTCCTGCGCTTCGATGTCCATCGCGCCACCTGGCGCTGCGACGATCACGACACCATCGCGCTGAACGCTCAGCGTTTCTTCCGCTTTGGCCCGCGTTTCAGGCGCGAAAAGCCGGATCGCCTCTGCATCCGCCAGATCAATGCCGCGCGCCTCCAGCCCCATCCGCAAGCCACGCAATGACTGATCATCCGCCATCAAGAGCGCGCGGACACCTTTAGCTTGTGCATTCGCGTTTGTTCCCAGAATGCCCGCGTCGATCTTGCCTTTGCCATCTGCCGCGACGAGCTCTGCCACTTGCCCGCCTTCGTCATTGATCACCGTGAGCTGATCACCCGCCGCAAGAGGAAGTAAAACAGCCCCCGAGCCTTCAATCACGTACCGCTCTGTGCCCGGCGGCAGAGAGAAAACCCGTGGCTGGATGATCTGGCTGGGACGCGGCGCGCCGGGTTGGACGGCAGGGTAGCGCTCATCAAGCATCGTGTTTTCCTCCCAATGGCTTTATTCGCGCCGCGATGTTGCATGAGCGGAATAAAAATTTAATGGTGAGAATATCAACAGGATCTGAGTCGAGCAAGAACCGATGCCCTGCTCACGGCAGAAACTTCACAGCCGCGCCAGATAGGCTTCGGCCGCTTTCAGATGCCCCTCGCGGGTCTCGTCTTTCATCCGATCTGCGGTCCGACACATCATCGCCCAGCGTGGGTTGCTGCCCAGCGCGTCCTTGTGTTTGAAGATGAACCGCCAATACAGACCATCCCAGATCTCCGCCCAATCGCCTTTTGGCCAGTGGCTCATCTTGCGCACATAATTGGAGCCGGAGAAATAAGGCTTTGTCGTGATCTGCCCGCCATCGGCATGCTGGCTCATCGCATAGGTGTTGGGCACCATGACCCAGTCATAGCTGTCGATGAACATTTCCATGAACCAGCGATAAACCTCGTCAGGGTCAAATTCGCATAGAAACATGAAGCCGCCGAGAACCATCAACCGCTCGATATGGTGGCAATAGCCGGTCTTGAGGATGCGTTTGATCACGTCGTCAATCGGGTCAATGCCTGTGGTGCCATCGTAGAAGCTGGCGGGGATTTTGCGGGTGTGGTTCCAATGGTTGGTGGTGCGCATCTTGACGCCGAGGTCTTCATAGGTCGCGCGCATGAACTCGCGCCAACCGATGATCTGGCGGATAAACCCTTCCAATGAGTTGACCGGAATGTCGTGTTTGTCCGCATGGGCGAGAGCCCCATCAAGAATGTCGCGCGGGGTCAGCAACCCGATGTTGAGCGCAGGTGTCAAAACGGAATGCCAGAGCCAGCTTTCGCCTTCGACGATGGCATCCTCGTAGGGGCCGAACTCCGCAAAGCGGCGATGCAGGAAGTCATCGAGCCAGTCGCGCGCATCTTCATGGGTTGTGGGGTAGATCAGATCATCCAATGTGCCGTGAGCGTCGGGGAAGTCCCGCTCCACCGTCTCGCGCGCGTTTTTGTCAATCTCGCTGCGCGCGAGGATCGGGATTTCGGGGATCTGGCTCAACAGCTTTTTCGGGACCTTCTTGCGGTTGTCTTCGTCAAAGCTCCATTGTCCGCCAACGGGGTCATCCCCCTCCATCATCACGTCCAGACGACGGCGTTGAGACTTATAATATTCCGCCATGAACCAGCGCTTGCGCCCTTCGGCCCAGCGGGCATTGTCCTCCGCTGTGTTGAGAAAGCCCGGTGTGTCGAAAACGATCACCTCCACGCCCGCTTGCTCGGCCGCGTTGCGCAACCGGCGCATCGCGATCTGGTCGACCGGATCGACGAGCACGATTTCAGTTATCCCGTCTGCCGCCAAACCCTTGACAGTTTGCGCCATCAGTCCGGTGTCATGGACGTAAGGGATCAGCTCCACCTGATGACCGCTCTTTTTCAGCCGTTCCGCGTATTGCGCCATGCTGGCGCGGTGCAGCCAGAGCTTTTGCTTGTGAAACTTGGCGGGGTATTGCGGATCGCCAAAGAACAGTGGGTCTTCGATCAGCACGATTCTCTCGGGCGAGGCATCAAGGCCCGGGTGGTTTTCAAACAGCTGATGGGGAAAGATAAGGAGCGCTTTGGACACGTGTAGGCCTTTGTCAGAAATTGTTTGCCGTGCGGAGTAGCTATGCGGCGGCTCCGGTAAGGCAACAGCAAAACCACCGAGCTGCGGCCAAATGCGCCTCGTGACCACGTCCATGTTGTGGCAAGAGAGCGTTATGCCCGAAGGACACACCATACACCGCGCTGCGCGCGACCATGCTGCACTGATTGGCGGGCAACGCGTCGCAGCGCTGTCGCCGCAGGGTCGGTTTGCCGATGGGGCTGCACAGATTGACGGGGCGGTCTGCACACGGACGTCAGCAGTGGGTAAGCATCTGCTCTATCATTTCTCAAACGGTCAGGTCTTGCATCTGCATCTGGGCCTGGGCGGCTATTTTGTCTGCCAACCGCAACCCGTTGATCCACCGAGGGAGGTCACGCGGCTGCGCCTCGAAAGCGCCAGCCACGCGATTGATATCATCGGGCCGAACACCTGCGAGTTGATCTCGGAGGCCGAGATGGACGCGTTCCGGCTGCGCTACGGTCCGGACTTGTTGGCAGAGAGACCAGAGCCCGAACGCGCAATCGCCGCGATCCGTAAGAGCCGCGCACCGATTGCACGGTTGTTGATGGATCAGAAGGTGATCTCTGGCATCGGCAATATCTACCGTGCGGAAATCCTGTGGCTGCGCAGCCTCAACCCCATGACCCGTGGCATAGACATCTCGGAGCAGGAGCTAGGCGGACTGTGGGCGGAGATGCGCGCGCTGCTGCAGATCGGGGTTGAGACGAATTCCATTATCACCAATGGCGAAATGCCCAAAGCAGGTGAGGCCATTACAGAGCGCACAAACATCTTTGCGCGTGAGACCTGCCCGCGTTGCAAAGGTGAGATCACGAAATCCAAGCTGAGCGGGCGCACGCTGTATCACTGCCCGACCTGTCAGGCCTGAGTGTCGGACGTTCTGAATTCCGTAGTTTCCTGCAACAGCCAGTCGCGAAACAGGCGGACAGGTTTCCGGCGCAAGACACCTTCACCAAACAGCATGTGGTAGCTGCCTTGCTGGAAACCATGATTGAAGCAGCGCACCAGCCGACCGGCCGCCTCATCATGTTTGACATTGTCGGCGGAGGATAACAGCACGCCCTGCTCCGCGATCACCGCTTCAATCGCCAACATCGCGCGCAGGCGGCGTGTCTCAGGCACGCGCGCCGCCAGATCGGGGCGATTGATCTCGGTAAACCAGCGCGCCCAGGGTTCGCCGCCACGGTCGCGCAGCAGCGGGAAGTTGAGCAGGTTGTCCTCTCGGCCCGCGATAGCTCGGGCAACAGACGGGGCGGCATAGGGGTAGATCGCTGCATCGCTTATCAAAGCTGCCGTCCCGTCCGGTGCCCCAGCCAGAAAGAAGCGGATTGCGATATCGGCCTCATAGCGCGCGATGTCGACGATGACTTCTGTGGCGTCCAGTTCCACGGTGATCTCCGGATGGGCGTCTTTGAAGCGCTTGAGATTGGGCACCAGCCATTTGAGCGCGAACACGGTTTCCGCGTTGACGAGCACGGTGCCTGCGGGCCGGGCTTCAAACGCCTCCGTCGCTTCGGCAATCGTGTCAAAGGCCGGGGTCAGTTGCGCCAGATAGGCCGCACCGTTTTGCGTCAGCGCCACGCCGCGCGAGGCGTCGCGAAACAATTGCACGCCCAAACGGTCTTCGAGCCCGCGCACATGTTTTGAGATAGCGGAATGGCTGACGCCCAGCTCATCTGCCGCCCGCGAAAAACTTTCATGCCGTCCAGCCGCCTCAAAGGCGCGCAGGGCGTTCAAAGGGGGCAGTTGGCGCGGCATGAGCATATGTGAGATTTTCTCACATGACCTGTCAAGGAATGGTTTTTGATTGCTTGCAGGCTTTGGCGCATAACGAAGCCATAACCCCTGTAGATATGAGGCTTATCATGGCTTTATTCGAAACGAACGCGCCTCGGCGCGCATGGCAGCTCTTTGCGTTCTTTTTCAAATCCTCACATAAGACGCCGCCGCGCATTGACCAGCTCCCCAAGGATTTGAGCGATCATATCGCGCGTGATATTGGCCTGTCGGCACATGAGCTAGAGTTGTTGCGTCACCGCATGCCCTCACAAAGACCAAATCGCCGCGGCATTTGAGACTTCGCGCAATTCCCGCTATGCACAGAGCCATGGACGATACAATCGACAGTGTCTTTGCAGCCCTTTCCGATCGTACCCGCCGGGCGATCCTGACCATGCTTCTGGAAGATGACATGGCGGTGACGGATGTGGCAGAGCCGTTCGAGATGTCACTGGCTGCGATCTCCAAACACCTGACGATCCTGACCAAGGCGGGGCTGATCAGTCAGGAAAAACGGGGCCGCGTGAAATGGTGCAAGCTGGAGCCGGAGGCGATGCGCGACGCCATCGTCTGGATCGAAAGCTTCGGCCAGCTTGAAGCGCTCAATTTCGACGCGTTTGAAGCCTATCTGGACAAGGAATTGGGCACATCCTGACCCCAAGCCTTCCAAATTTCTGACAAATTTAACCTGTAGTCTCCACGCGCAATGATTGTTTTCGCACTGGAGCGCGCTCATGAAATTCCTGCCTGCCTTCCTGACTTTGGGCTTTTTCAGCTCTCTGGCCTATATGGTCTGGACCAATCAGTACCCCTATCACTGGCTGCCGGAAGATCCGGCTGATCCGAACCGTTTGCAGCGCGCGCAAGACACGGTGAATGCGGCCGTTGGCTATTTCGGATCATTGAAGACCGGCGCAGGATTGATGATGGCTGGCGCGATCTTCTCGCTTTTCTTCGTGATGGAGAAACGTGAGAAATGGGAGCCCTAAGCCTCTGATCTGAGCAGCATCAACAGCGCCACTGCAGTGAGGGCCACTCCGATCAGTACTGCAGGGGGCGGAGCGCCGTTGCCCAATGCGACTTGCCAAAGGATGACCCAGCTTGGCGTCAGATAAGTGTAGGCCATGACTTTCGCCGATGGCAGGCGCAGCGTGGCAAACTGCACCAAAACGAATGTCACCGCAGAGGCGCAAATCGCGACATAGAGGATAGTGATCCAAATCACTGCGGGAAGCGCCAGCCAATTGGTACTGACAATGTCGCCCCAGCCCCAAACCAGCAGAACGAGGATTCCTGCACAGATGGTCCCGAAAGAGAAGACCAACGGGCTTTCCCCGCGATTGAGCTTTCGGATCATCGGCGTGTAGATCGCATGCGCCACGCAGCCCACAAAGTAGATCGCCTCCCCCTTACCGATCTTGAAGGCCAGAAGGGCTGCCAAATCCGCGCGGAAGATCACCCAGAGCGCCCCTGCCCCGCCCACCGCCAATGCGGCGGCCATCCAAGCCGTCGTGATCTGGCGCAACAGCATGTAACCCGCGAGGGCTGACAAAACCGGCGTCAGCGTGAACACCGCAGCAGTGGAGATAGGCGGCGCGGTCTTCAACCCTTCGAACATCAGCACAAAATACACGGCAAACAACCCGCCAAGGATCAGATAGCGCCACGGTGCGACCCATGTGCTGCGCGGAATTCCACCAGTGACCAATGCTGCGCCGCCGATCAGGGCGCCCGCGATGACGAAGCGCATCGCATTCAGTGCCGTCGGCGCGATGTCATTGGCGACAATTCCGCCCAGCGCAAAGGACCCTGCCACCAGCAGAGAGAACAGCAACATGGCCAGATGGCCCTTTGCGACCTCACTCATCAGGCCGCCTCAGGCTGTGATGATATCATCCCAGTTCTTGGCCTCGGCTTTGAGGAAGGTCACGAAGGAATGCACCTTGGCCGTGCGGTGCAAATCGACATGTGTGACGCAGTAGAAGGTGGAGTACCAGGCCTTGTTGGGCTCCATGACCTCTCGCATATTGGGGTCCTCATGCCCCATATATGAGGGAAGGAACCCGATGCCCGCCCCGGCCAGAACCGCGTCCTGAACGGTATTGGTATCGGAGCATTTGTAGACGACATTGGCCTCAGGGACCATTTCGCCGATCCATTTCATAAACGGCGCACGCGGGTCGAGGTTGATCACACGGCAGAAGCGGTGATTGGGAATGTCTTCAATGCCATTCAACGGACCGTGGCGAAAAATGTAGTCCTTATGCGCAAAAAGCCCCATCCGCAATTGCCCGAGCTCGCTGACGATATTGTCCAGATCATTGCCCGGAGCGCCCGCCCGCAAAGCGACATGCGCTTCGCCATATTCCAGACGCAGAGGGCGGGTGTCGACGATGAGCTGCGCATGCACTTCGGGATTGTCGACCTGATACTTCGTGATCGTGCGCGCCATGAGCGGCGACATTTGCGGCAAGCATGTCACGATCAACTCTCCCGAGACGGAGGCACCGCGGCCATGGATGCGGCCGGCGAGTTGCGTCAACTGATCTTCAGTAGCGCCCGCAACCGTCAGAAGGTCTTCGCCTGCTTCCGTCGGGGTATAGCCCCGCGCATGGCGTTGAAACAGCTTCGCGCCCAGCTTGCCTTCCAGCGAGTCGATATGGCGGATCACAGTGGCATGGTGGACGCCCAGCACCTCCGCCGCCGCAGACACGGTGCGTAGCCGCGCAACTTGGTAGGCCGTTCGAAACTCATCCCAATTGTCGATATTCATTTGTGCACCTGTTCACGATATCCGCCGGAGAACTTCCTGAGCGTTCAGTTACGCAGATCGAAAGCGCGCTGCCAAGCGTTAGATCCGCATAGGCATTTTAGGAGCGATAAACCCCGCTTTGACAGTCAGGAAAAACTGCCCCTAAACTGCGCTCCATGAAGATTACGCGACACACACCCGAACACCTTATCATCAGCGAAAATCCGATCTGGATCGCGGTCCTGCTCGTCTTCATGGGGCTTGTCTTTCTGGGATTTGGTTTGGGATTGATCTTCACCGGCGAATGGTTGGGCCTGTTTCCGGTTGTCATGTCGCTGATGCCTTTTGGCTTCCTGTTCATCTTCGTGCGACGGGTGCAGGTGATTTTCAACGGACCTGAAGGTACGCTGACGGTGCAACGCAAGAACCTGCATCGGGCATTCACTGTTGTTCATGATCTGGCGGATGTCAGCGAGGCGGATCTTGAGACGTCCCGCGGCGACAAAGGCGCGGTTCACCGTGTTACCTTGGTGCTGACAGGGGAAAGCGCAGGCCGTCATCCAATCACACAAGCTTATTCCAATGTCGGCAACCATCGAGGCGCGGCAGACGCTATCAATCAATGGCTCGCCGCCCATCGGGCAAAGCAGGTTAACACGCCATAAAATATCCACAGTCCTGCGTCATCTTTCCTCGAATCCGTGACGGAGACACAGATGCACGCGCCAAGCCTGAGCCGACCTACATTCGAGATTGAACATGCGCTATGGGCCGCCGGTTTGGCGGCGATCACTTTGCTGCTGGTGTTCGGTTTGAAACTGATCTTCGGCCAAGGTCTCACCTTCTGGTTTGATCTTGCGGAAGCCTTGCCTTGGATGATTGCTGGCGGTCTGTGTTCTGATGCGATGATGGTCAAGATTGTGGCCAGCGCGATCAATCTGAGCGCCACTATCGCCGCTTACCTCGCCTTCCGAGCCATCGCGCGGAAGTTGCGCTTTGCTTTTGACGCGCATGGTCGGGGCTTCTGTTTGGCCTTGCCGGGGCAAACCCGCTGGCAGGCGCGTCTTTTGGACCTCCAACTCAAGCGCAAATATGCCGTGCCCCGCTTGACTCGTTAGCCCCGTGGTCCTACACGCAGCACAACATCCGGAAGCGTAGCTCTTCCGGTCCTTGCACACGTCAAGGATCGCCCTCCATCAGCGCGTTGCGCCCATGGGGGCGAAAGTCGTTTGGAGCGTCCCTATATGAAGGGGCATAAAGCAACAGAAGGAGCCTGAGAGCTTATGTTTGAGAACCTATCCGAACGCCTCTCCGGCGTCTTTGACAAGCTGACCAAGCAAGGCGCGCTCAGCGAAGATGACGTGAAAACCGCCCTGCGTGAGGTGCGCGTCGCGTTGCTTGAGGCCGACGTCTCCCTGCCTGTTGCACGCGATTTCGTGAAAGCCGTGGCAGAAAAAGCCACAGGCCAGAACGTCACCAAATCCGTCACTCCCGGCCAGCAGGTCATCAAGATCGTCCATGATGAGCTGAAACATGTGCTCGCAGGCGATAATGACGAACCGGGCGAGCTGAAAGTCGACAACCCGCCCGCGCCGATCCTGATGGTCGGCCTGCAAGGTGGCGGTAAGACCACAACCACCGGCAAACTCGCGAAACGCCTGCAGGACAAGAACAAGAAGAAAGTTCTGATGGCGTCGCTCGACATCTATCGCCCCGCTGCGATGGATCAGCTGGCGATCCTCGGCACGCAGATTGGCGTCGACACGCTGCCGATTGTCAAAGGCGAGAAACCCGTCGACATCGCCCGTCGCGCCAAACAACAGGCGACTTTGGGTGGCTATGACGTCTACATGCTCGACACAGCCGGTCGTCTGCAAATCGACGAAGTGTTGATGAAAGAGGTCGAAGACGTCCGTGACGTCGTCAACCCGCGTGAAACGCTTCTGGTGGTTGACGGCCTGACCGGTCAGGTCGCCGTGGAAGTCGCGGAAGAGTTCGACGACAAGATCGGCATCTCCGGCGTTGTTCTGACCCGGATGGATGGCGACGGGCGCGGCGGTGCGGCGCTTTCGATGCGCGCGGTGACCGGCAAGCCGATCAAATTCGTGGGTCTGGGCGAGAAGATGGACGCGCTCGAAACCTTCGAGCCTGAGCGCATTGCGGGCCGCATCCTCGGCATGGGCGATATCGTTTCGCTGGTTGAGAAAGCGCAGGAAACCATCGAGGCTGAGCAAGCCGAGAAGATGATGAAGCGCTTCACCAAAGGTCAGTTCAACATGAACGATCTGAAGATGCAGCTGGAACAGATGCTCAAGATGGGCGGCATGGAAGGCATGATGTCGATGATGCCGGGCATGAAGAAAATGGCCGCCCAAGCCGACAAGGCGGGCCTTGATGACAAGGTTCTGAAACAACAAATCGCCCTGATCCAATCCATGACCAAGAAGGAGCGTGCAAACCCGCAGCTTCTGCAGGCCAGCCGCAAGAAACGCATCGCCGCGGGCTCGGGCATGGAAGTCTCCGACCTGAATAAGCTGCTGAAGATGCAGCGCCAGATGTCTGACATGATGAAGAAAATGGGCAAGATGGGCAAAGGCGGCATGCTCAAACAGGCTATGAAAGGCATGTTTGGCAAAGGTGGCATGCCCGATATGAACGACCCTGCCGCGATGGAAGAAGCCGCCAAGAAAATGGGCATGGGACTGCCCGGCGGCATGGGCGGATTGCCCGGTCTGGGCGGCGGCCAACTGCCGCCAGGCCTGTCTGGCTTCGGAAAGAAAAAGTGATGTCCCAGCCTTGCACCCAAATCCCAACCGGGCCAGCAGCCGGTGCCGCGCGCAGGTTTTGTGCCGCCCTGCCCCGCATCGAGACGGATCGTCTTGTATTACGTGCGCCTGAGTTGAAAGATTTTCCCGTGTGGACGCGCTTCTTTGGCGCAGGTGGGTTCGACGGTGACGAAGAACGCGCATGGGATGAGTTCTGTGGATACACCGCGAGCTGGTTGCTGCGCGGGGCGGGACTTTTGAGCATTACATTGCGCGGCGATGACACGGCCTTGGGTTTCGTTTTTCTCGGCATGGAATGGGAAGACCTTGAGACCGAGCTCGGCTGGATGCTTGACGAGACTGCCCGCGGCCATGGCTATGCGACAGAAGCTGCCCGTGCATTGCAGAACCACGGGTTTGATCTGTTCGGGGATGGCGGCTTTGTCAGCTATATTGACCGCAAGAACACGGCCTCAAGAGCCGTCGCCGGACGATTGAAACTGCAGCGCGAGCCTAATCCGCTCCAGCACGATGGCGATACTGTCGACGTTTTTCGTCATGTGAGGGCCGCATGACCGTGACCTTTATAACCCCGACGCTCGAAACCGAGCGATTGTTGCTGCGCGCGCCGAAACTGTCGGATGCGCGCGCATTCATGGCATTTTATGCCACGGAGCGGTCGCAACATACCGGTGGCCCAAAATCTGCGCGCAAAGCATGGGATTTCTTCGGCACAGAAATCGGCCATTGGGTGATGAACGGGTTTGGCATGTTTGTCGTGACCCTTAAGGGAGATGACACACCGCTTGGCATCGTCGGTCACTGGTATCCGTATGGCTGGGCCGAAAGAGAAGTCGGCTGGATCCTGTTCGACACGGCCCATGAAGGCAAAGGCATCGCATATGAAGCCGCGCGTGCCTGCATCAATCACGCCTATGACACGCTCGGCTGGGACACTGTTGTGAGCTATATCGCGCCTGAAAACAGCGCATCGATCAAACTGGCAGAGCGTCTTGGCGCCACATTGGACAATGACGCGCCCAAGCCAGAGACCTCTGGCCCCTGCCTGATCTACCGCCACCCCGTTCCGGAGGCCGCTTGATGTCTGACAATACAACCCGCGCCGCAGAGCTTTTGAAAGAACATCGCGCCTCTATCGACCGGCTGGACGCCATCCTCGTCTACACCCTCGGCGAGCGGTTCAAACACACGCAAGCCGTGGGCAAGCTGAAAGCGGAACATGACCTGCCACCCTCCGACCCAACCCGTGAGGCAACGCAAATTGAACGACTTGAGGATTTGGCCAAACGCGCTGACCTTGACCCCGAATTCGCCAAATCCTTTCTGAATTTCATCATTCGGGAAGTCATCCAGAACCACAAAAAGTTTCAATGAATACGGGCGCTTGCCCGCACAGCCATCTAAGGAGAAAACACAATGGCAATGAAAATCCGTCTGGCCCGTGGTGGGTCCAAGAAACGTCCCTTCTACCGCGTGGTCGCTGCTGACAGCCGCATGCCACGTGACGGTCGTTACGTCGAGAAGCTGGGCACCTATAACCCGCTGCTGCCAAAAGACAGCGAAGAGCGTGTGAAGCTTGATATGGAACGCATCCAGCACTGGCTGTCCAAAGGCGCGCAGCCAACAGACCGTGTGTCCCGTTTCTTAGAAGCCGCTGGTGTTCTTGAGAAAAAAGAGCGCGCGAACCTGAAGAAGGGCGAGCCCGGCAAGAAAGCACAAGAGCGTGTGGAAGAGAAAGCGGCCAAAGCGCAAGCCGCAGCCGATGCTGCTGCTGAAGCTGCTGCGGCCCCTGCAGAGGAAGCACCTGCCGAAGAAGCAGCTGCGAAAGAGACTGCAGAATAAGCTATGTATGCCTTCTCCCGTCAGTTTCGGGACGAGCTAGAGGCATTGATGCAGTGGCGGCGTGACGTGCGTCGCTTCCGCACCGACGCGGTAGACGAGGCACTGCTTTCGCAGTGCCTCGATGCGTTTTCCTATGCGCCCTCGGTCGGTCTGTCAGAGCCATGGCGCATCCTGCGCGTCGCCAGCGATACGTTGCGGGCCAAGGCTTTGGCCAATTACAGGACTGCCAATGCTGCTGCTTTGGCAGATCAGTCCGACGACAAACAGGCCAGCTATGCGCAGTTGAAACTGTCTGGCATGCAAGACGCACCTGTGCAGCTTGCCATTTTTTGCGATGAAGAGACGCCGAAAGGCCACGGCCTTGGCGCTGCCTCCATGCCGGAGATGCGGCGCTATTCGGTTGTTTCGGCGATCACGCTCTTCTGGCTGAAAGCCCGTGCTGAGGGGCTGGGCACCGGGTGGGTCTCTATTCTTGATCCTGAGCAATTGTCGGCAGACCTTGGCGCACCGGAGAGCTGGCGACTGGTCGGCTATCTTTGTGTCGGCTATCCCGAACGAGAGAATGACACGCCGGAGCTGGAGCAGCTTGGTTGGGAAAGCCGCGCGTCAAAGCTGGACATTCGTGAGGTCTGAGAAATGCGCAAACTGATCACACTCGTCTTGATGGGGCTGGCTTTCTATGGCGGCCTCAAGATAGAGCGCTTTTTGAACGAGGGCCGCTGCACCAATGCTGGCGGCACAGTCAATGAACGCGGGCTTTGTATCGGAGTGAACCAATGAGCAAAGACAAGATCGTGGTTGGCGCAATCGCGGGCGCCTTTGGTGTCAAAGGCGAGGTCCGGTTGAAAAGCTTCTGCGCCGCGCCGGAAGACATTGCGAATTACTCGCCGCTGCAAACCGAAAAGGGCGAGGAATTTACTGTCAAGATCACGCGCACCGTCAAGAACGGCTTCGCTGCGCGCCTGTCCGGCATTCGCTTCAAAGATGAGGCAGACAAGTTGCGAGGCGTTAAACTCTATGCGGATCGTAACCTGCTGCCTGACCTGCCTGATGACGAGTTCTACTATGCCGATCTGATTGGGCTTGACGTGCTGGACACGGGCGGGACCGCTATGGGCAAGGTTGCGGCGATTGAAAACCACGGGGCGGGTGACATTCTTGATATTCGTGGGCCGGGGATCAAGACGCTGCTTTTGCCGTTTACGCGTGAGATCGTGCCCACAGTTGATCTGTCTGCCCGCCGCGTGATCGTTGATCCGCCGGAGGACGCAGGCTCCTAGTTTTTGAAACACGCGCACCGATGTGCTAAACACCCCGCATTGTTTTGGTATTTTTTCGGAGCTTTCTTATGCGTGTATTTGACCGCTACCCTACTATATTTCTGATCATCGCAGCCGCTATTCTTGCTGCCGTCTATCTCGAATTCAGCGAAATCTCACTCACCGGGCTTGGCGCTCAGGACCTCGCCACGAAATTTCTCAGCCTCGCATTCATGGCGCTGGTGATCGAGCGCGCGGTGGAGATCTATATCAAGAACCGTTTTTCTGATGAAGAAGCGACACTCAAACGGGACCTGCGGCTCGCCGCAACATCGGTGCGCGTGTACAAGGACGCGCTCGCGGCGACCGCTGCGACCGTCGTCCCAAGCGTGTCTTCGGAAGCGGAAACCACGGCCGCAGTCGCGGCGAAATACGACCATGTCGATGACCTGCGCCAGAAACTGGAAACCTCACGCGACACGCTTCTCGACGCGAAACGCAAGGCGGAGCCGCATTTGCAAGCATTGCAGGCCAGCAAGAAACGCGCTGCAACGATTGCTGCGCTTCTGCTCAGCCTGGCTGTCGCAATTGTGGGGTTGCGCATCCTCGCGCAGTTCATTCCGCCGGAAACGCTCGCGACGGGAACCACCGCTGCGGTGGCCAGATCGGTCACAGACACCGTCACCTCCCAATTTCAGGTGCAGGCTTTCCACGCCATCGACATCATTCTGACAGCGCTGCTTCTGTCTGGTGGGGCGGATGGTATTCATCAATTGGTCAAGGACTTTCTGTCTGACCGGGACGAGCTGCTCTCCACCTCCTGATTGCAAAAGGACGCGCGGGCGCGTATCGCGGTCACATGGCGGAGACACCCTCAAAATCCCATGGCCGCAAATCCATAAGCGTGACGCTGCAACCGCGCGACCTGATGGAAGAGACGAAGCTGAAAGGCGCATGGACGGCCAAGATCATCACCCTGTTTCCTGAGGCCTTCCCCGGCGTTCTGGGCGCATCTTTGACTGGAAAGGCCTTGAAAGAAGGGCTTTGGGCGCTGGAAACGATTGATCTGCGCATCTTCGGTGAAGGCAAGCACCGCAATGTCGATGATACACCCTATGGCGGCGGTGCGGGCATGGTCCTGCGCGCTGACGTGGTGGCAAAAGCCCTGGATTTCGCGGCCAAACGCACGCCTGATGATCGCGCGAAATGGCCGATTGTTTATCTTTCGCCGCGCGGCAAGCCTTTTACGCAGGCCAAAGCGCAGGAGTGGAGCCGGGCCGAAGGGATCACGCTGCTATGCGGCCGGTTCGAAGGAATCGATCAACGTGTGCTGGATGAGTATGGCGTCGAAGAAGTCTCCCTCGGCGATTTCGTGTTGACCGGGGGGGAGATCGCGGCCCAAGCCATGCTCGACGCGACAATCCGCCTGCAGGAAAATGTGCTGGGCAATGCGGAAAGCACCGAGGATGAGAGCCACGCCAATGGCTTGCTGGAGCATCCGCAATACACGCGCCCCGCGGAGTTTCGCGGTCGCGCAGTGCCAGAGGTTCTGACCTCAGGCGATCACGGCAAAGTCGACGCATGGCGGCGGGCGCAATCTGAGGCGCTGACCAAGGAGCGTCGACCAGATTTATGGGCCGAAAAATCCCGTTCGGGAGAAGAGTGACGTCGCGCGCCTCCTCACGGAAGGTCTTGTGGCAGGCCTGGGCCGCTGCTGTTTCATCCTGCAGTCGTTTGATTTGGAGCAGCGCCAGCGACATTGACCATGCCGACGTGGTTTGGGCGGCCCAGATATCAGGGCCGCCGCAATTCTCAGACTGTTGGGGCGCGAAACCAGCCGAGGTGACGAAACAGCAGCCAATCGAGGATCAGGGCCACAATCAGCGATAGACCCATCAGTGGGAACAGCAACGCGAGACCGATCACCAGAACAATCATGCCCGTGCCCAGCGATGCCTCTGGAGTGGCAGGCACGCCCAGCGCGCCCTTCGGTTTGCGCATCCACCACGCCACGAAGCCCGAGATCGACAGGAGAAGCGCAAGCAGGGCTGCCACTGTGTTTTGCACGATATTCAACCAACCATAGAGTTCCCCTTGATGGAAAGAGATGCCCCATGACACGGCTTTCGCCACGGGTGGATTGTCCGCAAAATCGTGTCGCTTGAGCACTGCGCCGCTATATTGGTCGATGATCAACTCGCTTTGATCGGTGCGGGTCTTGCTCGCGGAGCGGAGCCAAAACGCAGCGCTCTCGTCACGCGGCGGGCGCATCTCATAAGGGGCCGTAAAACCCTGGGCCTCGGCGATCGCGAACACCTCGTCATAGGCAATCGTCTGGCCTTCCGAGGCGGTTGAGTTCGGGACATCGCGGCTGAAGCGCAGGCTTTTTGATTTCTGACCGGTTTGCGCCTGCACATAAGACAGCCCCCCGCCCCAGACATCCGTCCATGGCAGGCCGCTGACAATTATGGGCATCACCAGAACCGTGGCGAGCATGCCCACAAACAGATGCGTTTCGCGCCACCAACTGCGGCCCTTGCCCTTCGGCAGGCTGACCGCTTTGGCCAAGCTGCGCTGACCGCGCGGCCACCATAGATAGATGCCGGTCACAAACATCACGATGGCCCAATGCGCAGCCAGTTCGACGAATTTGGTACCAGTGTCGCCGAGCAGCAATTCACCGTGGAATTTGCGCAGCACCCGCATGGCCATCTCATCGCGCGCGACAGTTCCCAGCACCTCGCCCGTATAGGGGTTCACCCACGCGTAGGAGCGGGTTTTGTCTGCGTCATTGAACTCGATCAGGGTGGAACGGTTCGGGTCGCGGTAATCGGTGATGCCGCGCAGTCGGGTAATCCCCGCTTCCGCCTCGACCGCTGCGACTTGCGCCTCAAAGCTCAGCGCAGGACCCGTGGCTTCGACATGCATGCGGTCTGCATAAAGCCATGCTTCGATTTGCGGTTTGTAAAGGTAAATGCCACCTGTGACGGCCAGCATGGCCATGAAGGGCAGCACGTAGAGGGACGCGAGGAAATGCCATTTCCACACGAGGCGATAGAAGGCCCCGCCCGTCGGTGTCGACGTAGCGCGGGCCGATACAGACGTATCGGTCATAGGGGTGTCCTATTTGAAATGTTGAAGGTTTAACTGGGCGAAGTCAGGCCGCGTGCGGCGGTGCCTGAGCCAGCGGCACACGCGCGAAATGGTAGGCATCTGCGCCGCGATCCGTGATTTCAACAAATAGGCTCTGGAAACTCCGCGCGAGCGTCACCCAAAAGGGGTTTGGCGCAGCACTTGATGCGACGACGTCGCCCAAAGCGCAGTGCTCCACCAAAGGTTCAGGCACATCGACGGGTTCACCGTCTTCGTTCAACGTCAGCACGACGACCTGCGATCCCACGCAAATCACCGCCTGAGTCAGGCCCGGCACGATCTCAAACAGCATCGCGCCCAGCTTTGGCAACAGGAGGCCAAAACAGACCAGCAAGATCAGGATGAAGGACGTGGTCTGGCGTGCCATGCTGCTCGCTTATCCACTCAGGGTTGACGTCTCTTAAACATTAGCCCGGTCGGCGAACGCGCGTCCAGCGATTTGGCAATGTGTTGGCGCCGCTTCGCTGCCGGACCCTGCGCCAAAAAAGCATAAACTCTGTGTTACGCCGCGTCTTCTTCCAGCACTTTGCGTGCTGCACGGAAACATTCCAGCGCTTGAGGCACGCCGCAATAAATGCCGATCACATGAATGATGGCGCGGAGTTCATCCTGTGTGACGCCGTTATTGATCGCCCCGCGGCAGTGAAGCTCCCACTCCTGCATCTTGCCGAGCGCGCCGATCATGGACAGGTTCATCATGGAGCGGGTCTTGGCATCAATCACGTCATCACCCCATCCGAACCCCCAGCACCAAGCGGTCATGGCTTCCTGAAAAGGCCGCGTAAAGTCGTCAGCCGCGGCGAGGTTCTTTTCGACGTATTGCGCGCCGAGCGTTGCTTTGCGCTGTTCCAGCCCTTTGAGAAACAGGTCCTCGTCAAATCCGCTCATGATTTAGCCTTTCAATCTGATTGCGACGTTTTTCGTCTGCACATAGTTCCACAAGGCCTCGCGGCCTTTCTCACGGCCATAGCCTGATTTGCCGTAGCCGCCAAATGGCGTTTCAACGCCGCCCGCATACCATTCATTGACAAAGACCTGACCCGCTCGCAATTGCCGCGCGGCCTGTGTGGCCCGGTCGAGATCCCGCGTGAAGACGCCGCCGACCAGCCCGTATGGCGTTCCATTGGCGATTCTTATCGCTTCTTCATCCGTTGAGAATTTCAGGACGGAAAGGACGGGGCCGAACACTTCTTCATGCGCGATGGTCATGTCAGGTGTTACATCGGTCAGGATCGTGGGCTCCAGGAAGGCACCGGGGATGTTCAGTCTGCGCCCGCCAGTCGCCACGACAGCATTTTGCGCGGCGGCATCCGCGACCATTTTTGCGGCGCGGTCACATTGTGCTTCTGACACCATCGCGCCCATTGTCGGGCCGAATGCGGGCTGCTCGATCCCGGGCTTCACGCTGAGCGCGGTTGCGACATTGACCATCCGATCAACCAGTTCATCATGCACGCTGTCATGAACGATCACCCGGCTCATTGCAGAGCAGACCTGACCCGCGTTGAAAAAGATGCCCCACCGCATATCAGTCTCAAACGCCGCGAGGTCAGCGTCGTCATGGACAATTGCGGCAGATTTTCCGCCCAGTTCCAGGACACATGGCACCACATTGCGCGCAGCAGCCGTTGCAATTGCGACCCCTGTTGGGACCGATCCCGTGAAGACGATCTGATTGACACCGGGATGCGCGGACAGCGCGGCGCCTGCGTCTTGCCCGAGCCCGCACAGGATATTGACCGCCCCGTTTGGCAGTCCAACCGCAGCGGCGGCATGGCCAAACCATGCGTTGCTGAGGGGCGTGAGCTCGGGGGATTTGATGACGCAGGCATTGCCTGTCGCAAGTGCTGCGGAAAGGGAGCGCGCCGTCATCTCAACGGGGTAATTCCATGGAATGATCTGGGCAGAGACGCCGTAGGGCTCATAGGTTGTAAAGTCGAAATAGTCTTTGCCTAACGGGATCGACCGGCCCTCGACGGTTTCTGCCTGATTGCCGTAATATTCGAAATACCGTGCGGCGCCCTCAACCTCGATCCGAGCTTCCCAGAGCGGCTTGCCCTGTTCCAGCGTCAAGACTTCGGCAATCTCGTCTTGGTGGTCCAGCAGATAACGCCCCATCGCCTGCACCATGCGTCCGCGTTCCACCGGGCGCAGATCTGCCAGCGCGCCCGAGCGATGCACGCGCTGCGCGGCCATGACAGCGCGGTCCACATCTGCTTCATCTGCCAGCGCATGTTCGGCGAGTTTCTCACCCGAGCCGGGGTTGATCACGTCGATCCGCCCTGCCCCGCCATCCGTCCAGACGCCGTCAATGTAGTTCTGCCAATAGGGTTTCACTGAAGCATGATCCGATGCTGATAGAGGTGATCGTAATGCGGCTTCATCCGGCGATGCACGCGACGCACCCGCTCAGGGGCATCCGCCACTTCAAGGTATCGACGCGGCTGCGGGGTCAGGCCGGTGGATTGCGCAAGATTTGCGTGAAACGAGCCGCCATCCCACCAACTATGGGCAGACGGGTCACCGCCCGGTTGCCAGCGCATCGCATCCGGCAGGAACGGTATGCCCACCGCAGCACAAAATGTCGCGACCATTGTATCGGGGTCTTCAAGCAGATCATCGCTGTCGATGACAGGAGGCGGTGACCCAGTGAGCGCTGTCAGCAGATCGAACAAGGCGCGTTGTTCCGGAAACCCCACTTCCAGCTCATCGAAATCCGGCCATTTGTTGAACATGCTTGAGATGGTTTTGGCCGGATCGCGGATCAGGAAAGCATGGGTGAAATGGGACAAGAAATCAGGCGTCCACATGTGATTGATATAATGCGGAAAATCCTTGAGAAAGACCGGGCCGCGTTCGGCGCGCGCCTGAATATCGTCCCAAACGCTTTCAATTGTCAGGCCTTGGGTGGTTTTCTCACCCTCTTTGAACCGTGGCCAAAGCGGGTCCTCGCCCTGGTACCACGCCTCGCCAAATGGCTCATGCAGGCAATCAAAGTCTCCACGTTGGCGCATCATCCACTCAAACGCCGTCGATGTGGATCGGGGAATCGCCCAGAGGGCCACGATCTTATGCATGAAGGCTCTCCAACAAGGCGCTTTGCGGTGTGGTCGGCGCGATGCCGAGGTCTTTCATGATCCGCCAATAAAGCGCGGTGTCATGGCCAATGACGGGTTTGCCGAGCTTGGCTTCCATGGCGCGCGCCAAATGCAGTGGGCGCTGTGGCAGACCGGCCGGACCGCTGCGAAAATTGCACATGCCATTGATCAGATAGGCGTCGGCCTCGGGGGCCTTTTCTGCGACATAGCTGAAGCTTTTATCGAACATGTCGCCATCGAAGATCCAGCGTTTGGCATTCACGGTATCCTGATCAGGAAACCAGCCCTGATCCACGAAATTCCCGGCCCAGAGAACGTCGAAACCGGCATCACGCAGGAAGCCGACTGTGCCCTGCCACCAGTCCGGCCAGTGATAGGCCCCGTTGAGCGCGACTTTTTCGACGTTCATCGCGCGCAGCGCCTCGACCATCGCGTATCCGGCCATGTGAAAGCGGGTCTCGTGCTTGTCCGACAGATCAGCGCAATGCTGGCGGATGCCTTCCACACCGAGGCCGCTTGCATGCACCCAGTTGGAGCCGACCTGAGCACAGACATCCACGCCGTTGCGCGCCATGCAATGCACAAAATCGTCCATCATGCCAAAGTTCGCTTTGCGCTGATCCAGCCCGTGCGCGTAATCGGGGACATGCAACATCCAGCCATGCACACCGACGGTTTCGGGGGAGATGCGCAGGAAGTCAGAGGGGGCTGCATCATAGTCAAAGGGCGGGCAGGTAAAGCCCACCTGATGCGGGAACAGCTTTTGAGCTGCCGTCCATGTCTTTGGCATAGAAAGATCAGCCATCAATCGCCTCGCGCATCCAGCGTTGCAAATGCATGACGGGGTGTTCCGAGTTCACGCCGCCTTTGGGGTCAACGACCAGGGGACCGGGCGTGTAGCCGCGCGAGTGCAGCCCGCGCTGAACAGATTCCACGAGGTGAATATCCTCTTCGACGGTGGTTTCCCGATCCTGCACGGCCAGTTGACGAATTTTCGGATCATCGGCCCCGTCCACAGCATACCAGCCGCGCCAGACCACGACCTGCGAGGGCCCCAATGCGCGCCAGTGATAGGTGTTGAGCACATTGCCCGGATAGACCTGGAAGGAGAACATGGGCCAGAGAAACCAGCTCGAATATTCATATTGATGCGCAAAGCCCGATTGCACGTCATAGGTCATAACATCTAGGTTCTGACACTCGGTCGTGTGGCGCAGGCATTTGCCTTGGGGCTGTATGTCATAGGTTTCCGGCTTGACGACACCATTGGCAAAAGTCGGGTGATTGAGCGAGCAATGGTAGCATTCTGAATAATTCTCGACCGAGACCTTCCAGTTGCAGTTTTCGGGGATCTCCACCCATTCGAGCGGCTTGAGATCGGCCCAGTTCGGCACCCATTCCTCAAGCTCGGCCCGCGCATTTGGGAACCACTCCTCCATCGGGGCCGCGTCGGGGTCGAGGTTGACAAAGAGAAAGCCCAGAAACTGCTCCGCCCGCACCTCGGTCAGACAGATATCGGATCGCTCAAACCCCTCAACCGATCTGATATTTGGCCCCGCACGAAGCTGCCCTGTCAACTCATAGGTCCATGCGTGATAGGGGCACACAACGACGCGGGTCCTGCCACTGCCAGAGACGAGTTGATGCGCGCGGTGCTGACAGACGTTGTAAAACACCCGGATCTTATCGTCGCGGCCACGGATCGCGAACAGGCTTTCGCCCGCAATGTCGAATGTGGCGTAGTCCCCTATATTGGCGAGGTCGGACAGATGGCATCCAAATTGCCAGGTCTGCGCCAGAAGACCGTTGTTTTCGATGTCAAACACCGCCGGATCGGTGTAGTACCGCGCGGCCAGAGAGCGAACCGGCGCGGTCATTTTCTATCCCTGTGATACAGGCCCAGCTGGTGGCGACGTTTGTGAAACGTCGCCACGCGTTCAGGGATTTCATCACTCGCCACGGCAATCACGAAAGACAGCAGGGTTTCAAGCAGCGCGATTGTGCTGACCGAGGACGGGAAGAACTGCGGCGTCTCGCAGGAAATCACAAAGCCATGGTCCGCAGCCTGAATGATCGGGCTTGCAGGGCTGTCGGAGATCGCAACGATCTGCATTCCCTGCGCGCGGGCGCGATCCACCGCCTCGACCACTTCGGCGCGATAAGGGCGACATGTGATGGCGATCACGACATCGCGCTGATCTGCCCAGGCCAGATCATCAATCGCGTTTGACCCGGCGCGCGGTATTGCATGAAACCGGACCATCCCGGTTGAAGCGAGATACGTGAAATTGCGCGCGGTCGAATTGTTCACGCCCACACCGAGGGTGAAAACATTGTTAGACGACCAGATCACGTCCGCTGCGGATTTCAGATCGCCTGCGGTGATCCCCGCAAACGTGTCCTCAATATTCTGCAGCGTGCTTTGCACCATATCCGCATAAAGCCCGCCGAGGTCACCGGACCTCGAAATGTCCTGCAACCAGCGTGCACGGTCGGGAAAATCCGCAGCACCTTTGCGGATGGCCTCGCGGAATGGCGCACGGAAATCCTCATAGCCTTCGAACCCGACCTGCCGCGCCATGCGCACGACGGTGTTGGGTTTGACATTTGCGGCCTCCGCGATCTCGCGCACCGTGGAGACCCCCACATCACGCGGATTTTCCAGCACGTAAGTGGCCGCTTTGCGCGCTTCTGGCGTCAGTTCCGATAACTCACCTGCGAGGCGGTCCAGAATCGTATTTGATACATTTGTCCCATTCATGATTGACGATGGTACTTTTGTCCGCTTAGCGTGTCGAGAGAAAATGCGACTCACGCAAGGGATCTTTCCGTGGCCTCAGAATTTCCGACCAGCGCACGCGTCGTCATCGTAGGTGGCGGCGTCATGGGCGTGGGTCTTGCCTATCATCTTGGCCATGAAGGCTGGGGCCACGAGACAGTGCTTTTGGAGAAGGCAGAGCTGACTTCAGGCAGCACATGGCACGCCGCCGGGCAAATCACCCATTCCACATCCAACTTCGGACTGGGCAAATGCGTGGACTACAATATCGGGCTTTATTCCGGGGGGCTGGAGGCTGAAACGGGTCAGCCTGTGACATGGCATGGCTGCGGATCGTTGCGGCTGGCCTATACCGAGGACGAGATGGACTGGCTGCGCCACACATTGTCGGTCGGGCGTGCGCTGGGCTTCAACATCGCACTTGCCAGCACAGAAGAGATCGCAAAGCTGCACCCGTTCTATAATCTGGACGGCGTTTTAGGCGCGCTGCACACACCTGATGACGGCCATGTCGATCCGACCAATGTGACCATGGCCATGGCTACTGGCGCGCGACAGGCGGGCGTGCGGATCATCCGCCACTGCCGGGCGACAAACATCACGCAACTGCCAAGTGGCGAGTGGCAAGTGGAGACCGAGAAGGGCACGATCAACTGCGAACATGTTGTCAATGCGGGCGGCACCTATGCGCGTCAGATGGGCGAGTGGTCGGGCCTGCAACTGCCGATGACCTCCATGACGCATCATTACTTCGTCACCGAACCAGTGCCGGAATTTGAGGCTCTAGACACCGAGTTGCCTGTTATGCGCGACGACAAGAAGGTCTCTGGCTACATCCGCATGGAGCAAAAGCGCGGGCTGATCGGAATATATGAGAAAGAGAACCCGAATTCTGTCTGGCATGATCACTGCCCATGGGAGTACGAAAACTGGCTGTTTGATGCCGATTACGACCGCGTTATGCCGTATCTTGAAGAAAGCCTGAACCGCATGCCGATTTTTGCGGAGCTTGGCATTCAGCGCGAAGTGCATGGCGCGATCTCGCACCCACCGGACGGCAATCCGCTGATCGGTCCTGCGCCGGGCGTGCGCAATTACTGGTGTTGCTGCGGCACTCAGATCGGAATTGGCTGGGGCCCTGGCCTGACACGCGAACTGGCGCGCTGGATGGTGCATGGTGCGGCTGACATTTCCATGCGGGAGATTGATCCGCGCCGGTTTGGCAGCTACGCGACGAAAGACTGGCAAGTCGTGAAAGCGAAAGAGGATTACTGCCTGCGGCACGAAATCCCGTTCCCCCATTTCAACCGATTGGCGGGGCGGCCGATCAAACCTTCGCCGCTGTATAACGTGCTGACATCAAAGGGGGCTGTGCATGAAGAGGTCTACGGCTTCGAGCGCCCGCGTTTCTTCGCGCGTGGGATCGCGCAGGAAGACCATTATACGTTCAACCGCAGCCCTGTGGATGAGATGGTAGCAGCTGAGGTGAAAGCGGTGCGCAGCGGCGTCGGCATCATGGATGTAACCGCATTCACGAAAGTCCTTGTGTCTGGGCCGGACGCCTACAGCCTGCTGGATCGTTTGACCGCGAACCGGATGCCGCAGAAGGTGGGCTCAATCACTTTGACCCACATGCTGAACCGCGCGGGTCGGATTGAGCTGGAAACGACGATTATGCGCTTGGCAGGCGACCAATTCTATTTGGTCTGCGCAGCGTTTTTCGAGCAGCGTCTGCTCGACCATCTGGGCCAGCACCGCGGGCAAGATGATGTGACGATCAAGGCGCTTTCCTCTGAGTGGTCTGCTTTGTCACTGAACGGACCGAAGTCGCGCGAGGTTCTTGGTGGGTGTACTGATGCGGACCTGTCCAATGCGGGCTTCCGCTGGCTGTCAGCGCAGCAAATCAATGTCGCAGGCCATGAGATATGGGCTTTTCGCATGTCCTATGCAGGCGAATTGGGGTGGGAACTCCACATGCCCAATGCGGCCTGTCTGGACGTCTACAACGCGCTTTGCACAGCAGGAAAAGCGCATGGCATTACTGATTACGGCTCTTTCGCGATGAATGTCATGCGGATGGAAAAGGGTTTCAAAGGTGCGGGCGAATTGACCAATGAAGTCACACTGGCTGAGGCGGATGTGCTGCGGTTTGCACGGCGCGACAAGGCGTATCTGGGGCTGGACAAAACCCTGAACACAGATCTGCCATGGCTGTGCACCTATCTGGAGATTGAGCCCGATGGCAAAGCCGATGGTCATGGTGGGGAAGCGGTGATGTTGAACGGCGAGGTTGTCGGCTCAACCGCGTCCGTGGCCTTTGGCCCAACAGTCGGAAAGATTCTGGCCTTTGCCTATGTCAAACCAGACGCCGCTGCACCGGGAACTGAGCTTGAGGTCGTGATCCACGGCACCCCGCGGAATGCGCGCGTGTTGAGCGAACCGGCTTACGACCCCCAAAACCTGAAACCGAGGGCAGACCTATGACCTTTCCCAAGACAATGACAGCTATGGTGACGATGGGTCATGGCGACCTCGACCAGATAGTATTGCGCGAAGACTGGCCGCGCCCTGAGCCCGCCGATGATGAAGTGTTGATCTGCGTGGGCGCATGCGGGTTGAACAATACCGATGTCAACACGCGCTCAGGCTGGTATTCAAAGACCGTCACCAGCGCCACGACGGGTGGCGCGTTTGACACGGTGGGCGAAGATGATCCCACATGGGGCGCTGCGCCAATTGCGTTCCCACGTATTCAAGGCGCGGATGTCTGCGGTGAAATTGTCGCCGTGGGCCGCGATGTCGATGCGGCGCGCATCGGGGAGCGCGTGATCACCGATGGCTGGCTGCGCGATACTGGCGCTTTGGATGACATCAACAAGACCGGCTATTTCGGGTCAGAGCGTGACGGTGGTTTTGCTGAATACACCACCACGCCTGCGCGCAACGCGCTTGCCGTGCAGTCAGACCTCAGCGACGCGGAGCTTGCGACCTTTTCCTGCTCTTACTCTACTGCCGAGGGGATGCTGACCCGTGCCAATGTCACCGCGCGCGACACGGTGCTGGTGCCCGGCGCCTCCGGCGGGGTCGGCGGCGCCTTGGTGCAACTTGCCAAACGGCGCGGCGCGCGCGTGATCGCCTTGGCCTCAAGCGCGAAACACGCGGAGGTCGCAGCACTCGGGCCGGACAGGATCCTCGACCGGGCGCCAAACGATCTGCGCGCCGCTTTGGGCGATGAAAAGATCACGGTCGTCGCCGACGTGGTCGGCGGGCCTTACTGGCCGAACCTGATCGATATCCTTGAACGTGGTGGGCGCTACACCTGCTCCGGCGCGATTGCTGGACCGATGGTCGATTTGGACCTGCGGACGTTTTACCTGCGGGATTTGACCTTCGCTGGTTCGACAGTGATCACGCCGGACGTGATGCCGAACCTGATCCGCTACATCGAACAGGGGGAGATCAGGCCTTCCCTCGCCGCGACCTACCCGCTTGCTCAATTACGCGAGGCGCAGGCGGCTTTCATCGCCAAGAAACACACCGGAAATATCGTGGTGATCCCATGACGCCCGCATGCGTGTCCGACCTGTTCGCTGTCAACAGCGCCCGCGCGGTAGAGAAGCAGGGTCTTGTCGCATGAAGATAGAGCGCATCTCCGTCTTCCAGATCGACCTGCCGCTGGAGCATCCTTATTGGCTGTCCGGCGGCCGGCTGAAATTTGAGGTACTGGATGCCACGCTCGTCAAGATCGAGACTGATGCAGGCCTGATCGGCTGGGGCGAAGGCACGCCATGGGGTCATACTTACGTGCCTGCGCACGGCCCCGGCATTCGCGCAGGGATCGAGACGATGGCACCCTTCCTCATCGGGCTTGATCCACGAAAGCTTCTGGATGTGGAGCGGGCGATGGACCTCGCCTTGCCCGGTCATCTTTATGCCAAAAGCCCGGTAGATATGGCGTGCTGGGACATCGCAGGCCAAGCGACCGAGATGCCGATTGCCGATCTGATGGGGGGTGGATCCCGCACGCCGCGCCCAATCGCGTCTTCGGTCGGCGCGAAAACCATCGAAGAAACGCGCGCGGTCATCGACCGCTACCGTCAGCGCGGATATGTGGCTCATTCCGTCAAGATCGGCGGCGACGTGGCACGTGACATAGCGCGTGTGCGGGACGTCGAGAGCATCCGGCGCGCAGGTGAAATCGTCCTTTACGACGTCAATCGTGGCTGGACGCGGCAGCAGGCGTTGCGCGTCATGTCAGCAACCGAGGATTTGAGCGTCATGTTCGAACAGCCTTGCGAGACGCTCGATGATATTGCTGCGGTTGCGCCCAAACATGCGGCACCAGTCTCGGTCGATGAGGCGCTGGTCACTTTGCAGGATGCGGCGCGCATCGCGCGCGATGGACTGGCAGAGGTATTCGGCATCAAGCTCAACCGCGTCGGCGGGCTGACAAAGGCCGCGCGTCTGCGCGACATTGCACTGGCGCATGGCATTGACATGTTTGTCATGGCCACCGGGGGCACTGTGCTTGCTGATACCGAAGCCCTGCATCTGGCCGCGACGATCCCGGACGAAAATTGCCACGCGGTCTGGGCCTGTCAGGACATGATCACGATCGACATCGCAAGCGGGCGCGGCCCGCGCAACGTAGACGGACATCTGCACCTGCCAGAAGTCCCCGGGCTTGGCGTGCATCCGGACGAAGAGGCGCTGGGCGATCCCGTGGCGGTCTACGCATGAAGGTGTGTCGCATCACCCTCTGGTCGGTCGATCTGACCAGTCATGAAACCTATTACATGGCAGAGGCGAAGACCTGTGACACGGTCAAGACCCATGTGCTTTGTCTGGAAACGGAGAGCGGATTGAAAGGCTGGGGCGAGGTCTGTCCGATCCCGCATTACCTGCCCGCTTTTGCAGATGGCGTGCCCAGTGCAATTGCGGAAATGGCCCCGGAAATCCTTGGCGCTTCGCCAATCGGTGTTGATGCGCCAATGCGCAAGCTGGACGGGTTTCTGCACGGCCACAATCACGCGAAATCCATCGTTGATATGGCGCTTTGGGATCTGTTCGGGAAAGCAACCGACCTGCCCCTCTATGAGTTGCTGGGGGGACGCACACGGCGCGACATGCCGCTATATCATTCGATCACCTGTATCGCGCCTGACGAGATGGCGCGCATCGCGGCAGAGGCTTACGCGACCGGGATCCGTCAGTTTCAGGTAAAGCTCGGAGCGGATGCGGATTGGCAAACCGATGCAGAGCGATTGGCGCGGGTTCGCGAGACTGTTGGAAGTGGGGCGCTGGTCTATGGTGACTGGAACTGCGGTGCAACCAAACTGCACGCCACACGCACGGGACGTGCAGTGGCCCATCTTGATGTGATGCTGGAACAACCTTGCAAGACGCTTGAAGACTGTGCCGCGGTCAGACAGGCCACAGGATTGCCAATGAAAATCGACGAGGGAGCCTATGATCTGGCATCTTTGATCCGGGCCGCGCAGCTTAGCGTTCTGGATGCGGTCGCGTTGAAGCTGTCAAAATTCGGTGGTCTGTCAGCCATGCGGCGCGCGCGTGATCTGACGGTGCATCTGGGCGCCGAAATTTGCGCAGAATGCACTTGGGGCTCTGACATCGTGACAGCGGCCTCTTTGCATTTTGCGGCCTCCACCCCGCATGGCGCGTTGCTGAACACCTGTGATTTGTCGTCCTATGTCAGCCCCCGGATCGCGCCAGATTGCCCGACCCGTCAAGACGGGCGCATTGCGCCACCTGAAGGCGCAGGTCTTGGCGTGACGCCCGATCTCGACACTCTCGGCGCGCCCATCCTTGAACTGGACTAACCTATGCACACGCTCACATCTCAAGCCGACTGGATCGCCCGCGCTCAGGCAGTGTTGCCCGCAGGCGGCTTTGGGAATTTCGACCCCGGCATCGTGATCTCGCGCGGTGAAGGCAGCCGGGTCTGGGATGAAGACGGTACTGAATATATCGACTACCTGATCGGCTCTGGCCCGATGTTGCTTGGCCATGGCCATCCCGAAGTTATAGAGGCCGTACTGGAGCAATTACCAAAAGGTATGACGTTCTTCGCCAACAATGCCAAAGGGATCGCCTTGGCCGAAGCGATTGTTGAGGCAGTTCCATGCTGCGCGCAGGTGCGGTTCGTGGCTTCCGGCGGCGAGGCTGACATGTATGCGATCCGCTTGGCCCGCGCCTATACCGGCCGCAACAAAATCCTGAAATTCGAAGGTGGCTATCACGGTATGAGTGCCGAGGCACAGATGAGCCTCGCGCCTTCGACCCATGTCAACTTTCCACAAGCGGTGCCTGACAGCGCGGGCATCCCGCAGAGTGTGGCGGATCAGATGTTGATTGCCCCTTTCAACGACCTCGCGGCTGTTAAAGCGTTGCTGCATGCACATAGCGACATCGCCGCCATCATAGTGGAGCCGCTGCAGCGGATCATTCCAGCCGCACCCGGATACTTGCAGGGCTTACGCGACCTTTGCGATAGATACGGTGTCTTGCTCATCTTCGACGAGATCGTCACCGGGTTCCGGCTAGCCTATGGCGGCGCGCAGGAACGCTATGGCGTGACACCGGACATTTGCACCTTGGGTAAGATCATCGGCGGCGGCTTCCCTTTGGCAGCGCTTGGCGCCAGCACTGAGATCATGAAACATTTCGACAAAGCAATCGTGGGCGCCGACAAATGGCTGATGCAGTTGGGCACTCTGTCAGGCAACCCGGTCGCCGCGGCGGCAGGTCTGAAAACGATGGAGATCTTGCGACGCGACGGCAGCTATGAACGGCTGCGCGCGATCGGAGCCTCTTTGCAAGACATTCAGAGTTCAGCGCTCAGCGAAGCGGGAATCCCGCACCGCATTTGCGGCGATGAAACCCTTTTTGACGTTTTCTTCACCCAGTCACCCTGCCGCGACTACAGGACAGCACAGCACGACAATCCGACGCGACATATGCTCTACAATGCAACCCTGCGTGCGCATGGCATTTTCAAGTCACCCGGAAAGCTTTACCCGTCGCTTGCGATCACTGATGCGGATTTGGAACGCACCAGAGTGGCGGTGCAACATGCGGTCGCATCACTGATGGTGGATTGAACAGATCAACACGGACGCGCGGCCAGAGAAACAGCATCGCTGTTAAACCGGCCTTGCGCCTAATGCACCGTCACTGGCGCGAAGTCGTTCTGGCGGGCCAAGGCAAAGGCCATGGCACGATTGGCCACAAGCGCGAGCCGTTCGCCATCTGCGGCATGAAGCGCATAGATCGTTTCCAGCCCTTCTGAATTGTCGCGCACTTCTTTCGGCAAATCAGCGACATCAACGGGGCGGACATAGACGATGCGTTCCTGCAGGCCGGAATTCTGGTCAAATTTCAGGTCAAACGGGGTATTCATAGCATCATCCTTTCTTGATCTGGATCGTCTGAACGACGGTTTCCGGTATTGCGCGCTCCAGGTCGATATGCAGCAAGCCGTTCTCTGTTGTCGCACCGGCCACGTCAACACCATCCGCCAATACGAAGGCCTTTTGGAACTGGCGCGCGGCAATGCCACGATGCAGGAACACGCGGTCTTCACTCGCCTCGGGCTGCTTGCCGCGGATTACGAGTTGGCGATCTTCAACGGTGATCGAGAGATCAGCGTCGCTGAACCCGGCAACCGCGAGTGTGATGCGGAAGGCGTTACGGTCGGATTGTTCGATATTGAATGGCGGGTATCCGTCATTTCCGGACTTCGCCGTACGCTCAACAAGGCGTTCAAGCTGGTCAAACCCCAGCAGGAAGGGATGCGATCCCAAAGCAAGTTTTGTCATGCGACAGCCCTTTTCATCCAAGCGACTTTTGCAATTTCAGCCCCTGTCTGGCGACTGATAGTGAAAAGATGGGGGCAATGATGTGGTCTTGCAAGGGTTTTGCGTATCTTATGAGTTGGTTCGTTAACAGAATCCTCCTATCTATAAGGCTCCCGATGGTCAGAACTGACGAATAGGCACAATGAACAAACCTCAGAATATGAGCCCTGACGAGGTGCTGCGCGTAAAGCTTGAGGTGCTGCGCAGGGAACATCGCGATCTGGACGAGGCGATCACCGCGTTGCAGGAACGTGCAACGGCGGATCAGTTGACCGTGAAGCGGCTGAAGAAGCAGAAACTCGGGTTGAAGGACCGCATTCAGGCGCTCGAAGACCAGTTGACACCGGATATCATTGCGTAAGCCGCGCGCGTGGCTATAGTGCCGCTTCCTTTTTGTGGGTTCGGGATTTTCAATCATGCCAGAGATCAAAGTCGGCATCATCATGGGCAGCCAATCGGATTGGCCTACGATGAAAGAGGCCGCCGATATGTTGGACGCATTGGGCGTAACCTATGAGCGCAAGATCGTTTCTGCCCACCGCACACCTGACAGGCTTTGGGACTATGGCAAAGGGGCCGCACAGCGCGGTTTGCAGGTGATCATTGCGGGCGCTGGCGGGGCTGCACATTTGCCCGGCATGATGGCCTCGAAAACGCGGGTGCCGGTCATCGGTGTGCCGGTGCAGACCAACGCTTTGTCCGGTGTCGACAGTCTCTATTCCATTTTGCAAATGCCGCGCGGCTTTCCTGTCGCGACAATGGCAATTGGCGCGGCGGGCGCGGCCAATGCCGGACTGATGGCCGCTGGTATCCTCGCCCTGCAAGACGAAGACCTCGCTGCACGTCTGGATCAGTGGCGCGTAGATCTGTCAGCCTCAATACCGGATGAGCCCAAAGATGAGTGATGCACTGCCCTTAGGCGCAACGATTGGCATTCTGGGCGGCGGTCAACTGGGTCGCATGTTGTCCGTGGCCGCATCCCGATTGGGCTTCAAAACCTGTATCTACGAGCCCGGCGGCGATTGTCCCGCGAGCCATGTGGCGAACTATCATTTTCAGAAAGGGTATGATGACAAGGACGCATTGAACGCCTTTGCTGCCTCTGTCGATGTCATCACCTATGAATTTGAAAATGTGCCAGCCTCAGCGCTCGACCTGCTGGAAAGCGGCGCGCCGATCCGACCCAACCGGCTGGCTTTGGCGACCTCCCAGAACCGGATTACGGAGAAAGTGTTTCTCGAAGGTCTGGGTTTGAACGTGGCGCCTTTCGCTGCTGTCACTAGTGCATCGGAACTGCAGGAGGCCGTCTCACAGATCGGCGCGCCATCCATCTTGAAGACGCAAACTTTGGGCTATGATGGCAAAGGTCAGGCGCGCATCAAGGAAGGTGACGATCTTGATAAGGTCTGGGCTGGAATGAACAACGCGCCTTGCGTGCTTGAAGGGTTTATCGAGTTCAGCCACGAGGTTTCTGTGATCGGTGCACGGGCTTTGGACGGGCAAGTGGCCTGCTTTGATCCGGGCGAAAACGTGCATCGCAACGGCATTCTGCACATGACGACGGTGCCCGCGAATCTATCCGCCGCGCAACGCACAGATGCGGTGCTCATGGCCGGGCGCATTCTGAATGCGCTGGATTATGTGGGCGTGCTGGGGGTGGAACTGTTCGTAACGCCACAAGGCCTGATCGTGAACGAAATTGCCCCGCGCGTGCACAACTCTGGGCACTGGACACAGAATGGCTGCGGGATTGACCAGTTCGAACAGCATATCCGTGCCGTCGCCGGTTGGCCTTTGGGCGACGGTACGCGGCACGCAGATACTGTTATGGAAAACCTGATTGGCGATGACATTGACCGCGTCCCCGAACTTTCCGCCGACCCGAGCGTCGCCTTGCACCTTTATGGCAAAGCTGATGCAAAACCGGGGCGCAAAATGGGGCATATCAACCGGATCACGCCGCGCAGCTAAGACGCGCCGTGTCGCATCAAGCGATCCCGCCACATGGTGTAGATGCCCGCGATCACGATAATCGCGGCACCCGAAAGTGTCAGTGCATCCGGCCGTTCTGCGAAAAAGATCACGCCGAGGATCAGCAGGAACAGCAAGCGCGAATAGCGAAACGGAGAGACGACAGACACTTCGGCCATGCGCACCGACAATGTGATGAAGAAATAGCCCAAGGCGGAGAAAAGGATCATGCCAAATGTCATGAGGTGGTCGAGTTCTTCCGGCATCAGACGGCCCTCCGACATCATGGCCCAAAGCGCGGCGAATGGAAGCGCTGCTGCCATCGTGTAGCTCGACAGCGTCGCCGAGCCCAGTTCCGGCGGTGTCAAACGGGTCGCCAGATCGCGCGCCGCCAGCCCGAACATGGCCAATAGCGGCCAGACGACATTGACATCAAAAGCCGCTGTGCCGGGCCGGATGATCAGCAAGACGCCGCAAAACCCCACGAAAATAGCGCTCCATCGCCGCCAGCTGACCGTCTCGCCCAGAAAGAGCACGGCTCCCGCCGCGACAACCAAAGGTGTGGCCTGCAAAATTGCGCCAACAATTGTCAGATCGACCTTCGAGAGGGCCGTGATCATGCCGAATGTACCCAGTATCTCCGCGGCGTAGCGCAGAAGTAAGACGCGCGCGAAGGCCAAGCGGTTCAGCAAAACCTCGCCATTTATCCACGCCAACGCGATGAAAATGACCAAACCGCCCACCATGAGCAGAAACACGATATGCGGCACGGCCATGCTGCGCGTCACAAATTTGATGATCGTGTCCGCGATCGCGAAAGCCGCCATCGCCAGCACCATCAACCAGATGCCGCGCGTATTGTTTTGTGCAGGAGGGGACATTGCAACTTTCATTCGTTCCGCCCCCGACTAGGAGCAATCCAAAGCCAAGGCAAGGGCTGCACGTCGCTGGACCTGGGTGCTATTCCCGCATAGCGTTACGGTGCAACGGAGGGAGAGCAAACACATGGCCACCGGACAGAACATCAAGACCTATTTCGATGGCACTTGGCACCAAGGCGATGTCGCGATCATGAAAGCTGCGGATCATGGTGCTTGGCTCGGAACGAACGTCTTTGATGGGGCCCGCTCTTTCGAAGGGGTGGTGCCGGATCTCGAAGCACATTGCGCGCGCGTCAATCACTCCGCTGAGGCGTTGCTGATTACCCCGACCGTGCAAACGCAGGAAATGATGGAGATCGCGCGTGAAGGTCTGGACATGTATGCCAAAGACGCGATGATTTACATTCGCCCGATGTATTGGGCACTGGATGGCGGCACATTGGGTGTTGACCCCAAACCGGGCGCGACAGGGTTCGCGCTCTGCCTCGAAGAAATTCCGCTTGCGCCAAGCGCTGCTTCGACAAGTTTGACCACGACGCGGTTCCGCAGGCCTGTGATGGAGGATGCGGTGGTCAACGCAAAGGCCGGGTGCCTCTATCCCAACAACGCCCGCATGTTGCTGGAGGCACGCGCAAAAGGGTATGGCAACGCGCTGGTGGCAGACGCTTTGGGCAATGTGGCGGAAACGGCGACCGCAAACATATTTATGGTCCGCGACGGCGACGTTTTCACACCGGTTCCAAACGGAACCTTCCTTGCAGGGATCACCCGCGCCCGTCACATCAAGCACCTGAAAGAAAATGGATTTTCGGTGCATGAAGAGGTCCTGAGCTTCGAAGACTTCCGCGCGGCAGATGAAGTCTTCATGTCGGGGAACATGAACAAGGTCACCCCCGTCACAGAATTTGATGGCACGTCTTATCAACATGGGCCTGTCACAAAACAGGTCCGCGAGATGTATTGGGATTGGGCGCTGAGCGGTCAATAGGGGCGGCCCGAGACCCTCGCCGGAGGCAAGGGGCGAGACAAGAGCGCGCGCCGCAGGCGCTCCTTTTGGCAAGAGCATCTGCATCAATGCCCATGGGGCTGGGCTTCAAAGATGAAAATGCAAAAAACGACAAGCATGCGGTGGTGACGCGGATGCAAGGCGCCGCGGCAATCGCCTAGCAGAGGCAGAGGTGCGATCTGTGTTGCGCCGCCCTGACGCATGCGCCATGATCGCTCCTGCCGTGAAGCAGGGGAGCGGATGATGCGTAAGTTCTTGGTTGTGCTGGATGACAGCAAAGAATGCCTAAACGCTATGCGGTTTGCCGCCATGCGCGCGGCACGCACAGGCGGCGGCGTAGAAGTATTGGCCGTCATTCCACCTGAAGAATTCAACCATTGGATCGGGGTCGGAGATATTATGCGCGAGGAGGCCCGCGAACGGATCGTCGCGCATTTCGAGGTCTTCGCAAAATGGATGCGTGACAAGCAAGGCATCGATCCGGAATTGGTGATCCGAGAGGGCGAACCCGTCAAAGAAATCATCGCGCAGGTCAATGAGGACACCGAAGTGGGGGTATTGGTTCTCGGCGCCGGTACAGATGGCGGGCCCGGTCCACTGGTCACAGAGCTATCTCGTAATTCTGGCGCTTTACCGATGCCTGTCACGATTGTTCCGGGTGACCTCGACAAGGAAAGACTTGAAGCGATTAGTTGACCAGCCAATCCGCTCACCGAGACACTTGGCCGGGCAATCATTCGATTTGTCATCAAATTCAGCTCGCAAGTTAACATGTTTCTTGCCCCCGTTTCCTAACCTGCCGGGATGGCTGAGTCGTCGCGGCACAACATTGTTCGCAACCTGGATGATTTTTCCGGGATGGCATCCGATTGGTTTTGGGAAACCGACTCGGAGCACAGGTTCTGTTACTTCTCGCGCAGGATGGAAGAGGTGACCAAAGTGGATGCCGCGGCCTTGATCGGGAAAAAGCGCGACGTCGTCCCCAGTGAAAGCCTGACCGATCCGAAATGGTTGAAGCACAAGGATGATCTGGAAAACCACCGGCCCTTTCAGAATTTTGAATATGAGATGCGTCGCAAGCAAGACGGCACGGTGTTATGGATCCGGATCGCAGGCGAGCCGCAATTTGACGCGCAGGGCGCATTTACGGGTTATCGCGGTACAGGTCATGACGTAACGCAAGAAAAGATCGCGATGCAGCGGCTGCAAGATTCGAATGCAGCACTTGCCGCGCGCAATGGCGAATTGGATCAGGCGCGCCGCACTATCGAGCGGATCGCTTATGAGGACTCATTAACCGGGTTGATGAACCGGCGCGCCTTTGAACGCGATCTGAAAACAGCCTTGGCAGACGCATCTTGCAAGCTTGGGCTGCTGCATATTGATCTGGACCGCTTCAAATGGGTCAATGACACACTGGGACACCCGTCCGGCGATCAGGTTCTGGAGATCTCTGCCCAACGGCTCGCTTCTGTCATTGACGAAAAGGGAAAAGTCTATCGCGTCGGTGGTGATGAATTCATGATTATCCTGCCTGAAGCCGCGAGCGTAGACATGGCCTCCTGGATCGGCGACGCAATTGTCACCACCATGTCGCAACCCTTTCAGTTGGAAACCCAGACCGTCACAATTGGGGCGAGTGTCGGCATTGCGCTTGCCCATCGCAACGGGATGGAACCCTGGCAACTGATCAGCCACGCTGATGGCGCATTGTACGAAGCAAAGCGGAGCGGCCGGAATACTTTCTGTTGCAGCACGCCCGCATTGCAAGCACGCATTGACGCGGAACGCCGCTTGTCGCTTCAGATCCCTGGTGCGATTGAACGCCGCGAATTCGTCCCGTTCTTTCAGCCTCAATTCGATGTCAAGACGGGCGCTCTGTTCGGCGCCGAAGCACTGGTACGCTGGCGTCATCCGGAGCGTGGGCTATTGATGCCAGGCGCATTCCTTCAGGCTGCGACGGATTTGGGGAAAATTGATCAGATTGACCGTCTCATCCTGCAAGCCTCGGCTGAGGTTGTGGATCGGCTGCAACTGCAAGGGCTGGCTTTGCCCTCCCTCTCTGTCAATGTGAGCGAGGCGCGCCTGGCAGACCCGAACCTCTGTGACGAAATTCAGCAAATTTGGCAGGGACGTGCCTGCCAGCTCACCATCGAGCTGCTGGAAACCATCTATTTCGATGAAAACGGCAGCGATGATCAATTCAGCCAAAACCTCCACAGGCTTCGGGATATGGGCATTCGCATTGAGACCGATGATTTCGGCAGCGGTCGCGCATCTATCACGGGCCTGCTGAGGATTTCGCCGGATCGCGTCAAGATTGACCGCAGCCTGATCCAGAAGGTCGTGGGCTCAGAAAAGCAGCGCAGCCTCGTGCGCGGTATTTTGGATATGTGCAACGCCCTGGATGTGGAGTGCATTGCCGAAGGCGCTGAAACGCGTGAGGATGTCGAGGCCATCGTTGCGTTGGGCTGCACTAAATTTCAAGGCTATGCCTTCAGCAAACCATTGAGTGAAGACGCGTTTGTCACATTTCTAAAGTCGCAGAAGCTCGCGCCACAACATCGCGGACCCGGTGGTAGCAAACGATCTGAGGGATTCTCCGCCGCCGGGTAACTGCGGCTCACTTAGAATAATTCTAAACTCTTGACCTTTTCGGAGCGGACGCACATATTTGAGGCCTGATAGAAAAGGTCGGCCTCTCATGTTCATCCAAACTGAATCAACACCCAATCCCGCAACACTCAAATTCTTGCCTGGTCAGCCGGTTCTGGAGGTAGGCACTGCAGATTTTCCATCTCCTGACTCCGCAGAGAGCTCTCCACTTGCGACACGCATTTTTGGAGTAAACGGTGTCACTGGCGTTTTCATGGGCCTCGACTTCGTCACTGTGACCAAGGAAGACGCAGTGGAATGGGACCATATCAAACCCGCGATTTTGGGCGCGATCATGGAGCATTATCAATCCGGCGCGAAGGCGGTGGAAGGAAAGGCAACGTCTGGCCACGCAGAACATAGCGGGGAAGATGGTGAGATCGTGGGCCAAATCAAAGAGTTGCTGGACACGCGCGTCAGACCTGCCGTCGCTCAGGATGGTGGTGATATCACTTTCCACGGCTTTGATCGCGGCGTTGTTTACCTGCATATGCAAGGTGCCTGCGCAGGCTGCCCATCCTCCACACTGACGTTGAAAATGGGAATCGAGAACCTGTTGCGCCACTACATCCCGGAAGTGTTGGAAGTCCGCCCTGTCGCGGCCTGACGCTTTGATCACCGGACGCTGCTACTGCGGCGGCGCGCGCGTTACGTCACCTGCGCCAGTGCAAACCGTCGCCTATTGCCACTGCGGTGACTGCCGCCGTGTCACCGGCGCGCCAGTCACGGCTTTCGCTGCGGTTGCGCGCGATTCTGTCCAATTCGCTGGAAAAGTCACCAAGGCTTCGCATAGCGAGGGGGTGACACGGTGGTTTTGTCACGCATGCGGCTCGCCGCTGCTGGCCGAATTTGCCTATCTCCCAGACCAGTCCTATCTGCCGCTTGGCATTCTTGATCAGGCCCCCGACCTGACACCCAGCCTGCATTGCTATGCAGAAGCGGGCATGCCGTGGCTTAAGATCGACGATGATCTGGAACGCACCACTGACAGTGGTGCAGCAACTCTACAGGCCGCAGCTGATGTCTGACCCTGTCATTTTGGGTTTCGACACCTCGGGACCCTATTGCAGCACAGCGCTTTTGGTTGGCGATGACGTCGTTGCCGCCCATCATGTCGAGATGCTGAAAGGGCAGGCAGAGCAATTGATGCCTCTGCTCGCAGAAACGCTGCAAGAGGGCAGAATGACCTATGCGGATCTGACGCGCATTGCTGTCGGCATTGGGCCCGGGAATTTCACGGGCATTCGTATTTCCGTCTCCGCCGCACGTGGACTCTCTCTGTCGCTCGGCATTCCTGCAACCGGCGTGACACTATTTGACGCGTTGTCTGTCGGGGCTCCACGCCCCTTTCTGGCCAGCCTGCAGGCGACAAAAAAAGAAGTGTATATCTCGGAGGTGACAGAGCACGGGCATAGCGATCCCGTGCAAGTTGCAATTGAGGGGATCGCGCCACCCAACCAGCCAGGTTGCGTCTGCATCGGGCACCGTTCGGACGAAATCGCGTCCCGTCTGGGACTGACCGCCCAGCCCGCTGCCTTCGCGCCTGCCAGCGCGATCGCAAGGTACGCGGCACGCATTCCGCCAGATCCACTGCAACGCCCGGCCCCTTACTATTTACGCCCAGCGGATGCCGCGCCACCGCGCGACCCAGCGCCGGTTATTCTGGATTGACGTGCCTCACCGCTGCGCAGATGGCCGAGATACACGCGCGGTCCTTCACTTTGCCCCGCCCATGGCGCGCCGCTGAGATTGAGGCGCACAACCTTCAGCAAGGTGCCATCATGTTGCAGACGGCGCATGGCTTCCTTCTTGCGCGTGAAGCGGCAGGGGAAATCGAATTGCTCACGCTCGCTGTCGATCCTGACAACCGCCGTATTGGTGAAGGCAAGACGCTGGTCAAACGATTGATCGAGCAGGCAAAGTTGCGGGGCGCGCAAATAATTTTTCTGGAAGTCGCGGAGACCAACGACGCGGCGCAATCGATCTATGTGTCACTCGGGTTCAAGAAGGTCGGGCGGCGCAAGGCCTATTACGGCGGCAAAATCGACGCCGTGGTGATGCGCTACACTTTATAGGTGCTGGCGAAGTTTCACACTGACCCTGCGTTACGGCTGCAAACAGCAACTCTCCCCCGCGTGCCGGGCAAGAATCGGTTGCCCTCCCTCGTTAAAGACCGCTTAATATACCGTGAAACGAGACAAATCTCTGCTCAAATCCACCGGGGGGACGGTCCCCGGGCTTGCAGTCGGCTTGCCGCTTGCAGGAAAACAAACATCTGGGAGACAAAAATGACCCTCATGAAATCCTTTATGGGCGCTGCCGCAACACTTGCACTGACGGCCGGTATGGCACTTGCCGAACCGGCAATTGTCTTTGACCTCGGCGGGAAATTCGACAAATCCTTTAACGAAGCCGCTTTCAATGGCGCCCAGAAATGGGCTGAAGAAACCGGTGGCTCATTCAGAGAGATCGAAATGCAGTCCGAAGCACAGCGCGAACAAGCTTTGCGCCGTCTGGCTGAAACCGGCTCCAACCCTGTGATCATGACGGGCTTTGCATTTGGCAACGTATTGGGCGAAGTTGCTGGCGACTATCCTGACACGGATTTCGTGATCGTGGACATGGTGGTTGATGCACCGAATGTCACATCCGTTGTCTTTACAGAACATGAGGGCTCTTACCTTGTGGGATACATGGCGGCGCAAGCCTCCAAGAACAATACGGTTGGTTTCATCGGTGGGATGGACATTCCACTGATCCGCCGTTTTGCCTGTGGCTATGCTCAAGGGGCAAAAGCCGCCAACCCAGATACGACCGTCATCGCCAACATGACGGGCACGACACCTGCAGCTTGGGGCGATCCGGTCAAGGGTGGCGAGCTGACCAAGGCGCAGATCAGTCAAGGGGCTGACGTTGTCTATCACGCGGCCGGTGGGACCGGCGTAGGCGTGCTGCAAGCCGCTGCTGACGCGGGCGTTCTGGGCATTGGTGTCGACAGCAACCAGAACGGCATGCATCCGGGCAGCGTTCTGACATCCATGCTGAAGCGCGTTGATGTGGCTGTCTATGACGCATTCAAAGCTGGCACGGAACAGCCAGGCGGCGTGAAGGTCCTGAACCTTGCGGCCAATGGCGTGGGCTATGCAATGGACGAAAACAATGCGGAATTGGTCTCTGCTGAAATGCAGGCAACCGTTGATGCGATAGCAGACAAAATCGTTGCGGGTGACATCACCGTGCATGACTACATGTCTGACGAGAGCTGCCCCGCGCTGAGCTTCTAAGCTTGCGCGACTGATATCGGGCCACGCCTTGTGACAGGCGTGGCCCATTTTGTCATGGGGGGCCAATGACACATTCCATAAAGACGTTTTTCTCAACTTGGGCAGAGCCAAATTCTGATGCCATCCGTGCTTCTGTGACTGCGGGTATCCGGTATCAAGACCCGCGTACGCCTGAGCCGCTGGTTGGCCCCGAAGCGGTTGCAAGCTATGTCGCCATGTTTTCAGAGCACGCGCCCGGCGCGAGCGCAGAGGTGGTCGCACAGTCCGAAACGGGGTCTTTTGTCCGCGCCACAGTTGCTTTCAGAATGGCCGACGGGAAAGAACAGCATGGCCAGTATTTTGTCGATCTGAGCGAGGACGGTCGCATGCAGCGGCTGATCGGCTTTGCGGGCCTGGGAGCGCCGGAATGAACGGCCTTGCCCCCGCAATCGAGTTGAAAGGCATTTCCAAAGCCTTTGGGCCAGTACAGGCGAATAAAGATATTTCGATCCGTGTCATGCCGGGGACAATCCACGGCATCATCGGGGAGAATGGCGCCGGTAAATCCACTTTAATGTCAATCCTTTACGGGTTCTACAAAGCGGATGCGGGCGATGTGTTTATCTCTGGTCAGAAGACCGCCATCCCGGACAGCCAGGCTGCCATTGCCGCTGGCATCGGGATGGTGTTTCAGCACTTCAAGCTGGTCGAGAATTTTACTGTTCTTGAGAATGTGATCCTTGGCGCCGAAGACGGCGCGCGGCTGGGGCCATCACTGTCCAAAGCCCGCAAGCAGCTGACGCAGCTGGCGGCGGATTACGAGCTGAATGTCGATCCAGACGCCCTGATCGAGAATATCGGCGTCGGTATGCAGCAGCGGGTCGAAATTCTGAAGGCGCTTTACCGCGAAGCAGATATTCTGATCCTTGATGAGCCCACTGGCGTCTTGACGCCTGCTGAAGCGGACCACCTGTTTCGCATTCTTGAGGGGCTGAAGGCGCAAGGCAAGACAATCATTCTGATCACACACAAGCTGCGCGAAATCATGGAGGTGACAGACACCGTCTCTGTGATGCGACGCGGTGAAATGACCGCAACCGTCAAGACGTCTGAGACCTCACCGCAGGAACTGGCGGAGCTGATGGTCGGTCGCAAAGTGCTGCTGCGCGTCGATAAGAAACCGGCCGAGCCGAAAGACATGGTGCTGGAGGTCGACAATCTCGAGGTTGTTGACAGCAAGGGCGTGAAGCGACTGAAAGGCATTTCGCTGAACGTGCGTGCCGGTGAGATCCTGGGCATTGCGGGCGTGGCAGGAAACGGCCAGTCCGAGTTACTGGAAGTGCTGGGCGGTGTCCGTACGGCGACAGGAATGATCCGGGTCAATGGTCAACCTCTTGATCTGACAGGCAAACTCTCCGACGGGCGATCAAGGCGCGAGCGGGGGATCGCACATGTGCCAGAGGACCGGCAACGCGAGGGGCTGATCATGGATTTTGCTGCTTGGGAAAACGTGGCCTTCGGCTACCACCACGAGGACGAATACAACGCAGGCCTCCTGATGGATCAGGCGGCTCTGAAGGAAGATGCGGCAGGCAAGTTCACCCGGTTTGACGTTCGGCCCGACAATCCGATGCTGGAAGCCAAGAATTTCTCTGGCGGGAACCAGCAAAAGATCGTGCTGGCGCGCGAGATCGAACGCAATCCAGACCTGCTTCTGGTCGGACAGCCAACACGCGGCGTCGATATCGGCGCGATTGAGTTCATTCACCAGCGCATCGTGGAGCTGCGCGATGCGGGCAAAGCGATTTTGCTTGTCTCGGTCGAACTGGAAGAAATCCTGTCCCTGTCCGACCGGATTGCGGTGATTTTCGATGGCCAGATGATGGGCGAACGCCTGCCCTCTGAGACCGATGAAAAAGAGCTTGGATTGATGATGGCCGGGATGACAGGTCAAGAACGAGAGGCCTCCTGATATGCAAGTCATTCCAAGATGGGCCGACATTGTCCTGATCCCCGCCATCAACCTTTTTCTTGCGTTTTTCATCTCGGGCCTCGTGATCCTTGCGATTGGCGAAGACCCGTTTGAGGCTTTGAAACTGATGGTCGATGGCGCCTTGGGCTCCACCTATGGCTGGGGTTTCACGCTGTATTACGCGACCAACTTTATCTTCACAGGCCTCGCCGTCGCTGTCGCGTTTCACGCGGCCTTGTTCAACATTGGCGGTGAGGGTCAGGCGGCTTTGGGGGGGCTCGGCGTCGCACTCATGTGCCTGTTTATTCCCTGGCCCCATTGGACGATTGCACTGATCGCGGCCTCCTTTGGGGCGGCTGCATTTGGCGCACTTTGGGCGACGATCCCGGCCTATTTGCAGGCGAAGCGCGGCAGCCACGTCGTGATCACCACGATCATGTTCAACTTCATCGCTGCGGCTTTGTTAAACTATGTCCTTGTGAACTTGCTGCGCCCGGCGGGCACGATGGACCCGGCCTCCGCCAAGTTTCCTGACGCTGCAAGCCTGCCTACGCTGAGCGATATGCTGAATGCCATCGGCATCCCTTTCGCCGCGCGCACGCCCGCCAACATCACGCTGATCATCGCGCTAATTGCCTGCGTTGCGGTCTACTACCTGATCTGGCGGACGAAGCTGGGATATCAGCTGCGCGCCTTCGGCAAGTCAGAACCGGCAGCACGCTATGCAGGTATCAGCTCTGTCAAGATCATCATGATCGCCATGGCTATCTCTGGCGGATTGGCCGGGCTGATGGCGATCAACAACGTCATGGGCGAGGCAGAGCGACTGATCCTAAACTCCGTCGAAGGCGCGGGCTTTATCGGCATCGCCGTCGCGTTGATGGGGCGCTCGCATCCGTTTGGCGTTCTGCTTGCCGCGATCCTCTTCGGTTTTCTCTATCAAGGTGGTGCTGAGCTGGCGCTTTGGACATCGATCCCACGCGATCTGGTTGTCGTGATCCAAGCGCTTGTGATCCTGTTCACAGGCGCGTTGGACGGTATGGTGCGTGCGCCGGTGGAGCGCATCTTCCTAATGATGCGGAAAGGAGCGTAGCCATGGATTATCTGACGCTTCTGCAAATTCTGGACTCCACATTGCGCCTTGCGACACCGCTGCTTTTGGCCTGTCTGGCGGGTTTGTTCTCCGAACGAGGGGGTATCTTCGATATCGGCTTGGAGGGCAAAATGCTAGCGGCCGCATTCTTCTCTGCCGCGACTGCTGCTGTTACGGGTTCCGTCTGGTTGGGTCTTCTCGCCGGGATCACCGCATCGATGGTCCTGTCCGGCCTGCACGGGCTGGCCTCGATCACGTTTCGCGGAAATCAACTCATCTCGGGGGTCGCGATTAACTTTCTGGCTGCCGGTATCACGGTTCTGGTCGGGCAAAGCTGGTTCAAGCTTGGCGGGCGCACACCGCCCTTGATGGGCGGCGGGCGCTTCGAGGAGATCACCCTGCCCTTCGCAGACGCATTGCGCGACCTGCCCTTGATCGGCCCGTTCTATGCAGAGGTCATCTCAGGCCATACGATCCTAGTCTACGTTGCGTTGCTTTGCGTGCCACTCAGTTGGTATGTCCTCTTCCGCACGCGCTTCGGCCTTCGGCTGCGCGCCGTGGGAGAGAATCCCGCCGCGGTCGATACAGCGGGCGTGTCTGTCATAGGTCTACGCTTTGCGGCTGTGGCAATCTGCGGTCTGCTCTGCGGCATGGCGGGGGCTTACCTGGCAACTGGATTGGGCGCGGGCTTTGTGAAGGATATGAGCGCCGGGCGCGGATTCATTGCGTTAGCCGCATTGATCTTTGCGAAATGGCGACCTTGGTACGCGCTGTATGCTACATTGCTGTTTGGGTTTTTGCAGGCGGTCGCGCTTCGCCCGGATGTGTTGGAGACCATGCTGCAATTCAAGATTCAGGTGCAATTGCTCGACGCACTTCCCTATATTCTGACGGTTGTGATCCTTGCAGGGTTTGTGGGCAAAGCAATTCCTCCTCGCGCCGGTGGCGAGCCATACGTCAAAGAGCGGTAATATCCTGTCACAATTTTCACTTTACGCTGCACCGCAGCGTAAAGTGAGACTGGACTCATAAATTGCCATTGCCATTGCTATCTGGACGGGCGTAAGGGACGTCCATGCAAATCTACCTGCCCATAGCTGAAGTGTCAGTCAACGCGTTCCTTTTATTGGGATTGGGCGGCATTGTTGGCGTTTTGTCAGGCATGTTTGGTGTCGGCGGAGGATTTTTGATGACCCCGCTTTTATTTTTCATCGGCATCCCGCCTGCAGTGGCAGTTGCGACAGAAGCCAATCAGATCGTGGCCTCGTCCTTCTCCGGCGTATTGGCGCATTTGAGGCGGAAATCGGTCGATTTGCGTATGGGAACGGTCCTGTTAATCGGCGGCTTGGCTGGAGCCGCTCTGGGTGTCCAGCTTTTCGCGGCATTGCGCGAATTGGGTCAGGTCGATCTGCTGGTCAAGCTTTGCTACGTCGTGTTTCTGGGCATCATTGGCGGTTTGATGTTCTTTGAAAGCCTCAAGGCGATCAGACGCTCAAAAGGCACGCATAAGGCCCCGCAGCGCAAGAAGCACGGGCTGGTCCATGCGCTGCCCTTCAAGATGAAGTTTCGCACCTCGGGGCTGTATATCTCGGTCATTCCCCCGCTGCTTGTTGGCCTGTTTGTTGGTATTCTGGCCGCGATCATGGGCGTTGGTGGCGGGTTCATTATGGTCCCTGCGATGATCTATCTGCTGGGCATGCCGACCAAGGTGGTTGTGGGAACCTCCTTGTTCCAGATCATCTTCGTGACCGGATTCACGACGCTGATGCATGCCACGACGAACTATACTGTCGACATGGCCCTCGCCGTATTGCTGCTGGTTGGCGGCGTGGTGGGGGCGCAGGTTGGCACCCGGATCGGCGCGCGCCTGCAGGCAGAGCAACTTCGTATCTTGCTGTCGCTCATGGTCTTGGCTGTTTGCTTCAAGCTGGCGCTTGATTTGCTGATCATGCCATCCGAGCTGTACTCCATCGGCGAGAAAGGCGGTCACTGATGCGTGCTTGCCTGATCGCCGTCATGTTGCTGTGCTGTACCCTCGGCGCAAAGGCGCAGGAAGTCGTCGCCGATCTGTCCCGGCACGAAGTAGAAATCACGGCAAATTTCGACGGGTCCGACATCCTGATCTACGGTGCAATCAAAGACGCGCCGCAGGATGAAACGCTTGCCCCTCTGGATGTGGTCATCGCGATCTCTGGGCCTGCTGGCCCGGTGACTGTGCGAAAGAAAGACAAGCGCTTTGGTATCTGGGTCAACACCGGCGCCGTCAAAATCAACCGTGCACCCAGCTTTTATGCCGTCGCTTCCACCGGAACATTGGAGGAAACGCTCAGCCATATCGACGACGTGCGCTACCAGATCTCACTGGAGCGCGCGATCTATTCTGTCGGTGCGCCGGAAGAGATCGAGCATCCCGAGGATTTCTCAGAAGCACTTATCCGCATCCAGAAGAAGAAGAACCTTTATCAGCAACTCGAAAATTCCGTTTCGTTGATTGATCAATCCCTGTTTTCAACCACGATCGATTTGCCTGCGAACCTGGTGGAAGGCGCCTACATCACCCGCATTTACCTGACGCGGGACGGTGAGGTTATCTCCAAATTGGCGACCTTCATTGACGTGCGCAAAGTTGGGCTGGAGCGCTGGATCTACGATTTGGCCCATAACCAACCGCTTACCTATGGCATCTTGTCGCTTGTGATTGCCATCAGCGCCGGTTGGCTGGCCTCAGCCTTCTTCCGCTACCTGCGGTTCTAGCGTCAGCGGCACGGGTGCCACCGTGCTGAGGTCACTGGTGTCCAAGGCCGATGTTGGTCGCGCCAAACGATTGCGCGTGACCCAGAGCAGCCGGTTTTCTGCCCGGGTGATCGCCACATAGGCCAGGCGTTTCCAGACGGGTTGTCCCGCCTCCGACCGTCCCGATCTGGCAGCGGCATAGAGATCAGGCGCGAAAACCTGCACCGTGTCCCATTGAGACCCCTGCGCCTTATGGATCGTCACGGCCGCCCCGTGCAAAAAGGCCGCTCCCATGCGCGCCGCGAAAGGGATGAAAGGTTCTTCTTCGTCAGGCGCTTCGATCTTGATGATGGAGGCGGCGCTGACCTGCGGGTCTTCGGCACCGATCACATGTAGACGCGAGAAACCCGGCTTCTTGCCCGGCCCCATATAGACCACTTGCGCGCCCTTCACGAGGCCGCGCGCCTCCAGATCAATGCGTTTCTTGCGGTGTTTGATAGGCAATTCAATGCCATCGCAAATCAGCGGCTCACCGGGCAGCAATGTATCAACTGTGGCCCCAAAGGCAGAGCGCCAGGCTTGGATCAACCTTATGCGCGTCGCATTGCGCCACACCAAAACCGGGGAGCGCGCCATCAGATCGGCCTCCACCCGTTCTGCGAAAACCACGCGCGGATCCTTCGTGGCGGCCTCCCGCACCAGCGTTTCAAACTGATAGAAGTCCACATCCGGGTCTGCCAAGGCATGTGCCAGATCGAGGATAGGATTGTCATCCGCCTGCCTATGCACGCGGCTCAGTTCCAGCCTGCGACCATCATCGAGCGTGTCAAACACCATGTCACCGCTTGACCCGACCGGCGCGAGTTGCGCCGGGTCGCCAAAAAGAACCAGCGTTGGGAAAATCTCCCGCAGGTCTTCGAACTGCTTTTCATCAAGCATGGAGCTTTCATCGACGAAACCGATATCAAGAGGATCTTCGCGACGTTTCCATCCTTGAATAAAGTCAGACCCGCGCAAACCGGCCGCTGCGAGCGCGCCCGGAATGGATTTATGCGCGTCGTAGAAGCTCTTGGCCCTGTCCAGCGCCAAATCCGCCAGCCCTTCGATCAGGGGCCGGTCGCCCTGCCCGGCCAGCCAATCGGCAATCGCCTCATAATCGGGATCATAGAGCGGCGTGTAGAGGATGCGGTGAATGGTGGTCGCAGGGACACCGCGGTTGCGCAGCACAGAGGCCGCTTTGTTCGTGGGCGCAAGAACCGCCAATGTCCGACGATCTTTGCGCGCCTTGCCTTCATAATCACTAGAGACCAGATCGGCACCGGCCTCGGTGACGGCTTTGACCAGTTCCGACAAAAGCAAAGTCTTGCCTGACCCGGCCTTACCCACAATTGCCATCACTTGATCACGGCTTTCTTGCAAGGGCATCATCGTGCTTTGCGTGATGTCGATCCCTGCCCGACCGAGCAGATCGGCCACCGCGTCATAGGCCTCGGCCTGATCGTCGGAATAAGTGATTTGGGTGGGCGCAGACATGCCGCGACCCTACCCAAGCCGATATCGCTTCGCCAGCGGCTTTTGCTGCGCGGCGTGTTATGCGGACAAGCGCATCGCCTTTTCTTCATAGCTTTTTCGTGCGGGCAGGTTGAAGGCGCTGCGGAACCAAGCATTCGCCTGTTCCTGCGTTACTTTTGCGCGACCTTGCACCTTCGGGCGGGCAGTTTCATCGAAACTCCACAGCCCGACGCCAATTTCGTCAGCACCTTCACCCGCACGGCCAATCACGTCGGGAAGCACGCCCAGAAGGGAGTAGATCCGCTCCATACGGGGGTCAAAGACACCCACAAATTGCATCAGTTGGAAATGCTGCATCAGTTCGGCAGCGCCCAGCACCAGCCCTGCAGTCACCCGGCGATCTGCGTTTGGCGCGAGACAGAACCGCGTGCATTCCCAGATCAGCGGGCTGCGGATGTCAACGCCATCAATCAAATGAGAGAAATGATCATTGATCATCGTATCGCCCGTTGTCGGCAAAAACCGCATCGAGCCACCATGCGTGCCACCTTCACGCTCCCAAATCACATAGAGCGGGTTGATGTCGTCATATTCGTCGCGCTCGTAGCCATTTTCATCGACAGTCACATCCCAGCCCAAACGGTCACGGAACTGGATCGCGCGATGCTTGAACATAGTGCCTTTGAGGAACGGGAATTTATCGAGATCATGTGCGTAAACGAAACGTAGCATTGGCGAAGCCCCCTGTGATTGCGGGAACAAAATTCAGCCAAACCGGTAAGCAAATGCTAAACGCCTCAGACGCAGCAGTGACATTTGGTTAAGACTCGAATCGCGTCAGACCACGATTTGACCAGCGGCCAAGGCGCGCGCTACGGCGTGTGTTGTGTTCAATGCACCAAGTTTGTGGCGCGCGGATTCAACATAAACCCGCAAAGTGTTTTCAGAGATTTCAAGCGCTTGTGCGGCTTGAGCTCTGTTTTTGCCCTTTGCGAGAAGCGTGAGTGTACTGCGTTCGCGCTTCGATAATTGGGCGGCTTCCAACTGAAACACCTTTTCTTCAAGTTCCAGCGCTTTCTGGTTGAAAGCGTGGGAGACGAGGATCATGTCCTTTTTCTTTTCCTCGATCAGCGTCTCCCACTCTTCATCGTTCCGGCTGTCCGCGAGTGTGAATAATGCGTATTGGCCTTTGGGGCCGCGTACCGGTATCGTAAACCCTTGCGGACCGACGCCGTATGCGCATGCGTCCCGCAACATGTCTCTTGCGCCTTTGCTGCTCCAGTCCAGTTGTTTCCAGTTTACGGGGTCAAATCTGTGGAAGCATCCAAGAACCACCGGATCAATATAGAGGTAGTCCTTTTCAAGATATCGATCGACCCATTCTGATGTGTAGGTCCCGCACCCAAAGCGTTCCCCAACGCTGTTGACCCAGTGATAGACGACATGGTCTACATTCAGTTCTCTTTGCACAGCCTCTGCAGCGTGCTGCAGGTCTTCAAGCGTTGTCGCATGAGAGAGATTCTCCTGCAAACTTACGAATTTGTTCACTGTCTGGCACCCTCGCAGTAGACACTTGGGCTGCAGATAACTCTCGCATGGCTAGCGCGATCGTGTCATCAAGTCCATCTGCCAGCCGTCCCATGCTGTTATTTGCAGTGAACTTTTGCAGGTCCTCCAAAACGTCGATGATCCAATCATTAGTCATTCGAAGCTTCCCTCTTATCGGTTAATCAAACGTTAATAAGAGTATATCAGCGGAATGTTGCTGAAAGATATTCGCGTTTTCTTACTCACCATAAATGGTGAGGTGCGTTACGGACAACCGATTGGAAATCAAAGAAACGACTGAAATATATAGAAAAAACCCCCCGCAAAAAACTAGTTTTGCGAGGGTTCAATCCTAAAAAGTCAAGGCAGGAATTCAAGACTTGCGGCTTGCTTCCACAGTGTCTTCGAAAGTCGTCAGACCCGTGCGTGGCGCTGTCACCAGCACAGCCATATTGCCCGGCTTATGCTCATTGCGCAGCATTTTGATATGGGCTTCGGGGATCTCGTTCCACGGAAAGACCTCTGACATGCACGGATCGAGGCGGCGCTCCACCATCAGTTGGTTGGCAGCGGATGCCTGTTTGAGATGCGCAAAGTGAGAGCCCTGCACGCGCTTCTGGTGCATCCAGAGATAGCGCGCATCCATCGTCAGATTGTAACCGGTTGTGCCCGCGCAGATCACTACGATCCCGCCTTTCTTGCACACAAAGACGGAGGCCGCCATTGTGCTTTCGCCGGGATGCTCAAACACCATGTCGACATTGTTGCCCTTGCCTGTGATGTCCCAGATGGCTTTGCCGAATTTGCGGACTTCGCCGAACCATTCCTTGTACTCAGGCGAGTTTACAATCGGCATTTGGCCCCAGCAGTTGAAATCCTTGCGGTTCAAAACGCCTTTGGCCCCGAGACCCATGACGAAGTCACGCTTGCTTTCATCCGAGATCACGCCAATGGCATTGGCACCTGCCGTGTTGGCCAGCTGGATTGCATAGGAGCCCAGACCACCCGAAGCACCCCAAACCAAAACGTTTTGGCCGGGCTTCAGTTCATGCGGATGGTGACCGAACAACATCCGGTAGGCTGTCGCCAGAGTGAGCGTGTAGCACGCGCTTTCCTCCCAGCTGAGGTGCTGAGGCCGTGGCATCAGCTGTTGCGACTGAACCGTAGTAAACTGGGCGAAAGAGCCATCCGGCGTCTCATAGCCCCAAATCCGCTGGGAGTTGGAGAACATCGGATCGCCACCGTTGCAATGCTCGTCATCGCCATCATCCTGATTGCAGTGGATCACAACCTCATCGCCGACTTTCCAGCGCGTGACTTTATCACCAACGGCCCAGACGATGCCGGACGCATCAGAGCCCGCGATGTGATACGGCTCGCCATGCACGTCAAACGGGCTCAACGGCACGCCGAGGCCTGCCCAGACGCCATTGTAATTGACACCTGCGGCCATCACGAGCACGACGACTTCATGGCTGTCAGGTTTCTTAACGTCGACCACTTCCGTTTTGAACGCCTTATCCGGCTCACCGTGACGTTCCCGGCGGATCGCCCAAGCATACATCTGCTTTGGCACATGGCCGAGCGGGGGAATTTCACCGACCTCATAAAGGTCTTTCTGAGGGGCTTCGTAATCCATAACGGGGTCTCGCGCATCTAGGGCCATTGCCGGGGTTCCTCATACTTACATGCTGCCGCGCAGAATCAAATGCTGCGCCGCCAATAGCGTCGGTTTACAAAGGCAAAAGTAAGATTACAACCCTTTGAGAGCATTTTTTGTAATTTTATGTCGCGCCGCTATTTCCAGCTCAGATGCGCAATTGAGGCCGCGTAATAGGGCATCAGTTCCTCATATTTTCCAGTCAGAGAAATCACATCCCCGTCCGTCATGATCATACCGCGCGCCTCCAAGAGTCGAAGCGCGGCGTCCAGCCCTTTCTCTGCGCCCGACTGAGGCAGACACATGTTGATCCTCTTTTTATCCAGCGCTGCGACTTCGAGTTGGAAGATCTCTGTCAACTTGGATTTCGACATCTGTCCATCTGCTTGTTGCAGATGCCACGCGATGACAGGCACCGGCAGGACGGGAACAGAGGATGCGACCCGCTCCATCACGGCCACGCCCAATTCTTGGGCCACATCTTTGCGAGGAGACTTCAGGAACTCGCGCAATGACAAGGGCGAACCATATGCAACAGCCGCAAAACCTAGCTTGTGAAACTTGCCTGTCACGCGCTGCCAAAGATGGCGGCCAACGTAGCGAAAGACCATCGACAGCCGGAATTTGAACCGCTTCTTGCTGTCCCCTGCAGCAGCCACGAGCACCCTGTCTTCAAGCACGCGGTCGTAATTGAGACCGATGGGAACAAATACGACATCGCGCGATGTCTCAGGGTCAAAGCCATCCACGATGTAACTGATCAGACCAAGCTTTGGGTCACCAAGCTTGCCTGTCCGTGACAGGCCCCCTTCCGGAAAAACCGCTTGCGCCACACCTTCCCTCGTCGACAACTGTACATAGCGGGCCAGCACGCGACGATAGAGCGGATTGAGCGATTTACGCCTGATGAAGTAACCGCCCATCATTTTAATCAACGGGCGCAGCGGCCAGCCACGCGCCCATTCCCCCACCGCATAGGACAGCGAAGTATCGCCAGCGGCCAAATACGTCACCAGCACATAATCCATGTTCGAGCGGTGGTTGATGATGTAGACCACGGTTGCATCCGGATCGATCGCCTCGATCTCATCCATGTTCTGATTGACCACGCGGACCCGGTAGAGCCCGCGCGACAGCCATTTGGCAAGGCGGATTCCCCAGCCAAAGTAAATCGTAGCACTAAAGGACGGGACAATCTCGCGGGCGTATCGCTCTGCTGTCTCGAAGGCGACATTGTCAGGAATGCCTTGCTTGTCCGCGTAGTCATTCACCGCGCGGATCACGTCCGGGTCGTAAAGTACATTTTGGATCATGTCGTGTCGCCGCGCCAGTTTGAACGGCTGGATTGGCCGCTTCAGCCGGGTGTTCAACCGCGCCACGACGCGTTCTGCCCGCCGCCGGAAGAACCATCGCACGGACGGGAACAGCAGATGAGACGCTGCGGTGACTGCGGCAAGCAAGCCCATCAGGATCAGCGCCCAGACGGGCAGTTCGACGGTGGTAAACATAGCCGGGACGTTGACAGGGATAGGGCCGCGCGTAAATGCGCGATAACAATCGGAGCAGAGTTGTTTTCTGCAAGTCACATCTCCACATGTCTTTCATGGACAGCGTCAAAATCATTCCGGGTTTCACCGAAGACCAGCGCGCAACTGCTGTTGAGCTGTTCTGGCAGGCTTTTCGCGAAAAATTGCACGCGGTGATGGGGCCTGAAGCGAAAGCGCGCGCTTTTTTGACCAGTGTCGCCGACCCGTCGCATGCCATCAGTGCCGTTGATGAAAGTGGCACCTTGCTCGGGATCGCCGGTTTCAAAACGGCGGATGGCGCGTTTATCGGTGGCGCAGTTTCAGACCTGATCACCGTCTATGGATTGCTCGGTACAGTTTGGCGCGGCCCGCTTTTGTCGATGCTGGAGCGTGATCTGGCTGCGAATGTCTTACTGATGGACGGGATTTTCGTCGCCGATGCCGCGCGCGGCCAAGGTATCGGAACGCGGCTGCTTCAGGCAATCAAAGAAGAGGCGCGCAATCGCAAACTGGGTCAGGTGCGGCTCGATGTTATCGACAAAAACACACGTGCGCGCGCACTTTACGAGCGCGAAGGATTTGTCGCCGGCGCTGTACAACAGCTTGGGCCGTTCCGTCATATCTTTGGATTTAGCAGCGCAACGACCATGATCTTCGACCAGCATTGAGTGATGACTTTTCTGCAACGCAGCGAATTGACATTGGTATAAAATGTCTCGTATCTACAGGCTAGCGAAATAAAGTTACTCAGAGCGATTCACGGAGTACCCCAATGACCGAGACCAAAAAAGATCGTCCCTGGCTGTTTCGGACCTATGCAGGGCACTCAACTGCGAAAGCCTCGAATGCGCTTTACAAAGGCAATTTGGCCAAGGGGCAAACCGGGCTGTCGGTCGCATTCGATCTGCCGACACAGACCGGGTATGACAGTGATCACGAATTGTCGCGCGGTGAGGTCGGTAAGGTTGGCGTCCCCGTCGCGCATTTGGGTGACATGCGGACGCTGTTTGACGAGATACCACTCGACCAGATGAACACGTCTATGACGATCAATGCGACTGCACCTTGGCTGTTGTCGCTCTATATCGCTGTCGCGGAAGAGCAAGGCGCTGATATTTCCAAACTGCAGGGCACCGTGCAAAATGATATCATCAAGGAATATCTGTCGCGCGGCACTTATATCTGCCCGCCCAAGCCGTCCCTACGCATGATCACGGATGTGGCCGCTTACACCCGCGAGCATCTGCCGAAATGGAACCCGATGAATGTCTGCTCCTATCACCTGCAAGAAGCAGGCGCGACGCCGGAACAGGAACTGGCCTTTGCTTTGGCGACAGCCACGGCCGTGCTCGATGACTTGAAAGGCAAGGTGCCTGCAGAGCATTTCCCGGCCATGGTCGGTCGTATCTCTTTCTTTGTGAATGCGGGCATTCGGTTCGTCACCGAAATGTGCAAGATGCGCGCCTTTGTGGACCTGTGGGACGAGATTTGCCGTGATCGCTACGGCGTGGAGGACCCGAAATTCCGCCGGTTCCGCTACGGGGTTCAGGTGAATTCCCTCGGGCTTACCGAACAACAACCGGAGAATAACGTTTACCGCATCCTGATCGAGATGCTGGCGGTGACGCTCTCCAAGAACGCACGCGCACGTGCGGTTCAACTGCCCGCCTGGAATGAGGCACTGGGTCTGCCGCGGCCATGGGACCAGCAATGGTCCTTGCGGATGCAGCAGATCATGGCGTTTGAAACCGATTTGCTGGAATATGACGATCTGTTTGACGGCAACCCGGCCGTCGAGCGCAAAGTTGAAGCTTTGAAAGAGGGCGCGCGCGCCGAACTGGCGACGATTGACGCTATGGGTGGGGCAAACGAGGCGATCGAATACATGAAGTCGCGTCTGGTGGAGGCCAATGCCAACCGGATCACCGATATTGAGGGTGGAGACACCACGGTTGTTGGCGTCAACAAGTACACTCAGGCAGAGGAAAGCCCGCTGACAGCTGGTGATGAGGCGATCATGGTCGCCGACGCGGATGCAGAAGCTGATCAGATTGCGCGCCTCAACCTTTGGAAGGAAAATCGGGACAATGGCAAAGTCCAAGAAGCGTTGAAAGCGCTCCGCGAAGCTGCACAGTCTGGAGCAAACATCATGCCTGCCTCCATCCAAGCTGCGAAAGTGGGCGTCACGACCGGCGAATGGGGTGACATGGTACGCACTGCCTTTGGTCAGTATCGCGGCCCGACTGGCGTGTCGCGCAACCCGTCGAACCGCACAGAAGGTCTCGAAGACATTCGCGCAAGGGTCGATGCAGTCTCCGACAGGCTGGGGCGTCGTTTGAAATTCCTCGTAGGCAAGCCGGGACTGGACGGCCACTCAAACGGGGCCGAACAAATCGCCGCGCGCGCGCGCGATTGCGGTATGGACATCACCTATGAAGGCATTCGCCTGACGCCATACGAAATTGTGGCAGCCGCGCAAAAGGACGAAGCGCATGTCGTGGGGCTGTCGATCCTTTCTGGCTCACATATCCCGCTAATCAAGGACCTCATGAGCAAAATGGCCGAGGCGGGGCTTGGCCATATACCCGTGGTCGTGGGCGGCATCATTCCCGAAGACGATGCAAACCGGCTGCGCGCTATGGGCGTCGCAAAGGTGTACACGCCGAAAGACTTCGAGTTGAACCGCATCATGGATGACCTTGTGACGCTTGTAGATCCGCAGGGGATCGCGGCGGAGTAAGCCTTCACGATCCCGCCACTTCATACCTTTGGGATGGCCTCCGGCATTGCGCGCTCTTACTGTGCCATCATGGGGGACGGGTATGCTTAGACACCTTATTGCAGCGGTTTTATTGAACACGTCAGCGGCTGGCGCATTCATTCTGGACGGCGAAATACTGCGCCAGAATGGGAGTGGCTCATTCGTGAAGCTTGACGCGAGCACGTCTTTCGCGGTCGGCAATGACACGTTTGATGACGATAATCTCTATGGGTTTGATGAAGACCAGAACGTCACGCTTGTTGAGCCCATTCAAGTTGACATAGGCGGCACGAACGGTGTGATCGCGCAGGGAACCGTGGTCGCAAGTCACTACGTGTTTTTCGACAGCCTCTCAGGCATCCAATATGGATATGTCTATTTCGATGCGCCCATTCTTGGCGTGGCAGCTTATCAACGGTCGATGGCGGCCACGGATTTTCTCGCAAACACAAGTGTCACATATATCAGCGTTGAGTTGCGCGGCCTCGAAGACGGTGATCAGGTCTGGATCGACCCGAATGATCCTCACCGCTTGTTTGTCTATTGGGCAGGCTCCTCGCCGGGCGACTATATCCGCGTCTTCACCGAACGCTCGCCAAGCGCGTTGATCATGTGAGGCTATCCCTGTTACGTGCTGTGCCAACAGGGGAGAAAGAAAATGGCTGAGAAAGTTGCGCTGGTGACGGGTGCTGCACGTGGTATCGGCTTTGCCACGACCAAGATGTTCATCGCGCAAGGGTGGCGGGTCGCGATGGTGGATCGTGACGGTGAAGAGTTGAACAGCGCCTCTGCCGGATTGAACGAGGCCAGCGCCTTTACCTTTGACGTATCGTACGAGCAGCAGGTCGAAGAGATGGTCAATGCTGTGCGCGGCACCTTCGGACGGATCGATGCTGTGATTAACAACGCAGGCGTCGCAGATTTTGGCCCGATTGAAGAGACCGATTTCAAACGCTGGCGCCGCATAATGGAGACCAACCTTGATGGCGTTTTCCTCGTCTCTCAGGCCGCGATCCCAGCATTGAAAGAGACGAAGGGCAGCCTAGTAAATATCGCCTCAATCTCCGGCCTGCGCGCATCTACCCTGCGGGTCGCCTACGGCACATCAAAGGCCGCCGTCATCCAATTGACGAAACAACAGGCCGCAGAACTGGGCGAGTACGGTATCCGCGCGAACTGTGTCTGCCCTGGACCAGTGCGGACGAAACTGGCCATGGCTGTGCATAGCCAGGATATCATAGACGCCTATCACGATGCGATCCCACTGAACCGATATGGGACAGAAGACGAGATCGCGTCCGTCGTCACATTCCTTGCTTCAGATGCCGCCAGTTTTGTAACGGGCCAAGTGGTGGCCGCTGATGGCGGTTTTGACAGCACCGGTGTCGGGTTACCTTCCCTGCGGCGGTAAGGCTATGGCTTTGCTCTCTTGGCGATGATACGACTTCAATGTTGATGACAATAGTTTCTGATTGCCCAATTTGACGTCCATCCGAGACCAGATATGAAACCCACCCCTCCAGCTGATTTGCAGAATGCGGCACCGTTGCAGCAGAAACAGTCCGATTATGCCTATATCAGCGCGGAGGACGCGCGCGCTTTGGCGCGGCGACTCAAAAAATACAAAGACCCCGATCCGATGCGCACATGGTGGGAGATTACACAAACTGTTATTCCCTTCGCGCTCAGTTGGACCGCAGCCCTTTGGGCACTGTCTTTCAGCTATCCGTTGGCACTGTTCTTTGGCCTCGTGACTGGCGTCTTCACGATTCGCATGTTTTTGCTGCAGCATGATGTGGGCCACGGTGCGCTGTTCGAAACAGCCCGTGCCAATGATCGATTGGGGCGCATTCTTGGAGTGATTACGCTCACGCCCTATTACATGTGGCGCAAAATGCATGCGAACCACCACAAGAACCTCGGCAATCTCGATGAACGGGACATTGGCGAAGTTCACACTTTCACGGTCAAAGAGTATCGTGCGTTGCCCGGCTGGCATCGCTTTGCCTATCAGATTTACCGCAATCCTGTGTTTCTTTTTGGAATTGGCCCGATCTGGCTTTTCTTTTTGCAACATCGCCTGCCGTTCGGCATGTGGACCAATGGCTGGATCTATTGGCGCTCTGCCATGGGTACGAACCTCGCGATTGGTTGCGTGTTGGCAGCGCTCTATGCCTATGGCGGTTGGGCAGCAATCTGGCTGATTTGGTTCCCCTCTGTATGGGTCGGGGCGTCAGCTGGAGTATGGACATTCTATGTGCAGCATCAGTTCGAAGAAGCCCAATTCGACTGGCCACCGGATTGGACGATACACCAAAAGGCGCTCCACAGCTCGTCCCAATATGTTCTGCCAAAGCCATTGATGTGGATTACAGCGAATATGGGCATTCACCACATTCACCACCTCTATGCGCGTATCCCGTTCTATCGGTTGCCCGAAGCCTTGGAAAACGAGCCTGCCCTGCAAGGAGCTTATAAAATGACATTGCGGAGTTCCACCAAATGCATCTGGATGCAATTGTGGGATGAAGACAGTAGACAAATGATCTCCTTCGCGCAGGAACGTGCGATGCGGCGCGCGCCGACCGGGGTCGCGCCAGCGGAATAGGCAGCAGCGCGCGTTTCATTTTTGGCGTCTTTGCATTGAAGTCTAAAATTGAATGCAAAACCTGCTGTAAATTTACCAAATCTCTTCCATCCGTTGATAAATCGCTGGGCGCGGGGATCGGCGTGCTTTAACGAGGAGCAACGATTGCAAATGACGGATCCAATATGACTCTGCCCTCCCCTTCCAACTCGGCAGAGGCCGCTCGAAATTGGGTTCGCGAACTCAGGAAATATCGTGACCCCAGCAACGCCCGCTCAGCTTTTGAACTGGCTGTGACGCTGGTCCCCTTCCTTGCGCTTTGGTCGCTGAGCTGGTGGGCCATGACCATTCATTGGCTGCTGCCGCTTCCCATTGCCGTGCTCAACGGTCTGTTTCTGGTCCGCATTTTCGCAATTCAACATGATTGCGGCCACGCCGCCTTTTTCCATAACGGTAAATTGGGTGACTGGACCGGGCGTGCATTGGGCGTGCTCACGCTGACACCATATGACGTCTGGCAAAAGATTCATGCCATGCATCATTCCAATTCCGGCAATCTGGACCAGCGCGATATGGGCGAGATTTTCACCCTCACCACGGCGGAATATGCGGAGCGTTCCCGGTTTGGCAGATTCACCTATCGCCTGTACCGAAATCCCTTCGTTCTCTTCGTGTTGGGCCCCGGCTATTTGTTTTTCATGCAAAATCGTCTGCCCATCGGTCTGATGCGTGCCGGCTTCAAATACTGGGTGTCAGCGATGGGCACGAACGCTGCAATCGTCCTCATTCTCGGCATTATCTTCTATTTCGGCGGCGCGGCTCCAATCCTTTTGATTTTCGTGCCGACAACTCTGATCGCCGCCACAATCGGTGTCTGGCTTTTTTACGTCCAGCACCAGTTCGAAGAGACTCATTGGGACGGGCAGGAAAATTGGCAGGTCCACGAGGCTGCCTTGCATGGAAGCTCGCATTACGTGATGCCCTCTGTCCTGCAATGGTTGACGGCCAATATCGGTGTGCACCATGTGCATCACCTTTACAGCCGCATCCCCTTCTATCGCTTGCCCGAAGTCCTGCGCGACCACGCTGCCCTTGCTGACGCTCAGCGTTTGACGATCCGCGAAAGCTTTGCAACAGCGCGCCTGCACCTGTGGGATGAAAAGGAACGACGGCTGCTGTCTTTCCGACAGGCCCGCGAGCAGTTGCATTCCCACTAGGACCAATTGTCATTTCCGTGACTGGCAGCTCTGCTATAGATTAGCATTGACTGAAAGAGGATCTGCAAATGACCATTCATATTGGTGCAAAACCTGGCGAGATTGCTGAGACCGTCCTTCTGCCCGGCGATCCATACCGTGCAAAATGGGCGGCGGAAACTTTCCTCAGTGACGTCCAGCTCGTCAACGAAGTGCGCGGCATGCTGGGCTTTACGGGACTTTGGAATGGCCACCGTGTTACAATCCACGGCTCGGGTATGGGCATGCCGTCCCTGTCGATCTACGTGAATGAACTGATTAAAGAGTATGACGCGAAAACCCTGATCCGCATCGGCTCTACCGGCGCGATGCAAGAAAAAGTCGGGCTGCGCGACGTCATTCTGGCCCAGACCTCCTCAACCCTGTCGACCCCATCCAGAGGAATTTTCAAAGAGCTAAACTACGCCCCATGCGCTGATTTCGACCTACTACACAGCGCCTATCACGCGGCAGAGGACAGAAATGTCACAACCCATGTCGGCGGCATCTATTCGGCAGATGTATTCTATGATGAGCGTCCTGATCTGAATGAGCAGATGACGCGCCACGGCATTCTCGCGGTGGAAATGGAAGCAGCGGAGCTCTACAATCTCGCCGCCCGCTACGGGCGCCGTGCCTTGGCGGTGCTCACTGTATCAGACCACCTCCTGACGGGGGAAGCTCTACCCTCCGCAGATCGGGAGAAGAGCTTCGGCGACATGGTAGAAATTGCGCTGGAGGCCGCCTTCGCCTAAAGCCCATGCGTGCGGTCATAGCCATTCAGGACAGGTGGCACCCAGGCGTCCAGCGCTCCCGGGGCTGGCGCGAACAGTTCGACCAAAAGCGGATAACAAGGGGCGACATCGCTGGAATGCTCTGATGAGCAATCGCCACCCGGACAGGCGCTCAGCGCCCCGAGCAGGTCAATTTCGGCAAAGAACTCTATGAAGTCACCCGGGCGCACCGGGCTTGCCTTCATGAAATACTGCCCCGTATCGCGGGTAAAGCCGGTGCACATGAATACGTTCAACACATCATGCACATAGGCCTCTGCGGCATCGGCCGTCATGCCCGTTTCCGCTGCGAAAGCGCGGATCAGATTGGAATGGCAGCAATGATGATACTGATCCGTGGCAAGCAAATGATGCGTGTACGGATCGCAGCGTGTCCCGATCACGTCGTGGACAGACCCGCCAAAGTCGTCAATTCCATACCAGCCAAGCGTATCATGCGTCACCGTTGCCATCGGTCTGAGGCTCGGAAACGACGACCACATCCGCTCCCCCGTGGTGATGTGAGTGCCATGCAAAGCTCGGGTTTTTCCGCTGTAGAAGCGTTCCGTCAAATCATGCGCGTTCCACAGGTTAAGGTCACCCACCTGCGGCCCTTCTATGGAAGATATCCTGAAAAAATGCCCCGCGGGCACATGAAAAGTCGCAGCGTCACGGGGTTCTACACGCGTTTCACCTGTCTTGGTCATGTTTCCGCGAGCCGCGTCGTACAGCGCCATGTCGGCTTCGGGAAGTGTGTCCACCGGATAGCAGATCACAGGTTCGACGGCGCGGCGCGCCTGCGCATCATCAGGGGGCTGTGTCATGTGAACACTCCTTTCAAATAGGAAGGCGATCAGGCATCGCGGCCGCTACAGCATAGAATGCTTGGCCTACCAAGGCTGAAGGGCCAGTTGGCAGAGCTGTCCAGCAGAATATGTGCGTTAGACCGCGCGTTCGACCATCATCTTCTTGATCGCACCAATCGCCTTGGCCGGATTCAGACCTTTCGGGCAGGTCTTGGTGCAATTCATGATGGTATGACAGCGGTAGAGCTTGAACGGGTCTTCGAGCTGATCCAGGCGTTCCCCTGTCGCTTCGTCGCGACTGTCGATAATCCAGCGATAGGCGTGAAGCAGCGCCGCTGGCCCAAGATATTTGTCACCATTCCACCAATAGCTCGGGCAAGAGGTCGAGCAGCTGGCGCACATCACGCATTCATATAGCCCGTCGAGCTTTTTGCGGTCTTCAATAGACTGGCGCCACTCCTTACGCGGCCTGTTTGTTGTTGTTTCCAACCACGGCATGATCGAGGCATGCTGTGCGTAGAAATGTGTCAGGTCAGGTATCAGATCTTTGATCACCGGCATATGCGGCAGCGGGTAAATCTTCACATCGCCTTTGATCTCATCCATCCCATAGATGCAGGCCAGCGTGTTGATCCCGTCAATGTTCATCGCGCAAGAGCCGCAAATCCCTTCACGACAAGATCGGCGGAAGGTCAGGGTCGGATCAATCTCATTCTTGATTTTGATCAGCGCGTCCAAAACCATCGGCCCGCATTTGTCCATATCGACGAAATACGTGTCGACAGACGGGTTTTTGCCATCATCGGGATTCCAACGGTAAATCTGGAACTTCCGAACATTCTTCGCGCCATCGGGCTTGGGCCATGTCTTGCCGCCTGTGATGCGGGAATTTTTTGGGAGGGTCAATTGGACCATGTCTTATTCTCCTAGATCAGAAACGGCGTGATGCCGTCTTTGAGCAAGCATTCAATTGTATCGGGTCGGGTCGCGATCTGAACGATAAGTTCCGCATCGGTCTGCGATACCCCAGTCGCTCCAGCTTTCGCGAGTTGAAGGATTTCAGAGGCGGACGCTTCGTTGATCACGCAATTTGTTGCGGGTTCCAAAGGCACCCCCGGGAAGCGTTGCGCCAACACCGGGTTGACCGCGTTACGCGCCTGCTCGCGAGCCAGTTGATCAGCAAGCCCATCTTCGCCACAGCCGATCAGTGCCAGTGGAAGAACAAACAGCAATGGTCTCATTGACGTAGATCCTTGCGGATGACCAATTTCAGCCCCGACCAGACGCTGTCCACGGCGCCAACCTTTACGTCAACCAGCTTTCCGCGCAAAGCGGCCTCACGAACCACGTCTTCAGTGACATCCGTTTGCACTTTGGAGGCTTTCTTGGGCCAGCTGACCCAAATCATTCCGGTTTGCACAATCCTATCGGCCAATTCATGCACCGCTTTGCGGATCACATCCGCTTCTTTGCTGAACAGGTGCACGACATCGTACAGTTTGTCAGAGAGCTCCACCCAATTGTCGACACTCTCGACCTCCCGATACGCTCGATCCGAGAGCAAATGAGATACACTGGCAGGAAGACCTACAAATGCGACAGCTTGACCGTCCTTCAGACCAAGCTTTTTCGCCAGCGGTGTCCCTGAGTAGCCGGCGTTCATGTCCGCGCTCCCACGGTTATCCCGAATGTGGTAGGCGCGGGCTTCCCGGTCATGCGTCTGTCGATGCACTCTTGCAGAAATTCAACGTCTGATTGCGGGTTGAAGACGCGGTCGGTCACTGTGATGGAGCCTTTCGCGCGCCCGCCGCCCGTGCCAACTCCAACACCAACACGGCCTTCAACGCCATCAGCCAAACCAACATCCTCACGGCACAACTTTTCTGCTCGCTCCGGTGTCATAGGCACGGGTGCGCAAGCGGCCAGAAAGGACACTGAGAGGACCATGACCCGGATCAATAGACCCGCGCTTTTGGCGCAATTTTCTTCAGATCGATGCCGCCTTCATTATGCGACGTCAGAGGATCAAGATGGACCCCGCGATAGCCAAGCGACGCTTTTTGACCCTTAAACCATGTCAACGAGTGCTTGCGCCAGTTGACGTCGTCACGATCCGGGTAGTCCTCATGCGCATGTGCGCCACGGCTCTCTTTGCGTGCTTCGGCCGAGACAACCGTTGCGACAGCATTCGGCATAAGGTTGGCCAGCTCCAGCGTCTCCATCAAGTCAGAGTTCCATACGAGGCTGCGGTCTGAAACTTCGAGGTCGCTGAGCTTCTCAGCCACACCTTCCATTTTTTTCACACCTTCAGCCAATGTTTTGTCTGTGCGGAACACAGCCGCATCTGCCTGCATTGTGGTTTGCATCTCAAGGCGCAACGAGGCCGTTGGAACGTGACCTTTTGCATAGCGCAGATTGTCAAACCGATCCAAAGCACGTTGCAGTGAGATTCTGTCGATCGGCGGATTTGGTTCTGCCGGATCAACGACTTTTGCCGCGCGGATCGCCGCAGCGCGCCCGAAGACCACAAGGTCAATCAGTGAATTCGAGCCGAGGCGATTGGCACCATGCACAGAGGCACAGCCAGCTTCGCCCACCGCCATCAGACCGGGCGACACGCGGTCAGGGTCATCTTTAGTAGGGCTGAGCACTTCGCCCCAATAGTTGGTCGGAATGCCGCCCATATTGTAATGCACGGTCGGAAGCACGGGGATCGGTTCTTTTGTCAGATCAACGCCAGCGAAAATACGTGCGCTTTCGGAGATACCGGGCAGGCGCAGTTGCAGCGTTTCAGGCGGCAAGTGATTGAGGTGCAGGTGAATATGGTCGCCCTGATCACCCACGCCGCGGCCTTCGCGGATTTCCATTGTCATACAGCGGGAGACCACGTCACGGGACGCAAGGTCTTTGTAGGTCGGCGCATACCTTTCCATGAAACGCTCGCCTTCGGAGTTGGTAAGATACCCCCCTTCCCCGCGCGCGCCTTCGGTGATCAGACAACCTGCGCCATAAATACCTGTCGGGTGGAATTGCACGAATTCCATGTCCTGCAAAGGCAGTCCGGCACGCGCGACCATACCGCCACCGTCGCCTGTGCAGGTATGGGCGGATGTCGCAGAGAAATAGGCACGGCCATAGCCACCCGTGGCCAGCACCACCATTTTGGCACTGAACAGGTGCAACGTGCCATCATCCAGTTTCCAGCAAAGAACGCCGGTACAGACGCCATCATCGCTCATGATCAGATCAATGGCGAAATACTCGATGTAGAACTCAGCTTTTTCCTTCAAGGACTGCCCGTAAAGCGTGTGCAGGATCGCGTGACCGGTTCGGTCGGCGGCTGCGCAGGTTCGCTGCACAGGCGGGCCTTCCCCGAATTCGGTCGTATGGCCACCGAAGGGGCGTTGGTAAATCTTGCCTTCCTCAGTCCGCGAGAAAGGTACACCGTAATGCTCAAGCTCGTAGACAGCTTTGGGTGCCTCGCGCGCCAGATACTCCATCGCATCTGTGTCGCCTAGCCAATCCGATCCCTTCACCGTGTCGTACATGTGCCATTGCCAATTGTCCGGCCCCATATTTGACAGGGAGGCCGCAATCCCGCCCTGCGCCGCGACTGTGTGAGACCGGGTTGGAAATACTTTTGTGACGCAAGCAGTCCGAAGGCCTTGTTCCGCCATGCCAAGTGTCGCGCGCAGCCCCGCGCCACCGGCGCCGATGACGACAACGTCATATTCATGAGTTTCATAGTCATATTCAGCAGCCATCGGTCATGCCTTCCGTAATGCCTGAGGGCGAGAGTGGTTTCGCCACTTGGGTTTCGTCTTCTTAATCATAGCGCCAAAAAACCAAAGCCAACCTGACCGGCCTCGATATCTTCCAGTTCCATGTCGAGCATCTGTTCGTAGCTGATGCCCAGTAATTCGCAAAATGGCTCACCACCATTGGGTGCGAGCGTCGCGCGAAGCGCAGAATCCTCGACACCAAGACAGTTTGCCAGCGCTTTCGTGTTCAAGCTTTGGTCATAAACGGGGATGCCAGCTGTGGCTTCCCGGTAAATGTCAGGCGCGCGTAAAATGGCAAAGCTCAAAGACACATCGCCACACCGTGCATCCAAGGACCAGCTTGTAAAATCCTCCTCGACGTTGAGATGCAATGCAGGCCCGATTTTCGCCAGTTGTTCCACAGTGCCGCGGACGCCCAGCTTGATCCATAACGGCTTCGAGTGATCCACCCAAGCCGCCTCCATCGTGCTGACATCCAGCAGCGCGTCCTCATCCAGTTCATCCAAGGGCACATAGGCACCCTCTACCACCTGCTCTAACGCGCCGCGCAGGGCAGAAAGACTTTCTGCCTCTGTCAAGATCGCGTGGAAATCAGTGAATTCAGACATTTACATCCTCAAAGCGCGAGGCGCGCAATCGCAAAAAGACCGACAGCAACCAACGTGTATGCAAATCCAGTCAACGCGATCAGCGTCAATTTCTGTGACACACCATGCATGTAATCTTCCACAGCGGCTTGTGCTTCATGGGTCAGGTGAAAGACACTGACAACCAACGTCAACGCTGTCACAATCGCTGGAAACGGGTGCGTGTAATATGCCAGCACCTCCTCATAGGTGCCGCCTAGCCCCAGCCCAAAAGTGATCACAAACACAGGCGTCAGGATCAGCAAGGCAGCCGAGCTGATCATCATTTGCCAATGGTGATGCGTTCCGCCACGACCAGATCCCAAGCCTTGGGCGCGCTTCCTATCCGTCAAATACCTCATATCGCCCTCATACAATCAGAATTGTTACGATTGTCAGAAGCGTGGCCAATCCGAACATACCGATGGCCATTTTCTCTGAAATGTCGATTTCAATCGCATATCCGAGGTCCCAGATCACATGACGCAACCGGCCAAGCATGTGGTAGTAAAAGGCCCAGGTGGCGCCCAACAGGACAAGGTCGCCAAACCAGCTACGCAGCAGCCCGTCAATGAATGAGAAAGCAGCCTCAGACGTCGCTGCAGCCACCAGCCACCAGATGATCAGAACCGACAAAACCAGCAACGCTATGCCTGTGATACGCACCATGATAGAAGAGATTGACGTAAGTTGTGGGCGATAAATCATGATATGGGGAGAGAGCGGTCTATTTCCCCGATTGACGTCGGCCATGTGCACGTCCTTTGTTGGCTACGATATTTGCTGCGTAATCATGCTTCAAATCATCAGGAGAGTCACGTGCTGCATGTACGATTTCGACCCTTTAGCTGCGGCATTTTCATCAATTCTTTCATTATGTGATCACTGAATTTTAACACGTGATCACAAATTGTCATTTTGTTTGCTGCTGCCCGCAGAAGAGAGCTGTTTAGTGATCTCACGCAACAGCTTACGCCTTATGCGATCCGGGTAGTCCTCAAAACGCGCGGCACGTATCGCGAAGGCGCCCGGCCCCGTAATCAGCTTTTGCTCATAGTACCGTGTAAGCGCCGCGTCTGATTCCTCAATCGCGAGCCCGTTGACGATAATACCTTGCGCGTCAAGCTGGGCATGCACAGCCTCCGGCGCCACGCCTTCATTTGATGGGCCATCACCTGAGACGTCGATGACCTTGCGAGCACAATGCAGAACCTTCGCAAAATTGCCTTGCGCGAAAACCAGCGCTTCACCGATTGCCGTCGAAAAATTGCGCCATGCGCGCGGTGCGGTTTCCACCTGATCAGCGAAAGTGGCGACATCCGCGCCCCCTTCAAGTGCCGTCCAGTCGACGGAGACCTGCTGACGACCAGACCCAGTCCATTGGATCAATTGTACCTGCGCTTGATGTGCGACAAGGGCCTCGGAAACCGCGCCATCGCGCAACCCCTCTGCCAGACCTTGCATTTGAATGGCATATTCGCGGCTATCGACGGAGCCGGACACATCAACCGCGAGGATTAATGCCAACCCACAGGCCTGCGCAGAGTGCGCAATTGAAAGACACAATACTGACAATGACATGCGCAGAACCCGACCCATGTCTTCAGCTTAGCCACTCGGTCAGAAATTGGCAGTCACTTTTCCTTTAATTTCCGCGGCCGCGCATCGGAGTGTACCGGATTAGACAGGCATAAACGCCCAATAGTCGAAGTCCAGCAAGACACCGGGCAGGTATTTTCCATCCTCTCCTTTGAGGGAGAACATCTCAGCCTCTGCTTTTTGTGCGACCAGTCGCAAACGGATCGCACCGATCCCCGCAGTCCCGGTTTCAGCAATGTCCAGCACTTCGGACCAGGCGCGGATCGTGTCGCCTGAGACGCATGGATTGGCATGCGCGCCCGCGTTTAGCCCAGCGATCATTTGTGCATTGGCCAAACCGTTGAAACTGAGCGCGCGCGCCATGGAAATCACGTGCCCCCCGTATATCAAACGGCTGCCATCAGGGCGCACCGTCGCGTCGAAATGCACTTTCGCCGTATTTTGCCACAGGCGCGTTGCCAGCATGTGTTCCGCTTCCTCGACGGTCACACTATCAACATGATCGATCTTTTCACCGATCTCATAGTCACCTAAGCGATGTGGCTCACCGGACTGGATGAAGTTGTATTCATCAAAACTCAGCCCCTCAGGCACGACCAAATCGCGCGCGGCCACAAACGGCGCCAAGGTCGGGACAACTGTATCCGGCGCAGGTGCGTCGACATCTCGTTTGCGGACCATTGCCCAACGGATGTAACTCAACACCTCGTCGCCAAGCTGATTTTCGCCTGTCGTACGGACCCAGACCACACCGGTTTTGCCGTTTGAGTTTTGCTTCAGACCAATCACTTCCGACCGGGAGATCAGCGTATCACCCAAATGTACGGGCTTCAGGAACCGTCCTTCCGCATAGCCAAGGTTCGCGACGGCATTGAGTGAAATGTCCGGTACGGTCTTTCCAAACACCGTGTGAAACCCGATCAAATCGTCCAAAGGCGCTTCGTGAAGACCACAGTCTCGGGCGAATTCATCCGAGGAATACATTGCATGACGCGCAGGGTAGAGCGCGTGATACATTGCCCGTTCGCCCCCCGAAAGCGTGCGCGGCACACCGTGGTGGATCACTTGACCGATCGTGTAATCCTCAAAGAACCACCCCGCATTCGTCTTTGTCGCCATTTAATGCGCTCCCAGTTTGGTCTCCGGCGTGTAGGTGCCTTCGACCTCTTTCACGACAGATTGGCCACAGCGCATAACGCCCGCCTCATGATCCCATGTCTGTGTCGGCGAGCCATAAAGTTCCCACCCGTTGTTCAGCGCCTCTGTCACTTTGTGGCAGAACGCAGAGGTGTCCTCCTCACTGAGGAAACGGTAAAGCTTCATCTCATCCTCCAAAGGGTGAATAGCCGAGCCAGGTGTGAATTGCCGCGACGATGCTGAACAGAACAAGCGTGATCACGACAAGCACGATCTCCGACTTGACAGGCGCGCGGGGCGGCGGTGTCCACGGCCCCTCAGCCCGGTTAATCAATCTGATAGACAGCGCGGCCCAGAGCAACAAACCACCAAACAGAATGACGGATGCCACGTCCCCATTTACAAGCAGATGCGCAATGGCCCAGATGATAAATCCCGTTAATTGCGGATGCCGCAGCTTCGTGCCCAGCCAAACCCGATCTGTCTTCCGCGCACTTGCACCGAAACAATAAAAAGCCATCAGCATCAACAGGTTATTGATATGTGTGAAGAAGGCCGGTGGTGTCCAGACTTGCGTGAAATCCGCCCGTTGATAGCCAAGGACCATTGCAACAATCGACAGCACTAAAAGCACGGCGATCACGCCGTTGGACCCCTCACCAAGTCGCGCTGTCAGCGCACCACGTAAACCCGGCGCGAGGCGCTTCATCCAATGAGCCGCGCTCCAGCCACTTACCCCCAGTATCAATGACCCCATGGTTATGCCTCCAGTGATGCAATCGCTTCCGCTTTGGCGAGAACGCGTTTTGCAGTCTCAACATGCAGGTTTTCAACGATTTTACCATCCACAACCGCAACGCCCTGTCCGGCCGCTTCGGCTTCCTCGAACGCCGCGATCTGTCGACGTGACAGTGCAATTTCGTCCTCGGAAGGAGCAAAGATCGCATTCGTAATGCTCACCTGAGCGGGATGAATGAGCGTTTTGCCATCAAACCCCATGGAGCGCCCTTCCTCGCACTCTACAGCCAACCCCTCATCATCTTTGAACGCGTTATAGACGCCATCCACGCAGATCAGACCCTCCGCGCGGGCCGCAAGTAGACAAAGCTGCAAACTGGTCAACATCGCAGGACGTGCCAAGGCACCGAGGTCTTTTGCAAGGTCGTTGGTTCCCAGTACAAATCCCTCCATGCGTGGCGCGCCTGCAATGTCGAGCGCATTCAGTATACCACGGGAAGTTTCCATCATTGCCCAGATTGAGGTGCTTGCCGCTTCCGAAATATCATCCATCAACAGGCTCAATTGTTCGATGTCGGAGGCTGTGTTGACCTTGGGCAACAAGATCGCATCGGGACCGGCCTTTGCGAGGGCATTCAAATCTGCGGCACCCCATTCCGTGTCAAACCCGTTGATACGCACAATCCGGCGACGCGCACCGTAATCAGATGTCTTCAGCGTATCAGCAAGCAATGCTCTCGCCGCGACCTTTTCGTCAGGAGAAACAGCATCTTCAAGATCAAATATGATAGCATCCACCGGCAGCGTTTGAGCTTTTTCCAAAGCCCGTGCGCGAGATGCGGGAATGTAGAGAACAGAACGGCAGGGACCTGAATAGCTTTGCATTGGTGGATATTCCGTTTTTTCGTCGGAGAGTGTTCACCACACACATCACGCCATGGCAAGCGGCTTTAGCTGCACTGCAGCAGGTTAAGAAACAAACTCAACTTCTTTGTATCTTTTGCCGAAACAATCAAAGCGGCGTTCCACGCATTAACCTTACCTTCGCCATTTCATGCGCAGGCTAAGGCGTGGCCCGGGTCAATCTCGGTGACCACACGAATTCTGAAAGCAACTCATGAGCCGAAATCATCGCCTCGTGTTTCACTAATGGAGCAGGCCAAACAGGCGCTGTCGCGCCAGAAAAAAGGTATAAGAAAATGAAACAGCAGTTCATCGCCCTCTCTTTGGGATGTGTCGCGGCACTGGCGGCATCACAGGCAACTTTCGCACAAGGCTCTACCCGTTGCGCCGATCGTCAAATGGTTCTTGACCGGCTCGGCGGCAAATATGGCGAGACTCGGCGATCCATCGGCATGGCCCCGAATAACAGCGTCATTGAAATGCATGCCTCCTCCGAAACCGGGACATGGACGATCACAGTGACGCATCCGAATGGGATGACTTGCATGGTTGCAGCAGGCACGGCCTTTGAAACGATAGAAGAAGAACTGCCAGCCTCCCTCGGCGCGCCTACCTAAGTAACGCCGTCAAAAATCAGCTTGGCTCCAGATGCGAGCAGCAAGGCGTAGGTGATCATAAAGAATACCCGTTCCGGCAAGATGCGGTGTGCATAGATACCCGCCACACATCCGACCAGAGCGGGGATTGTCATCAGCAATGTGGCTTTGCCAGTTTCCACAGTGAAGACCCCGAAGAAAGCGTAAGGGACCGCCTTCATGGCGTTAATCGCCCAAAACGCGAGGACAGTCGTGGCCTGATATGTCGTCTTCCCCAAGCCTTTGCTGAGCAAATAGATCGCAGCCGGCGGGCCGCCGGCGTGGCTTACAAAGCTGGTGAAGCCCGTGACCACCCCTGCAAAAACCCCCGCGCGGTTCGATAACTCTGACGCAGCATATCGAAGCCAACCTTTGTTTCGCAGGACCTGCAAGACGACAAACAAAAGCGCGATACAGCCTATCAGCACCCGCAAGACATCTGGATCAGCGGCGCGGTAAAGCAGCGTTCCCAGCATGACACCGAAAACCCCGCCGATCATCAGCGCTTTTGCAGCAGCCCAATCCCATTGCCGCCAATAAGGCTTCAAGGTCGCCAAATCCAGTATCATCAGCAGGGGCAACATGATCCCCAGCGCCGTTGCGGGCGGCAGGATCAAGGCCAGAATCGCGGTTGCGACGAAGGCCACGCTGCCGCCAAATCCACCTTTGGCAAATCCGGCAATCACTGCCGCAGGCAGAGCAAGCGCATAAAAAATCAGGTCAAATTCCATCGGCGGCACGTTGGTTAAAAAGACGCTGATTTACAACGCGAATTCTGTTCGCGCTCTTCACAAGCACGCCTATCGACCAAGCTTTCTGCATCGCAGCACCCTTGCGCGGCCCTTTTCTTCACGCTACCCCTCCGCGCAACTTTAACCGACTGGAGACCATTTCAGATGGCCAGACCCAAAATCGCCCTTATCGGCGCAGGCCAAATTGGCGGCACGCTCGCGCATTTGGCAGCATTGAGAGAACTCGGTGACGTTGTTCTTTTCGACATTGCGGACGGCACCCCACAGGGCAAGTCGCTCGACATTGCCGAAGCCGGCCCGGCCGCGCCATTCGATGCCGCCATGAAAGGCACAACCGATTACGCAGATATCGCGGGCGCAGACGTTTGCATCGTCACGGCTGGTGTACCGCGCAAGCCGGGTATGAGCCGTGATGACCTTCTGGGCATCAATCTGAAGGTGATGAAATCTGTCGGAGAGGGCATTCGTGACAATGCCCCAGATGCATTCGTGATCTGTATCACCAACCCGCTGGACGCGATGGTCTGGGCGTTGCGTGAGTTCTCTGGCCTGCCTCATAACATGGTATGCGGCATGGCCGGCGTTCTAGACAGCGCGCGGTTCCGCCACTTCCTCGCTGAGGAATTTGATGTCTCCATGAAAGACGTGACCGCTTTTGTCTTAGGCGGTCATGGCGACACGATGGTGCCGCTGACCCGCTACTCTACGGTTGCAGGCATCCCGTTGCCTGATCTGGTCCAGATGGGATGGACGAGCCAGGACAAGCTGGACGCAATCGTGCAACGTACGCGCGACGGTGGCGCCGAGATCGTAGGCCTTCTTGGCAACGGCTCAGCGTTTTATGCGCCAGCAACCTCAGCCATCCAGATGGCGGAAAGCTTCCTCAAGGACCAAAAGCGGGTCCTGCCCTGCGCGGCCTATGTGGATGGCGCATACGGTCTGGATGGCTTCTATGTCGGCGTGCCAACAGTGATTGGCGCCGGCGGCGTAGAGCGCGTTGTCGCCATCAACATGAACAAGGACGAACAGGCGATGTTCGACAAGTCAGTAGATGCGGTCAAAGGACTGGTGAAGGCCTGTCAGGACATTGACAGCTCTCTCGCCTGACCGCGCCACAGTCTCAAAATCAAGGGCTCCGCAACGCGGGGCCCTTTCTCTTTGCCGAATAGTTTCCTTAGCAAAACCTTAAGTTTCTCCGGATGATCGAAATTTGTGATCACGCAAATTTCGCGCGTGATCACAAATGTCGGAATTATCCGATCTTCATGGATTATTCGCTTTTACGTCGAACAGATGCCGTGTCAGATCGCACAGAACGGCGTTTGCAAGGAGAAGAGCTTTGAACATCCACGAATATCAGGCGAAGGCCTTGTTGCGCAGTTACGGCGCCCCTGTGTCTGACGGCCGTGTTGTCACGCGCGCCGAAGATGCGAAGACAGCGGCGGGCGAGTTGGATGGGCCACTCTGGGTCGTCAAGGCACAAATCCACGCGGGCGGGCGCGGAAAAGGAACGTTCAAAGAAGCAGACGCCGGTGAAAAAGGCGGCGTGCGCCTGACCAAATCGGTCGAAGAAGCCGCAACCGAGGCAAAGAAGATGCTCGGGCGCACATTGGTCACGCATCAATCCGGCCCCGCGGGCAAGCAAGTCAATCGCATCTATATCGAAGACGGCTCCGGGATCGAGACAGAGCTATATCTCGCGATACTTGTCGATCGCCAGTCCAGCCGCGTGTCTTTTGTCTGCTCTACCGAGGGCGGCATGGATATTGAAGCCGTTGCCGCCGAAACGCCTGAGAAAATTCTCAGCTTCTCTGTCGATCCCGCTACCGGGTATCAGCCATATCATGGCCGCCGAATCGCGTTCTCGCTGGGTCTTGAAGGGGCACAGATCAAGCAATGCGTGGGTTTGATGGGCACGCTCTATAAGCTGTTTCTTGAAAAAGACATGGAGATGCTAGAGATCAACCCGCTGATCGTCACCGATAGCGGCGATCTGAAATGCCTCGACGCGAAAATGGGCTTCGATAGCAATGCGGTCTACCGCCATGCCGATATCGCAGCCTTGCGCGACGAGACAGAAGAAGACCCCAAGGAACTTGCCGCCTCCAAATACGATTTGAACTACATCGCTTTGGATGGCGAGATCGGCTGCATGGTCAATGGCGCGGGTCTTGCAATGGCCACGATGGATATCATCAAACTCTACGGCGCAGAGCCTGCTAACTTCCTCGATGTCGGCGGCGGTGCGACGAAGGAAAAGGTGACTGAGGCCTTCAAAATCATTACCTCTGACCCGAACGTCAAAGGCATTCTTGTCAACATCTTCGGCGGCATCATGCGCTGCGACGTCATCGCGGAAGGCGTCGTCTCCGCTGTGAAAGAGGTCGGCTTACAAGTGCCTTTGGTCGTGCGCCTTGAGGGCACAAATGTCGAAGAGGGCAAACGGATCATCAATGACAGCGATGTCGATGTGATCGCGGCGGATGACTTAAAAGACGGTGCGCAGAAAATTGTGAAGGCGGTAAAAGGGTAGATGATTGTTTCAATGCGAGCCCTCACCGTGGCCTCTACACTCCTAGCGTTGGCTGCATGTGGTGATGCTTCTGAAGAACAACTGGCTTCACGAGCCGACACGATTGAGAACGCTCAGGCGTTGTTCTCAAATATCTGTGTCGCGAATTTACCGAACCTTTCTGGGGCAAAAAAATCAACACTTGGCCTTGGCTTTAAGGTGTTCCGACTCGCAGGTCCAATTAAGGCCTACCGAATCACGAATAAGTCTACCGCCACTGCCGTCGCCTTGGCGTCGAACGATCGCTTCAGGTCCTGTGCTGTCGGTTTCACAGGCCGCCACGATGCCAAAGATGTTGTGAAAGCTCTCCTTGCTGCTGTTAAACAAAAGCCGGGCGGCAGTCCAAAGGAACGTTTCGAATCATCTGAATTTGTCTATGCAGCACAGATGCGAAATGATAGTGCGCTCGTCTACAAATCGACGCAGCAACGAGGAGAACTCAGGCATACAGTCTTATTTACTTCACCGTTGGAACGAAGCGACCTCGGAGCTCTTGGTTTACAATGACCTTAGTCGTTGCAAAGACCAGCTCAGATCAGTCAAACGGACGGTCAAAAGCTTCGCTTCAGAAGAGATGTTTGACGAGTGCTAACGAAAGATGTCTGGGCGCAACCTACACTATTCGAAATGCGATTGGGATTTGCGCGATTGGATTGCTGGCTGCTTGTGAAAACACTACAACTAGCACAGCGGACGCACCTCAACGAGAGCTTTCGCCCGCTGAAGCAATAGGCCTTTTTGAAGATGTCTGCGGTGGTTCGCTTCCGAACTTCAAAGAAGCAGACCGTATTATGGCCGCCAATCGTGTTGTAGTTCCTTCACCCTTGGGAACAAACACCACCTTCCATCAATCTGGAAACGTATCCTTCAACATAGTAGATGGCCCTGGATCAGGCAAAACCTGCTCAATGGTTGTCAGCACGAATGCGAGCAAAGCGAAAATCCGCGCAGCGACCGCGAAGCTCGGGCCATTCAAATCAACTGCCCTCGGTAAAGCGGCGGCATACAAAGGGACGCTTGTTCTTTTGCAGAAAGAAAGCCGGATCGAAAACAAAAACTATTTCAACTTAAGGTTGCTTTCTGCCCGATGATGCGGCTCGTCAGCATATCTTTGACAGTGTTGTTCACGACACAAGTGGCAGCTCAAGACCTGTCCACCTCCACGGCCCTGCTGACCCATTTCGCCACGCGCTGCGGGCAGATTGCCGCGGATCCGACGACAGCCGTCTCCGGCATCTCGGGCGCGTCGGCGCGGATTGCGGGGGATCGCAGTCTGATCGTTCATAAAGAACCTGCCGGGCAAAATGGGGAAATCGCATTCACGGTGACGGAGTTTGAAGGCGGAAAAAGCTCAGATTGTGCGATGACACTCACCCGCTTCATTCCCGGCACCTATGACGACTTAGGAAAACTGATTGCGGAGAACGCAGCCGCGCTGTTTGGGACGGAGGTCATCGTGACCGGCAGCTATGCGGATGGTGATGCCGTACAGATGATAGCCACACCGGGCTATCCCCCGTCCGCGTCGCTGACCCATGTGCAATCGCGCGACACTCTGGAGATGGTCTTGTCGCTGAACAGCGCCGTTGCAGTTCCCCAACCGCTGCCTGAGCTTGCCCCGCAGGCGAGTGCAACCGCACCACAACCACAGCCACAGGTGCTCGACGTCACCCCCACACCGCAGCCAGTAACTCTTTCGCCTCAGGAACTTGCAACTGGCGACGACATGATCGCCGGCCTTGCTGGATGTCTGAACGCTTCGACTGACCCGACCACCCTCGCGCCCGCGATGCTGGAGGCTGGCTTCAGTTTTAGCGGTCTGGCCGCTGATGGCGGCCTGACCTTTGAGAAAGGCACTGCGCTCGCGCAGCTATCGCCCTCTGACACAAAGGGCTTGTGCACTTTGATCGGAACCACCGCCTCCTACGGCTTGGCCTCTCACGTCGGCGAGAAGGCGGCCCGGCTTTTTGTGACTGCCGGAACGCCCGCACCGGAAGCAGTGCAAGTTGACGGCTGTCCGGCCACACGTTTCACCGGGCCTAATGGCCCTGTCACCCTGACCTATCTCAACCCCTCATTCCGCACGACTTGCGACGACCCTATGGGCGCTGCGGTCCGCCTGAGCCTGCAATAAGGAGCCAACATGGCCATTCTCATCGACGAAACCACCAAGGTGATCTGCCAGGGCTTTACGGGCTCACAGGGCACCTTCCACTCTGAACAGGCGGTTGCCTATGGTACACAGATGGTGGGCGGGGTGACGCCTGGCAAAGGCGGGCAAAGCCACCTTGATCTGCCGGTCTTCAATTCTTGCCACGAGGCGGTTGCCAAGACTGGCGCGAACGCGTCTGTGATCTATGTGCCGCCGCCCTTCGCCGCCGACTCCATCCTTGAAGCTCTGGATGCTGAAATCCCATTCATCTGCTGCATCACCGAGGGGATCCCCGTGCTCGACATGATGCGGGTCAAGCGTGCGCTGGAAGGCTCCAGTAGTATCCTTGTCGGCCCCAATTGTCCCGGCGTGATCACGCCTGACGCCTGCAAGATCGGTATTATGCCGGGCCACATTCACAAACGTGGTTCCGTCGGTGTCGTCTCCCGTTCCGGAACACTGACCTATGAGGCCGTGAAACAGACAACGGATTCTGGTCTGGGCCAATCGACTGCCGTGGGCATTGGCGGCGATCCCATCAAAGGGACCGAACATATCGACGTTCTGGAACGCTTTTTGGCGGATGATGAGACGCAATCGATCATAATGATCGGCGAGATTGGCGGCAGCGCCGAAGAGGAAGCCGCACAATTCCTGGCCGATGAAAAGAAGAAAGGCCGTTGGAAACCCGTGGCCGGTTTCATCGCAGGCCGCACGGCCCCTCCGGGCCGTCGGATGGGACATGCCGGCGCGATTGTCGCGGGGGGCAAAGGCGGTGCTGACGACAAGATCGAAGCTATGCGCTCCGCCGGGATCGTTGTCGCCGACAGCCCTGCGGGTCTTGGCGAGGCTGTTTTGGAGGCAATTGGCTAGCCAGATGTGACATCGCTTGGGCCGTCCCAAAGGAGAGGCCCAAGCAAGGGAACTCGGTCCCGCAGGGACCTCAATTAGGAAACGACCCAACGAGGAAACCAATGACCGATCAATCCAATAACGACCAGTTTCATGCCTCCTCCTTCATGCAAGGTCACAATGCCGAATATCTGGAGCAGCTTTATGCCCGCTTCGCGCAAGACCCCAATGCGGTTGATGAAGGCTGGCGGAGTTTCTTCAAAGAACTGGGCGATACGGATTTGGCACAGGCTGAGGCTGCTGGCCCCAGCTGGGCGCGCACCGATTGGCCACCACAGCCAAGCGATGATCTGACAGCCGCGCTTGACGGGCAATGGGCGCCAGATGAAGCGCCGAAGGCGGAAGAGAAGATCAAGAAGAAGGCTGCAGATTTGGGTGTGCAGGTCTCCGATGATCAGGTGCGCAACGCCGTGCTGGATTCGATCCGTGCCATCATGATCATCCGCGCTTACCGCATCCGCGGGCATCTGGCGGCCGATCTTGATCCACTTGGCATGCGCGAGACGACCAACCATCCTGAGCTTGAACCGAAGAACTATGGGTTCTCTGAAGCCGACATAGACCGCCCGATCTTCATCGACAATGTGCTCGGGCTTGAAACCGCATCCATGCGCGAGATCGTGGCCATTGTGAAACGCACCTATTGCGGCACTTTCGCGCTGCAATACATGCACATCTCTGATCCTGAGCAGGCTGGTTGGCTGAAAGAACGGATCGAAGGGTTCGACAAGGAAATCACCTTCACCAAAGAGGGCCGCAAAGCGATCTTGAACAAGCTGGTTGAGGCTGAAGGGTTCGAGAAATTCCTGCATGTCAAATACATGGGTACCAAGCGTTTTGGGCTGGATGGCGGGGAAAGCCTGATCCCGGCGATGGAGCAAATAATCAAGCGTGGTGGTCAACTGGGCGTGCAGGATATCATCATCGGCATGCCACATCGTGGCCGCTTGAGTGTCCTCGCCAATGTGATGCAGAAGCCCTACAAGGCGATTTTTAACGAGTTTCAGGGCGGCAGTTTCAAACCCGAGGATGTGGATGGGTCTGGCGACGTGAAATATCACCTCGGCGCATCATCAGATCGCGAGTTTGACGGAAATCCGGTGCACTTGTCTCTCACAGCGAACCCGTCGCACCTCGAGGCCGTCAACCCTGTGGTTTTGGGCAAAGCCCGTGCCAAGCAGGATCAGTTGAACGATGAAACCCGGACCAAGGTCATGCCGATCTTGCTGCATGGGGACGCGGCCTTTGCGGGGCAAGGTGTGGTTGCGGAAGGATTTGGCCTGTCCGGCCTCAAAGGCCACAAGACCGGTGGCACGATGCATATCGTCGTCAACAATCAGATCGGGTTTACGACGGCCCCGCATTTTTCCCGCTCCAGCCCCTATCCGACAGATATTGCGTTGATGGTTGAAGCGCCGATTTTCCACGTGAATGGCGATGATCCCGAGGCCGTGGTGCATGCCGCGAAAGTGGCCACAGAGTTCCGCCAGAAATTCAACAAGGACGTGGTTCTCGACATCATTTGCTACCGCAGGTTTGGCCATAACGAGGGCGATGAGCCCATGTTTACCAACCCCTTGATGTACAAAAAGATCAAAACCCAGAAGACCACTTTGACCTTATATACGCAGCGCCTGATCAAAGACGGTCTGATGCCCGAAGGCGAAATCGAAGACATGAAAGCGGCCTTTCAGGCACATCTGAATGAGGAGTTCGAAGCAGGCCGGGACTACAAACCGAACAAGGCTGACTGGCTTGACGGGAAATGGTCACATCTGGATACCCGCGGCGATGATTATCAGCGCGGGAAGACATCCATCTCGGAAGAGACATTTGATCAGATCGGCGCATCGCTGAGCAAGGCCCCCGATGGGTTCCCGCTGCACAAAACAGTGGGTCGGTTGCTTGAGACCAAACAGAAAATGTTTAACAGCGGGACCGGGTTTGACTGGGCCACCGGCGAAGCACTGGCCTTCGGATCTTTGCTGACTGAGGGCTATCCCGTCCGGCTTGCGGGTCAGGATTCGACGCGCGGCACGTTCTCTCAGCGCCATTCCGGCCTTGTAAATCAGGAAACAGAAGAGCGCTATTATCCACTGAACAACGTCCGCGAGGGCCAGGCACAGTACGAAGTTATCGACTCGATGTTGTCGGAATACGCGGTGCTGGGTTTTGAGTACGGCTATTCGCTGGCCGAGCCTAACGCACTGGTCCTCTGGGAAGCGCAATTTGGCGATTTTGCCAATGGCGCCCAGATCATGTTCGACCAATTCATCAGTTCCGGCGAAAGCAAATGGCTGCGCATGTCGGGCCTAGTGATGTTGCTGCCGCACGGGTTTGAAGGTCAAGGCCCTGAACACTCCTCCGCGCGGTTGGAGCGGTTCTTGCAGATGTGTGGCGGGGACAACTGGATCATTGCCAATTGCACGACGCCAGCGAACTATTTCCACATCCTGCGCCGCCAGATCCACCGCGACTATCGCAAGCCACTGGTGATGATGACACCGAAATCCCTGCTGCGCCACAAGCTGGCCGTCAGCACAAAAGAGGAATTCATCAATGGCTCCTCCTTCCACCGGGTGCTGTGGGATGATGCGCAATATGGCAGTTCAGACACCAAGCTGGTGGCAGATGACAAGATCAAGCGGCTCGTGATGTGTTCGGGCAAAGTCTATTACGACCTGCTTGAAGAGCGCGATGCACGCGGGATCGATGACATCTACCTGCTGCGTTATGAACAATTCTATCCGTTCCCGGCACAATCCTCCGTCAAGGAATTGCAGCGTTTCAAAAATGCGGAAATGGTCTGGTGTCAGGAAGAGCCTCGCAACCAGGGCGCCTGGACCTTCATGGAGCCCAATCTGGAATGGGTCCTGTCGCGCATAGGCGCCAAACACACGCGGCCGATCTATGCGGGCCGCGCAGCTTCCGCCTCGCCCGCGACGGGTCTGGCAAGCCGACATAAAGCAGAACAAACTGCGCTCGTGAATGACGCGCTGACACTGGAAGGGAAATAATCCATGACCGAAGTACGCGTCCCTACTTTAGGTGAATCCGTGACGGAAGCCACTGTTGCCACATGGTTCAAGAAACCGGGTGATGCCGTCGCTGTCGATGAAATGCTGTGTGAGCTGGAAACCGATAAAGTCACCGTGGAAGTTCCTTCACCTGTCGCAGGCACCTTGTCGGAGATCGTCGCCGAAGAAGGCAGCACAGTTGGCGTTGACGCGATGCTCGCACAAGTCAGCGAGGGCGACAGCGCTCCAGCCGCGGCGCCCGCGCCCGCCGCGGCAACGGACACCCCCGTGTCTGAGCACACGCCTGAGGCGACACCGATTTCAGGCGACACCGTGGACATCATGGTGCCAACCCTCGGCGAAAGCGTGACGGAGGCGACTGTTTCCACCTGGTTCAAGAAACCCGGTGAAAACGTGCAAGCCGATGAAATGCTCTGCGAGTTGGAAACAGACAAGGTGTCTGTCGAAGTGCCTGCCCCCGCCTCTGGCGTCCTGCAAGAGGTATTGGCCGGTGAAGGTGATACAGTAGAGGCGGGCGGCAAGCTGGCCACAATGACCAGCGGGGCCGGTGCCGCACCTGCCGCTGCTGCGCCGGCAGCCGTCGTTCCGGAAAGCGCCGCCGCGCCTGCGACGGCCAGCAAAGACGTGGAGAACGCGCCATCCGCCAACAAGTTGATGGCAGAAAATAATCTCACCTCCGACCAGGTGACCGGCACAGGCAAGGACGGTCGCATCATGAAAGAGGACGTGCAGAAAGCTGTAGCAGCAGGCGTGGCCCCACCGGCTTCGCCGAGTGTGCCCGCCCCCGCTGCCCAAGCTCCGCGCGCGCCCGTTTCTGCTGATGACGCGTCGCGTGAAGAGCGCGTGAAGATGACCCGTCTACGCCAGACCATCGCGCGTCGTCTGAAAGACAGTCAGAACACCGCCGCGATGCTGACCACCTATAACGAGGTCGATATGGGCGCGGTGATGGATTTACGCAATGAATACAAGGACCTGTTTCTGAAGAAACACGGTGTGAAGCTGGGCTTCATGTCCTTCTTCACCAAGGCCTGCTGCCACGCGTTGAAAGAAGTCCCTGAGGTCAATGCAGAGATTGATGGCACGGACATCGTCTACAAAAACTACGTGCATATGGGGATTGCCGCAGGCACGCCAACAGGCCTTGTGGTACCGGTGATCCGAGACGCGGATTCGATGAGCTTTGCAGCGATCGAGAAAGCTATCGCAGAGAAAGGCGCCAAAGCCCGCGACGGCAAACTGTCCATGGCAGAGATGCAGGGCGGCAGCTTCACCATCTCCAATGGCGGCGTCTACGGCTCGCTCATGTCCTCACCGATCCTGAACCCGCCACAATCAGGCATCTTGGGAATGCATAAAATCCAAGACCGCCCCATGGCGATTGGTGGCGAGGTCGTCGTCCGCCCGATGATGTATCTGGCGCTCAGCTATGACCACCGTATCGTCGACGGCAAAGGCGCTGTGACCTTCTTGGTGCGCGTGAAAGAAGCGCTGGAGGATCCGCGGCGGTTGTTGATGGATTTGTGAACACGCTCATCGTAAGCGCTCAGAGGCGTTGCTACGAAGGGGACCAACGATGAAACGCCTGCTTCTATATGGTGTTGCTCTGGCGCTAATGGTGCCGATCTACACCTTTGGCATGGCGCGGCTGGACCTTGTGACGGCACCTCAGATGGTCAATGCGGAGCTGCTTGCTGATCTCATCCGGGTCAGCAAGTCAGATCGGGTTCTTGAGCTGTGGCGAGATGGCAGCGTCATATCTTCCTATGAAATCAGCCTTGGGGCTAACGGCGATGACGGCCACAAACAGCAAGAAGGCGACGAGCGTACACCAGAGGGAACGTACACGATTGATTGGAGAAATGATGGCAGTTTCGCTTATCTCAGCCTTCATATCTCATACCCGAATGAAGCGGACATCAGCGCCGCCAAATCGAGAAATGTAGCTCCCGGCGGTCTTATCATGATCCACGGCATAGCAAATGGTTGGGGGTGGTTAGGAAAAATGCACTTAATCTGGGATTGGACAGACGGATGCATCGCAGTGACAAATCGTGAGATGCGTGAAATCTGGTCTCTTGTGCCTAACGGGACACCAATAAGGATTGAGGCATGATCCCCGAACTCACAGTCCTCACCCTCGCGGCCCTTCTGCAAGTGGTGCAATTCATGCTTTACTCGGCCACGGCTAATTTGCAGGTCGGGACCAAGAAAGCCATGTCACCGCGCGATGAGCCCGCATTGCTTACTGGGAAGGCCGGGCGGTTTCAGCGTGCAATGAACAACCACTTCGAAGGGCTTATCCTTTTTACCATCGCGGTCCTCGTTGTCACCCTGTCCGACCAATCCACGCCAACAACCCAGATTGCCGCCTGGACCTATCTCGCAGCCCGCGTGCTCTATGTCCCGGCCTACGCCTTCGGCTGGGTACCGTGGCGCAGTGCCATTTGGGCGGTTGGGTTTTTCGCAACTGTTACTATGCTTATCGCAGCGCTGATCTGAGCGCGCCCAAAAGCCAAAGGAGACACTCCCATGTCCAGCTATGACGTCATCGTAATCGGCTCCGGCCCCGGCGGCTATGTCTGCGCCATCCGCTGCGCACAACTGGGCATGAAAACTGCCATCGTCGAGGGGCGCGACACCTTGGGCGGGACCTGTCTGAATGTGGGCTGCATCCCGTCAAAAGCGCTGCTGCACGCGTCGCATATGCTGCATGAGGCGGAACATAATTTCGCAACCATGGGCCTGAAGGGCAAAAGCCCGTCGGTGGATTGGGACCAGATGCTGACCTACAAATCCGACACGATTGGCCAGAACACCAAGGGTGTCGAGTTTCTGATGAAGAAGAACAAGATCGACTGGTTGAAAGGATGGGGCTCGATCCCGGAAGCCGGCATGGTGAAGGTCGGTGATGAGATGCATGAAGCGAAACACATCATCATCGCCTCAGGGTCTGAGGTTGCCACCCTGCCCGGTGTCGAGATTGACGAGAAGGTCGTGGTGTCTTCGACGGGCGCGCTGGAGCTAGGGAAAATCCCAAAGAAACTGGTTGTCATCGGCGCGGGCGTGATCGGGCTTGAACTTGGCTCGGTCTATAAAAGGCTCGGGTCCGAGGTGAAGGTGATCGAATTCCTCGACGCAGTGACCCCAGGCATGGATGCCGAAATCCAAAAAACCTTTCAGCGCACGCTGAAAAAGCAAGGGCTGGAGTTCCAGATGGGCGCGGCCGTGCAATCGGTCGAGGTCAAGAACGGCAAAGCCAAGGTCAACTACAAGCTGCGCAAGGATGACAGCGACCATGTTGAAGACGCTGACATCGTGCTCGTCGCAACTGGCCGCCGCCCCTACACGGACGGGCTGGGGCTGGAGGCTTTGGGCGTCACCTTGTCCAAGCGCGGCCAGATCGAGACGGATGCGCATTACGCCACAAATATAAAAGGCATCTACGCAATCGGCGACTGCATTGACGGGCCGATGCTGGCCCACAAAGCCGAAGATGAGGGCATGGCCGTGGCAGAAATGCTGGCTGGCCAAAAGCCACATATCAACTACAACGTCATCCCGGGGGTGATCTACACCCACCCCGAGGTCGCCAATGTCGGCGCGACCGAGGAGCAGCTGAAAGAGGCAGGCCATGCATACAAAGTTGGCAAGTTCTCCTTCATGGGCAATGGCCGCGCCAAGGCGAATTTTGCTGGCGACGGATTTGTGAAGATCCTCGCTGATAAAACCACAGACCGCATCCTTGGCGCGCATATGATTGGCCCGATGGCAGGCGATTTGATCCATGAGATCTGTGTCGCGATGGAATTCGGCGCCGCGGCTGAGGATCTGGCCCGCACTTGCCATGCGCATCCGACCTATTCAGAAGCCGTGCGGGAGGCAGCGCTGGCCTGCAATGATGGGCCTATCCACTCCTAGAAACGATCATACGCTTCTTTTTGCCGGAAATATGCCGGGGGTTTGGGGGCTGGCCCCCAACCGGCCTAGGCGCGCGCCGCAGGCGCACAGTTTTGCAGCCGCTATTGCGCGAGCATGCGGAGCCCTTGGGTGACATCCGCCCGCACTGCAAGCCGCAGGCCCGGTTCGTCTCCGGCCCGTAGCGCCGCAACAATCAACTTGTGATGCTGCGGAGTCGTCGTGCGGTTCAGCCGGCCATAGAGGTCACACATCGTCGGCCCCATTTGCAGCCAGACCGTTTCCGCCATCGCCAGCATCGCGGGCGCTTGTGCACGCAGGTAAAGTGTGCGGTGAAATTCCAGATTTGTCTTGATGTAGCCCACCGCATCATGGCGCGCCACGACCTGGGCGATGGTTCCATTGATTGACTGCAACCGATCGATCAGCGCCATATGCGCGCGCGGCAAAGCCCGCGCGGCCAGTTCCGGCTCAAGCAGCGCACGCAAGGCGGCAAGCTCTTCGATACGCTCGCTCGACAATTCAGGCGTGGAGACCCGCCCGGAGGACGATAGCGACAATGCGCCTTCTGCCACCAGACGGCGCACTGCTTCGCGGGCAGGTGTCATGGAAACACCGTATTCCTTGCCGATCCCACGCAGGGTCAAAGCGATACCGGGTTTGATTTCGCCATACATGATCTGGCTGCGCAGACGCCGATAAACCATGTCATTTGCAGCGCCAGTTGGAACGGCCCCTGAAGGATCGGCGGAACGAGATTGGATCAACATAGTGCGAATGTGATCACATCACATGGTGCGGTCAAGCCAAGAGGTCGCATTCAGAACTGAAATCGATGTAATCCACCACCATGAGTGCGCAACCAGGCGCGGTGTTTTTGATAGTCCGGCATGAGCTGGGACACCTTCGCCCAGAAAGCCGCAGAGTGGTTCATCTCAACAAGATGTGCGACCTCATGTGCGGCCACGTAGTCCAGCACCTCCGCAGGGGCCATGACCAGGCGCCACGAATACATCAGATTGCCCTCAGACGTGCAGGACCCCCACCGCGAGCGCGTATCGCGTAGGGTGATCTTGCCAAAGGGCCGACCAAGTTGTGCAGCATAGGTTTCAGACGCGCCAGCCAATCGGTCGCGCGCATAGGTCTTCAGAAAGGCGCGCAGGCGCACAGCTGTTTGTTCCGCTCCGCTGGGCACTTCGATCCAATGAGGGTGCAGTTTCACAACCCGCGTCGCCGTCTCAACGATCTCGCGCATCTGTCCGTCGACCGGCACAGTCGCACCGGGCAAGACCGCAACAGTCTCTGGCTGCTGAGCCAGATGTTTGCGGATCCATGCTTCCTTCTCACGCAGGAACCCCTGCGCATCGCGCAAGGATGCACGCCGTGGCAAAGTAAGCGATACCCGGCCATCAATGCTCGAAATACGCAGCGACAGTCGGCGTGCGCGTGCAGACTGCCTGACCAGTACATCTATTGGCGGCTGCCCAAGCTGGATGATCCGCGTCATCTGCGCCTGCTCCTCATGGTTGTGCGTTGGACCCTAGACGCCTATCTACTCCGAGGAAAGGGCGCCGCCACAAAGAGAACCGGGGAAAGGCTTTGACACGCCTGCCCCCATGTGGCAACTGGCGCTAATTCACGAAACGTGACGAGACATGAGGACACCGATGGCCAAAGAAGAATGGGGCGTAAAACGTGTTTGCCCGACGACCGGCAAACGGTTTTATGACCTGAACGCGGACCCGATCATCAGCCCCTACACGGGCGAGGTTGTCGTGCTGGATACCGGCAAGGGCAAAAGCAGCCTTGTGGCTGATAAGCCTGACGCGCAGAGCAAAAGCAATGAGGAGGCCCTTGTCGATGACGAGGATGTGGTCCTCGATGATGACGATGACGGCGATGATGATGTCGATCTGGGCGATGACGTGCTGGAAGAGGATGACGACGATACGGTCAGCCTTGATGAGCTGGCAGATGTCGCTTCCGACAATGATGATGATTCCTAAATCATCCTGAACCAACGGGCAGCGCAGCACCGATTTTTCGCTTGATCTGATCTGCTGCGCCGCCTAAACCACCCTTCGCAACATTGCGTTGCACTCGGGCCCTTAGCTCAGCTGGGAGAGCGCCTGCATGGCATGCAGGAGGTCAGCGGTTCGATCCCGCTAGGGTCCACCAAACACCATTTATAAATAACTGTTATCAATCGTAAAACCGTTAGATACGTGTGTTTGCCCCACCATTCTTGCCACCACCGCGTTTCATTTCATCTTCCTGGCCTGATTGTGGGCGTTACTGAAATGGAAGGAAAACACATGTGTAATAAAACCGATCCTCACGCCGCTTGGCTCAATGAATGGCGTTCTGAAATGGAGTGCCTCGAACCTGTGGAAGAAGATTCACCCGAAGAGGCGATGCATTCAAATCATCGGCACGAACTAGGTGCGCTTCTGGCCAACACGCCCGCCACAACGCCAGCAGGGCTGGTCGCGAAGTTGGAATGGTTCAAGGAAGACCTTGGCGACTTAGTCACAACGATGGTCGGCGACGATCTCAACTCTTGTATCAATACGTTGTTGAACAGTGCCCGAAAACAGGTGAAGCCGATGCCAGCACCAGCTCACGCAGAATAACCAGAGATGCGGGGTGGGTCAGACCGTATTGGATCGATCCCCCCGTACCCCCTTCATCATCAACGCAGATACCGACCCGGCCCCCAAAAATCCCGCGCGCAGGTATTCATCTAGGCCCCGTATCTCTATTAAGACTGGTTTTGACGCAAACAGCTTGCAATTTTTGGGGGGACAAATAGTCGAGCAAATCTAAACTTCGCAGATTCAATTGATGAACTGTGTTTATGTCGCCTTACCGGACGGAGCTGACGTTTGCTGCAGATGCACCAATGTCTGCTTTCTGGAGTTGTGGGATACCTAGTCGACCCGTGTAATTGGTGGCTTACGTAACTCCGTAATGACTTGTTCTACCAGCTCAAACCTTGAGCGAATGTTC